>JAGBEV010000013.1 GCA_017936785.1 Lachnospiraceae bacterium | reverse complement strand
GCTTATTAGTCATGTTCAAAAATCATACAAAACAATAACTTTCTATTTCATTATACACCATTTAAGCTCAAATTTGACCCCAATTTAAGGTTTAAAGTTTTTAGTGTCAATAGACTCTGGCAGTTACGTTTTCATTTCAGGCTATGTCCATTATCTATGTCCATTTAAAATTTTCTTTTCCTGCACCAATTTCAAAATGATATTTTACAATACCTAAATCTACTTTTGTATAAAATCCCATCCCGGCTTTTGCCGATACAACATTTTCATTCAGGAAAAAGGTAAATTTCTGCTGGTTCAGCGCCGTAGGCGCTAATAATGCTGCTTTTATGCCCTTATTGAACCAGTCCGGTCTGTTCCCTTCAGCTTTACATATACTTTCCAATGTTTTTGACTTATGTTCGATCCCCTGGGTCTTTCCATAACCGATTGCTATGACAAGTACCAGTTTTTCTCCGGTATCAACCTGAAAAGTACCTTTTATTTTGCTGTATGTCAATCCAACCCAGCAAGTATTCAGCCCAAGCTGTTGTGCATGTAAAACTACTTTTTCACCATAATAGCCGCATTTCTCTTCAAGGTCTGATGTTTTCTTCCCGATCAAGGCAATATAATTCTTTACACCGGAAAACTTCCCATAATGCGCCATAAATCCATCAAAGGCTTTGGGCTCATCCAGAACAAGCTGCATATGCAGTCTGCTTTCCTCATTACATTGATCTATATAATGTAATAGATCTTCTTTTATTTCCCCTTCAATCTTTTTGTCATCATAGGAACGGACCGAGTGTCTTTTTTCCATTGCTTCTAAAAGTTCCATATATAAAATCCTCCTGTATTTATTTCATCTATGACAATGTATTTTATTCATCGCCGCTTCTATCCGGCAGAAGCTGCATAATTTCCTTGACATGCTGAAACAATTGAATCAGTTCATCCATTTTATCAGTATCCGCATCAATGTAATAATAATTCTTTGTTGCTTCCCTTCTCATTTTTATGATCCCTGCATCTTTCAAAATCTGCAAATGATGGGAAACTGCGGGTCTGGACAAATTTGTTTGTTCTGCTATTTCACCTACACGGATTCCATCGCATTTCCCGGAATTCATCATCACAAATAGAAGATGCATTCTTGTCTCATCGCCAATTGCAGTTAAAACTTTTTGGCAAAGTGCAAACTGCCTGGATAATTCTTTTATCTCCTCCATTGTAATATTTACGTGTTCCATCAAAGTTTGCCTCCTTGGTCTAAACACTTAAACCATTATACCACCGAAAATACATAAAAATTCAATGGTAAAGAAAATCTATACCATTGAATCATGAAATGTTTTTTCCATATGAATACAAGTAAAAGTTTCTCCATTGATTATTTTATCATAATCTGCAGTATATCCTAATTTCTCATAAAATTTAACTGCAACATCCCGGCTTTCAAGCACAATTTTTTTATATCCCTGTTCCTTGATCCACAATTCAGCTTCCTTTATAACAAGGCTTCCAAGACCCTGTTTTCTGTATTCCGGCAAAACCACAACCCTGCCGATCATCACACTGCCTTTATCTATTTCATATATACGGCATGTTGCCACAGGAAACTCTTCATCCAGCAAAACAATGTATTGTGTGTCAGGACCATCATGCTCATCAAATTCTTCTCTCAATGTAATATGATGTTCCTTTGCCATTGCCTGAATACGGACATAATATGCACCTGCCTGCTGCCAGGTTTCAGTTGCTCTTATTATTTTCATTTTCTCTTCCTTGTTTATCCTTTTTGTTAAATGTCATAATGAAGACCCTTAAAAACTTCTTTTCTATGATTTAAATGAATTCCTATATGACCTATGCCAAGTATAATAACGGCAATTGTCATAAAAATGTTTTTTCCATAAATGCCCAGAAGCAAAAATGCCAATACAGGTAATGTGGCTCCCGCCACAGGAACTCCAAGAAACAACTGCAACACATGTAACCGGGATTTCTCTTATCCGCTCAAAAAGCAAAAGAATTTTAGCATGATCAAAAATATCAATCCTATGTAAGAAAATCCAAAGTGCATTAAGTTCTCCTCTATTCAAAATTTCATAATGTCTGTATCACCATAGGAACAGCCTCATTCATTACATGAAACCCCATTTTTTCATAAAAATAAGTCAGGTCCTTTTTCTCCGCTGTTAAGATCAAATATAGATATCCTTTGTATATTTCTTTCAATCGGTTGATGATCTCTGTGCCGATTCCTGTTCTTTGATATTGGGGATTTACCAGCAAGTAGCATATATAGGCAGTTAATTCTCCATCATCCACAGCATTTGCCAACCCCACCAGTTGATCTTCATTCCAGGCGGAAACTACCGTATCTGAATTTTCCATTGCTTTTACCAGTCTTTGAGAATAATCAGCAGATAACCACCTTACAGAAAGAAACAATTCCTTTAACTGTTTCTCTGTAAATACTTTTTCGGTTTTATAAACAATCATGGTATTTCTCCATAATATAGTTTACTAATATTATATTATTTCTCTTAACCTGTTGTTCTTTTACAATTTGATATCCCCTGTGTTCAAAAAAGGATCTTGCAGTAATGGAGGCATGGGTTATTATTTTATCTATGTCACCAAACCCAATGATCATTTCATTCTCAACAGCCACAAGTGCAATATGCTCCAAAAAAGACTTGTCCCATTCTGCCGGATTTATATTGCCTGATGCCCAGGCATTTAATTGCTCTTTTGAATAATCTTTTGCATTGATAAAATGAACGGTTTCATAAAATAATTCCGCTATTTCTTTACAATCCGCTGATTGATAGTTTCTGATGATCATCTGGTTCTGCTCCTGCTAGTGATTTTTATCAAGATACTCCACCGGAACAGTCTTGGTAAGCCAGACACCGTTTACAGAGCGATAGAATTCATATCCATCTTTTGCCATCTGACCGCTTAATACTTTGTACACAACCGGCTGTCCATGCCTGCTGCCCACAGTAACGGCAGTTTCAATAACTCCCGATAAGTGCACATAAAGTCTGCTTTTGGGAATCAGACCGGTTTTATCAATCGACTCTTCATATTTCTTTCCGGTTCCGTGCCATAGATATTCCGGAGGCTCCACTTTTTCCAGTTCTACATCAACAGGTACGGAGTGTCCCTGATTCGCCCTGATCAATGTCTTATCTTCATTAAAAGAATATCTTTGCTTATTATCTGTTCTAACGATTTCTTCCAACATTTCCATATTAAATTTTTGCGATCTACTGATTCCTTCTATTAATTGATGCACGTCTGCCCAGCCATGTTCATCCAAAGTAATTCCTATTGTTTCCGGTTTGTGACGTAAAATCAAGCTGATATAGCGGCTGGTTTCGGTTAAGTCTGCCATATTCGATCCCTCATTCCATGAAATTGTAAATGAATAATACTCAGATCATTCCTTTTTGCTCATATTATGGGGCCCCCTTAAGTAAACAAAAAGAAGACCGCTTCAATATAAAAACTATATCATAAGGCGGTCATTCTGTCATGACGAACAAATATATTATTTTAATAAAAAGACCAGGCATTTTTTATTTCACTTTCAAAAGTGCTGATTTCCCATCTGCTATTGCTTTTTTCTATACTCATGGGATCATTGATCATAATTCCCTTATCATCAATTGCCACAAGTACGATAAAGTGCCCGCCATATGTAAATGTTCCTTTTGTCATACTGCATATGACCGGATGCCCCTTTCTTAATTCTGACAGGACAGCTTCAATATCTGTTCCTAAATTCTTGCAGGTAAGTCCTTTATCTTCACTGAATGCTTCAAAAAGCGCCCACTTGGTTCCCGTTCCACTCATCACAAATCCGTGATCTGATGCAAATTCTGCTACGATCTTCGGATTAATTGTGTCATCTTTAAGCAATCCATTTGCTACCGTAGCCATACAGGAAGGTCCGCAGCCTGATGTCCCCATTACTCCGTCGCAATATGGATAAAATCCCCATCTGTCATCCCATTGCAGGAACAGAGGAATATTTGCTTCCTTTTCCTGTTCAGTAAGTAAAATCTCCTCCGGCATTGTGTAATTTCCGGTTTTCCATAAATACAGAAATCTTGACAGTTCCATATTATCTTCAGCCATAGTGACCAAATTTGCCGGTAATTCTTCTGCATGAGCCATAACCCATGTATATGCCATTTCATAATCGTTCTGATCTGAGTTGTTTTCCGGACGGTCAATTGTTTCAATCGTCTCCACAGGTGCCTGAAAATTTTCTTCCAAATCATTGGCTGTGCCGGTTGTATTTGACCGGACACAGCCAATGATTGTCATTAACGCAATTATTAAAACCAGTATCAGCTCTTCAATTCGCAGAATCAGAATTTTTCTCTTTAATCGTACAATATTTTTTCTGGTTGTGGTGCGTTTTCTCTCATCCATAACCCTTACCTGGTGATTGGTATCTCTATCATATCTATATCTGCTTCCGATAATGTGCCTACCAAAATAGAGGCTACCTGTTCAACATCAATGACGCGATCAAATGCGCTTATAACATATGCTTTGCTTCCGGTCTCATCTGTGGCTGACATACCACCGTTGCTCATAAAAGGAAGTCTGGTACCGTCTTTTAATACAACGCCGCAAAAAACCGGAACACCATTATTGTCATTCTCTGACTTTACTTCTCCCTCCACAGAATAATTTATTTTAATTGAAACCGGAGAAATATCTATGGAATCCAATGTCATAGGCGTATCTTCTATTTTTTGAGACACGGAAATATTGGTTGTAGCACTTACGTCCGATAAATCCAGTGCCAAATCCCATGTTCCTTCCATCACACCTGTATATTCCGCTTTGTATACTGTTCCTAAATTTTCAAAATTCACATGAATCGTTTTGCCAAGCAGGCTTTGGTCATAATCGGAAACCATTGCTGTAATAACAAATTGGAGTGTTCCCTCTTCATCTGTATAATGAGATATAATTCTGCCATTCTCATCTGATTGGAGCATAGTTCCATCGTCATACACAGCCAAACCGTTTTCATCCGATACAACTCCATCATAAAAGGAAGCGCTCATATTCAGCCAGCCGTCTTCCGAATCAGGATCATCACCCAAATAAACGTCCACATATTCAAAACAGGGTTCAGCTCCTTCTTCCAGTTCATAGCCTTTTACAGCAAATGAAAGATATGCAATTTGATCCGCTACAATAACAGTATCCGGTGTTACAGTAACATTTCCATCGGTTACAGCCAGATTCCCATAATCTTCTTCCGAATAAACAGTTGCTACCCCCTGTTCTGTCAGCACCTGCTGTTGTTCATCCGTAGCCTGCAAATTTCCCTGCATTCCTCTGCTCCAGACATGACGGACTGCGGCAACAGCCGTGATACTTCCTGCTGCAAACAGACAGATACCTGCAATAGCTGCTGCCTGATTTTTAAACAATCTTCTTTTTTTATTATTTTTCATATTTTCAGATCCTGTTGTGTCTTTCATAACATCCGTGCCCTCCATTTTAATTTTGGCAAAGGCATCATCGGCTTTCTTTACCACAATTTCCGGTATTTCTACACTCTCTGAAAATATATTTTTGAATTCGGTCATATCATTTACTCCTTTCCTTCCTCGTAATACCTTGCTAAACGTTCCCGCCCTCTGGCAAGTCTCGTTTGAACTGTGCTTTTAGGAATATGCAATATTTCTGCAATTTCATCACATTTATAGCCTTGTCCATAAAACAACGTCATAGGTATCCGATATTTTTCATCCAATGCTGACAATGCCTCCTTCAATTCAAGATTATATTCATCATTTACTGCCGGCTCTTCGTATACTTCTATTTCCACTATGTTTTCATACCGCTTACGGATGTCATAGCACTTATTGATCAATATCCTTGTCATCCATGTCTTAAATAGTTTTATTTCCCGAAGTGTCCAAAGTTTTTCCCAGCAAATAAGAATGGTATCCTGAATTGCATCTGCTGCATCATCATCATTCATGAGAATTGCAATTGCAGTACGATACATATCCTTCATATAGAGCTGCATCAATTCTGTAAATGCATCCGAATCATGCCTTTTTGCTTTTTTGACTAAGTTTATAATTTCTTTATCCTGCATCTGATTGTTTCTCCTGTGCGCACAAGTATATAAAACAAAACCAAAGCGTCCTTTGTTTCATCTTACATATATTAGACATTAAAATCTGCTGAAAAATCCCATCCAAAATTAAATTTTTTAAAAAAAAGAACATCCATATAGCAGTGGATGCTCCCGAAAAAATATATCAATCCATGTAATTGTGTGTAAATATTTTCTGTAAGCTTTCATTAAACACACTTTGTTCTCTTAACCTTCTAAAAGGTTATGAGCACCTACAGTCACTTATTTTCTATTCCTCCGCATGTGTTCTTTCCATTTGCAGCAGTCATTTAAATGGAGTATTACATGGCGGGTGGGCGGCATCAGCAAGATTCCTGCCACATCCTTTTTTCCCCAGAAATCGAGAAGCCATATGGAATCTTCCTGTTCTGTTACGCCACCGGTTTCCAAAATCCTATTTATATCAGCAGGCGCAACTTTCCTTCTTATATCTTCTGAAGTTAAGCCTTGCACGATTTCCCTTGTGCTTTTTGCCACCTCATTGCGGTATTTCAGTAATTCAGCAATATGGACATTCTGACTTAGTTCCATGATCTCATCATCAGTCAATGCATTTCCCGTATCTGTGATCATTACATTCAGTCTTTTCTTCCATTCATCGTTGAAAATCTGCTCTTTTCCTGCCACTAACATGTTCATGGTCAGATCTTCTATCCTTGCAATATGCCATAAAACCCATGCTATGGTTTCATCCTTCTTTGTGGGCATGATGGCATATTCATTTCTTTGTAAATCACCAAGGAGAGCGTCTACTTCATTTTTGTCAGTGCCCGATACTTCAGATAAATTTAACTTTGCGTGCAATTCCAAAAACAGGCTTTTTGCACGCTCAAGCTGATCTCTTTTCCGAATAATACTGTTAAGATCTTTATGTATTTCACTTAAACCATTTCCAAAATATTTCATAAATTCCTTCTTTATATAAACACATTATTTTATGCTGACTTATTTTGCCTGACTGACTATTTTATTTCATTGTCAATATAGTCAAGGTAGGGTTTTTTATTTACAAAATCTAAATGCCCGCAGTACCATTCATAAGATTCCTTTAATCCATCTGCCAAGGGCTTGGTATCCGGCATCAGTTCTTTTTGTCTGGACACATCCAGGCGGTATTCATAATCGTGAAAGCTGAAATAACTTCTCTGCGGATAACTGCCATCTACATTTTTTATCTTTAATTCTTTTCCTGCTGTTTCATAGCATAACCGCACCCATTCGTTGATACTTACGACTTCATCGTTCCCCACATTGAATATATGGTTCTGTGGCTTCTTTTCTAATATAATTTCTATGAAGCGGCACAGATCTTCAACATGAAAAAACTGCAAATTCATGCTTCCATCCTTTGGAATATAAAATGTTCTGTCTTTTTGTGCACATTCAAACACAAAAGGCTCTCTGTAAATATTCTGCATAGGACCATATAAATAAGGCGGTCTTAAAATGTAAGCATGAGGTACATGCTTTTCCAAATATTTCTCCGCTTCTATTTTGTCAAGTCCGTAACTGCCCCATACAAAATTAGCTCCGCACGGAGTCTCTTCTTTAAATGGCTGTGGCATCGTTTCAGGGTAAACTGCGCTGGAACTGATAAATATGTAATCATTGATTTCATCCAGAGCATTTATTAGATTTTCTATGTCTTTTCCTGTATATGCAGTTACGTCCAGCACCGCATCAAAATGATAACCTTTTAACTTGTCAGCAAGACAGTTTCTGTCGCCTTCGATCAAGGTTACTCCTTTCGGCTGCGATCTGGTGTTACGATTTAATACAAAGACCTGATTTCCTTTTTTTGCAAAATATTCTGCCACATATCTGCTGACAAATACTGTTCCACCGGTGACTAAAATATTCATGTATAATTCCTCTCATTTTTCCGATCTACTGAAATATATTTTACCGATTTATAGATAAGGCTCCATATAAAGATAATATATGAGCATCAAAAGCAATAACAGTAAAACCCAAAGTAAAATCTGCAGTAAAAATAGAAAACCTACCTCCAATTTATGAAAATTCAAGATGTATTTCCACCGTGATCTTCTGATCAGTCTTTCATATTTGGGTTTCAATTTTACTGCAGGTAACCAGGCTGCAATATAAGTTCCTATAAAAATCCACATCAAAATTTTTTCTTGCAATTCCATCTTTTGATTTTATTCTGACTCCTCTTCTGCTCTTGTACTAATATTGCATGGGAATAGATGCTATTTCTTTTATTTCAATCTTATCATTGCCATTATAATAGTGTCAATTTAACATTATCCTTGCTTTTATTTTTCCATTTTTTCTTGATTTTTTCCACACCCCATGCTATTCTTTTCTCATCTGATACAGGCGGTTTCTATCCGCCGGTTCTTATAGCCTTTGGGCTTTCTCATTTCGGTGCTTCGCTCGAAGCAGTTATCCCGACTTGAAAACACATCAAACTACATAAGGAGGACTATGCCTATGTGCATGAAAAACAGGCTGCAGAGCTGCTTTCCCATGATCAGGACGAGAGAGGAGGTGCTTAGTGAGATTTATTCCAGATATGACCTTTCGGATACCTTTTCCCATTGGACAAGGGAACAGCAGAATGAATTCCTGGATTTCTGTTCCGGTGTCAGGGGCGTGAAGCTGCTTTATGACGGTTTTTTCAAAGAGATCATGAACCCCGAAAACACACCAGAACGTCTCAACGAATTTCTTTCACTTCTTTTAAATCAAAAAATCCACATCATTTCCGTTCTTCCCAATGATTCCACCCGCTTAGCTAATGAAAATTCTCTGCTGGTCATGGATATTGTGGTTCAATTAGAAGACGGCAGCATTGCCAATGTGGAAATCCAAAAAATCGGGTACCGGTTTCCAGGACAAAGAAGCGCCTGCTATTCTTCAGACCTGCTCCTGAGGCAGTACAAGCGAATACGCAGTAAGAAACAGAAACATTTTAGTTACAAAGATATCAAAAATGTCTATACCATTGTCTTATTCGATGAAAGTCCCGGAGAATTTCATCAATTTTCCCATACCTATCTTCATTATTTTGAACAGAGATCTGATTCCGGTCTGGAAATGGAGCTGTTACAAAAATATCTGTTTATACCTCTTGACATATTTCGTGAAAACGTACAAAATAAAACTATTAACAGTAAATTAGATGCGTGGCTTGCTTTTTTGTCCATGGATGACCCTGGAATGGTCGTTACATTGATGGAAGCATACCCGGATTTTAAAGAAATGTATAGGCAGGTATATGAAATCTGCCGGAATGTGGAGGATGTTATGGGTTTATTTTCAAAAGAACTTCTGGAACTGGATAGGAATACGGTGCAATATATGATCGATGAAATGCAGGAGGAGATCAATCAATATAAAGCTCAATTAGAAGAAGAAAGGCTTCTGCATCAGAAGGCCTTACAAAAAATCCAGGAGTTAGAACAAAAAATGCCTTCTTGAATAATTATTAGTGAAAAAGAGGTATAATCATCAATCGATTACACCTCTTTTTCATCAAAAAACATATCAGTCTATTTTTATATTATCTCATTTGATCTTTTCACGGTCTTTCCGTCTGTAAACAGAATTTTATATTGTAAAAACGGAGAAAGGGATTCTTTTAACTGTTTTTGATCTTCCGTTACATAAGTAAAATCAGTAAATACCAGTATCAATTTACTTCTGGCATGAAACCGTTTCAAATAATCACAAAGGACTTCTGCTCTTTTTACTTCTTCAGCCTGTGTATAGCTGTCAAGAAAC
Source organism: Lachnospiraceae bacterium (assembly GCA_017936785.1). Taxonomy (GTDB): domain Bacteria; phylum Bacillota; class Clostridia; order Lachnospirales; family Lachnospiraceae; genus UBA2882. The sequence goes on along the minus strand of JAGBEV010000013.1, from coordinate 126,393 downwards.
CGCCCTAACTGGATCATGGACAAAGGACTGACTTCATTTTGAATTGTTTTATCATCTTTCCAATGAACCAGGTTACAACGCACATTGGCAAATACCTGGCTATGGGACTTCAGTGCCCCTGTTACATCTCTTGCCAGTGTACCAATGGTTTCCTGATCCATGTGATAATCCAATACCATGGTCATTTCCTGCAAATCATGAGAAGGATTTCCGGGAGCATGGAGAATCCTTTCCACACCGTTTACGATCTGCATCCGCATAACAGGTGAAAGTGCCATAAAATCACTTCCTTATTATTCTTTGAAGCCGCAGGTTACAATTATGATTCCACAACAACCTTGCGGAAGTTTTTCTTACCTCTTTTTACTACCACACCGTCACCGCCAAGCTGTTCTTTGGTAAATACAGCTTTTATATCAGTTACTTTTTCTCCATCAACGCTGACTCCGCCCTGTTCAACAGCTCTTCTTCCTTCATTTCTGGTAGGAACCAGACCGGATTTTACCAAAATAGTTAAAATATCAACAGCATCTTCTTTAAAATCCTCTTCTGCTAAAACAGCAGTAGGCATATCTGCTGCATTCCCGCTTGTAAATAATGCTCTTGCAGATTCCTGTGCTTTAACAGCTTCCTCTTCTCCGTGAACCATCTTTGTCAATTCAAATGCAAGGATTTCTTTTGCCGTATTCAACTGGCTGCCTTCCCAGGAATCCATTTTTTTAATTTCTTCCATAGGCAAGAATGTAAGCATACGGATACATTTCAATACGTCCGCATCGGCTACATTTCTCCAGTACTGATAAAATTCAAAAGGAGAAGTTTTGTCAGGATCAAGCCATACAGCGCCCTTCTGGGTTTTACCCATTTTCTTACCTTCGGAATTTAATAACAGCGTAATGGTCATTGCATAGGCATCTTTACCTAATTTACGACGGATCAGTTCAGTTCCGCCCAGCATATTGCTCCACTGGTCATCTCCGCCGAATTGCATATTACATCCATATCTTTCATAAAGGGAAAGGAAATCGTAGCTCTGCATGATCATATAGTTAAATTCCAGGAAACTTAATCCTTTTTCCATTCTCTGTTTGTAACACTCTGCAGTCAGCATTCTGTTTACGGAAAAATGTGCTCCGATATCACGGATAAATTCAATATAATTCAGATCACGAAGCCATTCTGCATTATTTACCATCAAAGCCTTTCCATCGGAAAAGTCAATAAATTTACTCATCTGCTTTTTAAAGCATTCACAGTTGTGATCGATCGTCTCGGTAGTCATCATATTACGCATATCGGTTCTTCCCGAAGGATCTCCGATCATGGCTGTACCGCCTCCGATCAGGGCGATGGGTTTATTGCCTGCCATCTGCAGTCTCTTCATCAGGCAAAGTGCCATGAAATGTCCTACGTGAAGGCTGTCTGCAGTAGGGTCAAAACCAATATAAAATACGGCTTTACCGTTGTTGATCAATTCCTTGATCTCTTCTTCATCGGTCAATTGTGCAAGAAGTCCCCTCGCTTTTAACTCATCAAATACTGTCATTTTTATTTCTCCTTTTCTCTTCTTTTAAAGACTGCAACATCCGCAAGCCTGTTTGCCTGTTATCCGGCTCATTGCTCATACCTGCAGGACCTGCCACCGGCAGCTCCTTCCGGATGCCCGGCAACAAAAAACCCGCCCCTTCATTACTGAAAGGACGGGTAAAATCCCGTGTTACCACCTGTCTTTACAGAAAGCTCACACTTCCTGCCTCATTACGTACACTTTAACAGAATACGCTGATACTCTAACGGTTATCCTCCGTCACAGCCTACTCATTTTCCATTTTTCGGAAAATTTTCAGTGTGCAGCTGTCGGATGTATTCGGATATAACTTCCCGCGCGCCTCTCATCAGCCGGCTGCTTTCTGTGCGTTTCCTTATATCTTACTTGTTCCGGTCATTGCCTTTATTTACATGATATTTGTTTGAAATCAAAGAAATTGTATATAATATCTTTCTCTTTGTCAAGAGATAAAATACTGTAAAAACAAAAGTGCGTCTCCGATGATCAAAAAAATACTGCCGCAAATATAAGCTCCATTTCTTTGTCCGTATCCGAATCGGTAGCCCGCATACAGACCTCCTAAGAATCCAATCAGGGAAAGGCTGACCAAAACCAGCAGTTCCTTCCAGATAGCCGTCTGCAACAATCCAAATGCCAAACCGGTCAAAAAGATGTAAAATCCTATTGCAATACAAAGCCCTATTATGGATTTATAAAAATCCTTTTTATCAATTCTTTTTTCTTCTATGGGCGCATTTTTCACTGCATTTATTAACATACGCACAGCCATAATTCCAAAAATCATCAGACAGGCAAAAGCATTGATGGGATAATCACTTTTTGTAATTTTCAGTATATGCAGTTCTGCTGCAACAAAATTTCCTATTGCCAGCACCGCAATCTGCCAAATTGCAGGAACTCCCAGAGAAAAGACGATCTGCTTTTTGTCCATATCAGCCAGCAATGCACCTTTACATACTGCTAATCCATATAAATATATTGCAAGACCAAGGCCAATCATGAAAAGCACCATAAGCTCACCTACTTCACACTGCCGGTACGGATAATAAATTTAACCCGTCCTTTTTGTCCCTCTGCTAATTTGGTAAATGTGGAATAATTATCTCCTGCTGCAAAAACTGCATCGATCCTATCTACTACAGATGAAACATCTCCGTCCAAAGCTCCTGTCAGCTTTTGGATTCCTTCTTCATCAAATTGGATCATTCCATCATTCAATTCTCCTGCACCCTGAGATAATGCAGTTACCCCATCTGCCAGTTTGCCGGCTCCGGTTACCAGCTGACTGCTGCCGTCCTTTAAGGTTTGAGATGATCCGTTCAGTTTATTTGCTCCGTCTAACGCAGACTGAATACCTGCATCCAATGTTGCCGCACCGTTTGCTACAGCCTGTGCACCTTGAACCAGTTCAGGAAGTTTGGATAGATCAGCCTGATCGTTAATGGTATTCAATGTTGTTAAAGCGCCTGTTGCTCCGCCCAGATTCCCGCTGTCTGTTGCAAGTGTTCCTATGGCATTTTGAACACCTTCGGAGGAAACTGTTGCTACTGCTCCCGGTACAGAATTAGCCACTGCTGTCTGAACTGCCGCCATAATAGCCGCCTGATCAGGCTGTTGTCCCTGGCTTATTGCCGTTGTAACTTCCTGCATCACTACCTGTGCCGTTGCATTTGCCGCTGCATTAGCTGCCGCATTTGCTACGTTTCCGGTATAAGCCGTTAACTCATTTGCTACCGCAGCTTTATCTGCCTCCACTGCTGCCTGGCAGGCTGCCTGATTTGCCGTCTGTGTCTGAATGTTTGCATCTAAAGCACTGGTCAGACCGTTTAATCCTGTTGCAAGGGTGTTAACGCCTTCACTAACCTGTGCTGCCCCTCCGGCTAAAGTAGAGGAACCGTTCTTTAACTGATTTAAACCTCCTGTCAATTCGGAAACGCCGGCTGTATATTGTGAAATTCCACTGTCCAGGGTACTCATTCCGCTCTTCAGATCTCCTGTTCCTTTTTCCAACGTATCAGTTCCGTCTTTTAGGGTTCCGGTTCCATCTACCAGCTTTGTAGACGCATCATTTAATTCATCCATGGAATCTTCCAATTCAGTCAGGTCGATGGTATCGGAAAATTTAAAATCTGATAAAATGTCCGGCATTGCAACAGATAATGTCATATCCAATGCAAAATCTTCTACGTCTGCCGTAACTTCCACATATTCAGGGATTTCTAAATTTGCTTCTTCATCTTCAAGGTTTCCATCAGGATCAATGCTTTCCTTTAAACCGGGCATTGCAACACCTACAACGATATTCCTGTTTCCATCAGATACCATTTTACCATTGGTTACTTCAATATTGGAGAAAGTGTCTACAGGAAGGATCATTCCACTGACTACTGTAAAGGGCACATATATTTCTTCTTCTTCGCCGTTTATGGTTACTTTTTCCTTTGCATTATTTTGATAATCCAGCCGGATGGTAACTTTTCCGCTCTTTCCAGCCAGATTTTCAGGAGAAATTTCCTGTCCGTCCAGATAGTAGGTGATATTTACATCAATGGGAGCCGCCTGGGTTGTTACCCCTTGATAATAAATATCCGAGCCTGCGGCATTCCATGTAATATTTCCGTCTTCCCCCTGTGTAAAGGTCTCATCACCTTTTACATTTTCTATGCCGGAAAGATTTGTGGCATCTTTCATTTCCGAAGAACCGTCTTTATTTTTTAACCAGTCACTGACAATGGTTTCCTGGGTATTGCCGGATGCATCAGTGATCAGGTAAACTGTTTCTTCCTTATCTGCATTTTTACCGCTTTCACCTGTCTCATTCATAACAACTTCTGTCAGTAGGTTTTCTTCTGATTCCTCATATTCTTTTTCTGCTGTAGCCATGACTGTATGGGTATTTGCTGTTACTACAAAAACCGCCAATGCCATGCCCAGACATGCTGCTCTTCTTATATTTTTACCGTTTAGAATCTTTTCGCCTTTTTTGACTCTGTTTTCTTTGATCACTTTAATAAATTCAGGTTTTTTCATGCTAATTCCTCCTCTAATTTTACCTTTTTCTTTCCCAGAAAATGATAGCTTGTTACACAGATTACTTTGTCAAATACCATAAACAGTGCAGGCAGTACCAGCAGAACCGTAACCATACTGATCAATGCACCCCGCGCCATCAGATTGCAAAGGGAACTGATCATATCGATGTCTGAATACATTCCTACGCCGAAGGTTGCTGCAAAGAAACTGAGGGCACTGACTATAATGGATTGAACGCTGGCTTGATGAGCTGTAAATACTGCATCTTTTTTATCTGCTCCCGCCGCCCGCTCTCTTTGATAACGGGTCGTCATCAGAATAGCGTAATCAACTGTGGAGCCTAACTGAATGGTTCCGATTACAATAGAAGCAATAAACGGAATAACTGTTCCTGTATAATAAGGAATTCCCATATTCACAAAAATAGCAAATTCAATGGTGGCTACCAGCAAAACCGGTAATGAAATTGACTTAAACACAAACAGGATGATTACAAAAATGACTCCGATAGAAACAGCGCTTACAACATTAAAGTCCTTATTGGTTATGGTGATCAGATCTTTCGTACAAGGTGCTTCACCAATAAGCATCCCTTCTGAATCATATTTTTTTATGATGGCATTTAACTGGTCACACTGGTTGTTTACTTCATCCGATGCGACCTTATACTCCGAAGTGATCATCATCATCTGCCAGTTTTCATTTTGAATCTCTTCCAGATATTCCTCCGGTATCATATCCTCCGGAAATGCCGGTCCTAATATGGAAGATTTTCCTAAAACTGCTTTTACGCCGTCCACCGCCTGTATTTCATCTACCAAAGCCTTTGTCTCTTTAGCGCTTAACTGGCTGTCAACTAATACAATGTGAGTGGTATTCATATTGAAATTATCATTTAACTTATTATTTGCCATAATGCTGGGCAGATCCTCTGGAAGGGTTGAATCCAGATTATAATAAACATCCGTTCCCTTATACCCGATCACTGCGGGTATCCACAATACTGCAAAAATGACCAGGATGATTACATAATGCTTAACTACGAATTTTGAAATTCTTAATTGCGGTATAATAGGTTTATGTTTTGTTTTTTCAATTGCCTTATCAAAAATCATGATCATTGCCGGCAAAATGGTAATACACCCGATAACACCAAATACAACACCTTTTGCCATAACGATTCCCAGATCAAGACCTAAGGTAAAGCTCATGAAGCAAAGGGCAATAAAGCCGGCTACTGTTGTGATGGAGCTTCCTACAACTGATGAAAAAGTTGCGGAAATGGCTTCTGCCATGGCTTCATTTTTGTTTTCACAAATTTGCTTATTTTCCTGGTAGCTATGCCACAGGAAAATGGAATAGTCCATGGTAACACCTAACTGCAATACCGCTGCCAAAGCCTGTGTTACGTAAGATATCTCTCCTAAGAAAATATTGGTTCCCAAATTGTATACAATTGCCATTCCGATACTTAACAAAAAGAACAGCGGTATAATGTAGGAATCCATGGTAAGAGATAATACAATTACCGATAAGACAACGGCGATTAGTACATAAATAGGCGTTTCTCTGTTGGAAAGATTTTTTGTATCCGTTACTACTGCAGACATGCCGCTGATAAAACAACTTTCCCCGGTAATATCACGAAGCTCTTCGATCGCATCCATTGTTTCATCCGCCGACATGGTTGTGTCAAACAGGACTGCCATCATAGTTGCATCTTCATGATTAAATACTTCCGAAATCTCATCAGGAAGCAATTCGACGGGAACGGATAAATCAGCAACGGAGTCATACCAGATCACAGATTTTACATGCTCCACCCCTTCCATTTTTTCTTTCAGGGCAGCCACATCTCTATAAGGCATCCCCTCTACCACCACCATGGAAAAGGCTCCTGTTCCAAACTCTTTTTCCAGAATATCCTGTCCTTCCATTGTCTCAATATCACTGGGAAGATAGGACAAAATGTCATAATTGACACGGGTATTGAAGTACCCCATTGCAGAAGGAATTAAAAGTAAAAGTGATGCAATAAAAATCAGCACTCTGTACTTTACAACCCATTCTCCAAATTTTTTCATATTCCTCAACTCTTTTCTTTTTGCCGGCAGCAGCATTTTGCACTTGTATGCTCTGCCTTTTAAATTTTCTTGTTGTAATGCAGTATAAAAAAAGAGACCGGATATTTGAATATCCAATCTCTTTTCCATGTCAATTGAAAAAATACAAATTAAGTGATTTGTATTTTTTACTTAAACAATTTTAAAAAATTATATTTGATCAGGCTTCCTCCAACTCTTGCAGAATATCATCCATAGACCTGGTCAGAATATAATGATAGATTTCCGCCACCTCACCGGGAGATATGGGCATCCCTGATGCGATCCATTCCAGCACAACAAAACTCATGGACTGGGCATAATAGTCTGCTACCCTGCCTGGAGTCAGCCAGGCGCTTTTGAATTTCTTTGTTCCCACTTTTTCTGATATAAATGTATAAATCCACTGGCGGACACTGCTTTTTACAATGGAGGCAAAGGAATTCTGTCCTTCCATTCCCGATAACCGACAATAAAAATCCTTTTCCTTTAATATGTTGGTAAAAACCAGCAATATTGCCTCCTGAACCATTTCATTATCCAGCAATGGCTTTACCGGCAGCAAAATTTCTTCACTGATGATTCTTTCGATCACTTCATATTTATCCTGAAAATGATTGTAAAAAGTGGGCCGGATCACGCCTGCCTCATCGGTTATTTCTTTTATTGTGATTTTTTCCACCGGTATTGTCATGACAAGCTTTTTAAAGCTGTTCATTAAAAGCTTATCAACATCGGTTTTTGTATTCATTTTATCACTCCACACCTGTAGACAGCTATGCTTCGTATTCGTCTACCTGTTTCATAAAATTTAAAATTCCTTTAAAAGTCTCATCCTGGATAAAATGCTCCATTTTACAAGCATCCTTTTCGGCTGTTTCCTGGGAAACATCTGCCGTCATCATCAGAAAACGGGTGATTGCCTCATGCTTTTGTGAAAGGTCCTTTGCCTTTTTCAATCCGGACTTCGTTAAGGAAATCTCTCCGTTTTTTGCGATTTCTATGTACTCTGCATTCTTTAATAAGCCCATTGCCCTGCTGACACTGGGTTTGGAAAACCCCAAAGCCTTTGCCACATCAACAGAATGTACAGCTTTACCTTCTTTTTGCAATAAATATATTGTCTCTAAATAGTTTTCTCCTGACTCGTGCATATGTATCTCTCCTCTTCGTCTGCAATGTATAGTTTCTACCATTATGTTAGCGTTTGCTAACCAATTTGTCAAATATTCTTTTTCTCATCCGAAGCATTCGAAGAACAATTTAAAAATTATTTTTGATTACAGGACTTAACCAATAATGGTGTTTTTGATCTCTTCCAGTTCTTCCTGGGATACTTCTCCCGGATTCCACAAAATATGCTGACCGTCATTTTCATAACGGGGAATCAGATGTAAATGAAAATGATGAACTGTCTGACCTGCTGCCTCTCCATTATTCTGAACCAGATTTAATCCATCGGCTTTCAGATTCTCTGTCATCTGTTTTCCCAGCTTTTTAGCCAAAACCATAGCCTTTGCCGCTGTTTCCTCCGGCAGCTCAAACAAATTTGCTGCATGTGCTTTTGGCAAAATCAATGCATGACCTTTTGTTGCAGGACCTAAATCCAGGATCACCTTAAAATCTTCATCCTCATAAATTGCTTTCGATGGAATCTCTCCATTGGCTATTTTACAAAAAATGCAATTTTCATCTCTCATTGTCTATTCCTCCATAAAAACAAATAATTGATCCAGCATACGCAGTAATTTAAAATCCCCTTTGACCTTCATATTTCCTGCACTCATAAAGGCTCTTTGGAAAGTCATTCTTCCCTGGGTGATTTCCATCAATGTATCCATATCCGTACTGATCAGCACTTCTCCCTCTTCCTGATCCCTAAAGTCACATTCCAATTCTTTTTGATTGATATTGATACATAAAGGAGTCTTTTTCCCTTCTATCATGATCTTATAGGAAACCTTACTTCCCGGCTGCGGTTTAAAATGTGCCCGAAAAGCCTCTGCCAGCTTTTCATCCTCATTCTCATCCCGGTCTAACATTCCCTTAAAATAACTTGCCAGTTCTCTGATATCTTCCTTTTGTGTTTGAACATAGGATTCATCCGCCGCATATTGAGACAACTGTTCGGATTCCTGCGGCGTCAGGTTAATATTTTTATTTATGGCAACAGTTTTATTTACTGCCTGATTACTTGCCGGAAAGCTGGGAACTTTTTGGTTAATGGTGCGATACATGTTTTCTGCTTTTTTCTCTATAATCCCGATATAGCTCTTATTGTTCTCTAACATAGCTGTATCGGGAATATATCCGCAAATACCGCTGCAGGGCTTTCCTCCCAATATTTCCCATGCCACTGCCAGATCCAGCTTTGCATCCCTTTCTCCGTAAGTGGTACTCATAACTATGGGACACATATAAATATTGCTGATTTTTTCTTTATCTCCGTAAAGCCAGCACGCATCCAGGAATGTCTGCAGATATCCGCCGATTCCATACCATTCCACAGTCGTAGCCAGAATAATTCCATCCGCACTTTTTAATGTCTGGGGCAAGGTGGTAATATTGTTTTTCATTTCCCCCAGCATAAAGCGTTCAACGGTTACATTCAGTTCTTCCAGTACTTCCTGCATTTTGTTGATCACAAACAACGAAGGATCATCCATTAATCCCCGGCCGCCGTAATAAATGTTAATCTTCATCGGCTTTCTTTCCTTTCTTTGGGTTTCCCTTTTTTCTATATAATAAAATGGAAATTAAAAATCCGGCTATTAATCCTCCGAAATGGGCAGCATTATCCACATTGGAGCTTATCAGACCCCCATAAAAAGCATAGCAGATAAAGAACAATACCCTTATAAAGGTCATTTCCGCCAGCTTCCCTTTGTTTCGAATCAAAATCCACAGCAAACCGCCCAGCATACCGAAAATGGCTCCGCTTGCCCCGATAGAACCCAAAATCGGCTCTCCTCCAGCCATCTTAACCCATTGCATCCATAATGATGCCATTGCTCCCATAATACCCGAGCCAAAATACAAAATAAAATATTTTATATGTCCGAGCTCTTTTTCAACAATATTTCCAATGAAAAAAAGCGTGATCATATTGCCTGCCAAATGTGGCATATCTCCGTGAAGAAACATTGCAGTAAATATACGATACCACTGACCGTTCATTGTTTCTTCAAGACTCAGTCTTCCATAATTATACAACACATCTCCCGACAATGTACAGAAAGTAAATACCAATAGATTGATTAAAAATATGCCTTGATTTACCAGAGGCTGGTCTTTGATGCTTTTGATCTGTCTGCCATTTGCCTGATATAATGCCTGCTGCCCTTGCTCCACACGATTAAAATCCGCCGTAAGCCAGTCTTCTACCAGTTTTTTAAAGCCATAAAAATCCTCTGCTTTCCCATCCGGAATACAAAGAGAATTACAGTTACTGTCAATGATCCAGAAAAAATTTTCCCTCTCACCCAGCATAATGGCACGCTCCGGGTCCCTGGAAATTACCAAAATCAGGTAATGAACTTCTTCATAGCCCTGGTCTATAAACCTCCATTGGGCTTTCTGAGTAACATTGTGAACCGTATCTTCTGTAATGTAAGGATTTTCATCCATATTTACCAATTCAATCATACTGACAAAACCATTTTCCTTTTTAAAGAAAATAGTAAACTCTGATAAATTGGTAAGCATTTTCAGATACCCGTTTTGTCCGAGATAATAAGAAATTCTTTTTTCCATAATTCTTTACTCTTTTCTCATTCTATTCAAAAGGGTATCATTTTCCAAAATCCATGTCAATGATAGGTAAAGGTAAGTCTTCCAAAGGTTATTTCATCATCTGCTTCCAGCATGACCAATTCATTTGGTTCCAATCGTATTCCGTTTTTACAGGTGCCGTTGGTGCTGTTTAAATCTGTCAGATATACAATGTCATCCCTCAATGTAAAACGGGCATGTATTCTGCTGACAGAAGAGTCTTCCAGCACATAATCCGACTGCTCTTTACTTTTACCGATAATAAATGGAAAAGAAGACAGATCGATCTGTTTTTGTTTTCCCCTGATTCGTCCTGTCAGAATCCGCTGCTCCTGATAACAGTTTTCCTGTAAAAGAACAGTTTCATAAAAGCTCTCTTCTGCCGCTTTTGTTGATAAAACTTCCTCTGCCACTTCTTCATAGGATACTTCTGCAAGAGCTTTTTCTATAAATACTTCCTCCTCTTTTTGGTCAGGGGTTTCCATTGCTTTTTCCAGTTGTTTTTTCTGCAAAAGATCCATTAAATGAAATAATGCCGTTCCTGCTGCCGATACTGCAAAAATACCGGCTCCCACAATGGATTCCCTTTGTGAAAATAAATTTTCCCAGTTTAAATGATATTTCCACACACTATAAGCCAATATTCCAATTCCTCCCAAGCCCAGAACCATAAAGAAAGTCATTCTCATTATCTGGTCATATTTCTTTTTTTCATCTCCTTTTTCCGGTTCCCGGGTTACTGGTGCGTCCTCTTCATCTGCATAAAAGTCCAGATCATTCCATTTATCACCAAAGTCCCTTGATTCCTCCCCTGGGCTTTCCGTTGCAGCCTCATCCTGTATGATTTCTTTTTCACCCAATAATCTTTCCAGGGCTTCCGACAAGTCTCCCTGCTCTTCCTTGATATAACGGTAAAAACCATATGCATACACAACTGCCTGTTCATCTTCGTTGTTGATCCTATCCAGTATATATTCTGCAAAATCATATACTTCCTTTTCAAATTCCTCCCTTTCACAAGGATCAAATAATAAATTTATGCTTTCATCTGCTGAATGTATATATATGTACTCCGGTTTTATAACCAGACGTTCTGTATCCAGTAAGTATTCCTCCAAATTTCTCAGAGCTTCTTTCATTCCGGAAAACAGTCTTTCCAAGTCTTCTTTTTTCATTTCCTTTTTTTCATATAAAACATTTAAAGGTTGCCTGGTACTGATATCATAATATAATTCTTTTTCTCCGTTAAAAACGTGCAGAGACAGGGGAAGCAGACCTTTTATGGGATTGTCACAGAGCATTTTCACTCCATAATAACCTTCCTTATCCTCTTTCTCCATTTGTTTTTCTATATTCCGGTCCTTTAACACAAGATAACTTTTATGATTTTCTCTTTTATATTCTACATTCATTTTTGCTTTTCTATGACTCCTTCCGCTTTTCTGCAGTTTCTGATAAAGGTTATGGGATTAACAGCCTTTTTTTCTGCTTTGGCAGAAAAATCCCACCATTTATACTGCATTTTCAATAAAACACATACCTGGTTCCCCTTTACTTCCACATGCCTTTCCACACAATTTGTTCCTAAAAGATTAGCTTCCAAAACAGCTTTAATTCCTTCATCCGCTTTCTGATACCGAATGTTATTATCTTCCCATACCTCCTGACTTCCTCTTAATGCCGCCATTGCCGCTGCCCTTTCCAGAGAGCATTTGTCATATAAAAAGAAAGAAAGGAAGATAACTGCTGTAAGCACTATCACAATGAAAGGTATGATAATTGCTGCTTCTATGGTAAAGCTTCCATTATTATCTTTTAAACAGCCTTTCATCTTAAACCTCCCTTTATAAAGGACACCAGTCCATATCCTAAAAACAAAAAAGGAATAAAAGGCATTTTTCCCTTTTTCTTTCCCTTTTTCAGACAACACAGGATCAAAGCGGCAGGGGCAGCTAAAAAGAAAGCGGCACACAGACAGATAACCGTAAATTTCAATCCCCTGTAAATTCCGATCAGGGCAATGACCAGACCATCACCCAGACCAATATTTTTTCCTGTTATCCACCATAACAGGCATATCCCCCCGCCCAAAGCCACACCTCCCAAAAGGCTTTTTGCATCCGGCTGATGATAAACGATAAAATTTATGATTCCCAATATAAATGCTGCTGTTACCGGAAAGATTTTAATCCTTTTGGATTTCAGATCTTCCGCTGCCAATGCTGCAAGCAATACTCCTAATGGAATTTCTATAATCCCCAATTTATTCACTCCCTTTATATCCACACTTTACACAAGGGCTTCTGTCTCCCACCTCTGAAATGGGAATGGTTTTAATGGTTCTTCTCAATCCACTGCACAAAATATCACTATGATATCTATTTCCATATTTGGTAATAAAAGCTATAGATCCGCTGTTTCCATCCCCACAGATTGGACATGCTCCGTAAATACTTCCATCTGCATTTCTCAAAAATGCCAGATCCCCGGTAAAAACCTTCTCTATGGATAAATCCAGATAATGGCAGCCTCTGTCCCTGTGGTATGCTGTTCCGTTTTCAGTTACATAGACATATTCTTCATTCTCTTCCAAAGAAGCCCCAGCCAGATTATCATAACCGGTAAAAGCTCTTGCTACCGCCGTTGATTCCATAAGAAATCCCGTCTTGGGAGATAAAGAAAAAAATGGCATTACATAGTAGGTACACCGAAGCTCTATTCTGTCATTTTCCATGATCCGGCTTCCCGTAAGATGTAAAGCATTTGTATTTTCCATAGGAGATCCTTTTAGATATTCCTCCCCGGTTTCCGAAATGATCCGGTTTCTGACATAAATTTCCGAAAATAAGGTTTCAGCTCCAAAAGGCAGATCATCCACATTTTCCCCGCCTGATTGTTTTGCTGCATATCCATATACTGCCAGTTCCTTTGCGCACTGCTGCATGGAACTGTCTATTTTCATCTGAAGGCGGAGCATTTCAGCAAAAGACAATACTGCCATAACGGCAAACAAAAAGATTGGAATAATGAGAGCAGCCTCTATTGACAGGCTGCCCTCTGAGGTAAATGAGATGACAGAAGATATCCTTTTTGAAAAGTAGTTACTTAGTTTATTTTTGACCTTGGGGAAAATCAAATGATATTTGTCAGTGTGTTTTTTGAAATGTGTCTGGAGAGATAATGCACTTTGAATCAATTTGTTATTTCTTTCCAAAAAGGACATCTTCTGTCACCTCCTTTATGCTCAATAATAGTAATAAGACCTTGTAATGCTGTGATTATATCCATAGCCGCTGGATGTCAGCACTTCTGCTTGTATATAATCCACACAGGTATCCAGCCGGAAATATGTATTTCCCGGACATTTGCGCACATCCATTTCCATAATATCCATGGCACGGTTTGTTTTATTTTCTACATTTTCTATGGCAAGAAAAACCCGCAAATATTCTTCATAGGAAATTCCTGTGCTGTTTTCCGTATCAACTGATGTATCCGATGCAAAATCCAGCATTCCCGAAATACTATAGTGCCATGTTTCATTATTCTTCATTAAAGGAATTTTTCCTCCCTGCAAAAGCATTCTTACATCATAGACACTTTCCGCATATGCCCAGGCAAAGATCAGGGAAATCTTTACCAGCTCCGCTAATTCCGGCAATGCTATTGCCGAAGTAACAGCTAATGCCAGTGCCTCCGCTTCTGCTACTTTAGCGCTGTCTGAAAACAGATAAACCACATTTGCCGTTTCCCTTAATAAAAGCAGCCTGTTCACAACAGCCTTTAAATTCTCCGCATCCTTATCCCCGCCTATCAGGATATACTCTAATTGATACTGTAATGCTCCCGTTTCCTTTGGATTTGTGTAGCTTCCGCATTTATGGATCAGATATTCATTAAAGATCAATTCATCAGCTACGCCCAATTTGTCCCTTCCCGCCAGTCCGTTTCCCTGGTTACATGTTCTTGCGGAAATATAATTTGACAAATTGACTCCCGATGTGGACAATTGACTTTCTCCATCAATGACCAGGGCTAAAACTCCCCTTGCCGCATTTACCCCATCTGCGGGATTGTTCAATTCAACCTCCTCCCACTGATCTTCCCCTACCTGTCTGGGCGGAATCTCAAAATTATCTATGGCACTTTGATTGGCAAGTCGTTCTCCTGTGATATCCCTTGTAAACAGGCTGTCAGATTCAATGGTATTCAGTTGTCTCTGCAATTCCTCCAAATAAGTAATCCCATACAAATCCTTCATATAAGATACCGCCTGCCGTTTTATTAAAACGCCTCCCTGATCGCTTGCCAAAGAATAATCCATTATATTAACCTCTTCTGCCTGCAGGGACAACAAATCCTTTATGATCCCCATTTCTTCTCCTGTCTGAAAATTGTCCTCCAGATAAGCTTTTAAATGCTCTCCTATGCGTTCCGGGGAAGCTCCCGGCTGTCCATAGGAGGTATCAATAAAAAACAAATCATATTGTTCCAGCAATTGTCTGTTATACTCCGCAAAAACAGAACTCATGGAAAGGTCCATGGCACACTCTGCTTTCATCCGTATTGCATTTTCTCTTGCTCCTTCAATGATCAGCAGGATAAATGACAAAATAATAGTAAAAACCAATGCCAGATATATGCTGATGGATGCTTCAGCCTGTTTTGATCCTTTCATGATACCTCCTTTGTTGAACCTGCTTATGTCCAACATGTTCAGACTTTACTGCTTTGCTTGCTGATCTTTTCAAAGATACTGTTTACCAGATCTGTCATTTGTTCTTTAAAGATTAAGACCAGAGCAATTAAGACAACCAGAATCAATATCATTTCTACAGTTCCGATGCCTCTTTCATCTTTAATAAATTTTTTTATTGACTTCATAAGCTTCTCCTCCTTTCCTAAGATATCTGATATGTCATAAATGCAGGCACCATAATGATGACCATAACAACTGCCAGCATCATTACCATAGGAATCAGCAGCTTTGTTCCTGCCTCTTCCCCCAGTTTTCTGATCTGTATCTGATGATCCGTAAAAGCTTCCTCCGCTTCCCCTTCCAACAGATTTTTTAAATTGACAGAACCTTTTTTCATATTTGCGGAAAGCAGGGAACAAAACTTGCGGTACTGAATTAAACCGCTTCTCTTTCCCAGATTTTCCAAAGCTCGCTCCTCCAATATCCCATTATCCAATTCCCTGATAAAGATTCCCAACTCTTCATACAAAGGCTCTTCTTTTTGATCTTTTTTATCCATATAAATGCGTCTGACTGCACCGGTAACGCTCATGCCTGCTCCTGTAAGCAGCGCCAGCTTGCTGACAAATTCCGGATAACAAAATAACAGCCGCTGTTTTCGCTTTTCATAAAGCTTGTCCAGATCTCTATCCATGCCTTTATAAAGAAACGCAGCGCATAGTATGCCTAAACAAATCACATACAAAAACCTCTTATCCCTTTTTTCCTGAAAAACGATATTTTCCTCTCCAACCTGATCCGGCAGTAAAAATACTTCATTTTCTTTCTGACGGATATTTTCATGGGAAAGAGTTTCCATAAGTGTTTTTTTAAACATTTCCGTCTGGGTCAGAAGGGGCGGAAAAACCGTTATTTCATATTCCCGTTCCCTTATGGCATCTCCATAGGAAAATTCTACTTTTATAACAACCTGTTCTTCTTTATCCAATTCTTCATTTCTTACTTCGCCGTTTCCATTGATCAATCCATAGTTACTGCTGGTATATTGGATTGCAATATCAGTGTCTTCATAGAACGCCGGAAACACCAGATCATCTCTGACAGATGCTATATTCTCATTATCTCCGGGCAGTACCTGATCCAGCCATATTTCCGCCCGGTCAAAAATCTTATCTATTTCTTCTCCGGTATAAGTGCGGTGATCCACAACAATGTCCACATCTACTTCCCCGTACCGGCTGCTATGAACTGTTGCAGGGATTTCCATTGCAGAACCCTCATAGCCTTCTCTTAAAATTTCTCCCTCTTGGGATATTTTTCCGTTTATACGATCGGAAGCAAATAATAAACCTCCTAAAATAATCCCAGCCCCTATGGCAAGACCTGCAATCTTAAATTTTTTTTGATAAAAAGACCGCACCAATTGCTCTTCGTCTCTGCCCGGATTGAGCCGCTTTAATCGGTCCCTTATAACAGGATTTACGATTTGATTCATAAATGCCTCCCTTCTCTTTTTGCACAGCTTTTTATGCAATTTCCAGAATTCTTTCCGACAGATAATATGCTCCCAGATAAACAGCCAGGGCAGCTGTTACAATCACGATTCCGGCAGGATTATGATACAACGGATCAAAATATCCCTGATTGGTGACCCGGATATAAAGGATAATTCCCAGGGGAACAAAGTTCATGATCTGCTGCTCATATTTCTTGGCTGTCACCATCATACGGATTTCCTCCTGCATTTCCATCCTTCTGGAAATAATAGAAATGGTCCTATCCATAATTTTGCCCATATCCCCTCCGCTCTTTTTGGCAATTCTAAAAATATGTGCAAAATCTTTAATATCGGCAGAACCGCTTTTCTGTCCAAAATCTTCTATGAGTCTTTCTATGGGAATATTATTTTTAACCTGTCTGTTGATAAACAGAAGTTCCTTTACCATTACCTTTTCAGCTCCAAACCGGTATTCCAGGTCCCGGTATGCTTCTACAAAAGCATTTTCCACTGAATATCCGGCTTTCAGCGCAGAAAGTATGCTCAATAATGCTTCTTTAAAGTGATCAGTCAATTCCTCTGTTTTTTTCTTTACCAGCTTCCGGTATTCAAACCTATAATATAAAATCAAAATGGGACTTCCGATCAATATGCTGATCCAGGAATTATAAAATAAAATACCTACAGCAGATAACAGCACTATTCCTTTCAGAAAAATCCTGACCTTTTCTTTTGAGGAACAGCAAATGATTTCATTTCCTTTTTTCATATGAGCTCTATCCCTGCACTTCTTAATTTTTCCTGATGTGTTAAAGGCTGCTTTCTTTCAAGACTTCCCTGGACCTGCCCTTTTTCATTACTGCCGTTTTCCATGAAAGCGTACAGAGGTGAAAGAACAATCTCTCCATCCACATAACCTGTCACCTCCACAATTTCCAATACTTTTCTGCTATGATCCCTTAGCCTTCCCAAATGGACAATGATATCCACTGCTGATGCAATCTGTCTTCTAATGGCATCTAAAGGCATTTCCATACCCATCAATACCATGGTTTCCAAACGGCTGAGCATATCCCTGGCACTATTTGCATGTCCTGTTGACAGGGACCCGTCATGTCCTGTATTCATTGCCATGAGCAGATCTATGGCTTCTTCTGAACGAACCTCTCCCACTATGATCCGGTCCGGTCTCATGCGAAGGGCTGCCTTGATCAGATCCCGTATGGCAATAGGTTTGCATCCTTCCACATTTGCATTTCTTGTTTCCAGACGGACCAGATTGGGAATATTCTGAATCTGCAATTCTGCATTATCCTCAATGGTAATGATTCTTTCTTCTTTGGGAATGAAGTTTGATAATATGTTCAGAAATGTTGTTTTTCCGCTGCCCGTGCCTCCACTGATGAAAATATTAAAGCGGGCTTTGATAAGCTTTTGAAGAAATTCCATGGCTTCTTTGGAAATAGAATCATATCGATATAAATCCTCCACTCCCATAGGCCGGTCCGGAAAGCGGCGGATCGTCAGGATCGGCCCGTTTAAAGCGATAGGCGGCATCACCACATTGACTCTGGCACCGCCGGATAACCGGGCATCTACAATAGGAGACGCTTCATTTACCACCCGGTTGACCTTTGCCACGATCTGCTGGATCACATCTGAAAGCTTTTCTTCCGATTCAAAATGTACATCTTCTTTCATGAGCCGTCCTGCTCTTTCTATAAAGATACAATCCGGTCCGTTTACCATGATCTCCGTAACCGTGTTATCCGAGAGAAATTCCTCCAGAACATCCAATTGACGAATGGATGCAAACAATTCTTTTTTTAATTTGTTCTTTTGCTGTAAAGTCAAAAAATATTTTCGCCCGGCACTTAACACCTGCTCATCTATCATTTCTACGATTTCGCCATCTGTCATATCCCGGGTATAATCGATCCTCTCCAGTAATTCCCTGCGGATTTCCGCCCTTATTTCTTCATAGTCTTTCATTTAGAACACCTCTCCCAGCTTATTTTTCATATAATCCGCCAATTGGCTGTAACCCAGCTCCTGTGCCTTTTGTGGGATCTCTTTAAATACAGGAAGACGGCATTTCACTATTTTATGCAGAATTTCTTCTTTTTGTGACATTTTCAGCGCCTCCTCAAAGGCAGTTACCTTTGCCAATGCAATGCCATCGGGTTTTGTAATGGTGTAGACCTTACTGCATAAGGAAAGGATATCAAACAATCCCTGGACCTGTGATCCCAGATCCAAAACAATAACTTCATAATCGCTTTCTTCCCTGATGGTTTTGATCAGCCGTACCCAGTCTTCTGCCTTTACGACCATGAAATCTTCATAGGAAATAGCAGGCGGTACATAGTCAAAACCTCCGAATTTTTCAGTCATCCCCGCCAGCTTTAGCAAAAACTTATCTCTGGGACCGTCCAAAAAGTACATCAAATCCATCAGATCCGTTCCATACTCTCTTTCAAACCATGCTCCGAAACCGGAGAAAAC
The DNA here is from genome assembly GCA_017936785.1 of Lachnospiraceae bacterium. Lineage (GTDB taxonomy): Bacteria > Bacillota > Clostridia > Lachnospirales > Lachnospiraceae > UBA2882. The sequence goes on along the minus strand of JAGBEV010000013.1, from coordinate 107,215 downwards.
CTCAAAATTCAAATACAGGGTTTTCTTTCTTTTTGCCCTGAGGCGGCTGTAAACCATGGCAAAGGAGGTCTGCAGGCTGCGCCCTACGGGAGTATAGACTCCTATGATCTCAGCTTTTGTTTTTTGCGGACATTCTTCCGGATACAGGGATAAAATAGGTGTCCTGACTACAGCGCAAATACCAAGTACCTTTTTGGCAATTGCTTCTGCCGATTGATATTTGCATACTGCCGGCAGTTCATATTCTCCCAGATCGGATTCCAGCTTTTCTCCCTTTCTCTCTTCTGTAAGCAAAATAACCTGATTTGCCAGATTCCCAATGGAAGGCTGCCATTCCTTTTCATTGACTAAAAGTACGGCTGCCCTGCTGTCCGAAAAGAAATGAACCAATTTTTCCAAATTATCAAATGCCAGAATACAAAAGGGTATCTGAGTGCGGCTTTCCAAAAATGCCGCCAGCTTTTTTACATAACTTTTTTCAGAGTCAAAAATTGCTAAAATGTGATCCATATAATTCCTCCATGTTGTACGAGAATTGTTCCAATGACTATTGGTAAAGAAAAATGAATATAAAGATGTGATAAAGATTGCTTTTTCTTTTGAAAAAACATAAAAATAATTTTGAATACCGAACAGACAGCTCCTGCCATAATGGATGTGATCATGATATTTACGGTATTTTCAAGCCCCAGAAATACCGCCATGACCATAAACAGCTTGACATCGCCGCCTCCAAAGGCACCTATCATATACAGCGGGCATAACAGAATGAAAATGAAAAGACTATCCAAAAGAGAAATATGCCACAAAGCTCCGGTATAGAGACAATAGGCAAATCCTGTCAGATATCCCGCTAAGATAAGCCCATTGGGAATACGACACCTATAAAAGTCCATAAAAAGGGCTGCTGCCAGTATGCCATACAAAAATAACATACTTCTTAAACTCTCCTATTAAGTTTTGAAACAAATTGGAAAACCTGTCCGACCCGGACTTAAGATTTGTTTGTAAAATGGATTATAGTACAGGATTTTTGACCTGTAAATACTTTTTTCTTCAAAAAAATTTTTTTGTGAAACTTGTATATTTTTTTAGATCAAAAGGATGCCATAAAGCATGCAAACCCCCGGAATTCCCAGGATTGCGCTTGTCAATAGACTGATGGGACCTACCCCCACACAAAGGGAAATTCCGTTTGCCTGTAATACATAATTTGCAAGACAGATCAGTCCTGCCCCGGCTCCCATACGGATCAGACACCCTGTTAAAAATGCCATTTTTCTTTTCATATAACTGATCAGGCAGACCAGGATACAGACCACCATGATAATGATGGCTCCCATGATCTCTCCTTCTCCCATTCCGAAATTCTGCATGATCCACAATTTTATCTCATTCATGGTCTTTTTATTCCCCGGCAGTTTTACTGATTTCTCTTGCTAAATTATATGTGTACCTGCATTATTTCATTCCGAAAACATACAATAATATATGCGGATGTATTTTTTCATTTTCTTTCGGGAATACTGGATTATATGATTATGGAGGTGCCAATGAAACTTTTTATCAAACCCTTCCGGGCAGCCAAAAAAGAACCTGATGAATCGGTCTATCGTGAAATGCAGCGCCAGCGCCTGATGCAGGATATGGAGAAAACAAAACAGGCTATGGAGGCAGCATATTCCAATTTTGATAATGTGACCGATCCTGACCTGATCGATTGCTACATTTATGAAGTGAATGCTGTTTTAAAGCGTTATAAATATTTAAAAGAGCAGGCAGATAAATTAGATTTACCGCCTGCTCCTGAAATAGCTGAGTCTTTATGCGAAGAAGCCCCTGCTTCCTCTTCCTTCATCTAAATTGACTGTGAGATCATTTTTGGAATAGGTCAGCCCTGCATAAAGGGTCTGTGTATTCCCCATGACCGGACTGCTGTGATCCTCTTTACTGATGGTTTCATATGCGTCATGAAGCTTCTCCATGATCTTTTCCGCTTCATCAAGTGCCTTTTCCTCACTGTGCAGGTCTGCGGTTACCAACAGCTTACTCACATAAATATACAGCTTTAATAAAGAAGGGGCAGGCTCATAATCATAATTTAAGGAGCCCATGAGCTCTTTGAGACATCCCCTTGCACGCTGGATATTCAAGCGAAAGGTTTTTGTGTCCTGTTCCTTCAGATCAGCTTTTGCATCTCTGATATATGTCAAAAACATTTCATATAAAATGACCACCAGCTCTGTTTTATTTGCCTGGGTGATCCTGAGGGCAAATTGCTGTTTTAACTCATTCTTCATATTCTATACCTACTGTAATAACTGTAAAACCTGCTGAGGTCTTTCGTTTGCCTGAGCTAACATGGATGTTCCTGCCTGAGTCAGTACCTGAAGGTTGGTATACTCCGTCATTTCCTCTGCCATATCCGTATCCATCATACGGGAATATGCTCCGGTAACATTTTCATGGGTGACATCCAGACTGTCAGCTGTATGCTCCAGACGGTTCTGGTATGCGCCTAAACGGGCACGGATCGTAGAAATCTTTGAAATCGCATCTGTTGCCAGGGTAATCGCTTTTCTGGAACCATCCTTGGTGGAAAGGTCTGCTTTATCCAATCCCAGCGTTTTCAGGGAAACCGTAGGAATACGGATTTCCATTACCTCTCCTTCATTGGCGCCGATCTGCATTCTCATAGCTCCAATGCCTGTTAAATCCAAAGTAACAGCTCCGGTAAAGGTTGCATTTTTCTCTATTGAAAAAGTGATTTCAAAACTGTTGCTGCCTGTTACCGTTACCTGATCGCCCCTATAAGAAATTTTTGCATCAGCAGGAGAATTAACCGAAACGGAGCCATCCTGCAGATTCCCGTCTGCATCATATCTGGGGTTAATTGATGAAATCACATATTTTCCTAAGGGAACTTCATCAGAATAATAGGTTACCTTAACTCCCGGTGTGTCAGAAAATCCTTTCAAATCACAATCCCCGTTTAACAGTTTTTGTCCGTTAAATTCCGTATCCTTGGCGATCCTCTCAATTTCTTCCTTTAACTGGTCTACTTCCATCTGGATCATTTCCCGTTCTTTATCGGAATTGGTCCCGTTTGTAGCCTGTATTGCCAGTTCGTTAATACGCTGGACCATGGACTGCATTTCCTGTAAAGCACCTTCTGCAGTCTGTACAATGGAAACTCCGTCAGATGCGTTCTGGGACGCATTGCTCAATCCTCTGAGCTGTAAATTCATTCTTTTTGCGATCGCCAGACCTGAAGGATTATCCTTGGCATGATTGATCTTGTAACCTGTAGATAATCTTTCCGACGCAGTGGTTAATTTGCTGTCATTCTGGTTCAATGCCTTATTTGCCAATAATGCGGAAACATTATAATTAACTCTCATTTGTTGTAACCTCCTGTTCCATTATATGAATAAATGCTTTTGCCACCTGATACAGCATTTTGGCAGAGGCATGTTTTTCCTTTGCACCTGCTGCCATAAAAGCATCCAGATTCATTGTTTCACTATGTATACAAGTTATATCGGCTTCTTTTCCGGTTTTCACAAGTATTTCTTCTGCACATTTTCCGGCAATTTCCGAATATTTATCCACATCTTCTTCCCGGGCTGCTCCGATAAGACCCTCTATGCGGTCTTCTTTTACTACAAATGTAGCTCCTGCTTTGCCCTCACCTTCTGCATTTCCCCGATATTCCACAGAAACCTTCCCCTGACCGCTTCCGCTGAGGATCTGCACATGAACTATCGTCCAGTCATCAGATAACTGCATAGGCACATAATAATTTTCCTCTTTGGCATGGCTGCTTAAAAGCCCGATCTGTCTGGCATAAACTGCCATGGATCTCACATCGATATAGCTGCCGCTTTCTCCCGCCTGTCTTTTTACAGTTTCTGCGGCTTCTTTGGTCATATCCTCATATGCCTCTTTTACTGCTTCTTCTCCTTCATCCATGGCATCCTTTATTTTTTCCAGCCTGCAGGAAAAGCTGTCTTCCCTGCCTTCCGCTTTTGCCATCTTAACCAGATCTGCAAATAAATTTCCCTGGGAGACCAGCGCTTCCTGTGCCAGTATATTATTTGCCGTAACAGGAATGCCATCTTCCAAAAGCGCACTGAAATGCTCCTCAGAAACCGCTCCCATACTGCGCAACTGCTCTATTTCATCATAGACAAAGGATCTGTCCGGCTCCTCTGCACTGCTTCCCAGATCATCTGCCAGTTTTCCTGCCTTTTGCTGATAATAATTTAAAATCTGATCCGAAATGGATGTTCCGTTCTTTTCCATATCCGCTAACAAACCGAAAGCATCATCAACCTTAGCATCTACATAGCCCTTTTTGCGGGTTCTGACAGCGCTTAAAAGATTTTCCAGATTTAGTTCCTGCTTATTGGAAACCACGGTTCCGATAGCCGCTCCATCGCCTTTTTCTATCTGTCTTAAAAGGCGGTAAATTCCGATATAAGCCTCTTTCTCCTCTGAAGTGATCTCTTTATTTTGTTCCAGACGATACAGATATCTGCTGTATTTTTCAATTTCTGCCGTTCCCCGCATATCTTCGGACAAATAATCGGCTAAAGCATCCAGATTCATTTCCATGGGATTAACACCTTCACGGATCATCTGTAATGTTTTTTCCGGAGTCAGCCTGGAAAGCACTCTGTTTAACATAGCATCTGCTTCCTTAACGGCATCCATGTTTTCTTTGGTGATCTCCATATGGTTATAGCCAAGAATACGTACAGCTCTTCTGTTATCTTCGGTCACTTCCATAGAGGCTTCTTCCAAAAGCTCATCAATATTGCGGAAAGCTTCTTTGATGGAATCACCCAGATCTGCTCTGGGCGCAGTCATCAGGGCTTCATAGCTCTCCCCTGCTCTGGCATAGGTCCTTGCAAGAGAATTTCCCGTTTCGTAAACTTTATCAAGTGTAAAGATTCCCCTTGCCATCCAGGCTTCCTGTACGGAAATGCCTATAGTGGCAGCAGGCATGGATTTGATCTCTTCTGCTCGCTCATTTACCCGGGCAAGTTCAGTGGAATGGAAAATACTTTCTTCCTGTTCCAACATCTTTAATAATCTGTCAAAAGGCTCCAGCTCAATATGTATTCCCTGCTTCATCAGCTTTAGGTTTGCCTGGGCACTCATATGAAGCTGAATTTCCAACAGCTGCCTTTTAGCACTGATCCACCGGGTATCCTGCTGTATATCCCCGGGAATCTTTTGATCGTGATTTTCTTCTGTGGATGCTCCCCTGTTGCTGATTTGGAATAATTGAAACAGTGTCAGGGATTTTCCGTTTCTGACAGCATCTGCCAGATCTTTTTCTGTTAAAGTCTTTGTTTTATCACTGATCTCCCGGGCTTTTTGAATATAACCTTTATTTTCATTTTGATAGCCATCTCCCATGGAAGGATTGGCTTCTTTTGCGGAAAGTCCTACGGATATGGCATCTGCGGCTGCTAATGCAGCTGCTTCCGGCTCCATGGGAAAAGAAAGATCGTTGATCTGCTGCAGGCGGAACAGATTTTCTTCCGTCAGAGGCAGTCCTTTTTCCAAAAGCCAGCGGGCATTGGACATGTTTGTTTCATCGGCTTCCAATCCACCATTGATGATCACCTTTTTTATCTGTTCTTCCATAGCCGACAGATCTTCTGCGGTGCCTTTTTTCGCCAGATAGCCTTCTGTTCCGGCTCCGAAATAACCTGCCGGCTGCGCCCCGGGATCTTTCGCTCCTGCATAAGAGGCTTTATACATGGAATCGATGGTGGGTTCTAATCCGTTTTCCAACAAATACTTTTTTGCTCCGTCGGAAAGCTCTGTCAGATGAGCGGCTTTTTCCATCTCCTGATAACAATCCTTTATATTCTTTTCCGTAAAAGGCAGATTTTTGGATTCCAGGGCATGGGCAATGGCAACAGCATAAGCATCGCTTCCTGTCATTTCCTTAACCGCATCCGTATCCAGATCATCTGTATATCCTGCAATATGTACTCCTGCCTGTGCAAGGGTCACCTTGATCTCATCAATAACAGTTACCATTTCTCCCGGTTCATAATCTCCGGGATTTCCCCCATTTTCCTGAAGCTTTTTGTAATCCTCATCAGAAAGGGTATTGGACATGACAACCATATAATTTTTGCTGTTTTTGGCATCATAAGCAGAAACTTCATCTAAAAGATTTCCTGACTTGCCTTTGTTTTCCCGATATGCCTGATTTCCTACAACCGAAGAAGAATTATCCCAAAGAAAACCGGCTGAGACAGAAGCAGAATCCTTTACATTCTTATGATTTCCGCCATGGCTTTCGTAATTTCCCTTTATCCCGGCATTTTCTTTATATTGTTCAACCTGATTTACTGTTATGCTCATATTTACATCCTCCGCAATCAAGCAAATTGTTTATACAAAAAGGGCAAATGCAAAATGCATTCACCCTATATTTCGGCATTTTTAAAGTTTCCATTAACCTTTTTATCAGAACTGGAAGACCGCTGCTCCGTATGGAGGAAGGTCAAAAGTAAGAGAATATGGCTTTCCATCTGTTTCCTTAACTTTTGCCGTAATTTCTTTGGGGATTTCTCCTCCGTTTCCACCAAAGCAGGTATCATCGGAATTTAACAATAATTTATATTTTTTCTTTTTAGGAACACCAACAGTAAAACCTTTTCTTTCCATGGGTGTCATATTTAATACTACCAACAGATTGTTCCTGCCGTTAGATGCCTTTCTCACATAGCTGTAGGTGCTGTTTTCCGTATCATCGGCATTCATCCACTCAAAGCCGCCCCAGTCATTATCGATTTCATACAGGCAGGGATATTTGCGGTAGAGTTCCAGCAATTTGGAAACATAATATTTCATGGAGCTGTGAAGATCATCGGATAACAGGCTCCAATCCAGTTCCTTTTCCTCATTCCATTCATTATCCTGAGCAAATTCCTGTCCCATAAATAACAGCTTTTTGCCTGAATGGGTAAACATATAAGTATAACCCACTCTCAGATTGGCAAATTTATCCACATAAAAGCCCGGCATCTTTTTCAGCATGGAGCATTTTAAATGCACTACCTCATCATGAGATAAAGGCAGAATATAATTTTCGCTGTTGTTATAGCTCATGGCAAAGGTCATCTTGTAATGGTTGTCCTTGCGGAACAGGGGATCTAACTTCATATATTCACAGAAATCATGCATCCATCCCATATTCCATTTAAAAGTAAAGCCCAGACCGCCTTCCTTTACATCGCCTGTTACCATAGGCCATGCCGTGGATTCCTCGGCGATCATCATGGTTCCCGGAAAACGTTTCTGCATTGCGCTGTTCAAATGGCGGAAAAATTCAATGGCATCCAGATTTTTGTTATTGCCGTATTCATTGGGAAGCCACTCTCCATCCTTTTTCCCATAGTCTAAATAGAGCATGGAAGCAACTGCGTCAACCCTCAGACCATCTACATGAAACTTATCAATCCAGAACATGGCATTGGCAATGAGGAAATTGCGCACTTCATTTTTTGCATAATTAAAAATTTTAGTTCCCCAGTCGGGATGCTCGCCCCTTCTGGGATCGGGATGTTCATAAAGGCATGTGCCGTCAAACTCCGCAAGGCCAAAGGCATCTCTCGGAAAATGGGCAGGTACCCAGTCCAAAATAACACCGATTTTATTTTTATGAAGGGTATTTACCAGATACATAAAATCCTTGGGTGTTCCATAACGGGAGGTAGGTGCATAATAGCCTGTGACCTGATATCCCCAGGAGCCATCAAAAGGATGTTCTGCAATTCCCATCAGCTCCACATGGGTATATTTCATCTCTTTCAGATATTCTACGATCCGGTCTGCAAATTCCCGGTAATTGTAAAAGCCCTTTGCATCTTCCTCCGGATGTCTCATCCAGGAACCGATATGACATTCATAAATAGCAATAGGCTCTTTCTGCCAGTCTTTTGTACTCTTTGCATCCATCCAGACACTGTCAGTCCATTTAAATCCTGTCAGATCCGTGACCTTGGATGCATTGCCGGGACGCAGCTCCATATAATTGCCATAGGGATCTGCCTTATAGATCTTCTCGCCTGAAGGCGTGGTAATAACAAATTTATACATATCATCTTCTTTTACTCCCGGTACGAAGAGAGCAAAAATCCCGCCTTCTCCAAGACGCCCCATATTATATTCATAAATGTCCCAGTCATTAAAGGAGCCTGCCACATTTACATACTGTGCATTAGGTGCCCACACTGCAAAATAAACACCTTCCACACCATCTACAACTGTTTTATGCGCTCCCATTTTGTTAAAAATCTCATAATGAGAACCCTGGGCAAATACATACTGATCAGCTTCTGTAATAAAAAGCGGATTTATCTCATTGTTTTTTACCATTATTTAATCCCTTCCCTCTTTTATTTTAAAAAATCTTTTTCCCTTAACACAATCATATCTTCGTCATCATATCTCTTTGCAAACAATACATCCATAAAATGAGAAATGTTCTTCTTTTCTGCATTGCGGATAGCTTCGTCCACAAGCTCTTTTACCTCATCTACAGTTACTGCATGTTCATTGGTCTGCATCTCGGAAATTCTTGTATATAAGGCAAGTACACCCATGTCATCAATGGAATATTCCTGTTCATTGGCATATTCTTTTCCGTAATTTACCAATCCGTCGTTGTCCAATGCGGCTATATCGATTCGAAGATCAAAGAACTGTTTAGGCATATTTCCTTTGGTCAATAAATTGTCCAGTTCCTTTTTCGTATCCTCCAGGATGATCAGAATACCATTGTCTTTCTTTTTCTTTAAATATTCACTTAAAGCGAGCAATGCCATGTCATCAAGTCTGCCTGCCTGCTCTACGATCAGAGCTCCATTATCAAGACTGTTCAATGTCTCATCTATGCTCTTATTATTTAACAACTCGCCTGTAATCTTGGCAACCTTTCCGGAAAAAGCATCATCATTTACAGAAAGAACTTTTATGAGGTTCTTTGCCACTGTTAAGGTCCCTGTTCCTTTTTCTCCTGTTACCAGAACATTTCCGATACAGGGATTTAAACTGATATTATCAATGGCATTTGCCACTTCTTCCTGTACCTGTTTTGTCTGGGCAATGGAGCCGAACATTTCCTTTTCATCCCTGGTAAGAGTTCTTCTGACAGGAATAGGCTTTGCTTGTGATACTGGCTCCTTTTCAACAGGAATCTGTACCTGAGGTGTTTCTTTTTCTACTTCGGTCAAATCAGTAATAATGAATCCTGTATCTCCCTTAGGCACATTGATTTCTCTTTTTTCCGTATCCGCTAATGCTTCCAGTACAAGCTTTTCAAGAGACTTGTCAAATTCTTCTGTATGGGAACCCGGCTTCTGAACTTCTTCTGCCACAGGATTTTCCTCAAAAGATTGTTCCGGCTGCTGAATTTCCACAGCGGAAATATCTTCAATTTCCTCCAGCTCTTCCACTTCATCAACGAATTCCTCTTGGGCATTTTCTTCCTCTTCAAATAAAGAAGAAACTAACTTTTCTTCCAAGCCATTGATTTCAGCAGTATTAAATATAGTAGGATTAAACTCCGGCTCCTGAGATTCTGCAGCCGGAACTTCTGTAACTTCTTCTGGCACAGGTTCCACGGAAGTTTCTCCTATATCTTCTATATCTTCTAATTCTTCTGCTTCATCACTGTTTTCTACAACGGACTCTTCTTCCGGTTCAACTGCAAATTCTTCATGTAAGGGAAGTTCCTCTTCAAAACCTTCTGCGGACTCTTCTGTAAGATCATCTTCAGGCAGTTCAGCAATAGCAGGTTCTTCCTCCAGATCAGTCTGACCGGGAAATACATCTAAAGTAGGTGCGATCAGATCCAGATCAGCCTGTACGCTGGCTTTTGCGGCTGCGTCAAAATCCTTGAACATAGGACCAGTCTGCTCCAACACCTTACGTCTCATTTCTTCCAAATGCTTTGCTTCATTGGCTTTTTTGGTTTCTTCCCATTCAGCCATAATGTCTTCAAAGCTGAGCTGTCCGGTAATCTGCTCATCCACCATTTCCTCTTCCACAGCTTCTGCAGCACTTAATTCTTCCACAGCAGGCTCCGGGGAAACTTCCTGGGCTTCCTCTTCTACAGCATTTTCCTCTATTATATTTTCCTCTATTGCAGTTTCTTCTACAATTTCTTCTTCTGCTGTTTCCTCTTCTGTTATTTCTTCATCTCTGACAGCTTCTTCTATCTCTGTTACTTCAACTCCTGCCTGCTGAATTTCTTCAACAGGTTCTTCCTCTTCCGATGTTTCTTCTGAAGTAATTTCTTCTTCCGGCAAAATCTCCGGTTCATTTTGTCCGCTTAGGGAATTTAACAAATCTTCTTCTGTAATGGGCTCCTGCTCTTCGGTTCCCAAGGCTTTTACCACCTGACTGACAACCTCTTTTGTAACTGCCAGATCCATGGAAGATTTGGGCATATCCTCTTTTACAGCTTCCTCCGGCTGTTCCTCTTCAACAGCCTCCTGTTGAGCCAGATCGTTAATAGAATCTATTGGCAATGCCTTTGTGGCATCTGTAGCTTCCATATCTTCCTGTTCCATGATCTTGGCAAGGTTTTTTGCCAGCTCTTTTTGAAGATTGATGGTATTATATTCTCCCATATCCAATGTTTTTACATGGATATCCAGATCATCGGGAGTTTCTGCAAGAGGGATTTCCGGCATATCGATGGTAACGGATTCCGCATCTGCAGCCTGTCCGTCCTGATCCTCTGCAGCTTCCACTTCCTCATTTACATCCTTGGAAGGAATCCGCATTGTAGGCGCATTGGAAACCTCCACCGACTTGATCTGAATCGGCATGGAGGGAATAGTATCCGTAGTTACTGTCTGTCCCTGTTCTTTTGCATCTGATGACTCTCCGGCTTTTTCCTCTTTCTGGGGCTGTTCTGTTTCCGTTGTATTTACCACGTACGCATTTGCACTGGTCTGGAATCTCTTGTCATATTTTTCCTGCTGGGTGGGAGTTAAAGGCACATGGAGCATTTTTAATTCCATTGCCTTGATAACATATTTTCCTTCTCCAAACCAGAGGATCAATTCATCACATTCTTCTACACATCTGGTAGCAAGTCCTATCCTGTGATAAAGATAAGCCAGCTCATAAGCCCATTTCTCCCTGTAATCCCGTTTTTTGTATTCCTCAAGAACGGCAATGCGCTCCTCAAGGCTTACATCCTGTGCCTCATACAATCTGTATTGCAAAATGAAACGTCCTGTATCTCTGGGCGCAATCTGTACAAATTCCTTGTAATATTCTATCGCCTGAACCAGCTCCTCCAGTTTGATACATAATTCGCATAAGGAATATACGATCTTTCTGGAGCCGGGCTGACGGTCATAAGCCAGCAACAAAATCTCCTTACTGTCCTCATAACGGCGGTTCATTTTATATAATTCACTGACCTTACAGAGCATGGTGACACTCTTTACTCTTCTCCAGTCAATGGTATCCGCTATTTTTACTGCCTCAGCATATTCTCTCTTTTCGATCAGCGCATTGATCTCCTCAGCGCGAACCCGGTATTCATACTTATCCAAGTGACTCACCTCAAACTGCTTGCATACATGATATGGTATTTTTTTACACAATACCCCTATTTTCTTACTAAATATCAGTGTATCATAGGTGTATTTTGATGTCAAAAGAATAACGCATAAATATAGAAATTTATGCGTATTCCTTCTTTAACCTGTCCAAACAAAATGTTATCCTAACCGGTCTGAAAGCTCTGCAAATTGCTCCAGAGTCAGCGCCTCCCCCCGAATAGCAGGAGAAAGCCCCATTTCATTTAATGCCTGAACGGTCTTTTCTTTTGTAATGTTATATATCCCTGCATTGGACAAGGCATTTACCAGAGTCTTTCTTCTCTGATTAAACGCTGCCCGAATGATCCCGAACATTCTTTTTTCGTCTTCCGTTTCCACAGGTGGCTTTTCATAACGGGTCAGCCGAATCACAGCGCTTCCCACATTGGGTCTGGGAATAAAACAATTAGGCGGCACATTAGCTACGATCTCCGGCTTTGCATAATACTGTACTGCCAGAGACAGCGCACCATAATCCTTGGTCCCCGGTCCCACCTGCATTCTGTCAGCAACTTCTTTCTGCACCATGATCGTAATGGAAGAAAGTGGAACGTGGCTTTCAAAAAGCCCCATGATAATAGGTGTGGTAATATAATAGGGAAGATTTGCCACTACTTTAATGGGGTTTCCTTCATTATAAGTATCGCAAAGTTTCTGCACATCCACCTTTAATATGTCATCATGAATTACTGTTATATTATCATATGCGGACAAGGTATCCTTTAGAATGGGAATCAGATGATCGTCTATTTCCACTGCAATGACCTTTTTGGCATTTTCTGCCAGATATTGGGTCATAGTCCCGATTCCCGGTCCGATTTCCAGAACACAATCATCTTCTCCGATTTCCGATGCATGGATAATCTTTTCCAATACATGGGGATCAATGAGAAAATTCTGTCCGTATTTCTTTTGAAAATTGAAACCGTATTTTTGCAATACAGCAATGGTATTTGATGGAATTCCTAATGTTGCCATGATACTCCTTTTCATTTCCGGAATTTACCGGCAAGTTTTCACTACAGGATTTGTCGACTGTTATTTTTCATAAAAGTTTTTATATAGTAGTCTTTTATTTTAACTTAAAATATAATCTATGGGCATTTTCTGTTGTCCGGGAAATGACCTCTTCCTCAGAAATATTTTTAATAGAAGCAATTTCCTTTGCCACATAAGATAAATAAGAGGATTCATTTCTTTTACCCCGAAAGGGCTCCGGCGCAAGGTAGGGAGCATCAGTCTCCAGAAGAATTTTATCCATAGGTAGCATTTCTACAACTTCTTTGCATTTTCTGCCGTTTTTGAAAGTAACAACTCCTCCAATACCAAAATAAAAGCCCATAGCAAGATATTCCTTTGCAAGCTCCGCACTATAGGAATAGCAATGAATGACACCTCCTGCTTCCTGGGCTTTTCCTTCCTTCAAAACAGCTAAAGTATCCGCTACAGCATCCCTGGAATGGACACAAATGGGAAGCCCTGTTTCCTTTGCTATTTGGATCTGCCGCAAAAACCAATGCTTCTGCACTTCTCTGGGCGCTACATCCCAATGATAATCCAACCCGATCTCCCCGATTGCCACAATCTTGGGATTTCCCGCATTCTCCCTGATAAAATCCATATCCTTTTCTGTAAGATCTCCCACATCATCAGGGTGTACGCCTAACATGCCATAGACAAAATCGTATTCACCGGAAAGTTTTAAGGTACGCCTGCAGCCGTCCATGGAAGCCGCAGCGTTAATAACCTTTTCCACTCCTTTGTGAGATAATTCCTTTAATACTTCATTTCTATCCTGCTCAAATGCCTCATCATCATAATGGGCATGGGTATCGATGATCATTTAAATTTTCCTTTCCCGGTTTTCGTTTCTAATGAAAAATAACTTGGCAAAATTTTTTAAAAAAACTCTTGCCAACCGGGATTTATTATACTATAATAATGCTTGCGTCGCAAGCAATGCGCACCATTAGCTCAGTTGGTAGAGCAGTAGACTCTTAATCTATTTGTCCAGGGTTCGAGTCCCTGATGGTGCACGCAAAACACTGTTTTTAAGGCTATTGCCTTGGGGATGGTGTTTTTTTATGCCTATATGGCTTGTCGTCGGCAGTTTTCCCGGATGCCTGGCAGAAAAAATATCTGCATGACATTATTTTGCCAGCAGATATTCTAATAAAGCTTCACAACCTTCCAGGATGTCTTCATATGCCTTGTCGAAATCGCCTGTGTACCAGGGGTCGGAAATATCCCGGGGGTGTTTGCTGTAGTCCAGAAGCCGGTGCATTTTATTTTGAGGGTCGCCGCCTGCAATTCTTTCCATGTTGCGCACATTGATCTGTTCTGTTCCTATCAGAAGGTCGTATTTGTCATAATCTTCTTTTTTCATGCGGACAGCCCGCTTTCCGTCACAGTTGATGCCATGTTCATTTAGTTTTCTTCTGGCAGGGGGATAAACGGGGTTGCCGATTTCTTCTGAGCTGGTGGCAGCGGAGGCGACATAGAACTGATCGGCGATGCCGCGGGTGGTTATTAGGTTTTTGAAAATAAATTCTGCCATGGGGGAACGGCAGATGTTGCCGTGGCAAACCATGAGGATTTTTATTTTATCTCGCATATCTTAGTATAACCTCGAATTTCCTTGATTTTACTAGGGGGCTTGGCGTTTCCCTTTAAACCCCTGTCATGATATATCTTATCATATTTTACCCTATCTTGGTAGGTAAAAGCTGTACAAATGGCAGTAAATTTTACCACTCGTACAGCTATCCTTTTTTTACCATCGTAATTCATACCGGACTCACTTTCTTTAATTCTCGCTTGACATATTCCATATCTAACAATGCCTTTTCCTTTTTTACCTGCTCTCTCACTTTTAGTTTTTCCAAATTCGTCCTTGGCATCTGCCAGTTCAAGATGTGTGTATACATTCATTGTCACACTTATATCACTATGCCCCATTAAATACTGTAACGTCTTTACTGATATTCCCGACTTCGCCATATTCGTACAATAGGTATGCCTGCATACATGGGGTATAATCTTTGGCAATTCCACTTTATAAATTTTATTATATTTCTCAACGGAACGCTGAAATTTCTTTTCCCAATGGTAGGCAACCATCGGCTTTACCTTATCGTCCAGAAACAAAAAGCTGCTCACACCGTCAATCATTCTGCTCCACCTTTAGCTTTTTTTACCAGAATGACACGCTTGAACGCTTTGTATACTTCGTCACTCATTGGAGTACTCTTGTCCCTGCGTCCATCTTAGTCAACTCGATATATGCTTTTTCCCACTAGTATATTGTAACTGCTTATGCACGTTTATTGTTCGCTCCTGCAAATCTATGTCAAGAATTTTTAAGCCGCACAACTCACTAATACGAATCCCTGTGTTAAATAAGCATACCATCATAAAATTGGCTGAAATGTTTATCTTCCTTAATAAGTTTCAAGAAATCCCACTCTTGTTTTGGTGTCAGAACGTCACGCTTGACAGAATCGTTTATCAGTACTTTTGCAAGTTCAAAGTCAAAGGGATTCTTACGGATGAGGTCATCTTCTACCGCCATTGCAAAGGCAGGTCTTACAACATCCCAGATACTGTGTATAGATGAATAACTGCGTCCGCCCTTATACACACTCTGGCACACATAAAAAAAGACCAACTACCACTACAGGTAACCAGTCTAATTCATATCTATAATACCCTGTCGAAGAGTATTTCATATCTTATATCTGAAACTCTCATTTTATATACTTCTAAGTTATATTTTCTCCCCAGTGCTAGCACTTGTCGCTCAACAGTTTCATCCATTCTAATTCCAGTATAAAGTGCATCTATGGAATTAATTGGTATATATTCTTCTTCCATATCACAAACAATACGCCACTCTTGCTCATGCACCCATTGAATACTCTTTCTAAAATAATTTCCAAAACTATAATCTGAAATGTAATGATTTGTATATTGCACTTTTCTACAATGCTTTGACAAAATCGCATCTTTTGGTGCATTAAAACGCACACAAATTCCCGCATAATTATTAGCATAATACGCCCACATTAACAACGAATCATTTACTTCAGAGAAACAAGATATTTTATTGTTATCTGCTTGAAAAATATACTTTCCATGTGTAAAAAACCTACAACTCTCTTGTATAAATTTATCTCTATCTATATCTTTGTTTATACTATATAAATAATCTATTACTTCTCCTACTGAAAGGTCTTTCTTTTTTATTGCTTCAATCTCATTATTATTCAAAAAATCACAATACTTCCTTATAATAGCAACGTCAAGAAAACTTCCAAAATGAATACGATATAAATCTTCTGCACCAATCCTTTGACTACTATCATATATATCATTATATGCAGAAGGGAGCTCTAAATGAATTCTACTATTTTCAATTGCATCTCTTGCGTAATCGACATTACCATAATATTTAAATAATGGTATATTCACTTCTTGTCCAATTCCTCTGTATTCCATATTAAACACCCTTTCTACAATTAAACATAACTATTCTGGCATTATTTCAGCCAACTGTTCTTCTATACTACCCCATAAGCCTTTGCAATTTGTCCTATCACCTCCCCAAAAACTCCGCATAATCCTCCAATTGCATATATTACCTTGCATATTGGATCTATCCGGTCTTTGTCATCAAAATTATAACTTTATCCTTTTGGAACACCTCTCATGCTTCCTTCAATGATTGTATAATTACCATCTTTTAAATTTACATCTACATATTGATAATCCTGTTCTT
This sequence comes from Lachnospiraceae bacterium, assembly GCA_017936785.1. Classification (GTDB taxonomy): domain Bacteria; phylum Bacillota; class Clostridia; order Lachnospirales; family Lachnospiraceae; genus UBA2882. The sequence continues at coordinate 90,784 of JAGBEV010000013.1, read as the reverse complement.
CGGACTGGAGACATACCCTAAATTCCCAATCCTGCTTTGTTATGATTCCCCCTTCAGACCCTTTAACAAATTCAACGATACCGTTCACAATTTCCGCCAAAACTCCATTAATTCTTCCTTCAATAAATTGATCATTTTCCCATATACCTTCTCGTACTAAAAAATGAGAATCTACATCATAAATAGACAAACAATATTCTATTCCTCTACCATGCCTTTTACCTGCCACATATTCTCCCTTGTAGTCATAAGTAGATTTATAACCAGTGAAACACCCTTTTTCCATTCTACCTTTACACAAAGTTTTTCCTTGTGTATCACAAACATACAATTCATTAGATGCCGTGGAAAACACTATTTTTTCATCACACAATCTCTTTTCTTCATAATCAATATGATTGTCAAAAGATAACGCATTAAGAAGATCTATTACAGGCTTCCTCAAAATACGTTCAATTGGAAGTCTACATATATTATCTGCAAACTCTATACAAAGAGGTTCAAAACATTCTGGAATCAACTGATCCGCAAATTCCCAGCCAGCCATTTCATCATTACCAAGCCGTGACATTTTCATATGAAACAGGATCATATTCGCTAACTGATACTGTTCATCTGTAAGCAAATCATGTGCTTTTTCCACTAACACAAGCTGTGCTTCATTAATAGGAGGTATCTTATCGTAGCGGTCAAACTCATCTACTCTTTTATGCTCCACATATGCCGCCCATATACGATCGAGCCCTGTCCGAATTAATTGTCCAAGAGCCGACTGTGCTTTAACGGTTTCCGCAGAACCACCATAGAGTCGATGTTCTTGCTCTAATATCTGGATTGTTGCCGTTATACAAGACAATACATAATCACGCATCCTTGCCTTTTCTTCACAACTCTCTAAGGTAAAAGAGGTAATTCTTCGATGATTAATATCAAAAGGAAGCTCTTCAATTTCACCAAAATCTTTATCATATAATAATATAATTCGATCCCAACCCAATGATTTAATTGCATACCCCAGTTCAATCATAACATTAGGATTCGGAGTTTTACGTCCAGCATAATCTCCATTTATAATAGTCACATCTGCGATAAAAATATCAGCACTATCTATTTTCTCATATATTGAATCTCCTATATCCGGTGCCCCCGCTAACCCCTGTGTATCTCGATCAATATCACAAAGTATAATGTCTTTTATCTTTTTTCGTAATTTATCCAAGCAATCAGAAATAAAGTTTCTGCTCACTTTTATGTCTGACTGCCATGAATAGAAAATCGTACATTTTTTATTCATCATTATCACCATCAAAAAACTTTTCCATCAATCAATTATCCAGACTGCCCTCATTCAGCAAGAAATCATAGACACTCATAACCAGCACCCCATCGTCATTGTAATACGGTGCAGGTGCTTCTTTCGTGATGATGATCTTCTTAAAGAAATCGCCAGTCAACATCAGGGAGCGCTGCTCCTGTTCCATCTTTGCCTGATCCGGAATCGCATAGGCTGACTGGATATAATAACGCTTGGATCCTTTATTGCAAACAAAATCAATTTCCAACTGTTTTCGAATTCCATGACCTTTTTCATTGGTTTTATTCAGAGTGATAACGCCCACATCCACATTGAAGCCGCGTATCTTCAGTTCATTGAAGATGATATTCTCCATAGTATGAGTTTCCTCCAGTTGACGGAAATTGAGACGGGCATTGCGCAATCCCAAATCGGTAAAGTAATATTTAACCGGTGTGTCGATATACCTCTTACCCTTAATATCATATCGGACAGCACTGTCGATCAGAAAGGAATCACAAAGATAGTCGATATACCTTTTGATGGTTGTGTTGCTGATAGTTTTCTGCTTAACACTTTTGAAAGTAGCCGACAACTTTGTCGGGTTTGTAAGCGAGCCGATAGCAGATGAGAGAATGTTCAGAAGTTCCTCTAATTCTGCCCGGTTGCGTACATTATGTCTGCCTACAATATCCGAAATATAGGTCTCCTCAAACAGCGACTTGAGGAAATTAATCTTTTCCTCCGGACTTGAAATGTTCATGATAGGCGGCAGTCCGCCGTAAAGCATATATTCATTCCAGCCGTCCTGTTTCGTCCCCGAATAGACAGACATAAATTCAGCAAAACTGAGAGGATGCATATGAACTTCATCTCCCCGTCCCCGAAATTCGGTAATCACATCCTTGGACAAAAAACGGGCATTGCTTCCTGTCACATATACATCCACATTTTTCATACGGATCAGGCTGTTTAATACGGATTCAAATTCTCCCAAAAGCTGCACCTCATCCATCAGTACATAATACATTCCATCATCTTTAATCTGCTCCTTGAGATAGGGATATAAAACTTCTGGATGCCGAAAACGCTTATTCTCAAAGGAGTCAAACGCAATTTCTATAACGTGCTGTTCATCCACTCCTTCTGCCAGCAAATGATCCTTGAACAGATTAAACAACAAGTAAGACTTTCCGCAGCGACGGATGCCAGTTACCACCTTGATAAGTCCATTATGCTTTTTATTGATGAGCTTATTCAAATAGATGTCTCTCTTAATTTCCATATCATGATCCTTCTTTCTACTGAAAGTTTTTGCGAGTTATCGCAAAATTATTCAGTAGCATTATACCCCGTCAGGATTGGTTTTACAACTCCTAATGAAAATTTTTGCGAGTTATCGCATTTTCATGCAGTAGAATCCTTCAAAAGATCATTCCAACCCAAAACTGCAATACTTAAAACCTGACACCAGTATCAACACCTACTTTGTAAACTTATCCCACTACAATCCTCCATACAAAAACTGAAGATACCCGCATAGCAAACAAACATTATTTTTTACATTCATAATTATTATCCCTTAAATGCCACGTTTTGCCGCAATTTGCCCCCAACGACACTCTGCCATAGTATAGGATGTAGTTGAATCGTAGTAAAAACGGTGTAAACGCCATTTCCGCTGCCGCGATTTGCACCGTTTTGACACGATTTGCGTTGGCTATGAATATTTGCCGATCGGTTTGCCGTGGCAGATGAAAAGTATTTTTATCATTGTTATCAAACTCCTTAAAATGCCGAGAAATACCCCATTTCGCAAGATATTCCGGCTTTTTGTTATAATTTCTTTTTCATATGTCAACTAGGCAAATTATAGCATAATTTAGCAAGTCGTGACTACCTGTTAGTAATAGAAATATTAGTAAAACAGGAATCCCTACTACTAAGGATTTTCGCAACTACTTTTTAATAGTTGGAAGTTTTGTCCCTTTCACATTCACTCCAAGTATTGCTGCACCTAATAATAATGCACCACCAACAATAGGTGCACCATACCTAATAATTCCATTTAAAAAATCTTTATTTTCAGTATCTTTCGCAGAGATTTTATCAGCTACCAATATCATTTTCTCTGTAATTTCATCACGTTCTTCTTTAGAAATATCCTCTTTTTTCAAAAGTTCACTTAAATCTTGAAGAATCATTTTATATGCTTCTACAGCATCCTTCTGACTCGAATTATTATCCTTTATAACGTTGTCGCACATAACATTTAACTGCGCAACCATATTATTGGCTGAATCTGCATATGCCGGAAACTGATTAATAATTGCAATAGCCACCTCTTTATCCATATTCGGTATAAGCGATACAAACTCCATAATCTTATCTTTAGATATTTCACGAAAATTGCTAATCTGTAATGCCTCTTTTACTTGCTCTTCTGATACTAAATTTTGTGCCATATTGTCCTCCTTATGCAATTTACATTTTTGTTTATAATAGTTTTTTGCTAATTTACGTTGGCTACCATAAGCATTCCAATATAATGCCTGATTATCTATTGCTATTTCTAATTCAATTTCTTCACGAACAGTTTTTTCTTTATTTATGGCTCTTTCCTCTATAATCAAATACACTACTATAGTTTCTGAATTTTCTGCTATATTTCTATATTTAGCAGTTGTTCTATTCTTGTCACATGCGAGAACATTAAATTTTTTATTAAAATCAAATAATCTCCTTGCTGTGTATCTTTTTTTCAGATTCAACTCATTTGAATAGTCTTTCATCAGCCATAACAAATCGTACTCTAATTCTTCAAAAACATTGGAAGTTTGCGCAACCTCCAGCAATCGATTATGATTATCATACATTACCCATACTCCGCATACGCCTTTATACGACAATATGTTGTTGACAGTGATTTTATATTGCCCACAACATTTGTGGAGTTCCAATAATTTTATTTTCTCCATAGAACCCCATAGCTACTGTCTCAACCATTCATCATTGAACTTATCTCTAAACTCCTCAAATACATCTTCAAATCTTGAAAGTCCCTCTTCTTTCATTTTTTTAGAAAAAGTAATCGCATTATCTGTGGCTAATGCAGACCAGAAATAATGAACCATTTTTTTAGCACTCAATTTATTCATTCTACCTATTGTAAGATTCACTCCACTCTTAATATTTGCTGGAGCATCTTTTGAATTTAAAATCGGATCAAAAACTTTTTCATGTAAAAATTTCATCAGTTCCTGTTCCTTTGTCATCTCCATACCTCCTACTTCTTCTCGTACCACATTACATTTGAACTGTCTTTTCCAATGCAACGCACATTATCAACAATCCCACTGTCTACTCTTCCAAAAAAAGTCTTTCCTAAGTTTAGTTTAATGCCTTTCTCCATCGTCCATTCTACACCAAAAAGAGCCTTAATATTAAACTTGGTTCCACTAGGTAAGGCATTTACTTTTTCAATTAGTTCTTGATAATGCTTTCCAAAAATATCATCTTTCAGAACTTCCCCCTTAATATAAAGCGGAACTGTCAATCCCAACTTGTCAGCCTCCACTTTTAACTGTTCAAATTCAGTTTTTGTAAATAAAATTTGCACATTGATTTTATCCATATCCAAGCCTCCGTTCTCATTACACTCTCTCTGATTTATATTATATTTCAGAGTCTAATTAATTGTCAATGTATTTTTTCTGAAATATAATATAAATCAGAAAAGGCCCCAGTATAACAGGAGCCTCTCTGCCGTGTAGCATTGCTACAAGGGGATTGCCGTCATCATCGTAGAAAAGAAATCCTGTGTAGCCGTCAATTACCTTCTCTATCTTCGGCGGCTTCCTGTCCTCAATGATTGCTTGAAACATCTGTGCCACATCCTCTGTTATAGGAATCTTCCCTATTCTAGTAAGCAAGATAATCACACCATCCGTTTTCTCTAAAAATATATAAAATCTTCTTCTACTAAAGTTCCAATATCGGAATAATATCAATGCTATTGGAATAATACTTCCCGCTTATCGGAACAATACAATAGTCCGGAAGATTCGAGTTTCTGTCTCCCGGACTATTATTTCACACTTCTGATTTTGGTTTCCTAAAACGCCGCCTCATGAATTCAATAAACTGAATTTTCACTACACTTCATCTGGCATCTGACCTTCATGTGCTTTCCATGCACATTCTACTATCTTCATATCAGAAAACACCGCTGTGAAAGATGATTCCTCCGGACTGCAGGCATAAATGCCAAATTTAATCTTCTCAGCACCTTTCAACATATGACACACACGCATCTGATTGAAATTCTCACCATCAAGAGAGCATTCGATACAATAATCATCTTCTCTGCGACTGAACCGATACCACATGATTTTCACATCTGCAGGAATCGCAGTTGTTGCCCAGTCTGAATAACCATCATTGGTCACAACAGACCCAAGATGTTGGAAATGTTCATTTTCAAATTCCACCGAACCTTTTAGCCAGTTCTCACTATCCAGATACATTACAATACCGCACTGGTCAAATCGATGATGACTTTTTGTAAAATCCGTTTTTACAATAAAAGAAAAGAACTTTTCATCTGTTTCCATCTGTAACACAGGTGCATTATCATTTCGAAAATGATAATAGGTTCTCTGCCATAGGTCCGTGTGCGGTTTTGTTGTTATCTCAATCTTCCCATCTTCTACATGAAAATCCTGTGGTTCCCTTGTCCATTGCAAGTTATTTACATCAAAAATAATCATTTGTTTTTCCTCCTCTAACCCCTAATTTGTCATGCTCATTATAGCATATGACCCTTCGATATCACATTTCAATTTTCTTAAGTGCAAAAAACGCAGTGCCATCCTCCAGCCCAAGATGCGTGTAAGTGTTCAGTTTTACGCCAATATCCGAATGTCCCATCAGGTATTTGAGCGTCTTTGGTTCCATGCCGGACTACGCCATGTTACAGCAGCAGGTATGGCAGCAGACGTGGGGGTGATATTCATAATCTGCACCTGGTAGATGTCATTGTGTCGTTTGACCATATGGTTGGATCAGTATTCCCAATGCATTGCTACCAACGGTAGCCCACCTTTATCTGTGAAAAGGAATCCGGTGTGACTGTCCATCATATTTTCAAATCTCAGTTTTTCCCTGTCCTCAATAATCGCCTGAAAGTACCGGAACACATTCTCCATCTTGGGCAGCTTCCTCGTTCCGGCGTTTGTCTTTGTGTGACAATATTTGATGCCGCCAGTTATCCTCATCTCTTCCTTTAGTATAATGTTGCTTTGTTCTTTTAATAAAATGGATGGATTCTCCAATATAAATCTCATACTGATCATGATTTTTCCAATTATGGATATAAACAATTGGAAATCTCAATAAAATATTTCCTTCTTTTTCAGAAACTCCCATATACAATAATTCTTGAAAATCCCTTAATCCCTGAACGTTATCCTCTATTTTTTAACTATTGGTTTAATGTTTGTTCCCATTATTTCTATCCTTCCACAAAATATATCCATTTCTTACACTTATCATATTCAATGTTGCATTTTCTCCTTTTGCAAATGAATATTCCTTTTATTTCATTTTTATAAACTTAATTACACTTTTTAAAATATCTCTTATTGATATAACCCAGCTCCATCTACATTCAAATATTGGACACCCACATCTCATACTCCTGCCTTCTCGCCGAATCATACACAGGACGCATATTTTTCTTCAATATACCAAAAAACTCTTCCTTGGAATTCCCTTTTCGATACAGTTCCCGAATCGCCCAGATAGAATGCAGATTATCCCTGTAACACGATTCATATAACTTTCTTATTCCCGGTTTTTCATATACCAATTCGTACATTATATATTGATTATTGGCAAACCTTGTAAAGAATTTCTCCCACTGAGGTAATTTATTACTTTTGGTGGAGTTCAAAGAAGAATCCATTGGCATCAAATTCCACAATTCATCATTCATGACAAATGATCTCGGAATAAAATGGTCCACATCATAAGCCTCTTTTCTGATGGGTTCATCTTTAAATACATCCATAATATTTGTAATATCTAATATCCCTTCCCACAATTTACGAACATGCCCCAGCTTACGCATTTTTTCATCCAATGGAGCTAATTTATATACAAGTCCGGGAACTTCCGGATTATTGTTTTGGAGTCAGCATACTTTTTCGTATTGTATCCATCCTAATATGGAAACTGTATTGTCCTGAATCATTTGAATCCATGAATCCTGAAATGTAATTTTCCGTTCTAAGCCTTTTTGATCGCCAAATATATATGGAAGTGGCTTTTGTGTCGCACTAATCTGATTATAATAAGCCATCATGATTCCTGCACTGTTATTTAGATCAATTCGTTCTGATCCTCTGTTTGCAAATCCGGATAAAGCCTTATAAGGTACATTCCGGGTTAAGATCATTTTTTCCTTATGTAATTCCTGATCAAATTCCTTAATCTTATTTTTGATCTCCACTTTGGAAGCATTGTTCTGCAATCCGCTTAACTCATGAAGCTTTAAAACAGCCTTTTCAAGGCTGTCCCTGATTCCTCCGTCAGCCCACATTCCACTGAGATGCACATGCCCATATCCCATCATATTTTTCTATTTCATCCAACTTATGAAACAGCATTTTTCTTACATAAATACCCGTATACTCACTTGCCAATTTACAAATCTTTTCAGACCCGTCAATTGCTTCTACCTGAAACCCTCGTTCCAAAAAGTATTTAGTGTCTCTTCCAGATCCGCAGCCAAAATCCAAAATATATGCTTTTTTAGGCAACAATTCCAAAAACTGATCCTGAATCTGTGCAAAATCAACATCTGCTGTTCCATCTGCAAAAATCTGTGCATTTTCATTATAATAGTCAATGGTTCGCTGCATAAGAGGACACCTCTAAGGAATTTTCTATTCCACAATATTTTAACATTTTATTAAAGTCTGCTATTTTAATTATTGTACTATCATCTTACGTTATAGGATTAAAACATTTAATTTCCTTTTTTGATCATTTATGAAACAATTTTTTCAAGCGGCGGCTTAAGATGTTGATGCAGGATATCTATGATAGGTTGCACATTATGCTGTTTAGCCATTTCTATAATTTGTTTCTTATTAAAAAAAGAAATTTCATATTTTTTTGCCTTTTCAGCATCCTTTTTTAATAATTCTAATGCTTCCTGAGTAAATCCACCTAAGGACCACAACTGAAATTCAAAATTCTTAATATTTGGATACTTTTCATTTAACCATTTTCGTATCTGAGGTATGTTAATATTCAGCCATTTTTTTACAAAAACTTCACTAATTGCTGATCGGGTTGCTTTACATTCTACAACTATTATTTTACCATCCCGCTCTACTAACACATCCAGTTCATTCATTTTACCGGAATCAGGAATTTGAATAGTCCTTCCAATGGATATGTATCTGCATCCAATATGTTGATAGTAATATCCCACCATCAACTCGAACATATCGCCCACAATGTCATTATAACGCCCCTCTGCTTTTGACAATTCCAGAAAAAGCTCCTCGATCTTTCCCGGATTTTTTGCTATAATCGCACTGGCATTTGTAAAGACATTTACAATCTCAGCAAGCAGCTCTGTATATCTTTCATCAAAAAGGTTCTTGATAAATGCAACAACTACTTTATTTTCCTTTAGAAGTTTTAAAGCATCAGGAGTAACACTTTCTACTAATAGTATAGGGAGAAAAGCCGGAAGTTTTTTAAAATTCCGAATGATGGAAAGCTTATCAATAAAGAAACGCACATCTTCCACTGTTGCAGCCTGTCCATAAAAAATGTCCCCTACTATAAATCCATTTTTTTGTAATGCCATATCATATAAGGGTTGAACATAGGATGGAGCCGTAAATGCCCATTGAAAGTTTGCAAATTCTGCTGACTCAACAAGAGTTTTCGATGAATCATATCCAATAAAATTTATATTTCTCGCCCATTTTGCAAAATCGTTGACAATTTGCTTTTTTACAACTTCCACTCCGGTTGCACGAGCCAGATTCTGACCGGAAACCGGCACCCAATCGCATAATTTCCAGCGCGTTTCATCAAATTCCTCAATAATACGACAGTTCAACAGATCCTCAATTACTCTTTGATGCAGTTTATGCCCTTTTACATTCTTAATGGGAGAAGCAACAAGTGCCGGAAGAATATCTTTTGAAACATATCCATGTTGTGACCGGAATGCACAAATGTAAATCCAATTAACCTGTGAATTCTCTTTAATAGCAGTTAATAGTCCTTCTATATACCCTTGTGACATATATTGGCTTTCCAGATAAAAAAATTTTTGGTTTTTCTCAAAAGAAAGTGTACAAATTTTATTTACCGGATTTTTTGCCCGCGACAATGCTTGTCTTGCCGCCATATTGGACACCCCGTACTCTTTCTCAAAAATATGCGCCAATTTACCGGAAAGCATGGGACCATATTTATTCAACAAATTAATTACCCTCTTAGACAATTAAACACCTCCTCAGGATTGTCACACTACACTATTTATAATATATAACATATTGTCCTAAAAAGCCACTTTATGCTCTATTTATCCCTTGTAATTACAATATCTTTCTTTTTACCTATTTTTAAAATGTCACACACTCTAAAATCATTATACAAATAACCATTCTCTTCGAACAAGGAATAGATGAGTGACCCATCAAATTAAATATCTTATCAGACTCAGACTATTTCTCCAGCATGTCCTTCATTAAAGGCTGTAGCCTTTGATATATGACACTAACCTCTTCACTCGAAAAATATTTCATCAGATTATTATTAACCTGCTGCTTTAGTGTATGCAGTTTTAAAGATCCCTCTAAAATCAAATAGATGTAAGCTGTAACCGATTCTTACATGCCTTCGCATAAAAGTTGAATTTATTACTTGCTTCTGCCAAAGAACCAATGGCATAATATCCTTCTTTGGTTGTTCCGATACAACAGATCAAAGGAGAAGAAAGCAATCCGATAACATTTTCCAGCTCCGTCAATTCAGGTTTTTCACTAAATCGGACATCATCCCGTACAGAACGATATATCTCTTTTACTGTCAGAATTCCTTCAGTCACTTCATCCGTGCTTTCTTTAACAAGGCACGACATAATCGCATCTACAAGCAATCCATATCTGCTGATTTTACTGATCGCACTATCCAGTACTGATACATCCACTTTGCCGGACTGCGAAAAGACTGCTCTATAATCTTCACTTGCCAAAGGTGTTTTATAGTGTGTTCTGATCATGTATTCCATATCATCAACATCAACCAATACAACCTGATGCTTCTGGGCACGCTTAATTAGCCTTTCATTTTCAAATTTACATCCTACAACAGCCATATAGTTTGTCTGATGCATTTTTCTGTGTTCTTCTAAGGTGTCAAAACTGATCTGTCCGTCAGGAACACTTCCGGAAGCTGTAGATTTCGCATCTACCGCAACTGTATATGTAAATTTTGGTGATGTCTGCGCCTGCAGCAAAACATCTGTTTTGCCGGAGCCACCCAGCCATGTCGATTTAAATCCCATATACTCAAATGCAGCCTTGATTGCCTGTTCAAATCTATCGGGATTCGATGAATCCTTTGAAGCAATCCTTAATTCGGTAATGATATTTTCAACATTTGCTGCTTTAGGTTCATCGTCCGCCTTTGATAATGAATGATCCACTAAATCAACCTGTGTATCAATGGCTTCATCCATTGAAATAATATTTAATAAGTTACTTCCTCTCTTTGTCAGGCAGTACTTTTCCGGTCCATCATCCATGATCATCTGGGCAGCTTTCAATAATATAATCCGTTTGCGGATTTCATCGATACTTTCTCTGTGAAATCCGTATGAAACCTTAGCAATTGTAGATAGGGTCTTTGCATCCTTGCTTCCCTTCCTTAATTCAGTTAAGATTTCAAAAACAAATAAATAATTCCGGTGAATACATGCAAGCAAATTTATTTCTGTTGGTTCTTCCATCCATTCTCTTCCAAGTTCTGATAAACAATAGTCTGTTTTACTTATACGTTCAATAAAATTGATTCTTTCTAAAAATGTAGTAAACATATTTGATGAAGAAACTGCAATCTTATATAAGCTGGCAGAGTATTGCCGAATTTCTTCAACGGATGCAACCTGGCCGATCAGCTGTAAATATCCCTGGATTGTAGAAACAACATCACTGGTTTTCCCCGGAATATAACCAATCGACATTTTTCGCATAGTTTCATTATCTGTTATATGACATTGCTCTACAGCCCACTCCGCTATAGGTACTTGTTCTTCATTTATGGTTTTATCAATCTCAGTTACCAGTTCCTGGGGTTTAACAATAACAATGTTTTTTAAAAAATCTCTTCCCCTTTCAGTAAGGCTATACTGTAATTTATAATCTTCATATTCAATGAGACCTACCTCCCGAAACCAGCTTATCCGATTACCTAATTCAGACTTTGTTTTCCAGTTGATATGATAATCGTTCACTGCAATATCCAATAGTTCCGACATTTTTTTCGGTTCCTGCAGGTAAAATAATATTTCCCCCATAAAGATAATGGTAGAGCAAAATAATGCCGTTAAGTACATATTATCATGCTGCGAAAAAATCTTCTCCGCCTCGTTTGTCAGCTTCCAGGTTCCATTTTCTTTATTTACCAATCCTACCGGACGCAGCCACTCACACAACCGGTTAAGATCTGATTTGCTGGTACTTCCTTCAAATTCCAATATTTTATTCGGCGATTCTCCCTGCTTAACTGCAGAAAGAATTTTATATAAAGAATCTTTTTGCCCTTTTTCTCCCCGAGGTAATTTTGGCATTGCATATGTTTTTTGCTTCCATTGGCGATTTTGCGGATACTCTTTCTCAACCATGCTCTCTTTATTCCTTTCTTAAACTCTCTTTCCCCAATTATATCAAAGATTAACTGTTTCTACTATGATGTGCCTGCCATCCCATTAAAAACTTCACACCATAAAGTACAGAAAAGCGCCCTGCCATAAAGCAGAGCGCCATATCTTTATGTTTCTTTTTCCAGCAATTTTTTTGTCAGTTTTTTTACCTTTTTCTTGCACTTTCCGCATCCTTTACAGGCTTTGGTACCTTTTTTTACCTCTTTAAAAGAAGAAGCCCCATTTTTTACTGCATCCGCCACATCACCTTTTGTAACATGGTAACACGGACAGATCACTTTATCCCTGTTCATGATTATAATGTCAGGGACGGTGCGGAATATACTCTTGCTCCAAGCTCGCTGTCAAGCATATACAGGCTCTTTGGATCATCACCGAACAATTCAAATTTCTTTACAAGATTCTCTGCATTGGTTTCCTCTTCGCCCTGCTCTTTTACAAACCAGTCAAGGAACTGCATGGTACGGAAATCCTTTATGGAATAAGCTGCATCATAAATATTATGGATCAGGCTTGTCACATACTGCTCATGCTTCAGTCCTTCTCCAAGTACCGCTTTTGCGCTTTCCAGGACAATACCCGGTTTGTCAATAGCTTCTAATTCCACCTTTTCTCCATTATTCTGCAGATATTGGACGAAAAGCATTGCATGATCACGCTCTTCCTGAGCCTGAATCTTATACCAGTTTCCAAAGCCGTCCAGCCCCTGGTCATAATAAAAATTGGAAAAATCCAAGTATAAATATGCAGAATAAAATTCTTTGTTCACCTGCTGGTTTAATAATTCTACAACTTTTTTATCTAACATTTTAAAACCTCCTGTTTTTTGTGACTTATTATATCTTTATCTTTTTCACATGTAAATAAAAAATTTATTAACTGTAAATTTTCTTTTTCACAAAATAATTTAAAATCCCTCCCACTATGATGATCACAAAAGCCGCACACAGAACCCTCTTTGCCGCCTCCTGGGGCATTTCGCTTTTATTTCCTACCGAATCCAGATAGAATATCAATTGATACCTGATTTCCACAGGATGTCCCATAGCAGTAGTATCTGCGATGACCTCCATTTCTTCATCCCAGCACAGAATAGGAATTTCAAATACAGAGTTCATGCCTTCCTCACTTTGATTTTCATAGTAAACTCCATCCACGATCATATAATCATAATTGGCGCTGCTCCATTGTATCCGTGCCATGGGCGTTCCGTCCTCAACAGTCATAAGTGTGGGAGATGTAATGGACGCTTTGCCGCTGCCCCCGGTCATATCCACAGTTACACAATATTCCCCGTCTTCCATTGCAAAAACGCCCGGCATGGGAAAAAGTAAAAACAGGATCAATAATAAAGTCCATCCTGCAAAACCTTTTTTACAATTTTTAAATATAGCCTTCTTTATTATTTTTCTTATGCCTATTAAGTTTCTTTTCCATGTGTTATCCATCTTTTCATACATCCCTGTTAAAATCCTTATGAAAGATTCTGCTTTTTATAGACAAACCACAGCCCCATTGCCGTCAAAACCAGCAAATAAGCCAGCAACACCACAATTCCCATGGGATTCCATGCCTCCCCATAAGCAATATGGCGGACCATGCCGCTTGTCTCTGACAAAGGCAAAATGCTTATAAGCTCCCTGATTCCATGAGGCATATTTTCCGTAGAAAAAAAGGTATTGCACAAAAAAGCCATGGGCATGATAAAATAATTGGAAAATCTCGGTACATCTGTATGATTTTTAGCCAGAAAGGACACAACCACACCCAGAGCAGAGAAAACGGCGCCATTTAAAAACAGGATCAGAAAAGAATATCCGTTAAAAATAAGTCCCGTGTGTATAGGCGATACCAATACCAGAATGATACATCCTGCATAAATTCCTCTCAGAGAACCGGCAATGATCTGTCCCAATAAAAACTGCCACAAGGGCGTCGGCGAGATCATCACCTGGTCGAAGGCTTTTTCATACAATCTTTGAACATTGAGATTCTGGGCAATGGCATTAAAGCTTCCATTCATCGTGGTAAGCGCCACCACACCCGGTATTAAATAATGGAGATAAGGCTTTCCGTGTGATACGGTCTGAATCCCCAGACCAAATACCAGAAGATACATTAACGGTGCGATCATTGCCGCCAGCGTAATCTTATAAAAGTCCCTGCGGAATTCTACCCATTTTTCCCATAAAATCGTAATAATTCCCATTTCATCCACCTAATCCAATCGTTTCCCTGCCCGTTCCACGAATACATCCTCTAAAGTGGTATCACGCAGCTTAAAATTATTTTCTGTCCGGTCTGCAAATTCCAGAGCTTCTTTTTTTGTATGAAAATAATGGGTAACCCTTTCTCCGGCAACAGCTTCATCAACGGCAAAGTTTCCCAATCCCTGAATAAATCCTGCAGGAGAATTGATCTCTTCTATTTTTCCGTGATTCATCATTGCCACTCTGCCGCACAAGGTTTCGGCTTCTTCCATATAATGTGTTGTCAGCAGAATGGTTAAATTCTGTTCATTGAGCTTTCTCAGCAAATTCCACATCTGTCTCCGGGACAAAGCATCCATTCCTGCTGTAGGCTCATCCAACAGCATGATCTCCGGCTCTGTTAAAAGAGCGCGGCACACCATCAGCTTTCTTTTCATTCCTCCGGATAATTTTCGGACAGTCTTTTTCCGGTCATGGATCAGATCACAAAACTCCAGCAGTTCTTCACTCTTTCTCCGGATTTCTTTTTTGGGCATATAATACAGCCGTCCCTGATATTCCATGATCTCATCCATATTCATATCCTGCCGCATGGAATATTCCTGTGTGATCACACTGATTTTTCTTTTCAGATCAGTTCTGTTTCTGGTAAGGAGTTCTCCGCCAATATAAATTTCACCTCCGGTTGGCAAAAGAAGAGTGGACAACATGCCGATGGTTGTTGTCTTTCCTGCCCCATTGGGTCCCAGAAGACCAAAAAATTCTCCTTTTTCAATTGTCATATTGACAGAATCCACAGCCGTGAACTGATCAAATTTTTTTGTCAGATTCTTTGTTTCAATCATAATTTTCCTCTTTGGCTATGATCAGGGAATAATATCCCGCCGTATCAGGAATATCATCTACATGAAAATATACCTGCTCCTTTTCCGTCCCGCAGTTTTCCACCATGACAGCATCCCGTCCGCTTTTCTTTATGATCTCTTTTACCTGTTTCATTTTACTTCCTGATTTCATCAGCACACAGGTTCCCGCAGACGGTAAGGCTTCCGTAAGGTTATGCACAGCCGGTAACACATGAATCTGTTCATTCCAGATAGAAAGGGGCATATTGACCCTTGCCGCCGCTGCACAAAAGGATGGAACACCGCTTACAAGCTGTGTTTTGAATCCGTCCTTTTCCACGATCTGCTGAATATAAGTAAATGTGGAATAGACTGTAGGATCTCCCAGAGTGAGGTATACAACATTTTTCCCTTCTTTTAAATATGCTTCCACGATCTTTGCACCTTTTTCATGGCACCTTCTCTGTTCTTCCTTATCATGCGTCATAGGCATATAAACAGAAATCAACTGCTTGTCCTTAAGCTCCGGAACTGCTGCAAGGGCAATCTCATATGCAACAGTTTCCTTAGGCTCAGCTCCCGGCAGAACCATAATATCGTTTTCCTTGATCAGCCTCACTGCCTTTAATGTCATAAGCTCCGGATCTCCCGGACCTACTCCCACTCCATATAATAATCCTGCCATTTGTTATCATCCTCTTTTTATAAATCTTATGATTATATTTTCACAACTTCATTTAACAAAGTTTCCACCATTGCCTCTACAGTTGCTTCTCCTGAAACAATTGGTTTCTTTTTAAAATATTTTTGAAAAGCCTCTGCACATATCTGTCCTATACAGATTCCCTTTGCATCTTCCTCTATCTCATATCCCGATTCATATAAAGCTCTTACACCGCCTGCACTTCCGAACAAAATGTATTCCGGCTTTTCCGTTTGTTCCTTTCTGCAGGAAAAATGTGTATCATAAATATCGAACCGCCGGCATTCCAACTGTTTCTCTGTCAGTCTTTTTTCCAGTAGATCTGTCCCCTGCCCGGAACAAAATAAATAAGCCCTGTCCCCTTTCTCCATCTGCAAAAGCAATTCTTCTGCCAGAGCTGAAGATGTATATTCCTTAGGACAAAGATCTGCAATAAATCCATATTCCTCCAGTTCCTTTCTGGTGGCAGCGCCAATTACTGCAAATTTACAAAAACCAAAGCCCCTGTTATCTACTTTTTCCCTTCTGCATTGCCTAAAGAAAAATCGGATTCCCTGCACACTTGTAAATATGATCCACTTTTTCCCGCCGTCTGCGATCTGCTCCCAGGGAATGGCAAGGGCTGTCTCTTCACATTTTCCTTCCATCATGGAAACAGGCTTTGCACCAAGAGGCAATAATCTTCCATAAAGCTTCTGCTGAAAATCATCGGTTCCTGTCAGTCCGATCTTTACCTCAGAAAGGGGAAGCTCTGCACCCTTATGAAGATCCAGCGCCACCACATCTCCTATAATGATAATTGCCGGTGTGGCAGCATGTGCATTTTTTGCCTTTTCCACAATATTTTCCAAATTGCCCATGACCTTATATGGATGTGCGGCATTTCCGCCGGACAAAACTGCAGCCGGCGTATTTTTATCACGACCCTTTTCTTTTAAAATACTTACTATTGTTTCCAGGCTTTCCAGTCCCATGAGAAAAATAAGAGTTCCTTCCAGACCCGCAAACTGCTCTATATCCCTGGGCAGCGTATCTTCCCTGGTATGCGCTGTCATAATGTGTATACTTCTGCTTACGCCCCGGTGGGTTACGGGAATTCCTGCTTCGGCAGGAATTGCCAGTGCGGAGCTGATACCGGGAACCACATTCCAGGAGATCTGATTTTCGTTTAAAAACTGTATTTCCTCGCCGCCTCTGCCAAAAACAAAAGGGTCTCCGCCCTTTAATCTGACAACATGCTTATTTTGCCTGGCAAGATCTACCAATATGTTTTGGATCGTTTCCTGTTTCTCAGAGGGCTTATGATTTCTTTTTCCAACATATATTTTTTCAGCATAAGAAGGAACTTCCTTTAATAAATCCGCATCAATAAGATCATCATATACTACCGCATCGCAGGCTCTTAATAATGTAAGTCCTTCCAGCGTGATCCATTCCCTGCTTCCGCAGCCTGCGCCTACCAGGCTGACATATCCTGTTCCCACAGCCTTATTTTTCATGGTCTTTTCTCTCCATATTTAATATTTGATCCCGCATTCCGTCATTCAAAGGACCCTTTTCTTCCAGACATTGTAAAAAAAGCTCCTTGAGACAATGGCTGCGTGCCGCTTCCTCATGAATCTGATCTTTCACAATAACCCGCTGTTTTTGCAGCCATTCCAAAATCTCTTCCATTTCATCAGGAAGTATCTGCTCCATTTCTTCCTTTAACCAGATGGCAGCAGAGGGGCTTGCTCCGGAAGTCGATATACCCACGGATAAATTTC
This sequence comes from Lachnospiraceae bacterium, assembly GCA_017936785.1. GTDB lineage: Bacteria > Bacillota > Clostridia > Lachnospirales > Lachnospiraceae > UBA2882. The sequence continues at coordinate 72,991 of JAGBEV010000013.1, read as the reverse complement.
CTCTTTTAATAAGAGCCGGAAACATAAAGGTGCAATATTTTGGCTGATCCACAACATTTACAGGAATATTTTTTTCCTGACAGAGCAGATAGATCTGTTTATTTTGCTCTCCATTATCGCTGGCTGCAATGACAAATTCCAGGTCCTTTGTGATATCTGAGCTATGGAAGGATCTCTTTATGATTGTTATGTCCATATTATAAAATTCAGGTAAGATCTCCGGCGCAATGATGGTCAGCCTGGGACCATAAGGCAGCATTTTCTCTGCTTTTCGCAATGCTACTTTTCCGCCGCCCACGATCAATCCCTTTGCGCCTTCTATTTCTTTAAAAAACGGAAATAAAGCCATCGGTTTTCTCTCCCTTAGTTATCGCCTGTCAGTTTTTGAAAAATAAATCTTAACCTGCTGCAGACCACCACTGCCAGAATGCAAAGCAGAAAATCCTCAAAGATGGTCAAAAGACAACAGTTGATCAAAACCAATTTCCATCCTACGGGCATATGGATCACAAAATTGCTGATAAAATAAAAATAAAGAATACCAACGCCATAATAAGCGATCAAGCCAGCAATGGATGTGAGCATCATCCACATAAAAGATATCTTTCCCTTTTTTTCCATCATCAGTCCCATAATAAAAGCTGCTAAGGCAAAACCCAATAAAAATCCAAAGGTGGGACGAATCAGATAAGCCGGTCCGCCGCCGGAAGCAAAAACAGGAACACCTACAAGCCCGATGATCAGATAAATACAAACGCTCATGGCAGCTCTTCTTTTCCCAAGAAGCAGTCCTGCCATCAGAACAAAAAACCATTGCAGGGTAAAATGCATGGCATAAGGCTCTACGGGTATTTCTATTTTTATAAAAGCACCAACGGCAATAAGCGCTGCAAATAACCCGCATATGGTTAGATCCAGAGGTTTTGCATGTACCTTATATGGTTTTAATGCTGCCTCTTTATCCCTTATGTTTTCTATCATCTGCTCCTCCTGTCAAATTGTATACGTTTGTATTTCTACTGCCACTGAGCGCGCAGCTTATCTGCAGCCTCTTCTGCAGTGTGAATGGGATCTTTTCCTATTGCCTCTGCAAAAACCAGTTTTTTTCCTGCTTCATCTCCGTACATGACCTTTAAACAAATATCTTCTCCCCTGATTTCTCCAATAGCTCCTACAGGCAGATGACATCCCCCGCCCATCAGAGATAAAAAGTGTCTTTCTCCGGTAGCTGCTCTCACGGTTTCTTCATCTTTAAAGGGTTCCAATAATGCTTTGATATCCTTTCGCTTTTCCGCCATCTCAATGGCAAGTACTCCCTGACCGGGCGCGGGAATCATTTCATCATAATCAAAATAATGTGTGATCTTTTCTTCCAGCTGCAATCGTTTTAGTCCTGCTGCCGCAAGAACGATCCCATCCAATTTCTGCTCTTCCATTTTGCGGATACGGGTTTCCACATTACCGCGGATATCTACGATCTCCAGATCAGGGCGAAGCCTTAAAAGCTGGTATTTGCGCCGCAGACTGCCGGTAGCGATCACTGCATGAAGGGGCAGCTCATCAAGTGAGCTGTTCTCCCTCAGGACCAAAACATCTCTGGGATCTTCTCTTTTCCAGGTCTTTGCTAACACCAGCCCTTCCGGCAATTCCGTTGGCATGTCCTTCATGGAATGAACCGCCAGATCAATAGTGCCGGCAAGCAGACTTTCTTCTATTTCCTTTATAAAAATGCCTTTTGTCCCAACCTCTTTCATGGGAACATTATTAAATTTGTCCCCGGCTGTTTTTACAACAGCCAGCCGGAATTCATGTTCCGGAAAATATTCTGTTAATGTTTTCTGTACAAACTCTGCCTGTTTTAAAGCAAGTTTAGAGCCTCTGGTTCCAATCCTATATAGCATCTGATCCTCTTCTACATCTGTATTCATATTTACTTGTTTATTCATGTTCATATCTGCCAGTTTCATAGCATTAAAAAAACGTATTCCTAAAAAGAACACGTTCAATAAAAGCCTTCTTTTTTGAAGACTATGAAACGTGTTTCCGGTTACGGCAGTCACACTATCATCTCCCGTGTATCTGACTTACCTTTCATAATCGAAAAGATCACAGTGACCGACTCGCTGGGCATCTCACCCAATTCCACGTTCCTTACTAAAAAGGCAGAGAATGATACCTATTCCATAATGTCAAATATTATTTAAATTTTAACAGATATTGAATGGAGATACAACTAATATTACAGTTATGGAATACTTCATCTTAAAAAATCAAACCCCCGGCATCTTCTAAAAGACAACCGGAGGTTCATCATTTATTCTTCTACGATCAGATCCTCATCTTTTACTACACGCATTTCTTTCCTGTTGAGCATATCGTATAAAACAGGTACTACAAACAGGGTCATCAGGGTTGCATAGGTCAGACCGCCGATACATACAATAGCAACCGGCTGCATCATTTCACTTCCCGAATCCAGCCCCAAAGCCATGATCAACAATCCCAGGATCGTGGTAATGGTGGTCATAAGAATTGGACGCATACGCGTTCTTCCCGCTTCAACCAGGGCTTCCGTTTTATCCATACCTTCGGCCCTAAGCTGATTTACAAAGTCAACCAGGACGATACCATTATTGACAATGATACCGCACAACATGACAAAGCCCATCATGGAAACTACGCTGACCTCCATTCCCGTAAGGAATAATCCCAGGAAACCGCCTGTAAATGCCAATGGTATGGTAAAGAGGACAATAAACGGTGATTTTAAGGACTGGAACTGGGCAACCATTACCAGATATACCAGAACAATACCCAGAAGGATCATCATGACCAGATCCTCCATTGCTTCCATAATGGATTCGTTCTGTCCTTCAAATTCCAATGTCATTCCCGCAGGAAGCTGATATTGGCTGAGAGCTTTTTTTACATCATCTGTTACCAGGGTAACATTATAACCATCCTCCAGTTCAGCCGTAATATCAATGTATCTCTTCTGGTCCGACCTGTTGATTGCCTGCAGGGATTCTGTTTCCGTAATTTCTGCAATATCCTTTAATCTGACTTCTTTTTCTTCCCCTTCTCTGTCGGTTATGGTAAAGGTATAATCTTCAATATCCTTCCGGGAAGTTTCCAGATCTTCACCTTTTTTCACAACGACATCATAACCGGTTCCTTCCATAGTAATGGAGGTTGCCGTTTTTTCTGTAGAAAGATTTCCTGCCAGCTCCTGATAGATCTGGGCTACAGTCAATCCCTCCTTCATGGCTTTTTCCTTATCAACTGTTACTTTAATGGCAGGGCTGGTATCATCCAGTCCATCGGAAACATTGGCAGTTCCCTCTACGCCTTCTACTACCTTGGCAATACTTTTAGCGGTTTCCTGCATGGCTTCCAGATCCTCACCATACAGGTGAATGGTAACACCTTCTCCACCCATCATCGCCATCATTGTGCTCATGCCGCCGTCACCGGAAGCTTCCACAGTACAGCCGTACTTGTCACCCAATGCGGAAATATCTGCCGCCAGACGGTTTGTATCTGTTTTTTCCTCTTCCGTAAGCATTACATATAAGGTTGTACTCAGTCCCTCGGAACCGCTGCCCATCATGGCACTGGCACTGCTTTCACTTTCTGCCATGGCTCCCACGCTGACAACACCGTTCATTTCCTTTACATCATTTACTACATTGTCCGATGCCTCCCGAAGCTCTTCAAAGGTAGCATCTTCGGGCATAACAATGGTGGCGGACATTTGATTGGAGGACATATTTGGCATGAAGATAAATCCTCTTGATAAGGTAATGACCGTGCTGAATACCAGCATGAAAAGAGCAAAGCCAAGAGTAATCCATTTATGTTTCAATGCCTTTCTGACAAGCTTCACATAACCGTCAGTCATCTTATCCATAAATTTATGGGGTTTTTCTTTTACATTTTTCAACAATCCCGATGCCATTGCCGGAACCAGCGTCAATGCAATGATCAGGCTGGCTATAAGGGAATATGCAATGGTCAGCGCCAGATCCGTAAAGAGCTGTTTTGTCAGTCCTTCTACAAATACGATCGGCATAAATACACAAATAGTTGTTAATGTGGAAGAAGCTATGGCTCCCGCTACCTGGGAAGCCCCGGCAACTGCTGCCTTCAGGGCACTTTCACCTTTATTGATCAGCCGGTAGGTATTTTCTATTACTACAACTGAGTTATCCACCAGCATACCTACTGCGATCGCCAGACCCGACAGGGATATCATATTGATGGTCACGCCTGAAAAGTACATCAATACAATGGCAAAAATTACACTGATGGGAATACTGCACAATGTAATAAAGGTAGGTTTTATATCCTTTAAGAAAACAAACAGGATAATAATGGCAAACAACGCTCCCAGCAAAAGACTTTGCAAAATGGAATTGATGATCATGTAAATATAATCACCCTGATCCATCATGGTAGAATAGTGGAAGCCCTCATATTCTCCGGATAACTCTTCCAGCTTCTCCTGAATGCTGTCAGAAACTGTTGCCGTAGCATAGGTGGACTGCTTTGTAAAGGAAAGCATGACGCCGTTGGTCCCATCGATATTAGCATATACATCTGCTGAATTGTCGGAAATAAATACATCGGCAACATCTGTTAAATAAATAGGATCTACACCGTCTATACCCATATCCATCAATAATAATCCGGCAATTTCTTCTTCACTGGTAATGGTATCTCCCACATTTACCATATAGTCAATACCTTCCTCCTGAACATATCCGGCGGGCATAGCAAAATTTTGCGCCATAAGAATATTGGAAACCATGTCCATGGTAATGATATTGTTCATATCCGCCTGTTTATAAGCCGCCTCTTTGGCATCCTCAAACTGTTCTACGCCATCATCCAGTGCAGCAGATGCAGATTCTAACTGGGATTCTCCCAGCAAAAGCTGTGTGGTTGCCTCACTTAACTGGAGAATTCCAAGAGTTTTCTGCTCATCCAGCATTTTTTGGGCTTCGCTTAACTGAATGCTGCCAGCCGCAATCTGCGCCAGTCCGCCTTCCAGCTTGGCAATTCCATCATTGATCTGAACTAATCCATTATCGATCTCCGTTATAGAGGAAGCAACGCCATCTCTGGAAAGTCCCTGTTCTGCCAATTTGGAATCAATCGTCTCAAGGCCGGCATTTATCTGATCCAATTGTCCCTGATATGCGGCGATCATAGCCGCAACCGAATCTCTGGATGCACCCAATGCTGCCAGCTGTGCGTCAATCGCCGCATAAGAAGCCTGAATCTGTAAATATTCCTCACTGGAAGTAATAGCCGCAATGGCAGCTGCCTTCTGCTCCTCGGTTAAAGTGGTATCTGCATTGATCTGAGCAATCCGGGCATCAAACGCTGCCTGGGCGCTGTCCAACTGTGCAAGAGCTCCCTGTACCTGCTGCAGTCCTGCGATGCCTGTTTCCAGCTGTGTTTTTGCAGTTTCTGCCTGGGTAATACTGTTTTGCAGCTCTGTAAGAGTTGCCTTGCTCTTTTCCAGCTCTGTCTTTTTTTCTTTTAACTGTTCTAACTGATCTTCCAGCTTTAATTTTGTTTCCAGCAATTCCGTACTGCCGGAAGTAATCTTCGCCTGTGCCTCTGCCATTTCCGAAGATAAGGTTTCTTTTCCGTCAGACAATTCTCTTTTACCGGATGTAATACCGGCTTTTCCGTCTGCGATCTCCGCCTGTCCGTCATCCAGTTCCGCTTGTGCCTCTGCAAACTGATCATCTAAAGCGGCAGAAATTTTTTCATTAACAGCATCTATTTTATCCTGATTGATCACCACATTGATCCGGGTATCCACCAGCCCCGAAGCATCTATACTTGCCACACCTTCGATACCTTCCAATTTGGGCAGGATCTCTTCATCAATAAAAGTGGAAAGCTCTGCGGTATCCATTCCTTCCATTCCCACTGCCGTAACTGCTACCGGAAGCATACTGGGATTGATCTTCAGAATATACGGCGTTCCCACCATATCATCCCAGCTGCCGGAAATCTGATCCACATTTTGCAAAATATCCACTGATATGGTATCCAGATTGACATCTTCACTGAATTCCAATGTGATCAAAGAATAATTTTCATTGGATGTGGAATTGATGGATTTGATCTTATCCAATGTAGCAAATGACTGCTCTAAAGGTCTTGTTACCGTCGTTTCCACTTTCTCCGGCGTAGCTCCAGGATATGTAGTGATCACCAAAACATAAGGCAAGTCCATGTTTGGCATCAGATCCGGTGTCATCCTGGTATATGCTACCACTCCCAGCACCAGGATCGCCACCATCGCCACGAAAACGGTAAAAGGTTTCTTAACACTAAATTTAGGCATTTTTTGTCTCCTTTACTTTCATTCCTGCTTCTATGATTGCTATTTTTTTATGATATTTCTCTACGACCTGATCTTCCGGCTCTTCCAGCAAAAAGATCCTGACAATGGCTTCCTTGACTAATTGAAATAATATTTCCCATATCAGAGTGATTTCTTCCATAGAATAGTTCTTGTAATATGTTTCTTTTATTTTTTCTTTGATCTCTGCAAACAGTCGCCGGCTGTCCTCGGCAAAGATTTCCTCTCCATTACAGGGACCTGCATATTTTAAATGAGAAAAAACATTTTTACAAACACCTTTATATTCCTCATTCATACCAACCTTTACGATTTCTTCCAATGCATCCTTAAAGAAACAAAATAAATCACCTTTTTCCTCATCAAGATAAATTTTGATCTTTGATTCCATGCAATCTCGAAATCCTTCCAGTAAAAAGGTCTGTAAGTCCTTTTTATCTTCAAAATATTGATAAAAGCTTCCTCTTGGAATTTCCGCATCCTGAATGATCCGGTTAATGGAAATCTCATCATAGGATACTCTGGAAAATTCCTTTAAAGATGCTTTGATAATCCTTTTTTTCTTCTCCTCCGGCAAATTTAAAAAACGTTCTGAGGGCATCTTGCTTCCTCCTTCCCAAAACACTCTTATTGATAAAAATGTTCAATAATGACAGGCTGTCATGTGACAACCCGTCATCATTATGTTCTTGTTGCTTTTTCTTGTCAAGAAAAAAACTTCATATTTTATATAGAATTAACAGAATCTTTATATTGACTATGAATTACATTGACCAATGATTTTATTTCCGATACAATAGAATACAGAAATCAAGGAGGCATTTATTATGGCAAAAATTATCCTGACTGGTGACCGTCCTACGGGAAGACTTCATGTTGGTCACTATGTTGGTTCTTTAAGAAGACGTGTAGAATTACAAAACAGCGGTGATTATGATGAGATCTATATCATGATCGCAGACGCACAGGCTTTAACCGATAATGCGGACAACCCGGAAAAGGTTCGCCAGAATATTATTGAAGTAGCATTGGATTATTTATCCTGTGGGTTGGACCCTTCCAAATCCACTTTATTTATCCAGTCCCAGGTTCCCCAGCTTACAGAGCTTACCTTTTATTATATGAATCTGGTCACTGTTGCAAGATTACAGCGCAACCCTACCGTAAAATCTGAAATTCAGTTAAGGGATTTCCATAACAGCATTCCTGTAGGATTCTTTACTTATCCCATCAGCCAGGCTGCAGATATCACTGCTTTTGACGCAACTACCGTTCCTGTAGGGGAAGATCAGGAACCAATGCTAGAGCAGGCAAAGGAAATCGTGCGCAGATTTAATTATGTTTATGGCGATACTCTGGTAGAACCCCAGATCTTATTGCCGGAAAACAAATATTGTATGCGTCTTCCCGGCACAGACGGCAAGGCAAAAATGAGCAAATCCTTAAATAACTGTATTTACCTGTCCGATTCCTCTGAAGAGGTCCGCAAGAAGATCATGGGCATGTTTACCGACCCTAACCATTTACGGGTAGATGATCCCGGTCAGGTAGAAGGCAATCCTGTATTTATTTATCTGGAAGCTTTTGCTACAGATGAACATTTCCAAAAATTCCTGCCGGAATACGAAAACCTTCAGGCTTTAAAAGACCACTACACCCGGGGCGGTTTAGGCGATGTTAAGGTTAAGAAATTCTTGTATGCTGTAATGGAGGATGTGCTGACACCCATCCGGGAACGCAGAAAAGAATATGAAAAAGATATTCCTGCCATATTGGAAATACTGAAACAGGGCAGCATCAAGGCAGAAGCAAAAGCTGCTGCAACCTTAAACCGTGTAAAACAGTCCATGCGCATTAACTACTTTGATGATCAGGACTATCTGGACGAACAGGCAAAGAAATTCACAGAATAAAAATTACTGTATTTTACCATAAATTCATTTTATATCCTTCGTATCTATATTAAAATAATAGAAACGGAGGATATTTTTATGAAGGGAAAAGAAAAATGTAAGATATTAAAAGAAATCCGCAGGCAGATCGCAGAAGAAAATGATATTCCCTATGTGGTATCTCAATGTTCACATAAAGGAGACTGCAAGGGAACCTGTCCCAAGTGTGAATCTGAGCTCAGATATTTGGAACGGGAGCTTGCCATTAGACAGAATTTAGGCAAGGTTGTTGCTATAGCCGGCATTTCTATGGGAACCTGTGCCGCACTTACTGCCTGCACTTCAAAGGATATTGATACTAATAATAACATGATCGGAGAAGAAACCGATGAGCTGTCCGGAGACATGGAATACATAGAAGAACCCGTGGAAACAGAACAATGCCCCATCCCTTATGACACCGACCAGTCAGAAACCACAGAACCGGAAGAGCCATCATCTGAAACTGATGTTCTTGCGGGTGACATTGCAATAGAGTAGCCTGTTTACAGGGAAAGGTTTATCATATGGATACAAAATCTCCCCTTCTTCCGGTTTTTGCCATATCAAGGCACCGGCTAAAAACAGACGGCAAAGGTGTGACTACCTTAGTAGGTTCATACGGCTGTCCTCTTAAATGTCATTACTGCATCAATCCTCATGCCTGGAATCCCAAAACTCTGGAAAAATGCACTGAAATGACACCTGAAGCTCTCTATGAGCGGGTAAAAATTGATGAACTGTATTTTCTGGCTACTAAAGGCGGCATTACCTTTGGGGGCGGAGAATCACTTTTACACGCAGACTTTATACAGCAGTTTCGTCAGATCTGCGGACCGGACTGGACACTTACAGTAGAGACCTCCTTAAATGTTCCAAGGACACAACTTGAAAAAATACTGGATGCCGTAGATGACTTTATTGTGGATATTAAGGACTTAAATCCATCCATTTATAAAGCTTACACAGGAATGTCCATTGACAAAACCTTATACAACCTGAATCTGCTCTCCCAACATATATCACAAGAGCATATCCTGATCCGGGTTCCCAAAATACCGGAATACAATGAGGACAGACATATTCACGCCTCCTTAGAAAAACTAAAAGGTATGGGCTTTGAAAATATAGAGGTTTTTCCCTATGTCATCCGAAATAAACAATAGGCTTAAATATAGTGATACGTCTTTCTTTTTATTACCAGAAAATAGACTGTGACCACCAATGCCAGCATCTCCGCTGCCAGAGCAGCAAGCCAGATGCCGTTTATTCCCCAGATTGCAGGTAAAAGCAGCACCATTATGATCTGAAATACAAAAGCTCTTAAAAAAGAAATCAGCGCCGAAACCATCCCATTATTTAAAGAAGTAAAAAATGCTGAAGCAAATATATTCCATCCGCTTACAAGGAATGATAGGGAAAATAAACAAAAGCCGTGGCGGGTCATTGTATAAAGCTCCCTGTCATAGCCTACAAATATCCCGGAGAGCAGCCCCGATGATAAAATTGCAAAAACGGTCATGACCAGACTGCTCCCGCCAATAAAAATAAGACTTTTTTGAAAAAGATTCTTTAATTCAGAATGATTTCCGGCTCCGTAATGATAGCTGACAATAGGCGCACTGCCAATGGAATATCCCAGAAATATTGCTATAAAAATAAAGTTTACATACATGATGACCCCATATGCTGCAACTCCATCCTCTCCTGCCGCCTTGATCAGCTGATAGTTATACAACATATTTACCAGGGACATGGAAATATTGCTGGCTAACTCAGAAGAGCCGTTGGTGCATGTTTTAAACAATATACTTTTATCTAATCCGGTCTTTACTAACTGTAATGCCGTTTCATTCTTTCTCAGGAAATACAAAAAAGGAAAGATTCCGCCGATCATCTGGCTGATGGATGTTGCAATAGCAGCCCCTGCCAATCCCCATTTAAATACTGCAATAAAAACAAAATCCAGAATTATATTACTGATGCCTGCTGCAACGGTCACTGCAAGACCAAGCTGCGGTTTTTCCGCTGTTACAAAGAAACTTTGAAATACATTTTGCAGCATAAAGGCTGTTAAACTGATTAAGAGAATCCTTCCATACAAAACACAATATTCTATCATTTCTCCTTCTGCTCCCAAGGCTATGGAAACAGACCGGATGCAGAGCAATCCCATAACAGTCAGAACAATTCCTCCTATGACCGTTACATAGACGAGCATGGAAAAATATCTCTTCGCTTCTTCTGATTTGCCCTCCCCCAGGGTCTTGGCAACTATAGCGCTCCCTCCTGTACCGATCATAAACCCCAAAGCTCCCAAAATCATTAACGGCGGCATGATCAAATTAACCGCCGCAAAAGGTATTTTTCCCACATAATTAGAAACAAATAAGCCATCTACAACACTATAAACGGAAGTAAAGATCATCATGATAATAGAAGGGAAAACAAATCTCAATAATTTTTCATAAGTAAAATGTTCTGATAACTGAATGTTCATTGTTAATCTCCTCTTTTTAAATATTTCTCTAATTCTGACTTTAATAAACGGTTATATTTTTGAGAAATTTCTATTAACAATTCCTTTTCTTCTTTTTCCATTTCTTTCCACACCCGTTCTTCCAAATGATACATACTGTCAATATGCTGTTGGACAAATTGCAGCCCTTCTTGTGTAAAAATGATCTGCTTTTCTCGCAGATTATTTTCCTTCGTTTCCAGTGCGATCAATCCTTTTTTCGTGAGCTGTTTGATCGCTGAATGGACTGTCTGTTTATTCATATGCGCCACATCCCGGATTTCCGCCTGTGTGCTACAACCTTCCTTTATCATAACAAGCGTCCAATATTCTGCATCCGACAGATCGCAGATTTTCGAGAACATTGCATAAAGCCCATCTAAATCTTTATATATTTCTCTGTAAATTTCTAAAGAATTGTCCTTTTTCATTTTCATTCTCCTGTTCCGTTTTATTAAAGTCTCAAATCAGACTGTATTAAATCAGACTATCTAGTATGATAATCAATATATAACAGAATGTCAATGGGTTTCTGCATAAAAAAGAGGCTGTGACATTTATAAATACCACAGCCTCTTAAATCCCTTATAATTATGTTGTTTTAATCCAGATATTTATCATACTTCATATTGGTTTCATCCAAATATACCACTCCGATAATACCCGGTCCTGTATGGGCTCCAATCGCACAGCCTACACGGGATTCAATAAATCCCTTAATATTGCACTCTTCTTTTAAAAGCTCTTCTGCCTTGGCAATGCTTTCTTTTTCTGTTCCATATACGCAGCCTACAACCTGCTGGTCCAGATTTGCACCCTTTTCCTTTACGATCTCTACAACTCTGCGGATAGCCTTGTTCCAGCCGCGGACCTTTTCCGTTGCCTGCAGAGAACCGTTTTCATCCACTTCAATAATGGGCTTGATATCCAGTACTGTACCGGCAACTGCAGAAGTCCTGCTTAAACGTCCTCCCTTATAGAGATAATCCAGTGTACGTACTGCAACAGAGTGTTTGATGTGGTCACAATAAAACTGAGCCGCTTCAATGATCAGATCCTTATCTGCTCCGTTTTTCTGCATCTGCAGCAATTTGCTGACAACCAGACCAAATCCCATGGATGCACATTTTGAATCGATAATGGTTATCTTAAAATCGGGATAATCCTCCAAAATCGCTTCCTTTGCCAGATTTGCAGCCTGAAATGTTCCTGCTATTCCTGTGGAAAAACAAATATAAAGCACCTCATCCCCTGCCTTGGCATAAGGCTCAAAATTCTCCTGAAACATATACTGACTGATATGATATGTTTTAATATCCTTTCCCTGTGCCTGAATCTCATAAAACTCATCAGGGAAAATTGTCTTTCCATCAAAATAATCCGTTCCTTCAATGGTAACGGGAGTTGGAATCACATGCAGATCATACTCCTCGATCAAAGACTTAGGTACATCCGATGCAGAATCCGTAATAATTTTAAAAGCCATAGTATCCTCCTTCATTCTTTCGTTGCTTTCAAATCAATCTGTATTCATTGTATTTATCATATGTTATTACTGATTTTTAATTTATGGGTTTTGTTTCCTCTTTTAACCAGATTTTTTCTTCTTCCCCTAAATATATGCTTATTTTATCATAAACTTGTTGATGATAGGAGTTTAAAATAAATTTTTCATCTATATTTAATAAAGAAGTATCTATTGCTTCCCTGTCAAAAGGCACAAAAGTCAATGGTCTGAACCCATAAAACCCATTTTCTTCTTCTACACACTCAATAAGATTTTCCAGACGGATACCATATTTCCCTTCAAAATACAGACCCGGTTCATCGGAGGTTATCATTCCCGGTACAATAGCTGTGGTATCTGCCTTTCCTTTCCCCCTATAGGTTCGAAAAGCATTAGGACCTTCATGAACACTGAGAATATATCCCACTCCATGACCTGTACCATGGTTAAAATCCAATCCTTCTGCCCAGAGAGGCTCCCTTGCCAGCCCATCCAGGCTGTTTCCGCAAACACCCTCTGGAAATTTTGCATTGAGCAAATTGAGATTTGCTTTTAATACCAAGGTATAATGCTTTTTTTGCTCCTGACTTAAAGATTCTGCTGCCAGAGAAACAGTCCTGGTAATATCCGTTGTACCGTCTTTATAATGACCGCCTGTATCTGAAAGAAGAAAACTCTTCGTCCCCAGAACTGCATCTGTTTCCTCAGTGGCAGAATAATGAACAATGGCTCCGTGCTCCCCATATGCCATAATGGGATCAAAACTGTCTCCCAAAAATCCTGCCTGCTCTTTTCTGAATCCTTCTAAAATTTCTGCAGCCTTTATTTCTGTTAAAGGTTTTTCTGTCCATTGCCCTGACTTTACAAGCTCTTTGTACTTCTTCATATAATAAATAAACCGGGTAACGGCAACGCCATCCTTGATATGTGCATTTCTCATATTGGCAAGCTCTGTGGGATTTTTCACAGCTTTCATAAGTGCTGTGGGATTTTCACCCCTGACCAAAGTACAATGTTTTGATAAATTCCCGATCAGTCTTTCATTTACAATATCTTCATTAAGTAAAACCTTTTTTCCCTGCAGCTTTCCGGTAAATGAATAAACTTCTTCATAGGGCAGCAGGTGTACTCCATCTTCTTTTAGATTATTCTCAATTTCTTTTCCAAAAATATTTTCCTGTCCATCTGTGGCATTTCCCATACCGCCTGCAAATAAATAACATTCCTCTGCCGTCAGATATAGATAAGATAAAAACACCGGATTGCAATGAATATCTGAACCGCGTAAATTTAAAAGCCAGGCAATATCTTCAAGAGAAGTGAGTAAATGTGCGTCCGCTCCCTTTTGGACTACTTCATTCCTTAACATGGATAATTTATCTTTTCGGGAGCATCCCCTTTGAGACGGTTCTAATTCCCACACAGGATGAAAGATCAGCGAAGGTCTGTCTTCCCAAAAACGGTCTGTCAGATCAAAGCTTCCTTCCAATTGTATTTCCTTATCCTTCATTCTCTGATGAAGCCTTTTCACAAATCCGCCGTTTACGCATCTGCCGTCAAAGCCCAATTTATCTCCCGGCTGCATATGCTCTGACAAAAAGTCTTCTACGGAAAGAACACCCGGCTCTCCCATTTTCATCAAAGCGATTTCCGTACCTTCCAGCTGGCTTGCCGCCTGTAAAAAATATCTGCCGTCTGTCCAAAGCCCTGCAAAATCCTTTGTGACCGCCAGAACTCCCGCCGAGCCTGTAAATCCTGACAAATATTCCCTGCATTTAAAATGATCGCTGACATATTCCGAACCATGAAAATCATCAGTGGGAACATAATAAGCAGATATATCTTCCTTTGCCATTTCAATACGTAAGAGATTTAATTTTTCTGCTATTGTTAAATTCTTTCTATAAGTTTTCAAAAAGACTATTCCTCATTTTCAATCTTAATCTGACAAACCTTCATAGCCGCCAATGCTGTTTTGTGGCTTTCCGGTGTTACTCCGGCACAGCACGCCGCATCTACAACAATTTCCGCTTCCGGCAGAAATGCCTTTGCCAAAAGTGCATTGGAGATCACGCAGATATCCGTACAAAGCCCCACAAATGTAATTTTTTTGATGGGATTTTCCTTATCTTCTGCTTTTAACAACTCCCCAAGCTTTACGGAACCGAAGGTTTCTTTATCAATAGGTATTTCCTTTTGCAGTTCACTCAGTTCCGGACGAATTTCCCAGCCGGGAGTATTTCTGATGCAATGAGGAACCGGAAGATTCTTTCCTTCCTGGCTTTCCAGATAATTTTCCTCATGAGTATCTCTGGTAAAAAACACTTTTCCGTTAAATTCACGAATCTTCTGCTCTACTTTAGGCACAATAGCTGCTGCTTCAGCCGTCCCCAAAGCCCCGTCAATGAAGTCATTCTGCATATCTACAACTACTAAAATTTCCTGCATATATTATCTCCTCCTAACATCTATTTTTTCCCAACATCCCAAACTGTTCTTTTGACTTCTTATGATCTTATACCAAATGAAGTTTTTCCAAAATCCTTACCAGCTTACTTCCCTTTGGCATTGCCAGCATATCGTTTCTGTTCAAAACACCCATCTTCAACACAAGTATTCCATAAACTGCCGCCCCTACAATAATTGCAAGGATCAAAGAGATCATATTGCTCTTTATAAGAGTATATAGACCATTATAAACTCCATAAGCTGCCGCTCCCATTACAATGGAAGCTCCTAAAGGCAATATAAATATCTTTACTACATCCTGCTTGTAATTCAAATATTTCTTTACTGCTGTTCCATTTAAAATACACATTGTCAGGGAATAAACAATTGTTGCGATTGCCAGACTGTATAAATTCAAATTGGTAAACCATAAGCAGGGCACCAGTACAATTGTCTGTATGATCAATGCAGCAGATGCGTTGATAACCGGGATATTTACTCTGCCGATTCCCTGTAAAACTGCATTGGTTAAAGTGGAAAGCGAATAAAATATTACCGTAACACTCAATACCCTGAGCAAATCCGCTGCCAGATCCAGAGATGTCTGCCCCGGAAACAGAAAACTTACCACCGGTTTTGCCAGAACACCGATACCAACTGCTGCCGGAATAGCAATTAACATGGTAGTTAAAATAGCCGTATGAACCTTTGCCCTTGTTCCCTTCATATCTCCTGTTGCAAACTTACCGGAAATACTGGGAATCATTGCTGCAGACATGGCAGAAGCAATGGCAATGGGAATGTTGGAAATAACTACCGCTTTTCCCGAATAAACTCCATACCATACAGCAATCTGAGTTACATCCACATCTTTTACCAGCTTCAATATCTTTCGATATATGGTTTCATCCAGAGAAGTGCTGAAATTATAAATAAATGTACTTAATATAAAAGGAGTTACAAGAGAAAAAATAATCTTAAAAATCTCGGGATAACTCAAAACATTTCTGGACCGGTCCCTTTTCATCCTTTTTGAAATATATTCCCGGTTCAATCCATAAACCAGCCACATAAATGCCAGAGCAATCAATACGCCTGCACCGGTACCCAATGCACTTCCCATGGCACCGTAAATTGCCTGTGTGGTCAGATCCTTATCTATAACTGCCTGTTTCAGCAGATAAGCTGCCAAAATACTGATGATAGCATTTAAAATCTGCTCCAATATCTGGGAAAAAGAAGTCTGTACCATGGTTTTATGAGCCTGAAAATATCCCCGCAGTACTCCTAAAAGTCCCGAAAAGAAAATAGTGGGTGCAAATACCCGCAATACAATAACAGCATTTTCTTCTACAAGAATACCTGCTGCAAAAAATGTAAATAAACTGGCAATTCCGCCTACTATAATGACATAAATAAAAGCACAGTGAAAAATCCTCTGGGCATTTTTATATTCCTTTAAGGCAAGTTTTCCCGCAATGACCTTGGAAATTGCCGACGGAATAGAATAAGAGCTGATCAACAGGATAATGGCATAGATATTATAAGCTGAACCATAATATCCGTTTCCCTCATCTCCAATAACCGCTGCCAAAGGACTTCGATATAAAATTCCGATGATCCTACAGATAATACCTGCCATGGCAAGAATGCCTGCCTGCATGATAAATCCGTCATTTTTTTTTGCCAATGAAATTTACTCCTCTTTTTTCCTGCGGTAATACATCAGATACTCTACTTCACCCAGATCCTCGTTGACACTTTCCTCTTTCTTCAACAATCCCCGGTTTTCGTAAAAGGTTACCGCACCATAGTTATTCTCAAAAACATGAAGCGTAAAAAAATCATATTTTTCCTTTATATAGTCCATGAGCTTAGTGCCGATACCCATTCCTCTATATTCCCTGTCCACAAAAAGACCGGCAATATAACCTTCATCAACTCCTACAAAGCCTGCTACAAAACCATTGATTTCATATACATAAACCTCTGCCTCCGGCAGCGCTCTTTTCACATATCCGAAATTCCTATCCCAATATTCTTTGTTGATAAAATCATGAGCCTCCAGATTTCCGTCATACCAGATGCGCATAACTCTTTTTAAATCAAAATCATTAAACTTCCTTATAATATCCATTTATTTTCTCCCCGTTTTCTTCCGATCATCCACGGAAACCATTCATTGATGATAATGATCCCAATCCCCTCTGCTATGGTAACTAACAAAAAAAGTTCCGTACAAAATCTTACATTCCCATTGTATTCCAAAATATCCTTATTAAAATGCATGACTACAATGGTAGAGAAATACATAAGGTAAGTATCCACATGGGTCAGCATAACAATCAGCGAGTTTTTTCCATAAAATTGCAACAACTTTAATAATGGAAATTTAGCAAATTCTTTCAGACTATAGCTGATTCCGATTACACCGATACTTCCTAAAACAGCTCCTGAGAAATATAGAAATTCATTATGAAAAATCAGATAATGCAGATCCGTAACGCCGTTGATCTGACTGATCACAATTGTCAACCCCAGACAAGCTGCTCCCACAAGCCCTGCTGCCCAGCCTGTCATTGTTATCTTTTCCTTAAACATCCAAAGATAAAAACCGATTCCGATAAAAAAAGCAACTATTCCGATCCGAAGTATCATCTGACCTAAAAAGGAGAGATAGATCGCAGGAGTCCGGTCACCGTAAATGGCAGAATAATTTTGCAGATACCGGTTAGCAATACAGGCTATCAATACCCATGCCACCAAAACCAATAACGTCCATTTCTTCTTACACCATTTGACCACTCCGAGAAATGCCATTTCTCCGGCAAATAAAGCGGCAAGAAACCATAATACCGACATCCCGTAAAAAATAAGCGTTAAATAAATATTCTGTCTGATAAGCTCCAGTGTAATGGACTCTTCAAATTTATATAAGGCAAGCTGGATCAGTAAAAACAAAATGCTGAAAATAACATAGGGCTGCAAAATAGACCTTCCCTTTTTCTTCGCTGTTTCCCATAATCTTTTTTCATCTTCATGATTTATATAAATTAACATTCCCGCTGCTACAAAAAATAACGGAATATGAAATGATACAATAAATGCACGAAAACCAGTACTGATATACTGGATATGACCCATTATGACCAACAGGCTTCCTATTCCTTTGGCAATATCCAATTCCACATATCTTTCCTTCGCCATAATCAGTCCCCAAAATTTTCTAAAAAATCTTATTTTTCATTATAATCGAAAGAAATTCTTCTGACAACCCAGGCGGAAAAATGCCGCCAGGGGAAACCCTACTACATTATTATAATCTCCACGGATTTCCTTTACTAAAACAGCGCCTTTTCCCTGAATTCCATAGGCACCGGCTTTATCCATAGGTTCCTTTGTCCTAATATATGCCTCTGCCTCCTCCTTTAGAAACGGATACATGATCACAACTGTTTCCTCGGCAAAACAAAAACTTTTTTCTTCATCAATTTTCCCATTTTGATCCACATAAATACCCCTGACACCCGTAAATACCGAATGCTCTTTTCCTGATAAGGACATGAGAATCTTTCGTGCATCTTTTTCATCCCGGGGCTTTCCCAGAATTTTTCCTTCTGAAACAACAATGGTATCTGCTCCCACGATCAAAGTTTCCTTACATGAAAAATCCGCCTCCGAAAGTTGTTCTTTAACAGCAGCCGCTTTTTGCATAGCAAGCTCCATTACCACTTCCTCCGGGACGGTTTTTGTAATCATTTCCTCTGCATCACTTTTTATAACAGTAAATTCTATTCCTATTTGTCCAAACAGTTCTCTCCTGCGGGGAGAACCTGATGCTAATATAACTTTTACAGTTTGTTCCATAAAGCTGCCTTCCTCACATAATCACATGAAAATCAATGACTGTTTCCATTTAAATTCAATACCACACAACCTGTTACGATACATATAATACCAAAAATACCGGAAATTGTTAACTTCTCTTTAAAAACAAAAAAGGAAATCAGAGCAGTAACTACAATTCCTACTCCGCACCATGTAGCATAAGCAACTCCCAGATTTATTTTTGTGACTGCCTTGGAAAATGATACATAACAGATAATATAAGAAACCAGACACACCAAAGAAGGAAGAAGCTTTGTAAATCCTTCTGAATATTTTAAAAATGTAGTTGCAACTATTTCAGCCCCAATTGCAAGGATCAATAATAAATATTCCATAAAATTCCTTCTTTCCTTTTATTGTTCCTTTTCCTGGTATTTGTAATATTCATGAACCAGACTCCGGTAACCCCATGCCTTCATCTGTTCATAAGTAATCCGATAATTTCCCTTATAATGTCTGCCTGTAATAATATACCGGATATACTGCTGCATATAATGATCAACTTCCCTCAAACCTGTATCTACCGTAAGATACGGAAAAAACCAGCGGTTCCATGTAAAATCATCGCTATCCTCATAGCCATAAAATTTCCGGTTCATTGCACGGATAAAACCAATTGCCGCCTTATCCGGCGTTAATTCCTTCTTTCTCTGCCATCTTCTTAGAGCATCCGCCTTTCGCTTAATTTTTCCTTTGATTTTTCTCATGGTATTTTTCGACAGATCAAATTCACCATTCTGATAAGAGAATCCCAAAAACTCCCATGGTTCTCCGGGCTTTGAAATGCTTTCTTTTGACCTGTTGATCTCTAATCCATGACTGCCCAACATTTCTAACAGCAATTTCTTTTTTTCCCTTAATTCTTCCCAGGTATCCCCAAAAATCAAAATATCATCGGAATAGCGAAAATACTCTGTTCCTGTTTCTTCGAAATAATGGTCTGTTTCACTTAAATAAACATTAGCAAAAAAGGGGGCAATGGGAAGCCCTGCCATAGCTCCGTGTTTTTCTTTTTTTATTATTCCGTTTTCCAGGATTCTTTCTTCAGACAAAATCCTGCAGAAAATTTCATATAACGCTTTATCCTGATCTTTTATAAAAGCCAGTTTACTTATTAACATATCCGTATCAATGGAATTAAAATAATTGCTGATATCGGCTTTATAACAATATTTTTTCTGAAAGTCCGGATTGCGGGAAATCCGCCTGAGTGCATTTCCCACACCAAAATTTCTACGGAAGGCATAACAGTTAGATGCAAAATGGTCATCATAAGCATAAAGCCAGAATGCAATAAATTTTAATGTAATGCTTACATCTTCACCAAAAGAATAAACAACTCTCTTTTTAGAAGTTCCTTCTTTATTAACAATCTTTTTAATCGGATATTCCCCCGGAAAACTGCCCTCTATGATTTGTTTTTTTGCTTTTTCAAATCTCTTTTCTTCTATATAAATACGTATTTGTTTTTCTTCTTCGCCTTTTAAATGCTGATGTTCTATTTTATAGTCCAAAAACTGCTGCCATAAATCCGATTGATCCAACAGATTCAATATACACTTATCCTTATCCAAAGCCTTATCCCCATAACAAAATATTCTTTCACATTTCACTATATCCTATTATTTACCCATACATATAAAAAAGAAAGAGAAAATGCTTTGAAGTGATAAAGCCGTGCTTATCACACAAGACTGAACATACTCAGACTACCCGCAAAATCATTTACAGAGTATGCTTTATCCGCCACGGGTGCAACAATTGTTACATTTCTCTTTCTTTTTATGCGATATTGTCATCAGAAGAAAATATTATCACCTCTTCCAATGTTTTAAAAATTATAAAATATTATCTCTTAACCTTTGGGATATGTATTCCGTTCTGTTAGGAAGATGGCTCATAAAATTCATATAAGGAATTCCTTTTTCCTCACATGCTTCTCTGGCAAGAACCACATCTTTCCTGCAATAATGATTTCTGTTATTTAAAATCATGATCATGGCTTTAGGCTCTCCATTTTGATAAAGCCCATAACTGTATGCTCTGGCTCCCGGCTGTGCCCCTAATTCCCTGGCAGCTATTTCTCTCCGAAGCTCATAGCCATACCATTCCTGGTTTAAAACCTCTTCTAACCTCTCACGCAGTCCACGTTCTCCATCTTTGTCTTTCTTTTTTCCTACCTGACCCCTTGTTGAATCAGTTCCACCGGTGAAAGACCTTTCTGCAGAAGCATTTGCCCCCGGCATAAATTCAGAAACCACATCCGAAACCACATTTGATGCCAGCTTCTGCGCTTCTTTTTTCAATAAATTTGTCAATAACCCCACAACTTTTAACCTCCCGTTTACTTCCTTAAAATGAAAAGAACCAGCCTGATTCAATCTCAAGCCAGCCCTTTTCCAAGTCGAAGCGACAGGATTTGAACCTGCGACCTCTGCGTCCCGAACGCAGCGCTCTACCAAACTGAGCCACGCTTCGATACATATTTTTTAACACCAAATCAAATATGCCTAATTATAATCGGGCACATATAATAATATACAACACAAATATTTTTCTTTCAATAAATTTTTTTGTTTTTTTTGCTGAATCTTAAAAAAAACAATTTTTTTCTTGCAGTATGCTTTGGACTCTGCTAAATTTTGTGTTGGGAAGGTATGAAACGAAAGGATCTGTAAAAATGGAAACTTATGAAATACTCAGAGATTTGGCAATTATTTTATTATCTGCAAAAATATGCGGAATGGTCGCCCGTAAATTAAAGGCTCCTCAGGTTGCGGGACAGATTATTGCCGGACTTTTGATCGGACCATGTTTTCTGGGTCTTGTACAACAATCGGATTTCATTACCAAAATGGCTGAAATCGGTGTTATTCTGGTTATGTTTTCTGCAGGACTGGAAACTGATTTAAAAGATCTGATCAAAACAGGACCAAAGGCACTTGCTATTGCCTGCAATGGTGTATTTATTCCCTTTATTTTCGGAGCGCTTCTTTATTTTGCATTTTATGGATTTGAAGGTGTGGGCACGGAAAACTTTTTTGCTGCCATGTCCATCGGCGCCATTATGACAGCAACCAGTGTCAGCATTACCGTTGCTGCACTTCAGGAATTGGGTAAATTAAAAGGAATGGTCGGTACAACTATTTTAAGTTCTGCTATAATTGATGATGTAATCGGTATCGTTGTCCTGACTTTTGTGATTGGATTTAAAAATCCTGATGTTAAGCCTTCCATGGTCATTATCAAAACAATTCTTTTCTTTATCGTTGCTATTGTAGGCGGTATTGTGGCATACAAATTCTTTAAATGGCTGGATAACCGCAATCCTCATACCCAGAGAATTCCGATTTTTGGATTTGTGCTTTGCTTTACTTTAGCGTATCTGGCAGAAAAATATTTTGGCATTGCTGACATTACCGGAGCATATGTGGCAGGTATCATTCTCTGTAACTTAAAAGATGCGGATTATATCAATAATAAAGCCCACATCAGCACCTATATGATCTTTGCCCCTATATTTTTTGTAGGCATCGGATTGAAAACTACTTTTGATACTATGAATACAAAATTGCTGTTTTTCTGTATTGCTTTTGTAGTTGTAGCCCTTCTGACTAAAATTATCGGCTGCGGTCTGATGGCAAAAATCTGTAAATTTGGCTGGAGTGATTCTCTAAAAATCGGAGTAGGCATGATGACTCGCGGAGAAGTTGCTTTAATTGTTGCTCAAAAATGTTTATCCGTCGGCATGATCACTTCAGAATTTTTTACTGCAGTTATTTTGCTGATCATCTGTTCTTCCGTTTTGACACCGATTATTTTAAAGCTACTTTTTAATAAAGATAAGCCTGTACAGGAATCTGCTCTTCAGGTATAAGATCCTGTACAAACAAAATTTAAACACACTATAATAATTAAAAGCAAACCCCCTTTATCAAAAAATGAACATATCTGCCAATAGAAGACATGTCCACTTTTGAAAAGGGGGGTATTTATATAAATAAAATATTTTTTATTATTTACTTCTATGTATTATATATTTGCAAATGGGATTTCCCAGGGCAGAAAACCTTTCCTCATACTCCGTCATAATATTTCCCTGATTCATCTCTTCATCATGATGCAGATCGAAAGTTACTTTTTCTGCTTCCCAACCTGCCAAAGGCAGCTGTTCCAGTGCAAAATCAAATAAATCTTTATTATCTGTTTTAAATTCCAGTTTTCCTTCCTTTATCAATATCACATCATATCTTGCCAAAAACTCTTTAGAAGGCAGTCTTCTTTTTGCATGCCGGTCTTTGGGCCAGGGATCGGAAAAATTCAAATAAATCCGGTCTACTTCACCCTCATCAAAAACATTGGTAATATCTTCCGCATCCATACGGATAAATTTTAAATTTGGCAGCTCATTCTGCTCCATTTTTTGAATAGCCCTCAGCAATACGCTGGAATATTTTTCAATGCCGATGTAGTTTATTTCCGGATGAAGTGAAGCCAGCTCCATAATAAACTTTCCCTTTCCCATGCCTATTTCAATATGTAAAGGATGCTGATTTTGGAAAAGTTCTTTCATTTTTCCTTTATATTGTTCCGGTTCATGAATTACAAATGGGGAATCGGCAATAATCTCTCTTGAGCCGTTAATATTTCGAAGTCTCATAAATTTCTCCTTTTTTTACTTTGTTTTTTGCTTATTTTAGTGTATCATAAAATTTGGTTTAATTAATTTATAAGGGAGTATTCAAATGCATCACAATTTCTTACACAAATTAGGTGTTATCAGCCTTTGCGCAGCAATCTGTGTTGTAAATCTTTTTACCCATGAAAAAACTGTTTTTGCAGAACGGGATTATCGGGAAGAAGCAGAAGCCCGTAAATCCTTACCTATACAAAGCAATGAAATAGAAAACTGGCCTCAGGGTCCTGAAATCGGTGCAGAAGGCGCCATTTTAATGGAAGCTAATACCGGCACGATCCTTTATGCCAAAAATATCGACGAAAAATTATATCCTGCCAGTACAACTAAGATTTTAACATCTTTAGTTGCCATTGAAAATTCTTCTTTGGATGAAATGGTTTCTTTCTCTAATGAAGCCGTTTTCAGTATCGAAAAAGGCTCCTCCAACATGGGTATGGATGTGGGACAATCTATTTCCATGGAGCAATGCCTTTACGGTATTCTCGTTTACTCTGCCAATGAAGTCTGCAATGCTGTTGGAGAACATATTGCAGGCAGCATAGATGGTTATGTAGAAATGATGAACCAAAAAGCTGCCGAACTAGGCTGCACCAATTCTCATTTTGTTACTACCAACGGTCTCCATGACGAAAATCATTATACCACTCCAAGGGACCTTGCCACAATCGCCTGTGCATTTTTTTCTAATGAAACCTTGTCAAAAATGGCAGGAACCAACTATTATAATATTCCGCCTACGGACACACAGCCGGATAATATCGATCTGTGGACTCATAATTCTTTAACTGCCGGCACTTATTCCTATGATGGATACATCGGCGGAAAAACCGGGTATACATCCGACTCCAGACAAACCCTGGTTTCCTGTGCGGAAAGAGACGGCATCAAACTGGTCTGTGTTGTTATGAGAGAGGAATCTCCCAACCAGTTTTTAGATACCATTACTTTATTTGATTATGGCTTTAATAATTTTCAAAAAATGAATATCGCTGAAAATGAAACCAACTATACCATCAATGATTCTGATCTGTTTAATACAGATAGCGATATTTTCTTCAGCAATGATCCTATTATTGAAATCAACCCTGACAGCTATGTTATCATTCCAAAGACTATATCCTTTGGTGATCTAACTTCTTCTTTATCTTACGAAACCTCTAATACAGAAGGTTCTGATTCCCTGCTGGCGACGATCTACTATCAATATCAGGGAGCAGATGTGGGAAATGCTTCTATTACTCTGACACCTGCACAAACGGTAGAAGATCAGTTCTCATCTGAATCGGAAACCATCTCTTCCGGTGATCTGGATGAGAACAATACGGATTCTGCAGGTGGTAAGGTCATTTTCGTTAATATCTTAAAGGTAATCGGAATTATCCTTTTAGTTTTAATTGCCATTATCATCGCTATATTTACCATTGCTTTTTGCAGAAATTATAATTTTGCAAGGCGAAGAAAAAGCAGGATCAACCGAAAGCGCCGGCGCAGAAGCAGCCGTTTTAGAAATGACAGGCTGGATTTCCGATAAAAATCATAATAGAAAGGCACAAGCCCTAAGAAGTGGCCTGTGCCTGATTTTTTATCTTTTCATATTTTTCTTTAATTTCCTGCATCTGCTCTTCTGAAATCTGTTTCATGGTCTTAACAATATAGATCTTTCCATCCTCTGTTTTTTTCAACCGGATTTTTCCTTTAATATAACCATGCTTTTTACAGCAGGAAACACAATAATAGTGCTTACTGTTATTGGTAAACCATTTAATTGGTTTGGAAACCCGCCGTTTGCACAGATAACATCCGCTGTATTGGACTTCTCTGTCATTTAAAGCCTTTGATTTTGTATCAAATCCTCTGGTGATATATTTATAATAATCATCAAACAGAATCCTGACCTCTTCTTTTTTGCTTTTTGGCAGATGAAATGTATCAAAAGAATATCTTTCGCGATATTCCGGTTTTAAACAGGTTAGCACTTTTGCCGTATAATATGCGTCCGAAAAGGCTCTGTGGAAAGGAATATCTTTGCTGATATTACAAAGATCAACTGCATATTCCAATGTATGCTGGCTTTTCTTTCCTTCAAACTGCAAAGCAAATATCTTTTGAACATCCAAAAATCGTATCGGTTCATCAGATAATGATTGCAAATGATGGAACTTAATATTTCTCTGTAATTCAATGAGATCCAGATTTCCCCATGTACAAAACAGATAATCTTCACCACAGAAATCCATGAAAGATTTCAATACTTTATCAAAGGACCTGGCATTTCTCAATTCTTCCATATTTAAATGAACGATATTTCCCGTGATCCGATTGATATTTTTATATACCTTTGGCTTTACCAGTTCATTAAATCTTCCGATTTCTTCCAGATCGCTATTTAGTTTAACAGCCCCGATTTCTATGATTTCAAAGGGAAGCTTCTTGTTGGTATACCTTTTTCCGGAAGCAGACTGATTCCACTCCAGATCAAAAACAATAAAATTCAAATCTTTTCTCCCCAAAATTTAATAACTGCTTTTTACTCAAAAATATAACCCCAAATATAATAAAATAGCCGGAAAAATCCGGCTTTTAATGTTCCCTGGGGGAATCGAACCCTCAACTGCCCCTTAGGAGGGGGCTGTTATATCCATTTAACTAAGGAAACACACACAAGTTACTTTATCATTCCCGTTCAGAATAGTCAAGACCTGTCTGCTTACAATTCTTTCTAATTCTTATTCTGGAAAATGAATGGTACCCTGCAGCCAGATAGAACCTTTAAATCTTCTTCCTACAGCCGGCTCTCCATACAGATCCTGACAGTTAATGCACACATCCATAAACAGATCATTACAATTAACAGTCATTTGCCAGATTTCTTCTTTTGTCATAGGATTTTTTACTTTTGACACATCCATGATCTCCCCTAAAATAGCATACTGGTCACATTCTACTCCATAGGGCATGAAATAAGTGTCTACCAAAGAAAGTACATCTTCTTTTACGATCATTTTGGCAATATTGGTATAAGTATCCATATCATCTAATGTAAGATTTTCAATGGCATCTTCATCACCTTTTCTTGCCTGAGCAATCAGACGGTTACGATTATTAGATATTTTCCTCGTTCTTCTTACATCCTGTTCGTTTTTCAGGATAGGCATAATGATAGTTCCCTGGGTGGATAAGGCAGCCAGGGTTAGAGAAGTCCCCATAATCGGAAGTTGACCGGCATGTTTTCTTTTCAAATATCCAATTATATTTTGTAAATAAAAAATAAGAGAAACTCCTACTTTAATATCATCACAAATTCCCGCATAGGATTCTTTTTCCGCATGACGCTCTATGGAAATATCTGCGTAGGAACTGATCTGACTGCCTTTGAAAAAGGGAATATAGTAATCCATAAGAAACTGATTGCTCTCATCATATTCTCCCCGGACACAAATTCCCATATTCTCACCGCAAAATAAATTGTATTCTGCCAGCATAGTATCCTGATCCAAAGATGTATACAATCTCTCATCTGCATTTCTTACAGCTACGGAAATCAATTCATTTACCTGTCTTCTGTTTTTTAATTTGCTAAATCCGATTGCTCTCAAATACTTATGCAACATAACACCTCAAATCATAAATACTTAATCATGTTTGGGTTTTATTTCTGTCATACCACCCATGTATGGACGAAGTACTTCGGGAATTGCTACGGAACCGTCAGCTCTTAAATTATTTTCCAAAAATGCGATCAGCATTCTGGGAGGAGCTACTACGGTATTGTTTAATGTATGCGCAAAATACTTGCCATTTTCTCCATTTACACGAATTTTTAATCTTCTTGCCTGGGCATCTCCCAAATTAGAGCAGCTTCCTACTTCAAAATATTTCTTCTGTCTTGGAGACCATGCTTCCACATCAAAGGATTTTACCTTCAGATCAGCCAGATCACCGGAACAGCATTCCAATGTACGAACCGGAATATCCATGGAACGGAATAAATCTACAGTATTCTGCCATAACTTATCAAACCACATAGGAGATTCTTCCGGCTTGCAGACTACGATCATTTCCTGTTTTTCAAACTGATGAATACGATAAACACCGCGCTCCTCAATTCCGTGAGCACCCTTTTCCTTACGGAAGCATGGGGAATAACTGGTCAATGTCTTGGGCAGTTGTTCTTCCGGAACAATCGTATCAATAAATTTTCCGATCATGGAATGTTCACTGGTACCGATCAGATAAAGGTCTTCACCTTCGATCTTATACATCATGGCATCCATTTCAGCAAAGCTCATAACACCGGTTACCACATTGCTCCTGATCATAAAAGGCGGTACACAATAAGTAAAACCTCTGTTGATCATAAAATCTCTTGCATAGGAAATAACTGCTGAATGAAGTCTGGCAATATCTCCCTGTAAATAATAAAATCCATTACCTGCAACCTTTCTTGCTGCATCCAGATCAATGCCGTCAAATCTTTCCATGATTTCCGTATGATAAGGAATTTCAAAATCAGGAACAACCGGTTCACCATATTTGGTCACTTCTACATTTTCTGTATCATCTTTTCCGATGGGAACAGAAGGATCAATAATATTTGGAATTGTCATCATGATCTTTAAGATTTTCTCATCCAGTTCCTTTTCCTGTTCTTCCAATTCTGCCAGACGGGCTGCAGAAGCAGAAACCTGTTTTTTCACTTCTTCTGCTTCGTCTTTTTTACCTTGTCCCATCAATGCACCAATCTGTTTGGAAAGTTTATTTCTGTCTGCACGAAGATTATCTGCCTCTTTTTGACAATCCCTCTTCTTAGCATCTAAATCGATCACTTCATCTACCAATGGTAATTTTGCATCCTGAAATTTGTTTTTGATATTCTGTTTTACAATATCAGGATTTTCTCTTAAAAACTTAATGTCTAACATGAAAGTTTCCTCCCTATAATTTGAAATTCATATATTTGAACCTGATCTTATCAGTGTTCCTGCACTTTTATAATTTGAAATTCCCTTTCTTTTTCCAAATGGATCAATGTTACGGCTTCTTTGGAAATATCCTTTGTCTTTTCTCCTTTGTCTATAATCTGTACAACAGGTCTTCTTGAATCCTTTTCACCCTGTTTTACAACAATTCCCACAGAACCATCATTCAAAACCAGCTTTGTACCTACAGGATATGCTGCTATAAATTCACAGATGGTATCAATGATATCTTCATAATAAAATTTTCCTTTAATTTCTTCCAGGTAAGTTAATACTTCCCATATTTTCCTTCTTTTATGACCAATTCCACAGATCATTTCATCCATGATCTCACATACTGCTAAAATCTGTGTCAATACGGACAAATGATCAGAATGTAAAGGATATCCCAATCCTGCAAGATTTTCGTGATGAAACAAGATCATTTTTTTCTCCTGTTCCGTGAGCCAGTCTGCATCTGACACTGCCGAATATCCATAAACCGTATGCTTTTTATATTCTTCCTGCTCTTCCACCGATAAACTGTTCAATTCAATATTTTCATATTTCATTGTAGTATACCGCAATCCCAGATCATGTAAAAGAGCAGCCGTTCCTAACTGCCTCACTTCATCTTTATCCATGTCCATCCGCAATGCGATTATCATGGACGTACAGCACAAATTCAATGTGTGTTCGTAAATATCAGGTTTTCTTTCCTGAATTTCACAGACATTCTGTACTATTTGAGGCTTTTTTAAAATACTAAATAAAATTTCATTTACAGATTGTTTTAATCCTGATAATTTTTCTTCCTGATCGTAAATATACTGTTTTAATATCTCTGTAATCCTTTTTGCACAGTCTTCCTGTATTTGAATATATTGCTTCTCAATTTCTATTTCTGCTTTTTTCACAGAACTTTTCCGGTCGTTATTAAATTCATCTTCAATATAAACCTCCCGGATTCCCAATTCCTTTAATTTGTCAATATATTCTGTTTTTAATACAGCACCTTTACTTAAAAGTATTTGATAATCATCTGTCATGACTGAATCAGCAATGATATCATTTTCTTTTAAGCAATTTACATCTGTCAATTTCAAAATTTATCATTCCCTCATTGCAATATCTAATGCCTGTTGTTCCTCTTCACCAAGAGTGATCTGACAGCTTCCGTCTTTGATTTCCTTTGTATAAGAATAACATCCGTCACTGCTATGAACGGAATTCAAAATAAATCCGTCATTATTTTCATCCAATAAAGCGAGACTAAAGCTTAATCTGCCGCCCATCTGCTTAAATGCGTCGTATTTTACAATGCCCAGTTTCTGATAGGTTGTTTCCAGTCTCTTGTAGATATGACGTATTTCCTTGGCATTTTTATCAACTGCATTTTTTAAGTAATTCATATCAGAAAAAAGATCAGTGATCTCTTTTTCCATACTCTGAGCATCTTTACCCAGCATGAAAGCTTCATATCTTTTCTTTAATTTACTTTGTTTTGTCAAAGTAACAATACAAATAATGAATAAAATTAAGATCAATACCATCAGCCCGATAAACAGATATGCAATATCCATATTACCCAGACCAATACTGTTTAATAAATTGCTTGTCATTTATTTCCTCCAAATTTTGTATGATTATTTCAAAATTTCCAACAATCTATCCAGATCATCATTAGAATAAAACTCTATTTCAATCTTTCCTGCACCATTTTCTTTTGCAGTAACAGATACCTTTGTTCCCAATGATAATTTCAGTTTTTCTTCAATATCCTGATAAATGAAATCAACACTTTTATCTTTAGGCGCTTTTTTCTCCTTCGCCGGTTTGTTCATATTCTTAACCAGCTTTTCAATATCGCGGACACTTAATTTTTCATCAACTATTTTTTTGGCACAGGCAATCTGCTGTTCTCCATCTTCAATTCCCAGCAATGCCCTGGCATGTCCTGTTGTGATCAGTTCATCCACGACCATTTTCTGAACTTCGTCTTCCAGCTTTAATAATCTCATAGAATTAGTAACAGCCGTTCTGCTCTTAGAAACCCGTTCCGCAACCTCTTCCTGTTTTAAATGAAATTCATTTAACAGCTTTTTATATGCCAAAGCTTCTTCAATAGGATTCAGATTCTCCCTCTGGATATTTTCAATCAAAGAGATTTCTACGATTTCCTGCTCTGTCAGATTTTTAATAATAACAGGAACTTCTTTTAATCCTGCTATCTTTGCTGCACGCCATCTTCTCTCTCCGGCAATGATCTCATAATGATCTTTTCTATCCTGCACCAGTATAGGTTGAAGCAGCCCAAACTGTTTGATCGATTCAGCCAATTCATTTAAAGCATCCTCATCAAATGTTTTACGAGGCTGTTCTCTGTTTGGCTCTACCATTGTGATCTTAACAAGTGTTTCCGGTCCTTTTTCTTTTTCTGCCGGTACATTTACCCTTTTGTTGTTTTTTGCATCACTGGAAACAGGTATTAAAGCATCTAATCCCTTTCCTAATCCCCTTGCAGCCATAGTTTACTCACCTTTCCTATTCATAATTTCCATTGCAAGCTGTCTGTAACTATCAGCTCCCACTGATTTTGGATCGTACATCGTAATAGGCATTCCGTGGCTGGGTGCCTCCGCAAGCCTGATATTTCTCGGAATAATTGTTTTGCAAATATTTTCGCTTAAATGATTTTTTACATTATCCACTACCTGACTGGATAGGTTTGTCCTGGAATCGTACATAGTAAATACCACACCCTCCATTTCAAGCTCCGGATTCAATCTTTCTTTTATTAAATTTACGGAATGAATCAACTGACTTAAACCTTCCAAAGCATAATATTCACACTGAATAGGTACTAAAACGGAATTTGCTGCCGTCAAAGCATTGATCGTCAGCATACTAAGAGATGGAGGACAATCAATGATGATATAATCATAATTATCTTTAACCCAGTCAATTTCATTTTTTAATATGTATTCTTTTTCATCTACACCGATCAATTCAATTTCTGCAGCAGCAAGATTTACATTGGATGGTAATACGGAAACATTTTTAATTGCTTCCTTTATAATACAATCTCCAATAGAACATTCCCCTAAGATCAGTTCATAAATAGTGTTATCCAAAAAATTTTTATCAATTCCAAAACCACTTGTGGTATTTCCCTGTGGATCTGAATCAATAACTAAAACTCTTTTGTCTTTTTCAGCAAGACATGCCGCCAGATTAATAGAAGTTGTTGATTTACCAACTCCACCCTTCTGATTTGCAATTGCGATAATTCTTCCCATAGTTTTCCTTCCTTTCGGTTCATCTTTACCGACATTATTCTCTCTTTTCACATTCTTTTTTGATTATAGCACCAATTATTTGGATATTCCACATGAAACTAAATTTTTAAGTGGAAATTGTTTAAGTTTTGGAAATGGTTTTTTAAGGGTTGGTAGGTTTTGGTGGGGCATAAATAAATATTGGTTTTTCTTGCCGGGTTTCGGATATAAGTTGTTCTAAGTGTTTCAGGAATAAATCCGGTTACGGACGCAACCGGCTCGAATTCGCCATCCATGGCTCAGTCGAGCCTTTCACAGACGTCCTGTCTGTGAATTGCTGAAATTGGAATGAAACACTAAGAACAACTAATATCCTGCAACATGGCAAGAAAAACCAATATTTATTTATGCTATCTACAAACCGGCACCGAAAAAATAATGTTTCACGGCTACTTCTAAAAAATGTTTCACGGATTTTTTACAATATTTAGTGGTCAATGTTTCACGTGAAACACGAGATAATGAAAAAGGACATAAAATTCAAAAAATGTTTCACGTGAAACGTGAAACACCCATATAAATATTAAAACAATTTATCATAAAAACATAAAACCAATTCAAGCAAAAGATACATATTAAAGATATTCTATTTATAGAAGAGATAAATAAAGAGATTGTCAAGAAACAGCAAAGGGGAGATAAAAGGTTTGTTTTTGTTTCGTATAAAAAAATGGCTATTTTTCTTATTGAATGTTTCAACCCCAGGGAAAAACAGCCACGGATGGCTGTTTTAGGTTTCATGTGACAGGACGTCACTTGAAACCGACCCGTCCGGCTCCAACAATTCTCCACATTCAATTAGAAAAATACCATTTTTTTATCCGAAACAAAAACAAACCTTTTATCTCCCCTTTGCGTCCGTTTCCACCCTCAAAATTTAAATATGTATCAAACTATTTCTAATAGCAAACACCGCCGCCTGTGTTCTATCCGCCACATCAATTTTTCTAAAAATACTTGATATATGATTTTTAACAGTTCTCTCACTGATATTCAACCGATCAGCAATTTCCTTATTAAACATTCCTTCAGAAACCAAAATCAATACTTCCAATTCTCTCCTGGTTAAACTCTTGATCTTTTCTTTATCAGTATTTCTAACAACCATTTTAGAATTCAACATAGGAATCATTTCAGGCTGAATATAAGACTCCCCACTCATAACTGTTTTAATGGCATGTATTAATTCTGCTGATCCAACATCTTTTAAAACATAACCGTCTGCTCCTATTTCAATTGCACGCAGAAGATAATCTACTTCATTATGAACAGTCAGCATAATTACTTTTATATCAATTTTTAATTCTTTAATTTCCTTTAAAGTTTCCAATCCGTTTTTATTTGGCATATTGATATCCAATAAAAGAATATCGGCAGTTTTTTCTTTTAGTAATGAAATTCCTTCTTCTCCACCGGATGCCATTCCTACAACAGAAATTGAATCATTTAATTCTAATAACTGTTCAATTCCCTCTCTTATCATTTTATGATCATCTATAATCATTACTTTTGTTTTCATTTATGTTTCTCCTCCCTGGCATGTCATTGGAACTATTGCAGTAATATGAAAACCTTTATCTATATCCGTTTCAATTTTATATTTACCGGAAATCATTTTAATTCTTTCTTCTAACATTTCCAAACCATAATGATTCAGCTTACGCAGATCTTCTTTTTTGCAACCTGTACCATTATCATCAATTTGTATTTTATAAAAGCATTCTTTGTATTTAGAAATTCTGATCATAACATCTGTAGCATTGGAATGTCTCATCGCATTTGTACATGCCTCCTGCAGAATCCTGAATAAAATTAAAAGCTCATAATCTGTTAAACAATCTAAATCATCATCAATTTCATATGAAAACTTAATTTTTGAAAATGTCTTTATATAAGCAAAATATTCATCCAGTGCTCCTAAAAAACCCAGATCATCTATTGCCATAGGCTTTAGATCATAAATTAAATTTCTGGTATCATTGATCGTATCTTTCAGGTTTTTAGACAATAAAGATAATTCCAATTTTGCCCTTACAGGATCATTTTCCATATAATGAGATATGAGTTCTGTCTGATGTATGGTATGAACCAGATTTTGAATTGTGATATCATGCAATTCTCTGGCAATACGGCTTCTTTCATTTTCCAAAAGAGTAAGAGGCAGATCATATGTTTCCTGATTATTTTTTTCCATAGAAACTACTCCTCCTATTACAATAATATAATACTTTATAAAATAATAAAAGAAATATTTAAAAAAACAATATTAAACTAAATTTAATAATAATTTTAAAAACATTGTAAGAAAAATCATAATCTATTATAATAAGGAAAAGAAAGGTCTGGTGCTATGAAAAAGAATTATAAAACAATTGCTCTTTTAGGAATATCAACGGTCACAGGCATACATATCATAAATAAACTTTATTATTCCTATGCTAAGTCCAAAGAAATATTAAACAAAACTGAAAATAACTATTATGACTGGCGTTTTGGCAAAGTCAGATATCAAAAGAAAGGAAACGGTAATCCTGTTCTTTTAATTCATGATCTGGATATCGGAAGTTCATCCTATGAATTTCATAAACTTGCCGACGAGTTAGCAAAAGCTAACGAAGTATACACAATTGATCTGTTAGGCTATGGTCTCTCAGAAAAACCGACTTTTACTTATACCAATTTTCTATATGTACAGCTAATAAATGATTTTATTAAAAATATCATTGGAAAGAAAACCACTATTATTGCAAGTGGGGAATCTACATCCATTGCTGTTATGACTTGCCATACAAATCCTGATCTGATCAAAAACCTGATTTTTATCAATCCTAAAAATATCAGCAAATATAATCAGATTCCCAGCAAGCGGACTAAGATCAATAAATATATTATTGAAACACCTATTATCGGGACCTTTGTATACAATTTGATCAGCAATAAGGAAAAAATAACAAAGACTTTTAAAGATGATTATTATTATGATTTCAGCAACAGCAAATTAGAAGAAGTTTATGCCTATTTGGAAGCTGCTCACCTAAATGACTACAATTCCAAATATACATATGCAAGTCTTGTGGGCAGATATATGAATATCAACATTTATCAGGCATTAAAAAATATAGACCACAGCATTATGATCCTTTTTGGAAAAGAATATGAAAATGCAGAGATCATAAAAGATGGTTACATATCCTGTAACGGAGCAATTGAAACCTATGATATAGATAAATCAAAAAAACTTCCTCAGTTGGAAAAACCGGAGGAAGTAGCTGAAAAATGTAGTATTTATCTTTCATAAAATCAAAACAGATTTATGCCAGGGGTTCCTTAGAGGGGAGCCCCGCTTTTCTTGGATATTTCTTAGGAGTATCCTTCTCTTTTCTTATGATCACAAGGTTTCTATAATAATCGCTTTCAGGTAAAGTATAATCAATCTGCCTTACGACTTTACCTCCCAAAATAGATAAGGCATTATTAGCATATGCTAACTCTTCTGTGATTTTTTCCGACTTATACGGAATAAATAATCCACCTGTTCTTACAAAGGGAATACAATATTCGGATAAAGTGCTCATATTTGCCACTGCCCTGCTGACACAAAGATCAAAATTATTTCTATAATCTTCCTTTCTTGCAAAATCCTCTGCTCTTCCATGAACAGCACATATATCTTTTAAATCCAACTGATCAATAACTTCATTTAAAAATTTGATTCTTTTATTTAAAGAATCTAAAAGGGTAATTTTCAAATTTGGAAATGCGATCTTTAAAGGTATTCCCGGAAATCCTGCTCCTGTTCCCATATCAAGAACGGAAATAGAATCTTCTTCCAAATTTTTACCACAATCATAAAATATTTCTTCTTTTGCTTTTATAAGAAAAAGGCTGTCTGTAAAATGCTTTTTACAGACTTCATCAAAATCAGTAATTGCAGTTAAATTCATAAATGAATTCCATTCCACCAGCAATTCATAATAGCTGACAAATTTATTTAATTGTTCATCACTTAATTGAATATGAAGATATTCCAAATCTTTGCAAAATAAATCTAACTGATATTTCATAGATTCTCCGTTATAAAATATTGTAATCGTGATTATTTAGTTTCTTTTCTATTTTTATAAAACTGCTCCAGATAGATCAACAATACTGAAATATCTGCCGGTGAAACTCCGGATATACGGGATGCCTGTCCCACAGAAACAGGTTTTAATGCTTTTAACTTAGCTCTTGCCTCTAACCGGAGACTGCTTACATCATCATAATCAATATCCGCAGGAATTTTTTTATTTTCAATCTTCTTAAACTGCTCTACCTGCTTGATCTGCCTTTTAATATATCCGTCATACTTAATGTTAATATTAACCTGCTCAATAATATCTTTATTCAAAGGCTTTCTTTCCGGATCTATTTCTTCAAGAATTTCATAAGAAAGTTCCGGTCTGCACATAAGCTCTGCTAAAGTAGTTCCCGTTTTTAAAGAAGCACTATCATGTGATGCCAAAAACTCCTGAGTATTTTTATTGGCTCCGATCATAGTATTTTGTAATCTCTCTACTTCTTCAGCGATCAATTTTTCCTTTAATAAAATATAATCATACTGCTCTTTTGTAATGAGACCTGCTTCATAACCTTTTTTTCTTAAACGAAGGTCTGCATTATCCTGGCGGAGCAGTAAACGGTATTCAGATCTGGAAGTCATCATCCGATAAGGTTCAAAAGTTTCCTTCGTTACCAGATCATCTATCAATACTCCAATATACCCTTCACTTCTATCAATGATCATAGGTTCTTTACCCTTAATAAACATGGCAGCATTGATGCCTGCCACCAGTCCCTGGGCTGCAGCCTCTTCATATCCGCTGCTTCCATTAAACTGCCCGCCGGAGAAAAGTCCTATAATATTTTTAAATGCAAGAGAAGGATATAATTGATTAGGATTGATACAATCATATTCAATAGCATAAGCATTTCTGACGATCTTACAATTTTCCAGTCCCGGAACTGTCCGGTACATGGCAAGCTGTACATCCTCAGGAAGGGAAGAAGACATTCCTCCCACATACATTTCATGAGTATGTAATCCTTCCGGTTCGATAAATACCTGATGTCTGTCTTTATCTGCAAATTTTACAACCTTATCCTCAATGGAGGGACAATATCTGGGTCCTGTTCCTTCAATAATACCTGCATAAATAGGTGAACGGTCCAGATTATTTCTGATAATTTCATGAGTTTTTTCATTTGTATAAGTCAAGTAACAGGAAACCTGTTCCTTTTGTATATCCCCAGGGTCAGTAGAAAAAGAAAAAGGAACGATTTCCTTATCACCAAATTGTTCTTCCATTTTGGAATAATCAATGGTCCTGCCATCCATTCTGGCAGGAGTTCCCGTTTTAAAACGGCGCATTTCTATTCCAAGGGATTTTAATGAATCCGTTAAATAGTTAGCAGCCTGCAACCCATTAGGTCCTGTATAGGTAATGGCTTCCCCGCAAAGACACCTTGCTCTTAAATAAGTTCCTGTACATAAAACAACAGCCTTACATTCATAAACTCCTCCGGTAAAAATCTTCACACCGGTTATTTTTTTCTTTCCTGTCTCTTCATCTGTTTCAGTTAAAAGATCACAGACTTCTGCCTGTTTGATTGTCAGATGCTCCTGATCTTCCAAAGTTTTTCTCATCTCTCTGGAATAATCCGCTTTATCTGCCTGTGCCCTGAGAGAGTGGACTGCAGGTCCTTTGGATACATTCAACATTTTAGACTGAATAAAAGTCTTATCGATATTTTTTCCCATTTCTCCTCCAAGAGCATCCAACTCTCTTACCAGATGTCCTTTAGAAGATCCTCCAACATTGGGATTACAAGGCATTAAAGCAATACTGTCTACACTTACAGTAAAGATTACTGTTTCCAAACCCAGCCTTGCACATGCCAAAGCTGCTTCACACCCTGCATGTCCTGCACCTACAACACATACATCAACTTTATCTACAATATTTTTATTATCTTTCATCAAATCAGACATTTTATTTTCCTTCTATATAAAATACAAATTTTGACAATACTTATTTTTATTTACCCATACAGAATTTGGAGAAAATTTCATTTACCAGATCTTCTCCTACTTCTTCTCCGATGATTCCGCCCAAAGCTCCATAAGCATTCATCAGATCAATGGAATAAAAATCTTCCGGCATTTCATCCATAAGACTTTGCTTTACCAGTTGAAGTGAATTTTTTGCTTCCATTAATGCTTCCTTATGCCTGATATTGGTAATGGTAACTTCCTCATTCATATCTATCTTACCATGAATGAACATTTCCTTCATAGCATCTTCTAATTCTTTCAAATCTTTATCTTCTGTCATGGAAGTATTTAATATGATACAATCCTCATGAAAATCTTTCATTATTTCTTTCATATCTTCCATAGTAATAACCGTATTAAGATCAGATTTATTTAATAAGATAATTGATTTTTTGTCTGCCATTAAATCTATAATTTTCTGATCATCATTGTCTAATTCTCTGGAGGAATCCACTACATAAATAATTAAATCAGCATCAAGAGCTTTATCCTTTGCCCTGTCCACTCCTATTCTTTCAACAACATCTTCCGTTTCCCTGATTCCTGCAGTATCTACAAGATGAATCCCTATTCCGTCTAAATTAATAAACTGCTCCAGAACATCTCTTGTAGTTCCTGCTATATCCGTAACGATTGCTTTTTCTTCTCCTAAAAGTTTATTTAATAAGGAAGATTTTCCTGCATTTGGTTTTCCTAAGATAACTACATGGATTCCTTCCTTTATAACCTTTCCGTTATCAAAGGTACGAATCATTTCTGTTAATTCTTTTATAAGATCATCAACAATTACAGTTAATTTAGCAGAATATCCCTCTGTGCTGATATGCTCCGGATCATCCAAAGCGGATTCAATAAAAGCAATTTCATAAATGATCTTTTCTCTAAGTTCCTTTATTTTTGTATAAATACTTCCTTTTAACTGATTTACAGAAGATTTTAAAGCATAATCATTTTGGGAGCTGATCAGATCCATAATAGCTTCCGCTTTGGTCAGATCAATTCTTCCGTTTAAAAATGCCCTTTTAGAAAATTCTCCCGGCTCTGCTGCTCTTCCACCGTTTTTCAAAACCGCTTCCAAAATTTTCTTCATAACAAGCATGCCGCCGTGACAGTCGATTTCCACTGTATCTTCTGCGGTAAAACTATTTGGCGCCTTCATAATGGCAACCATTACTTCATCTATTAATTCATCACCATCATAAATATATCCATAATGAATGGTGTGTGTTTTCTGATCACATAACTTCTTTTTATTATTTTTAGACCTGTATATTTTATCTGCTACTTCTATTGCATCAGGTCCGCTTATTCTGATTATACCGATTCCCGAATTTGACATGGCAGTTGCAATTGCCGCAATGGTATCTGTTTTCATAACAAAACCTCATTGAATAAAAGGGCTGTCGTACCAATAAATTTACCGGTACGATAACCCCTTTTATTTTGAAACTATCTTTTTAATGTTACAACAACTTTTCTATAAGGTTCGTCACCTTCACTATGAGTTGTTACATATCTGTCGTTCTGTAAAGCAGAATGAATGATTCTTCTTTCATATGGATTCATAGGCTCCAGAGTAACAGGACGTCTTGTTCTTTTTACCTTATAAGAAATATTCTTTGCAAGATTTTCCAGTGTTTCTTTTCTTCTCTGTCTGTAATTTTCCGTATCGATCTTAACACGGATATAATCATCTACATCTTTATTTACTACAAGAGATACCAGATATTGTAAAGAATCAAGGGTCTGTCCTCTCTTACCGATCAAAACACCCATTTCATCTCCTGATAAATCAATATCAAGTGTATTTTCAATATCATCATATTTTGCATCGATGACAACTGCAAGATTCATGGATTTAAATACATCAGAAAGAAAATCCTTTGCTTTTACATCAATTGTTTTTTCTTCTTCTTTTATTCTTGCTCTAATAATAGCAGGTTTTGCGTTAATGCCTAAAAATCCACTGGAACCTTCCTGTACAACTTCATATTCCAATTTATCACTTGTAATAGTAAATTTCTGACATGCCTCTGTAATGGCATCAGAAACTGTTTTTGCAGAAACTTCAACAAATTCCATAAAGCACACCCTCCCTATTTTGAACTGTTCTTTTCATTATAATCCTTTACCATATTTACTTTGGCTGCCATGCTGTCAGGCTTTGCTTCAGCATTTTTTCTTCTTGCTTCTTCAATCAGAGCATCTTTTTCTTCCTGACTCATTCCATTATCAAAACTTGTAACTGCTTTTGCTCTGATATTGGCATTTCTGATTACAACTGAAGAATCAACTTCCTTTTTAACTTTCTTTGCTGCTTTTTCCTGGTTTTTCTTGATCAATTCATCAAAATCAATTTTATCAATATGTCTGTTGATCACAACCTGCTGGATACATCTGACAACAGAACCTGCTACCCAGTAAATACCCATACCGGCAGGCAATGTAAAACATAAAACAGCTGACATAATAGGCATTGTATAATTCATCATCTTCATGGAAGCCATCATGCTGTCAGCAGTTTCATTTCCGCTGCTCTGATTGTTATTTGACTGAGGCATCAGTTTTACACTTAAAAACTGAGATAATGCTGCTAAAACAGGAACAAGCAAAGCACCTATAACCAGCAGAAACTGTCCTGTACCAAAAGCTTCTTTCATGGTATACCAGGGCGAATTACCAATATTTAAACCTAAAAAGTTATTATATTGGTTAAGAGTATCATAAGTGGATTGTACTGTTGATGAAAGTGAAGGGAATTTTTCTCCTATAGACATCCATTCAGCAGTAGATGCTTTATTCAATACATCAATAAATGTATTTTTCATCACTTCACTGCCTGCTGTAAAAGCTTCACTTTCA
The DNA here is from genome assembly GCA_017936785.1 of Lachnospiraceae bacterium. Taxonomy (GTDB): domain Bacteria; phylum Bacillota; class Clostridia; order Lachnospirales; family Lachnospiraceae; genus UBA2882. The sequence goes on along the minus strand of JAGBEV010000013.1, from coordinate 32,363 downwards.
AACTGTTTTGCATAATAAGAAGCATTTTTAAAGGTCTGTAAAAATTCAGAAGCACCATCCATTGTTACCAGCTTATTTACCAGATCAGAAAAAACATTTTTTACTGCAGGTACATAAGCAGGAATATTATAAATAACACGATACAAAGCAAGTAATATGGGCATCTGAATTATAAGCTGTACACAACTTCCCGTAGGAGAAACGCCGTATTTTTTATATACTTCCTTTTGCTCCTCATTCATTGCCATAATGGATTCATTATCTTTTTTACCTTCATACTTCTTTGAAATAGCCTGTAATTCAGGACTCATTTTAGCCTGCAGCTTGGAAAACTTCTGCTGTTTGATGGTAAGAGGCATCATACATAAATAAATAATAAGCACAAAAATAATAATAGAAAGACCGATATTTGGAATTCCCAATTTATCCAGCACATTAAAAATGCCATTCATCAAATATCCAAGTAAGGTTGCAACAGGTCCTATAATAAATGTAGAGGTTTTCGTTAATAAAATTCCTGACATTATTTCCTCCTGATTATTATGGAACGGGATCATACCCGCCTTTTGAAAATGGATTACATCTTAATATTCTCCATGCAGTAAGCAAACCGCCTTTTAAAGCACCATATTTTTCAATTGCTTCCAAACCATATTGAGAACAGGTAGGAGTATAAGGACATCTGGTATACTTTAAAGGAGAAATATATTTTCTATAAAATTTAATAATAGCAATAAAGATTTTCTTCATATCAAATTTCAAATTAAGCTTCTTTTTTTATCATGCCATGAAGCTTGAAAAGATGTAACAAAGCGCTCTCCATTTCATGATAAGAAATGGTTGCAGCACTATTTCTTGCTATGACTACTATGTTTAAACCACTATTAAACATATCTTCATGTAGCCTGTAACTTTCGCGGATCAGTCTTGCCAGATGATGCCTTACAACACTGTTTCCGACTTTTTTGCTGACTGAAATTCCAAGATAGTTTTTATTTTGATTGTTTTCTAATACATAAACTACTAAATACTTGTTTGCAAGGGATTTTCCCTTTTTATAAACTTCCCGGAACTGCTCATTTTTTTTCAATGACTCTGAAAATTTCATAATAGTTTCTTCCTTATATAAATTCAGAGAAAAATAGGCCACAAAATTGCGGCCTAAGCGGATAATCTTTTTCTACCTTTAGCTCTTCTTGCTGCTAAAACTTTTCTTCCGCCCGGAGTACTCATTCTAGCTCTGAAGCCGTGAACTTTACTTCTCTGTCTTTTCTTTGGCTGAAATGTCATCTTCATAAAAATACACCTCCTTTACATCATTAGAAACAATCATTACGATTATATTGGAAGAAATCCCATAAGTCAAGCAAATTAAAGGGTTTTTTACTAATTTTAAAAAGTACAATTTTTGTACAATTTTTTATAAAAAAATTTTTTTCAACATTTTGTATCATACATTTTAAATTATATCAAGATATAGAATTTATAAATTTTTATGTTCATAAAATTGTAATTTACATAAAATATCCACATTTTGTGAATTTATTGTGGATAACTGTTTATAATTACCTTTTAATTTACTAATTTTTTTCAAAATGCCCTTAAAATCATGTTTATAAATGTTGATAACTTCAAAAAACTTATACACAAATTCCACAATAATATTCAAAAATATGTAAACTGTCCAACATTTTACACATACTTTTGTGGAAAATTCAATTGATTTGAATTTTAATAATTTTTAGTTTAATATAGAAAAGTACATCTTTTTAGATGTTTGTTTAGTTAGAAGGAGTTTTTAAAATGAACGAAATTGCAGACAGATGGGACGAAATCAAGGAAATTATCAAAAAGGAATACGATTTAACGGACATATCTTATAATACCTGGATCAAACCTCTTAAATTCCATAAGGCAGAAGATCATATGGTTACAATTCTGATTCCTTCGGATCAGGCTCATGCCGTAAGTTATATTACCAATAAGTATAAAAACTTTTTTCAGGTTTCTATTTCTGAAATGTTTAACCGGGAATTTCAGGTTTCCTTCCTATTAGAAAAGGATATTGAAAAAGAAAATCCTACTATAGAAAAAAATAATATCTACAATATCAATAATGTAAATGCAAATTTAAATCCTAAATATAATTTTGATACTTTTGTAGTAGGAAGTAATAATAAATTTGCCCATTCTGCTGCTCTTGCAGTTGCTGAATCTCCCGGAGAGGCATATAACCCTCTTTATTTATACGGAGGAGCCGGTTTAGGAAAAACTCATTTGATGCATTCCATTGGTCATTTTATCCTGGAACAAAATCCTGATAAAAAAGTTTTATATGTAAACAGTGAAGAATTTACCAATGAAGTAATTGAATCCATTCGTAGCGGTAATGCTGCTGCCATGACCAAACTCAGGGAAAAATACAGAACAGTAGATGTTCTTTTATTGGATGATGTTCAGTTTATTATAGGAAAAGAAAGTACACAGGAAGAATTTTTCCATACTTTTAATGTACTCCATACTGCAGGTAAACAGATCATTCTTTCTTCTGATAAGCCTCCAAAAGAAATGGAAACATTGGAAGAACGTTTCAGATCCAGATTTGAATGGGGACTGATCGCTGATATTCAACCGCCGGATTATGAAACCCGTATGGCTATTTTAAGAAAAAATGCTGAAATTTATGAAAAACATATTGATGATGAAGTGATCAATTATATTGCTACCAATGTTAAATCCAATATCCGTGAGCTGGAAGGCGCTTTAAGAAAAGTAATTGCTGCATCCAGATTAAATAATACGGAATTAAATTTACAATTAGCAGAAGATGCTTTAAAGGATATTATTTATCCTGAAGCTCCAAAAGAAATTACCCCTTCTTTTATTATAAAAATAGTTGCGGATCATTTCGGTATTTCTCCGGACGATATTACTTCCAAGAAAAGAAATGCTGAATTTGTTATGCCAAGACAAATCTGTATGTATATGATCAGAGAATATACAGCTACTTCCCTGGAAGCAACTGCAAAGATTTTAAATAAGAAGGATCATACAACAGTTATCCACGGTATCAACAAAATTAAAGAAGAAATGGATAAAAACAGAGATATTAAAAATAAAATAGAAATCATCAAAAAGAAAATAAGTGTATAAGTATGATCTTTTCCACAAAAAAATATTACTAATTCACATACTTATACGTAGTAATTTTACTTTAAAAATGCTATAATAGATAAGGTTATGAACAAATCCACAACCATTATTATGAATACGTTTAAAATTAATATTTTTATATAATATCGCGTGCGTAAAAGACAGCTATATTTTTGGTGAAGGGAGTTATACACATTATGAAACTTGTTTGTAAAAAAGCAAATCTCTTAAACGGGGTTCAGATTGTAAGCAAAGCAGTTCCCGGTAAAACAACAATGCCTATTCTGGAATGTATTTTAATCGATGCGTCTAAAGGAGAAATTAAATTAACCGCTAATGATATGGAATTAGGTATTGAAACGATTATAGACGGAGACATTGTAGAAAAAGGTATTATTGCATTAGATGCAAAAATATTTTTAGAAATTGTACGTAAACTTCCTGACAATATGATAACAATTGAAACAGATAGTAATTTAAATACTGTTATTACCTGTGAAAAGGCAAAATTTAACATTGTTGGAAAAAGCGGAGAGGATTTTTCTTATCTTCCGCAAATAGAAAAAGATCATAATGTTGTGATCAGCCAGTTTACTTTAAAAGAAATTATCAGGCAGACTATTTTTTCTATTGCCGATAATGAAAATAATAAATTGATGACAGGTGAGCTTTTTGAAATCAAGGATAACAATTTAAAAGTTGTTTCTCTTGATGGTCACCGCATTTCCCTTCGTAATATAGAATTAAAAGACAGCTATGAACCGATTAAGGTAGTTGTTCCCGGTAAAACATTAAATGAGATCAGCAAGATTTTAACCGGAGAAGCAGATAAGGATGTAACCATCTATTTTACAGATAAACATATTTTATTTGAGTTTGATCAGACTGTAGTATTATCCAGACTTATAGAAGGAGAATATTTTAAGATCGATCAGATGTTATCTACAGATTATGAAACAAAGATGAACATCAACAAAAAAGAATTTTTAAATTGTATAGACAGGGCAACTCTTCTTGTAAAAGAAGGAGATAAAAAGCCTATTATTATGAATATTACAGATTCAGATATGGAATTGAAAATAAATTCTACTATTGGTTCCATGAATGAAAATATTGATATTACCAAAGAAGGCAAGGATATTATGATCGGATTTAATCCTAAATTCTTAATTGATGCCTTAAAAGTAATAGATGATGAAGAAATCAATATTTATATGGTCAATCCAAAGGCTCCTTGTATTATCAGAGATGAACAGAATAGTTATCTTTATCTGATCCTTCCTGTTAATTTTACAGTATCAAACTAATTTGATGAATTAGCAGGATAAATAAAAAAGAAAAAATTCTAAATCAGGAAGCAGAATATGGTATATAAAATAAAATTAAGGGAAGACTATATAAAATTAGGACAGGCGTTAAAGGCAGCCGGTCTGGTAGAATCCGGTGTTGATGCCAAGATGGCAATCCTTGACGGGCTTGTTTTAGTTAATGGTGAAACTGAATACCAAAGAGGAAAAAAATTAGTTGACGGAGATATTGTTTCTTTTGAAGGAGAAACAATCATGATTGAAAAATAAAATAGGAATATTATTTTTGGTACATAGGTAAAAAAAGTGATTATAAAATCATTAGAATTAGAGAATTTCAGAAATTATGATTCCCTTCATCTTAATTTTGATGAGGGTACAAATATTTTGTATGGGGATAATGCCCAGGGAAAAACGAATGTGCTGGAAGCCATTTATGTTTCTGCCACAACAAAATCCCATAAAGGAAGTAAAGATAAAGAAATCATTCATTTTTCTAAAGAAGAAGCTCACATTAGAACTTTTCTTTCTAAAGGGGATATGGACTATCGTGTCGATATGCACCTTCGTAAAAGCAAATCCAAGGGAATTGCCATAAATGGTCAAAAATTAAAAAAAGCAGCAGAGCTGCTTGGGCTTTTAAATGTAGTTTTTTTCTCTCCGGAGGATTTATCAATTATAAAAAATGGTCCTTCAGGCAGAAGAAGCTTTGTGGATATGGAGCTTTGTCAGTTAGATAAATATTATTTATATAATTTAAATCAGTATAATAAGATCATCAATCAGAGAAACAGGCTCTTAAAGGATTTCTATTTTAATCCGGATCTGAAAGATACCATTACTGTATGGGACAGCCAGCTTGTTTCTTATGGAAAACAGATCATAGAAGCCAGAATTAAGTTTGTGGAACAATTAAATGTGATCATAGACCAGATCCATAAAAATTTATCAGGGGGAAAAGAAGAATTAAGGATCACTTATGAACCTGATGTATCATGTGGGGATTTTGAGAGAAATCTTTCTTTAAATATGGAGAGGGATATTAAGTTAAAGTTTACCGGTGTAGGTCCTCACAGAGATGATTTTGGGTTTATGGTCAATGACATAGATATCCGTAAATATGGATCTCAGGGTCAGCAAAGAACTGCAGCTTTATCTTTAAAGCTGGCAGAAATTGAATTGGTAAAGCAGATTGCAAAGGATAGTCCGGTGCTGCTCCTTGATGATGTATTAAGTGAATTGGACAGTAACAGACAGAATTATCTGTTAAATAGTATTGGTAATATCCAGACAATTATAACCTGCACAGGTCTGGATGAATTTGTAAATAACAGATTTGAAATTGATAAAGTGTTCAAAGTGGTAAATGGAACCATAGAATAGGAGGAAGATAATGAGTACAGATTATGAAGCAGATGAAAAGAATGCTGAGTATGGTGCCGATCAGATTCAGATTTTAAAAGGTCTTGAAGCAGTCCGTAAGAGACCCGGTATGTATATTGGCTCTACATCTGTAAGAGGTCTTCATCATTTAGTATATGAAATTGTAGATAATTCTGTGGATGAAGCTTTGGCAGGATTTTGTAATACCATTAAGGTTAGTATCAATAAAGGAAATACTATTACCGTAGAAGATAACGGTCGTGGTATTCCTATAGGTATCAATCATGATTCAGGTAAAACTGCTGTTGAGGTTGTATTTACTATTCTTCATGCAGGAGGAAAATTCGGCGGTGGAGGATATAAAGTATCCGGCGGTCTTCATGGTGTAGGAGCATCTGTAGTAAATGCTTTATCTGAGTGGCTGGAAGTTGAAATATGCAGAGAAGGTCATATTTATAAACAGCGTTATGAACGGGGAGACGTATGTTATCCTTTGAAAGTGATCGGAGATTGTCCTGAAGAAAAAACAGGTACAAAGGTTACTTTTAAGCCTGATGAAGAAATTTTTGAAACTACGGTTTATGAGTTTGATATTTTAAAACAGCGTCTTAGGGAAATGGCTTTCCTGACCAAAAATCTGAGAATCGAGTTATATGATCTGAGAGAAGAAGAGCCGGTTGAAAGAATTTTCCACTATGAAGGCGGTATTAAAGAATTTGTTACTTATCTGAATAACAGCAAACAGGCTCTTTATAATGATGTGATGTACTTTGAAGGAATGAAAGAAAATGTTTATGTTGAAGTGGCAATGCAGCATAACGATTCTTATAATGAAAGTGTATTCAGCTTTGTTAATAATATCAATACGCCGGAAGGAGGTACACAGCTTACAGGTTTCAGAAATGCTCTTACGAAAACATTTAATGATTATGCAAGAGCAAATAAACTGTTAAAAGACAGTGAACCTAATTTATCCGGTGAAGATATCAGGGAAGGTCTGACAGCTATTGTTTCCATTAAAATAGAAAATCCCCAATTTGAAGGGCAGACAAAGCAGAAACTGGGAAACTCGGAAGCAAAAAGGGCAGTTGAAAGTGTTGTAGGAGAACAGCTTACTTATTTCTTAGAGCAAAATCCTACAATAGCTAAAATTATTTGTGAAAAATCTGTTCTGGCACAAAGAGCAAGGGAAGCTGCCAGAAAAGCAAGAGATCTGACCCGTAGAAAAACAGCTTTGGAAGGAATGAGCCTTCCGGGAAAACTGGCTGACTGTTCTGACAAAGATCCTAAGAATTGTGAGATTTATATCGTAGAGGGAGATTCCGCCGGCGGATCTGCAAAAACAGCAAGAAGCCGTGCAACTCAGGCAATTTTGCCTTTACGTGGTAAAATTTTAAATGTAGAAAAGGCAAGGCTTGACAGAATTTATGCTAATGAAGAAATTAAGGCAATGATCACTGCATTTGGTACAGGAATACATGATGATTTCGATATTACAAAGCTTCGTTATCATAAGATCATTATCATGACTGATGCCGATGTAGATGGTGCACATATTGCTACTTTGATGCTTACTTTTATTTATCGTTTTATGCCGGAGCTGATCAAACAGGGATATGTATATTTAGCTCAGCCTCCTCTTTATAAGCTGGAAAAGAATAAAAAGATTTGGTACGCCTATAGTGATGAGGAATTGGATAAGATCTTAAACGAAGTAGGTCGTGATCAGAATAACAGGATTCAGCGTTATAAAGGTCTTGGAGAAATGGATGCAGACCAGCTTTGGGAAACTACCATGGACCCGGAGAGAAGAATTCTTTTAAAGGTAACTATGGATGAAGAAACGGAATCGGAAGTTGATTTGACATTTACTACTTTAATGGGTGATAAAGTAGAACCGAGACGTATATTTATTGAAGAAAATGCTAAATTCGTTAAAAACCTGGATGTGTAATTTATATAATATCCAATATTCTTAGCTAAGATGAAAACATATGAGTTTTCTATTGTTTTCAGAAACGGAGATGAAAATGGACGATCAGATTTTTGATAAGGAATATGATAAGATCAAGCATGTTGATTTGAAGAAGACCATGGAAACATCTTATATAGATTATGCCATGAGTGTAATTGCTTCCCGTGCCCTTCCAGATGTAAGGGATGGTTTAAAGCCGGTTCAGCGTAGAGTTCTTTATTCCATGATTGAATTAAATAACGGTCCTGATAAGCCTCATCGTAAGAGCGCCCGTATCGTCGGTGATACAATGGGTAAATATCACCCTCATGGTGACAGCTCTATTTATGGAGCTTTGGTAAATATGGCACAGGAATGGTCTTTCCGTTATCCACTGGTAGATGGTCATGGAAACTTCGGTTCCGTAGACGGTGACGGCGCTGCGGCAATGCGTTATACAGAGGCAAGACTTTCCAAAATTTCCATGGAATTACTTGCAGATATCAATAAAGATACTGTTGATTTTGTTCCTAACTTCGATGAAACAGAAAAAGAACCTTCTGTTTTGCCAAGCCGTTATCCAAATCTTTTGGTAAACGGAACAACAGGTATTGCAGTAGGTATGGCTACTAATATTCCTCCTCATAACTTAAGAGAAGTAGTCGGAGCTGTTGTTAAGATTATTGATAATCGTATTGAAGAAGACAGGGATACAAGTATTGAAGAATTATTGGAAATCGTCAAAGCTCCTGATTTTCCTACCGGCGGCGTAATTTTAGGAACTGCCGGAAGTGAAGAAGCATACAGAACAGGCAGAGGAAAAGTAAGAGTCCGTGCAGTGACAAATATTGAAACCATGCCAAACGGAAAGAGCCGTATTATTGTAACGGAGCTTCCGTATATGGTAAATAAAGCAAATCTTATATTAAAGATTGCTGAGATGGTAAAAAATAAAAAACTGGATGGTATAACAGATTTAAGAGATGAATCCAGCCGTGAAGGCATGAGAGTTGTTATTGAACTTCGTAAAGACATCAATGCAAATGTAATGCTTAACCATCTATATAAACATACTCAGTTACAGGATACCTTTGGTGTTATCATGCTGGCTCTGGTGGATAATCAGCCTAAAGTATTAAATCTTCTGGATATGTTGAATTATTATCTGAAACATCAGAAAGATGTTGTGACCAGAAGAACAAAATATGATCTGAATAAAGCAGAAGAAAGAGATCATATTTTACAGGGATTATTGATAGCTTTAGATAATATTGATGAAGTTATTAAGATTATCAGAGGAAGTTCTACAACACAGGTTGCAAAAGAAAGCTTAATTGAGAGATTCGGTTTAACAGATGTTCAGGCTCAGGCAATTGTAGATATGCGTCTGCGTGCTCTTACAGGTTTGGAAAGAGAAAAGCTTGAAAATGAACATAAAGAATTACTTGAGAGAATCGCTTATTTAAAATCTATTCTTGCTGATGAAAAAGAGTTGTTAAAGGTAATTAAAGAGGAAATTATTGTCATTTCCGATAAATTTGGCGATGATAGAAGAAGTAAGATCGGTTATGATGAATTTGATATTTCCATGGAAGATCTGATTCCTTTGGAAAATACAGTAATTGCCATGACAAGTCTTGGTTATGTTAAGAGAATGACTGTAGATAACTTTAAGGTTCAGCATAGAGGCGGTAAAGGCATTAAAGGAATGCAGACCATAGAAGATGATTACATAGAAGATCTTCTTATGATGAAAACCCATGACTATATTATGTTCTTTACCAATTATGGAAGGGCTTACAGATTAAAGGCTTATCAGATTCCTGAGGCAGGAAGAACTGCAAGGGGAACTGCTATTGTAAATCTGCTGCAGTTAAATCCGGGAGAAAAAATTTCCGCAGTTATTCCCATTGAAGATCATGAAGCGGAAAAAAATCTCTTTATGGTAACGAAAAATGGTATTGTAAAGAAAACACCTCTTTATGAATTTAAAAATATCCGTAAAAACGGATTGGCTGCTATCAATATCAGGGAAAATGATGAGCTCATAGAAGTAAAGAGTACCGATGCAGATAGTGAAATCTTCCTTATTACCAAAAAAGGTATGTGTATCCGTTTTAAAGAAACGGATGTACGGGCAACGGGAAGAACATCCATGGGCGTTATTGGTATGAATCTTGGAAAAGATGATGAGATCATTGGTATGCAGCTTGAGCACCAGGGAGAAACTTTGTTGATCGTTTCTGAAAAAGGTCTTGGAAAAAGAACACGTTTGGATGAATTCCATGTTCAGAATCGTGGCGGCAAGGGTGTAAGATGTTATAAAATTGTAGAAAAGACCGGTGATGTTATTGGTGTTAAGGCAGTTAATGATGATCATGAAATCATGATGATCACGGATGAAGGAATCATTATCCAGATTGCCATGAGTGATGTTTCCATTCAGGGAAGAAATACATCCGGTGTAAAACTTATGAACTTAGATCCTGATGTTAAAATTGCAAAGATTGCAAAAGTAAGGGAAAAGGTGTCAGGTGAAGACGGCGAAATAGATGATTTATCAGAGGATAATCCTGAAGAAGTTTTAGAGGAATCAGATGAGATTATTTCTGATGAAACAGAAGAATAATCAATCATAATTTTTTAAAATCCATATATGTCAAAGAAATTGTAATTCAGATTCTTTGAACATATATGGATTTTTTATGGATTTAATTCAGATTATTATACTGCAAAGTAAGAAACAAAGTGAATATTTATATATATTTCATGGCTGATAGTGGAATATTTGGATATTTGTTATTATTTTTATTGCTTTTTATACAAGTAATCAATAATATATAAAATATATAGAAACCGGTTTATTGTTATAATTTGGTAAATAATTTCATAAAGTTGGGAAATTATATAAAACAAAAGAATAATATTAAAATTATAAATAAATTTCCGAAATGTTAAAAGGAGAAAGAAATGGGTAATTCAAAAAAAGTACTTCTTTTTCAAGTAAATAAAGCAAAAAAAGAACAAATAGAAGCTTTGTGCCAGGATCTGGATATAGAGGTTGTTACTGTTGAATATAAACAATATTTGGAACCATTGGGTGTAATAGCAGGCATTCAGGGAATTCCAAAATCAGGAAAGATATATAATGGGATGGAGTTACCTATGGAAATGATGGTTTTTTCCGGTATTCATCCGGAATTTCTGGATGTATTTTTAAAAAAATACAGAGAGTATCATATAGAACCTATCGGATTAAAGGCAATATTAACTCCTACAAATGTATTTTGGAATGGGGAACAATTATATAAGGAATTGTTAAAAGAGCATATGAGTTTTCAAAATAAATAATTATTTTATCAGTTAAGATTCATATGAATAATTTTCAGATTCATCGGAATTCTGAAAACAAACAAAAAAAAGAAAATAATACTATTAAAATAGGAAGAAATCTATTTTTTAGTATTTTTCTCTTTTTTATAAATAATGCTCCTAAATATGTAATGAAATGATCAGTTATTTTAATCGCAGATAATCTCCAGATAACCTTTAATATTTGCTTTATCGATTTCTGTCATGATTCCGTTATTAGGATCATAGTACTTTCCGCCAAAGCCAACCAGATAATGGCTGAATCTGCCAAGATTTTCCATAATAATACAGCATTTTGGAAGTTCAACATCTTTTCCTCTTGTATAAATGATCTGATTGGAATGTCTGATTCCCACATAGTCTAAAGAAGGAACTATCTTTGCCATATTTGCCTGCCATTCCCGGCAGTGCATAATGTTGCTTGCTTCTTCAATGGTAACACCGGCGATCATGGCAAAACAGGTCTGTCCGCAAAGACCATCCCAGGGCTGGATAATAACATTCATACTGTCTATTTTACGAATAGGATTTTCATAAGAATAAGGACTGGATTCCCGTTCCAGATTTTCCTTTCCGATTATTGAAAATTTAACGGGATAAAATGTATTTTCTTCAAAACCTTCAGCCTGTTCATTAGTTAAAGGAATATGATAGTATCCATTTTTCAATGGGTCCAGGTTACAGTCAAAATTCAACTTTTCAATGGTAACATGTACAGGAATTTCCCCAACATTATCCTCACACACTTCCCATACATTAAAAGGAATCGTAATATATTTTTTTTCATTTTCATTTAAATATTTTCCTTCAAAAATGTATTCCATAGATATACCTCTCCTTTAGTTTTTTACTGGTTAAATTATAACAAGATAGAAAAGTAAGTTCCAGTAAATTTCATATAAAATATATGGCTGTATGGAGAAAAATACAAAAATAAGTAAATTTTTATTCGTTATTCGTCTATTTTGGACATGGACAGTAAAAATATACCTGATTATAATTTATTTTATGGATAGAGAAAAAACAATGGTTCTGGTACTTGATATAGATGGTACTCTGACAAATTCAAAAAAAGAAATAACAGAAAGAACAAAAAACGCAGTTATCGATACCATGAAAAGAGGTCACAAAGTAATTCTCGCTTCAGGGAGACCTACTTATGGAATGCACCGTTATGAAAAGGAATTGGAATTAAAAGAAAATGGAGGATTTTTGTTGTCCTTTAACGGTGGGCGTATTGTAGACTGTGCCAGCGGCAGGGTTGTCTATCAAAAAACCCTTCCCAAACAGGTAATTCCAAGGCTTTATGATTTTGCAATAGACAACGATTGTGGTCTGATCACTTATGAGAATGAGAATATTATTCTGGGAACCAGAATGGATGATTATATTGGCATAGAATCACGGATCAATGGGATGGAAGTAAAAAAGGTAGAAAATTTTGTTGAGTATGTGGATTTTGATGTAAATAAATGCCTTATGACAGCACTTCCTGAAAAAGCGGAAAAGTATGTGGAATTACTGCAGGAAGAATTTGGTGATATTTTAAGTATATACAGGTCTGAACCTTTCTTTATTGAAATTATGCCTAAAAATATCGATAAAGCTAAATCTTTGGACAGAATGTTATCTTCTGTGGGACTTTACAGGGAAAATACTATCTGCTGTGGAGACGGCTATAATGATATCAGCATGATACAATATGCGGGAATCGGTGTAGCAATGGAAAATGCCCAGGAGAAAGTAAAAGATTCCGCAGATTTTATTACCAGGTCAAATGATATGGATGGAATAGTGGTCGTTATTGATAAATTTATAGAATGATAAATTTCCATATTTTCACAGTTTTAACATAAAATTTACATGATTCAAACACATAATTTTTAAAATGAATACACATTTTTTTTATAAAATACCTTCTATAATCCAGGAGGTATTTTTTATGTCAGAAAATTCTAATTCCACACAAAATTTTTTATATCGGTTCATAACTATACTTAAAAAAGTATTTTTTTGGATAGGCAGATTTGTAAAAAAACATAAATTTTTCACTTTAACAATGGTTTTGATCATAATAGCTTTGGTTTTTGGAATCCGTATTTATGGAAAAATAAACGCCAAAAAAAATTTATCAGTGGACAATAGTCTTATTACCACTCCTTTGTCCAAAATGGATCTTACATCATCCATCAGTGTAACAGGTACTATTGCCAGTGCCGATGAAAAAAGTGTTTCTACAACTTTAAACGGAACAGAAATAAAAGAAGTTCATGTCAGTGTAGGAGACTATGTCAATAAAGGAGACGTGATCATTACTTTTGACAGTTCAGATCTGGAGGAGGAATTGGAAACAGCAGAAAACAATGCTGCTTTAAATAATCTGAAAAACCAGAAGAATTTGATGGATGCGGCAGAAGCTGTAACGGATGCAAAAGAAAATTATGATACTCAGGCAGCAGGTCTTTTGGAAGATGTCAATGTGGCATTAAGTAATTATAATAATCTGGCTGCCAAAAGGGATGAAGCCTTAACAAATTATCAAAAGGCACAATCTGAAGTTCAGACAGCACAAGATCATTATGATACAGTCAGGGCTCAATGGGAAAGTGAAGGATGGGCAGTAAAAGTATCAGAAGCAAAAAGTGCTTTGGATGCTGCACAGGCGGAATATGATAGAGCCGCAGCCGTTACGGATGTGGATCTTACCGGAAGTATATATGACAAGCTTCAAAATGCGAAGGCAGAATATGATAATGCAGTTGCCCGGTACGAAACACCGTTGAAAGATGCGGAAAGTGCATTGGAATCAGCAAAACAGGCAGAAAATCAGACTTTAGCTTCCTATGAAGAGTATAGCAGTCAGGCTGATGCAGCATATGGAGCTTATTATGGGAAGGTAAATACCCAGACATCTACAAATGAAAAAAATGAAGATCAGATAGAAGATTCGGAATATAATTATAAAATTACTTCTCTGGAACAAAGTAATAATCAAAAGACTCAGAATAACCAGATACAGGAAGTGGAAGAAAAACTGGGTCGGACAGTTGTTACTTCTCCTATCAGCGGTGTTATAACGGCAGTCAATGTAGAAGCCGGAGATACTTATAATGGTGAAACTTTATTTGTGGTTCAGGATATGGAACATTTTATAGTAGAAGCTGCTGTGGATGAATATGATATATCTAATATCAATAAGGATTTAAAAGCTGTTGTTAAAACAGATGCCACAGGTGATGATGAATTAAACGGAACAGTAACTTTTGTAGCACCGACTCCTGATTCTACATCCGGTTCTGACACAAACGGAGGGGGAAATACAACAAATACTTCTCCTACATATACAATTCAAATTACATTGGAAGATTATGATGAAAGATTGAGAATCGGTATGACTGCCAAAACTGCAATTATTTTGGATTCCAGAGAGGATGTATTTGCAGTTGCTTATGATTGTGTGCAGATTGATGAAGAAGGTAATAGTTATATAGAAGTAACAGATAAAGCAAGTGTTTCCCAAAACAGCCGGGATTTCGAAAAAAATATAAGTGAGAATAGGCAAAATACAAGAAGAATTTATGTAGAGTGTGGTATGGAGAGTGATTATTATGTAGAAATCATCAGCGACCAGCTTTATGAAGGAATGCAGGTTGTGGCATCAGTTTCTTCTTCAAATAATCTGTCAGACAATATGGAAAATGGAGAAAATCAGATTATTTATGAGACAGTCGGTCCCGGCGGAAATCCCGGAGGCAGTGACATGATGGGAGGACCCGGAGGAGCCGGTCCAAGTCAGGGATCATTCGGAGGAGGATTTTAGGAGGTGCTTATGGATAGAAACAGGGAAATGATGCTGGAATTAAAAAATATTCGAAAAAGCTTTTATATAAATACACCTAATGAGCTGGAAGTTTTACATGGACTGGACTTAAAAGTTGAAAAAGGAGAATTTATTTCCATCGTAGGTGCATCCGGTTCCGGTAAAACTACATTTATGAATATTATCGGTGTGCTGGACCGTCCTACAGATGGTTATTACAATCTGGATGGGGTTGATGTGGGCAATGCCAGGGACTGGGAATTATCCAGGATCAGAAATAAAAAAATTGGATTTGTTTTTCAGACTTACAATCTGGTGGCAAGGACCAGTGCTTTAAAAAATGTGGAACTGCCTATGCTTTATGGGGGCATAAAAAGGAAGGAAAGAAACAGGAGAGCAAAGGAATTGCTGGAGCTTGTAGAGATGGAAGACCGGATAAACCATAATCCTGATGAATTGTCGGGGGGACAAAAACAAAGAGTTGCCATTGCCAGAGCCATGGCAAATGATCCTGCCATTATTCTTGCAGATGAGCCTACAGGGGCTTTGGATTCCAAAACAGGCAGGATGATCATGGATATTTTCCATAAGCTTCACAAGGAACAAGGAAAAACAATTATTTTAATCACACATTCACCGGAGCTTGCTGCTGAAACAGAAAGGATCATAACCATTAAGGATGGAGAGATTACAGGGGAAAGGAGAAAGGGTATATGTTGATTTTTGAAAACATTCTCCTTGCCCTGTCGGGATTAAAGTCCAATAAAATGCGTGCATTTTTAACAATGCTGGGTATTATCATAGGTATTTCATCAGTTATTGCCATTATGACTGTAGGAAATTCACTGAATACTTCAGTTACCTCCTCCATGCAGGAAATGGGTGCTAATAATCTGACAGTAGGTGTGAAACAAAAGAGCAGCAGTGAAGAAGTCACAATAGAGGGAATGCGTTTTGGATCAGGTAACAGAAGGGCAATGACCGGTGAAGATTATATTACTGAGGAAATGCTGGAAGCATTTGAAAAGGAATATGGCTCCAATATTGAAGCAGTTTCTATTAGTGAAACGGTAGGAAACGGAACGGCTGAGGATGGAAATCTTTCTGCAAATGTAAATATTACCGGTGTGAATGTAGGATATCTGGAAACCAATGAGCTTACATTATTGGCAGGGAGAAGTCTGACAGAAAGAGATCAGACGGAAGCCAGAAAAGTAATACTGATATCTGATAAATTAGTGGAAACTTTATTTAATGGTAATAGAAATAATGCTTTGGAAAATACGGTAGATATTAACATCAATAACAGATATTATACTTATACTGTTGTAGGTATCTATGAATATGAAGAAAGTTCTGTATTTTCCAGTGAATCAGATGATGATATAACCACAGAGGTTTATTTACCTTTAAAAGCAGCAAAAAACCAGAATCATTCGGAAGAAGGATATACCCAGTTTACCATTGTGACTACTACAGATACGGATAACAACACTTTCATAGATCAGGTTGAATACTTTTTTAATGTATATTATGCCAGAAATGAAGATTATGAAATCAGCGTTACAAGTATGGAAGATATGCTGGAAAGTATGACTGATATGTTATCTACGATTTCCATTGCCATTTCCATTATTGCAGGAATTTCTCTTTTGGTAGGAGGAATCGGCGTTATGAACATTATGTTGGTATCCATTACGGAAAGAACAAGAGAAATCGGAACAAGGAAAGCTTTAGGTGCTACCAATGGTTCCATCAGAATGCAGTTTATAACTGAATCTATTGTGATCTGTCTTATAGGAGGATTTATGGGCATTGTATCAGGTCTTTTGATCGGTACGGCAGCCACTTCACTTTTGGGATATAAAGCAAATGCGTCTTTGGGAAGTATTATTTTTTCAGTTGCTTTTTCAGTATTGATCGGAGTATTTTTTGGATATTATCCTGCCAATAAGGCAGCAAAAATGAATCCCATTGAGGCATTAAGATATGAATAACCGGAAAATGTAATACCCTCTTGTCCTTTTTTGATAGATATGGTATTTAATGCTATAATAAAAAGGAATTCTTATTAAAGGGCAAGGGAGGATAAAATAATGAATGCAAAAAATATTATAAGAAAAGCTGTACCGATTAATATTCTAATGCTGTCAATCTTTATAGCAGCATTTGTGATCATGTTTGTGAAAGATAAAAAGAGATGGATTTATTTAATGAACATGAATGGATGCAGGTAGAGGCACAATGGTCATCATCTGTTAAATATAATAAAACGGAAAATGAAACAGATGAAAATGGAGATTCCTATAGTGTAAATAAAACATATTATCATTGGTATTATACATATCAGGTTAATGGAATAGAATATAAATGTGTAGAAAATGAAATATCAGAGGAAAAACCGTATTCAGAAGATTATTCTATAGACATATTGGCAGCAACTGACGATCCAGGTATATATATGCTTTATTCAAGTGAAGAGATATTTAAGGAACATATGTCATTTAGCAATAAACTGTCATTTACCTTTCCGCTGTTCTTATGGATCGTGTTTATATTATTTCCTACCCTGATCATTCCGCTGATTTTTTCAGTAATTTGGAAAGGAAAAAATATAAGATCAAATAACAAATAATGAAAAGGTAATCGGTCTGAAAGATATGAATTTTATTTCTGTAAGTTACAATATATATCATAACAATATTGATTGTTGACATGATTGAAATCGATTCTTTAAGGGTCGATAGTATATCAGTATCATGAACAGCGGTTGCTGCCACGACAAGCCTATGACATACCACATCAGTTTTGTGTTCGTAGACAAAATGCCAACGATAAAGGCAAGAACAGAAGAAACGATAATGAACCTTTTGGTAAATACCACCTCAGATTTCGTAACCATATCGTTTTTTCTGATTGTTATTATCCTAAGCAATATTGCGAAAAGCAGAATAAATATCGTTGCAAACAGTACAGCTAAAACCATTGAGAGAAGAATTGCCAATCCGTTTGCTCCTGCAATTGCAAGATTAGCGAGTGGTGTAAAATCAGAACCGTCAACCTCTATGTTGTCCACATAATTGATAAAATGTTCGCCTGACGATAGCATATATATATATCTTATATATCCTACTGAAAATATCCAATTAAGGATTGATGCCGCAACCAGCAGAACTCGTCTGACGAAAGCTTTGTTCATTATAATCTCCATTCTGCCGCCTTTCTGTCGGCGGCACAAAACAGCCGATGGGAACAAACTCCCATTTGTCTTTTGCAACAACATCAATAGTATATCATGCCATTGAATATAATTCTACTTTTCTTGTCTGCATTTGTTCCTTTACATTATATTAAAAATTGTCGAAAAATGTAAATGGTGCTATAATATACATTTACAAGATACAATATACATAAGAATAAAAAGAGGGGGTTACAAAATGATTCAAATTATTATTATTGCAGCAATTGTCATTATTATCTTAGCTATCTTAGCAAGCGGTTATGTAAAAGCTCCGCCGGATATTGCCTATATTATTTCCGGTTTTAAGAAAGAGCCTAAGATTCTGATCGGTAGAGCAGGTGTTAAAATACCGTTTCTGGAAAGGAAAGATAACTTAATTGTAAAGCAGATCAGCGTAGATATTAAAACAAACGGTTACATACCCACGTTGGACTTTATTGGTGTAGATATCGACGCAGTTGCCAAGATCAGAGTAAAAACTGATGAAGAAGGCATTAAGTTAGCAATGAAGAACTTCTTAAATATGAGAGAAGATCAGATTGTCATAGCTTTAACCGATTCATTGCAGGGTAATATGCGTGAGATCATCGGTACCGTAAAATTAAAAGAATTATGTACAGACCGTAAAAAATTCGGTGATGAAGTTCAGGAAAAAGCGCAGAAGGATATGAATGCCCTGGGTATTGAGATCATTTCCTGCAACATTCAGAGAATCGATGATGAAAAAGGTCTTATCGTTGCATTAGGACAGGATAATATGTCCCAGATCCAAAAGGATGCTTCCATTGCAAAGGCTCAGGCGGACAGAGATGTTGCCATTGCTGAGGCAGAGGCAAAGAAGGCTGCTAATGAAGCACAGGTTTTAGCTAATACGGATATTGCAACAAAGCAGAATGAGCTTCGCATTAAACAGGCAGAATTGAAGAAAGAATCCGATATTAAACAGGCAGAAGCAGATGCAGCTTATGAGATTCAAAAGGAAGCACAGCGTAAGACAATCGAAGTAACCAGTGCTGAAGCAAATATTGCAAAACAGGAAAAAGAAATTGAATTAAAGAGAAAAGAAGCAGAAGTAAAAGAACAGGAACTTTCTGCTACCATCAAAAAACAGGCTGATGCGGATAAGTACAGACAGCAGCAGATGGCAGATGTGGAGCTTTATAAGAGACAGAAGGATGCAGAAGCCCGGAAGTTTGAAATGGAAAGAGAAGCCGAAGCCATGAGGATCAATGCTGATGCCAAGAAATACCAGGCAGAGCAGGAAGCAGAAGGTATCAGGGCAAAGGGTGTTGCAGAAGCTGAAGCAATTAAGGCAAAAGCAATTGCGGAAGCAGAAGGTATTGATAAGAAAGCAGAAGCCATGGCTAAGATGAAGGATGCTTCCATCCTTGAAATGTACTTTAATATTCTTCCCGATATTGCAGCAAATGTGGCTAAGCCTTTGGAAAATATTGACAGGATTACCATGTATGGAGAAGGAAATACTTCCAAACTGGTTGAAGATATTACAAAGTCCACCACACAGATCACGGAAGGTCTGACCCAGAGCCTGGGATTTGATATCAAATCTGTTCTTGCAGGAGCCTTAGGAGCTAAGGTTCTTGACAGTAATAAAGAATCCGGTAAAGAAACAGTGAAAAAGACAAAAGAAGAACAGTAATAATTAAAAAGAATAATAAGATAAAATAAGAGGTTGTTTCGTACTTTACAGGTACAAACAACCTCTTGTAGTTTCCTTTTATTATGCGTATTTTGCAACTGTATCTTCGATCAGTCCCAAAATGGTCTTAATGGAATCCTTTTGATGGGAACGGCTCATGGCTTCAATAAAGCTCTGTTTTCGGAAATACATATCATGAACTGTATCCACCAGCAATTGTGTTGTAATATCATCTTCGGAGATGACCATGGAATAACCCTGGGATTCAAAAGATTTGGCATTTAAAATCTGGTCGCCCCGGGTTCCTGCCATAAGGGGAATCAGAATGTTAGGTTTTTGTAATGCCAGAAGCTCGCATATGGCATTGGCACCTGCCCTGCTGATAACAATATCCGCCATGGCAAAAATATCTTTTAATTCTGTTTTTACATATTCAAATTGCTTGTAGCCTTTTGTAGTCAGAAGCAGGTTATCGATTTTATCTTTACCGCAAATGTGTACTACCTGAAAATCTTTTAATAATTCCGGTAAAGCTTCCCGAACTGCTTTATTTACATTTGCAGCGCCTGAGGAACCGCCGATTACCATAATGACAGGAGTATTGGCATTAAATCCGCATAGATCCAAAGCGGCAATTTTATTTCCCTGTGTTAATTCAGCGCGGATGGGAGATCCGGTGAGGACTGCTTTATCTTCAGGAAGATATTGTAAAGTTTCGGGAAAGTTGCAGCAAATTTTTTCAGCTACGGGAAGGCAAAGCTTATTGGCAAGTCCCGGAGTCATATCGGATTCGTGGATAATACAGGGAATTTTCAGGGAAGCTGCCGCTCTTACAACGGGGACAGAAACAAATCCTCCTTTGGAAAATACCACATCCGGATTGATCTTTTTTAAGATTTTTCTTGCCTGAGCATAGCCTTTCATGACCCGGAAGGGGTCGGAAAAGTTTTTGGGATCGAAATAACGGCGGAATTTCCCGGTGGAAATGCCGTAATAAGGGATTTCATAGTCTTCGATCAATTTTGATTCGATTCCTTCATAGGAACCAATATAGTGAATATCATAATCCAATTCTTTTAAGCCTGGTAAAAGTGCAATATTTGGTGTTACATGTCCGGCTGTACCGCCGCCTGTTAAAACAATTCGTTTCATAATATTCTCTCCTGAAGTTTTCAAGTTAGTGAATCATGGATTCTAAAGCTTTTGCCAGCTGGTCAGGGCAGGATGTGGATTTGAAGCCGCATTTAATTCCCTGAAGCCTGTCAATGGCATCCTGGGCTTTCATTCCTTTTACAAGAGCACCGATACCCTGTAAATTACCATTGCATCCGCCAACAAAAGAAACGGATTTGATCACATCACCGTCCAATTCAATATCAATTGCCTGGGAACAAACGCCTGTAGGTTTATAAATCATATATATTCCTCGCTTTTGATTATTTTGTGTATAGATTGTGTAAATACTATGTTTTGTGTATATTACCTGAATGCTTTGCAGGATTTATCAGCAGATTATTTTATACACGCAGAGATTATAGCAGAAAAATACTGGTTTTTCCAGTATTTGCTTGCAAATAAAATATTATTTTGCTAAACTTAGTTTGGTTTATAAACAAGGTTTTTTAAGAAACGGCGAAAAGGAGAGAATACAATGAGTGAAAAAGTAACTTTTGACTATTCCAAAGTTGCCCCGTTTGTAAGTGACAACGAAGTTGATTTGATGAAAAAACAGGTTATGGATGCAAAAGAAGTGTTAGTATCCAAAACAGGTGCAGGTAATGATTTCTTAGGATGGATTGATTTACCGGTTGCATATGATAAAGAAGAGTTTGATAGAATCAAAAAAGCTGCCGCTAAAATTCAGAGTGATTCTGATGTATTGGTAGTGATCGGTATCGGCGGTTCCTATTTGGGAGCAAGAGCAGCAATTGAGTTTTTAAGACATAGCTTTTATAATGTGATCTCCAAGGATCAGAGAAAGACTCCTGAAATCTACTTTGTAGGAAATTCCATTTCTACAACTTATTTAAAGGATCTGATCGATGTGATCGGAGACAGAGATTTCTCCATTAACATGATCTCCAAATCCGGTACTACAACAGAGCCTGCAATCGCATTCAGGATCTTTAAAGAGATGGCTGAAAAGAAATACGGTAAGGAAGGCGCTGCAAAGAGAATTTATGCTACAACTGATAAAGCAAGGGGATCTTTAAAGAATCTTGCAACAGAAGAAGGTTATGAATCCTTTGTTGTACCTGATGATATCGGAGGACGTTTTTCCGTATTGACAGCTGTAGGTCTTCTTCCTATCGCTGTATCCGGCGCAGATATTGATAAATTAATGGAAGGCGCTGCAAGCGGAAGAGAAAATGCACTGAATCTTCCTTATGAAGAAAATGATGCATTAAAATATGCTGCACTTCGCAACATCCTTTTAAGAAAAGGAAAATCTATCGAAGTACTGGCTAACTATGAACCTAATGTACATTATGTATCTGAATGGTGGAAACAGTTATACGGTGAATCCGAAGGAAAAGACCAGAAGGGTATCTTCCCTGCAAGCGTTGATCTGACAACAGATCTTCACTCTATGGGTCAGTTTATTCAGGATGGTGCAAGAATCATGTTTGAAACCGTTCTGAATGTAGAAAAATCCAGAGAAGAGCTGACAATCGGTACAGAGCCTGTTGACCTTGACGGCTTAAACTACTTAGCAGGAAAGACCGTTGATTTTGTTAATAAATCCGCTATGAACGGAACAATCTTGGCTCATACTGACGGACAGGTTCCTAACTTAATGGTTAAGATTCCTGAAGAAACAGAGTTCTATTTAGGTCAGTTATTCTATTTCTTCGAATTTGCATGCGGTGTCAGCGGTTACTTACTGGGTGTAAATCCTTTCAACCAGCCGGGTGTAGAAAGCTACAAGAAAAACATGTTTGCATTGCTTGGAAAACCGGGTTATGAAGAACAGAGAGAAGCTTTACTGGAGAGATTAAAATAATAGGATAATTAAATAAAAACTTTTTATGTGATAAACCGGATAATGAAAATTATTTTCAGAATCCGGTTTATTTCTTTTAAAGGAGGCAGAATATGAATATTGTTGTACTGGAACAAAAAAGCATTGGAGATGATATTGATTTATCAATTTATAGAGATTTTGGAGATGTAACATATTATGATAATACTCTGGATGATCAGATAGCGGATAGGATAAAGGATGCAGAAGTGGTCATCGTCAATAAAGGCGCCATGAATGAAAGCACTTTAAAAAATGCAGAAAAGGTAAAATTGATCTGTCTGTTTGCTACAGGGTACGATAATGTAGATCTGGAGTATTGTAAAAGCAGAGGTATTGCAGTTGCCAATGTAGTTGATTATTGTACGGCAGCAGTTGCGCAGCATACTTTTGCTATGGCTTTATATCTTCTTGAAAGGCTGCCTTTTTATGATAATTATGTAAAATCCGGCACTTATGGAGCACAGGAGCGTTTTTCCAATTTTGATAAGCCCTTTTTGGAACTGGAAGGAAAAACATGGGGTATTATAGGGCTGGGCAATATCGGAAAAAAAGCGGCAAAAATTGCGGAAGGCTTTGGCTGTCATGTAATTTATTATTCTGTGACAGGCAGAAATAACAGTGGGGAATATGAAAGAGTGGAATTTGATGACTTGTTAAAGCGTTCTGATTTTATATCCATTCATTGCCCTTTATCTGATCTAACCAGAAATCTCATAGATTTTGAAGCCATGAAAAAAATGAAAAAAACGGCTCTATTGCTCAATGTAGCAAGAGGACCGGTCGTAAACAATCAGGATTTATACAAAGCCCTGATGGAGGGAGAAATCTATGGTGCGGGATTAGATGTTTTGGAACAGGAGCCAATTCAGCCGGATAATCCTTTAGGAACCATAAAGGATAGTGAAAAGCTGATCATTACACCCCATATGTCATGGGCAAGTACTGAGGCACGTACACGATTATCCATTGAGGTTTATAAAAATATTGAAGCATTTATAAATGGTGAAAAAAGAAATGTTGTAAATCTTTAAAGAATCATAAAACAAATCGGCGCCGGTCATGTAAATGATCGACGCTGTTGTTAACTTAAGTTCGTTTGGTTTGGTGATTGATTGTATTTGGTTTTCAACTTTTCTGTATCATAGTACTTTTCCATAGGAAATGCAAATTTGAAAAATATCTAAAACTTGAAAAAATATAGACATTTTGTATAAATGTGAAAAGGGTTTCATTCCTATTTAGTATCTTTATGATGAATGTGTTCACGGGCACAAAAGTTATTTTTAGTCAAAATTACAAAAAATAGAATCAAAATAATCAGAAAATTAGGAAAAGTGCAAGAAAATGCAGGATTTTAAAAGGAGACGCCAGTCATTATTTTGCAATAATGCTGAATCCTGTACCTAATGCACCGGGACCGGTATGACAGCCGATACTCAAGGATAAATGATTGTAACAGATTTCCATGCCGGGAAAGGCTTCTGTCAGATCATTTTTCCAGCTTTCTGCCTCTTCCCTGGTTAATCCTGCACCTGCAGCTCCCAGTTTTATGTATTCAGCAGGAATATCATGAAATTGGGTATTCAGATCATTTTGAAGTGCTTCTATCATTTTTGTACGGCATTTTTTCATACCCCGGACTTTGGCAAATGCGTCCAGCTTCTCTCCCTGGATGGTAAGAACGGGCTTAATATTTAAAACGGTTCCAAGAGCAGCTCCCGCAGTGGTAATTCTTCCGCCCTTTTTTAAAAATTCCAAAGTATCTACTGCAATATAAATGCCGGAGTTATAAGCATTTGCTTCCAGTTTTTCTTTGATCTCTTTGGCAGAGGCACCTTTGTCCGCAAAGTCCTTTGCTTCCATAACAGATACCCGCATGGTAACAGAAATACGATGGTTGTCTGCCACTTCTACTTTTCCCTTGTAATTTTTTGCCAGAGAAATAGCTGTCTGGCAGGAGTTGCTTAATCCGCTGGACATGGGAATATACACTAATTGATCATAGCCGGAGCATAAAATATGATCCCACATATCCATAACATCACCAGGTGAGGGCTGAGAGGTTGAGATATTTCTTCCCCCGGTCAGGCAATCATAGAAAAATTCCTGGTTTAGATTGATTCCTTCAAAATATATCTGTTCATCAATAATGACAGGCATGGGAATGACAAATATTCCCAAAGCATCTCCTTCAGCCTTTGAGATTCCGCTGTTGGTGTCAGTCATGATTGCTGTTCTCATAGATAATTCTCCTTTTTGATTAAATAATACATTGTGATATTAGGAAAGCCGCCAGGCAGCATAAAGCTCCTACAGCCAGTTCTGATCTGGTATGCCTTTTTAATTCCAGGGATGACCATACGATAGCCGCACCTGTTATCAAGCATGGGAGCAAGGCCTTCCAGCCTGTATAATAAATTAAAAAAATTAAAGGTCCTGTTGCACTGCAGGCATGTCCGCTGGCGCGAATGTGTAAAAGATTGAAAATAGTAAGAATAACAACAGAAAGAAAGTAAGTAATATATATTAACATAAGCTTTCTTTGGACATTCATCATAAAACCGAGAATAACTGCCAGTGTATAACCAATTATATTTAAAATAAAGGCAAGTTTTCTCTGACCCTCGCGCCCTCTTTCTTTAAATCCGGGTAATAACTGCTGTAAAGGGTATGCAAGTATGGGAATGATTCCTAGGAGCAGAAAAGAAATTATAATATCCGGAAATCCCCCAAAGATGTCATCACCTGATAATAAGAGGATAATGATCAAAGCAGTGATTAAAACAGGCGGAACAGTAATGATTCGAAAAAATTTTGCCACTTTTTCTTTTTTAATTGTCACACAACACCCTCCGGAAAAAAATTTTAATATTGTTTTCTTGAAATCATGGTTCTTTTCTTTATAATTAAGTGTGACAAATTGTAACATTATCCAGAGTCAAATTCAATATTTCAGATTTTAACTGTTACAAAACAGGGGGTTTTGTTCATGAATAAATCAAAGAAAAATCCGGTAAATTTGTTGGCAAGGGAATGTATGGTTACTGCTCTTATGCAGTTATTAAAAGAAAAGCCGTTATCTTCTATTTCCGTTTCGGAGCTGACGCAAAAAGCCGGCGTGTCCAGAATGACATATTACCGCAATTATGAAAAGAAAGAGGATATTTTCATTTTTTACCTGGATGATCTTGTGGATCTTTACAGGGAAAGTATCAGGAAGGAGTCTTTAAGAGAGAATTATTATGATAAGAATAATCTGATCCACTGCTTTTATCATTTTCAGAAATACAGGGATTTTCTGGAAAGCTTATTTCAAAGCGGTCTGGGACATCATCTTTTAATGGCGATCAGCAGGTTTGTGATCGAAACATGGCAAAAGCTGGAGGATGGAATGGACCATTATTATGAACTGGAAGCTTTTTCAGGAACTTTATTTAATGTCTATATTTCCTGGAATTTAAAGGGCGCCAAAGAAACTCCCGAAGAACTGGCACAGATCATTTATGATATTTATTGCCCGCACAATGGGAAACACTATTTAAATGAGTAAAAAGGCTTGTCAGCAAAAGAATGAAAAGGTAAACTAATAATCAGTAGGTTTACAGCTGAACAATTTAGCGTAGAATATTTTTATGGAGGAAATTTCATGAGCAGCGAAATCAGAGATATTAATCTTGCTCCAAGTGGAGAGCAGAAGATCGAGTGGGTTAGAAGAAATTGTGATTTATTGAGAACTTTGGAAAGTGAATTTGAAAAAACAAAGCCTTTTGAGGGAAAAAAGATTGCCCTATCCGTTCATCTGGAGGCAAAAACAGCATATCTTTGTAAGGTATTAAAGGCAGGCGGTGCCGAAATGTATGTTACCGGTTCTAATCCTTTGTCCACTCAGGATGATGTGGCAGCAGCTTTGGTAAAAGCCGGTCTGGAGGTTCATGCATGGTATGATGCTACGGATGAAGAATATAACCATCATATCCGTCAGGTATTAAAGGTAGGTCCTAATATCATCATTGATGACGGCGGAGACCTTGTTAATATGATGCACACGGAATTTAAAGATCTGATTCCTCAGGTTATCGGTGGATGTGAGGAGACAACAACAGGTATTATCCGTCTGGAGGCAATGAACCGTGCAGGGAAACTGCAGTTCCCTATGGTGCGCGTTAATAATGCACAGTGCAAGCATTTCTTTGATAACAGATATGGTACGGGACAGTCTGTATGGGATGGCATAAATCGTACCACCAATCTGATCTTATCCGGTAAAATCGTAGTAGTAGCCGGTTATGGATGGTGTGGCAAAGGTACTGCCATGAGAGCAAAAGGTCTGGGTGCAAGAGTTATCGTAACGGAAATCGATCCGGTAAAGGCAATTGAAGCAGTTATGGATGGATTTGATGTAATGCCTATGAAAGAAGCAGCAAAATACGGTGATTTCTTTGTTACCGTTACCGGCTGTGATAAAGTCATTGATGAAGAAGACTTTATGGAAATGAAGGACGGAGCAATCCTTTGTAATGCAGGCCATTTTGATTGTGAGATCGATATGGCAAGGCTTCGTGAAATTGCGGTTTCTTCTAAGGAAATGCGTAAAAATATCATCGGTTACGAGCTGCCAAACGGCAATACACTTTGTGTATTGGGAGAAGGCAGGCTGGTAAACCTTGCATGCGGAGACGGACATCCTGCTGAGATCATGGATATGAGTTTTGCAATTCAGGCATTATCTGCTAAGTATCTGGTAGAAAAAGGTGATACCCTGACGGAAAAACTGATCGATGTACCGGAAGAAGTAGACAGAGACGTAGCCGTTAGAAAGCTGAACTTCCTGGGCAAAAAGATTGACGTGCTCACTCCGGAGCAGGAAAAATATCTTTATGGCTGATTACCGGCAAATGTAAAAAGGCATTAGATTTAAAGTGTCAACAAATATTTATTGCAATTCGATAAATATTTGTTGACACTTTTTCTTTGTGGTGTTATAGTATGAAAAAATAAATAAAAAACAAAATGAAATGCAGGAGGATCATTATGAGTCAGAAAGGATTGGCGAATTCGCTGAAAGCGGTCATTATAGGACTTGGAATATGTGGATTGATAATTTATTTTTATTTTCTTCCCGTTTGGGGAAAAACAATACTTTTTAGTACACCGGACAACAGTTATTGCTATCTTCCGTGGATGATATTCCTTTGGATCACGGCAATTCCCTGTTATCTGGTTTTGATCTGTGGCTGGAGGATTGCAGCAGAAATCGGGAAGGATAATTCTTTTTCCATTGTGAATGCAAAGCTGTTAAAATACATTTCCGGTCTGGCGGCATTTGATTCCGTATTCCTGTTTGCAGGAAGCGGTGTGTTATATGCTTTGAATATGAGCCACAGCAGTTGGATGATTTTATCCATAATGGTAGTTTTTGCAGGAGTGACCGTGACAGTAGCGGCAGCAGCATTATCCCACCTGGTATATAAAGCAGCAGCATTAAAAGAAGAAACTGACTTGACAATTTAAAACAAAAAGGGTGAGAAAATATGATAATTATAAATGTTGATGTAATGTTGGCAAAACGCAAAATGAGTGTTACAGAATTATCTGAAAGAGTTGGGATTACCATGGCGAACATTTCTATTTTAAAAAACGGAAAAGCAAAAGCCATAAAAATTGATACGCTGAATAAAATCTGTAAGGCTCTGGATTGTCAGCCTGGGGATATTCTGGAATGGCGTCCGGATGCAGAAGAAACAGAGAATGTACAATAGGAGGTGTTTTTCTTGAATGAACCAAATGGAACACAAATAGAAGGAAATTATCAGACAGCGGCTGTCAAAATAGGAGAAAAACTGGAAAAAATGTTGGATAATTTCCGGATATTCGGGCTGGGATGTATTTTATACGGAATTTTTTTTATGATCTGTCTTTATAAGGGGTTTCATGGTATTTCACTACCCATTTTATCTGCGGTTACCATGGGATATCTGGTGTGGGGATTCCGCTATCTGGATATAAAAGTCAAAAAATGCACCTGGTTTTATTTTGCGGCATGGGAAATCTTAAGCATCAGTAATTGTCTGACAGGAAATCCTGTGATCATTTTTTTCAATGTCTGTGGGATGATTCTTTTATTTTTAAGTTTTCTTTTAACACATTTTTGCAATACGGCAAAATGGGGGTTTGGAAAATATTTAGGAGAAATGTTTGTTACTCCTTTTGTGACCCTGTGCTATCTGGGATATCCATTTAAAGCTGTTTCAAAGTATTTTACAAAAAGAGAAAAAGGGAAATCGGCTACGGCAAAATATGTATGGCTGGGAATCATAATATCTATTCCTCTGCTGTTGGTCATTGTAGGATTACTGGTCAGTGCGGATGCGGTTTTCCGCAGTCTGTTTGTAACAATTTTTTCTGATATTTTGTTTCCGGAGTATCCTTTAAGGATGGGTCTGTTATTTATAACCGGCAGTATTGGGTTTTATAGTTTACTGGCATATTTTGCTGATGGACAGATCAAGGATGCGGTTGCAGAAAAAAATAAATGGGAACCTGTTGTAGGCATTACCTTTTTATCCATTATAACAGTGGTATATTTAATTTTTTCAGTCATTCAGATATCTTATTTGTTTTTGGGAAGCTTTACCCTTCCGGATGGATATACCTATGCGGCCTATGCCAGGGAAGGTTTTTTCCAATTATTGTTTGTATGTATGATCAATCTGGTCATTATCCTGATCTGTGTTTCCCGTTTTAGAGAAAATATGGCTTTAAAAATAATATTGACCCTGTTTTCCTGTTGTACGTATATTATGATCGCTTCTTCTGCCATGCGAATGATCTTATATATTGAAAGCTATCAGCTTACATTTTTAAGATTATTGGTATTGTGGGCGTTGATCGTCATCAGCATTTTGTTATTGGGCTGTATCATTACTATTTATAAAAACCAGTTTCCTCTGTTCCAGTATGCTACGGCAGCAGTTGCAATATTGTATATCCTGTTTTCTTTAGGGAAGCCGGACTATCTCATAGCGAAATATAATCTGACCTATGATATTGACAGGGTAGATTTATATTATCTCAGCAATTTAAGCACTGATGCCATACCAGCTATGGAAGAAGCAGGGGTATTGACATCCATTGATAAACGATTAGGACATATGAAAAGGAAAGATTCTGAAAGCAGCAATCAGGATATGGCATATACCCGGAATTTAAAGAGAAAAGTGGATTCTTATGATGAAATGGGTATTTTAGATTTCAATTTTTCCTATTATAATGGGGGAAAGATATTAAAGAATTATAAGTATATAAAAGAATAAAAATGATGTTATAATAGACAAAGATAAACTATGAAAATCTGATCAAGTCCGTAACAGATGATGGAGGGAAAATGGGATTATTCAGTAAGTTTGGAAAAAAAGAAAATGAAGAAAAAGAAAAAAAGGAAACTCCAGCCGGGAAACCTATGGAATCTCATATGTATACTATGGTAATACAGGATATATTTACGATTAAAACAGCAGGCTGTATCGTAGTAGGCATGGTGAATGACCATACGATCCATGTGGGAGATCAGGTTTATATTATTTCCCGAGGCGGAAAAATGACCGCTACACGCATAGAAGGAATGGAAAATCCTACACAGGGAAAAATGCAGGAAGCAACTCCGGGGAGCAATGTAGGCCTATTGCTTGCAGGTATTGAAGCAAGTCAGGTAAATAAAGGTGATGTAATTTCAAATGTTATGGCACAGCAGCAGATCGATGTGAATAAGCCGGTAGTAAATCCCCGGTTAAAAGGTCTGTTAGGTGAAATGAAAAGGAACCAGACAGAATACATTTTAAATCTGGTATTTGAAGAAGTTGCAATGCAGGCTCATTTTTTGTCGATCATTTCTTTTTCAGAAAAACCTGTATCCAACGGAAACGGAACGGCAACCTTTCAAAAAGGTTCTACCATGAGTTTACATATGCTTACTACGCAGGATGATAAACATTTTTATCCTGTGTTTACGGACTGGAGTGAAATTCGTAAATGGCAGGGATGTCCTTCCCAGGAAACGGTAATTTTTACCTTTGATAATTATGCGGAAATGATCTTAAAAGACCCTGATATATCAGGCATGGTAATTGATCCTTTCGGAGCAAATTTTGTTATAGACAGGAAATTGGCAGAACATCTGAAAACCAAAAAAGACATTATGACAAAAGGGGTATCGGAGCAAAAGATTGAAAAAGAAACTTCTGTGTGGCTGGGAGAGCCAAAGATTTATCCTACGGAAATGATCGAAGCGGTGAAAGGTCATTTACAGAATGAGCCGGCAGTAAAAACAGCATGGATGCGCCTGATGTGCCGGGAAGACCAGTACAGCTATCTTTTGGTGATCAATTTTGAAGGGGATAAAAATAAGATCTTTGGGGAGATCGCAAATGCGGCACGTCCTTATCTGGATGATATGTATATTGATATGGTTCCTTTTGCATCGGATTTTGGACATCGTGCTGTTGAAGGTGTAGAGCCTTTTTATTCCCAGTCATAAAGGGCTAAAACCGGAAAATCAGCTTTCGGATAGTAGAAAGGATTTTATTACTAATATGAAAAGAAAAGTTTTATGGATATTGTTGATTTCATGTATGATCACTGCCTGTTCATCAAAAAAACCCGATATAGAAATGCCATTTGAAAATATATTTAATACAGAAGAAACGGCATGGAAACCTGTTACTCAAAATCTTCCAAATATGGAAGAAAAGGAAGAAATGGTAAACATGGAAAATTTATCTGCCGGATTCGGAATTTCTGTTTTGTTGCCTGAAAATTCAAATTGGATACAAAATACAGAGTATAAACAGATTGATGAAAACCATTTAGAGATTTATTATTATGATAATATTTTAGAGGTTGACTGTAAATTATTGGCTGTTAGGGATAGTATGATTGATCTATCGGATAATCTATATGATGAATCTTTGGAAGAAACATGGGTGGGCAGTACTGCATCCGGGCAATCAATATATGTCAAAGTGCAGCATTCTGCTGATGGTAAGATGATTCTTGCAACTTGGGAATATGATGATTATAAATTTGCCATCCAGGCAGATTTATCAGATGATGTAACAGATACAAACTCTATTCCTAAAACAGCACTTTCCATCATTGATAAATTTGAATGATAATGAAAAGATCATCGGTAATACGGTCCAATAAAAAAGAGGAACAAGTATTTTTACTTATTCCTCTTTAAAGTTTTTTTATGTAGTTTCCGGCTTAGCCAAAGTATCTCTTTAAGAGACCTTCAAATGCTTTGCCATGGCTAGCTTCGTCTCTAGCCATTTCATGCACTGTGTCATGGATAGCGTCAAGGTTCAATTCTTTTGCTCTCTTAGCAACGCTAGACACGGCAAGGCATTTGAAGGTCTGCTACAAGATACATCACTCCCAATTCATAACTTTT
>JAGBEV010000004.1 GCA_017936785.1 Lachnospiraceae bacterium | reverse complement strand
GGCCTGTGCTGGCATCCTTCGTGACCTGGCTGCACAACCTTTTTCTGCCACAACCATTGGATATTTTACATGGAAGAGAATAAGTTGTCAAGAGTTTCGGGGAAATTTTCTGCAATTTTCCAAAACTTTTCCCCAAAATCGTCTACCCTCCTAAAAATCCTTCCTCCTATAATACTGTAACAACAGCGACACTACCCTGCTGTAGCTTACTTTTCCATCCGAAACACCGTTGGCCTTTAAAGAAGTATCCACCAAAGTATTAGTCACCCTGTCCACGGTCTCCGTCTCGATCAGAGCCTTTTTGTTGATGCGCTCCCACTCCTCTTTTTCTACAAAGACATTGTCCTCCCACACCTGGGGCAATACCTCCAAAAGCCCTGTTTTCTCCGCAGTATGAGCAAAAGCTTCCGGATCTGCCGCATAAGCCCTGTAGACATCGTTTTCCACATATACCAGCACGCTCAGATACCCGGCATATTGGAAATAAATATCATCCGAACCGATACAAGCCAGATAGCCGATAAAATTGGCTTCGTCCTCGTAGATATATCCCCGAAGATGCGCCAGCTCATGGCACAAAGTGGCCGGCTTGTTCATCACATACATCACATCATTATAGTTGGCTTCCATAGAAAAAGGAAAGTAATAACCACACATATACTGCTGACACATAAAATCAGAAAAGAACAAAGGCTTGGGTCTGGGATAATAGCCGTCAAGCTGCGGATATTGATCTCCCAGTTCCTGCATGGCCTCTCTGGCCTTGTCCTTCATATCTGCACTGCTGCCGTCTGCCGGGGTACTTCCGGGATAAGATATGGTGCCGTCCTCCTGTCTTTGCACCTTTTCAGACAGACCATTGCACTGTTCCACGATATGATTCCGCAGAGCCAGCAATTCTTCTAAAGTGTATTCTCCCGTTTCCCCCAAATACTTCTCGGAAAATGTTGATGCATGATACAGCATCACACAGTTTAAGGTCATCACAAGACCTACCCCCAGGAGAACCCAGGTAAAGAATCCATAAAAGCCCCTGCAAAACCGGTCAAATCCCCAGCCAGCCCTACTCTTATCCCCAACAACTTCCCCTTTTGTCTGTAAGGACTTCCCAATCTTTCCTATCAGGCTTCTTACACCCCAAACAATTCCCAGGACTATCGCCACCATTACCAGCAACAGTCCTGCCACAATCATCCACTCTCCCACGGAAAAAGGAAACAAACCCGTCAATCTGCCATATGTATTGACCCAAATAGGAAAGATATGCGCAATATACCAGTCACAAAAAGACCTGCTGCTCCATGCCAGAATATTCAGCAACAATATGAAAATTGCCAAAGTGATTTTTTTCTTTTTCATGAAACCTCTGCATTTACAAGAACATCTTTTTTGTTGGTCTTGATCTTGGACTTCTTCCACAATCCGGTGCGATACAGGATATACAAGATCACAGAAGAGATCCCGTTACTGATTACCACGGAATACCACACACTCCGCACACCCATGTGCAATACCGTACCACAGAACCACAGGGTCAGAAAACGAAAGACCCAAAGCCTGGTAGCATCGATGGCCATAGTGACCTCTGTATGTCCGGTTCCCTGGAACAGGCCCGATGTGGCATTATACACTCCGTTGGTAAAGCACCAGAATGCCATGATACTTAAAAAGTCCGCTGCCATTTCGATTACCCGGGCATCCTCCGAGAAAATACTGACAATGGCCGTGGAAATAAAATCCCTGGAAAGGATCATTCCACCGATGAACAGAAATGCCACACAGATCCACATAGACATTCGATATCCCTTTTCAGCACGGTCCACCTGTTCTGCTCCCATATTCTGTCCCACAATGGTAGCCGTAGCCGAGCCAATGGCATTGGACGGCAGAGTGATCAGCCCGTTTACCTTATTTCCGATACCATAAGCTGCCATAGCCTGAGTGCCGTATACATACACATTTTTGCTCATAAGCACAAATCCTAACTGCATAGTACTTCCGCCGATTGCCGTAGGCAGACCGATCTTCAGGATCAGTTTGAGCTTTTCCTTCTCAAATTTCATGTATCTGGGATTTAGAGACACCTCCCTGGAAGGATTGCACAAAAGGAAAAATGCTACCACCGCCGGTACAAACTTGGCCAGTACGGTTGCCGACGCTGCACCAAATACCCCCAGATTCAGGACTACCATGAACAGGGGATCAAGAAGCATATTCAGTGAGATGCCGCCCAGATTCAGCAGCATGGGACGTACCGTATCACCCTGTGCCTGGTGGACTGCCGAAAAAAGATTTACCATATACAAAAAGGGCATATCCCAGATTACCGTGCGCAGATAGGTATTGGCATAGAGATAAGTCTCCCCCTCTGCCCCCATCCATCCTACAATACCCGGAGTGGCAAGAAAACATACCGCTGCACAAACAACCGCAAAGATCATGGCACAGGAAAAGATCTGGTTGGCCATGCCTCTGGCGTCCTCCTTCTGTCCTGCTCCGATATACTGGGCAATCAATACCGATCCGGCTACCGTAATACCATTGCCAAAATTAATGATAATATTCTGTACCGGAGTCACCAGATTGATGGCAGCCAACTGCTCCGTGCCGATCTTTCCCAGCCAGTAAGTATCCGTAAGGTTATACATGGTCTGCAGAAAGCTATTGATGACTACAGGAACTGCCAGCACCAGAATGGCATGCAACATGCTGCCCTGTAAAATAAGTTGTTGATTCTGTAATTTCTCTGCTTTCATATCACTAATACCTTTATCCTTTACTAGTATTAGTCTAATGCAATTTTACAGTGATATCCGCTTATAATTTGATAAATATTTCGCAAATCGCTGTGATTTTGTCATTATAACAAAAAGGGACTCCGCATTATAGCAGAATCCCTCTCCTTGATCCATCTTTTACTACTTATAAACGATGCAGTCCTCATAGTCTTCCCAGATAATGCAGACCCAGGTCTTACCCTGATTCAGGACGATTTCATCACCATTCTTATCATAGAACATATTAGGCTCATAATCACTCTTTCTCTCCCAGGTTGCAGGGATCACTTTGCCGTTGGTAAATACATAAGCATCTCCCTCGCCGTGTACCCGGAATGCCAGGTAACCGTTTTCATCCCTGTACTCACCGTAGCAGATCTTAAAGATTACATTGCTGACCGCAAGCTGCTCCCCATTATACTCATCCTTATGAGGTGCGCCCAACTGATAACGATAGTACAGACCATCGTCCTTATTGTACTCAAAGTATGCATCGGTATGATCATATCCGCCGGAATTGGAAGCACCACCGCCGGGAATGATGGTCGTTGCATCTTCACAGTCTGCATACTCAGCTCTGCATCCCTCATCCGCAAAGGTAAATGCCTGTTCGAAACGACTTGTATATTCCGTCGCATAATCGTGACGCTTTACAGCCTTCTCATATCCGTCAATGAACAGGTATCCTGTAAATTCTTTCGCATATCCTGCTCCCCTCTCCACACGGTCAAAAGCTTCTGAAGAAGGGGAATCGATACCGCCCACTGCCTGACTGACATTGTCCACACGGTCTGTATTGATGACAGGACCTACATAAGGAATCGCCAGACCCCAGTTACAATAAATGGAATCATAAGCCATGGATTCATACATGAAGTAGTCTCTGGCACTTCTTACAGGTCCGATGCGGTCCAGATCGTCATAATCCTCAAAAATGCCCATCAGACGAGTGCAGGAACCTTTTTCCATGGGTGCTTCATAAATGATGCTTGCCTTGGAAATACCATACTGAGGAAGCGCAGGCTTGTTGTTGGGAATCATGACTGCCATATTTCTTCTCTTTACTACAGCTTCATCCTTCCACTCACCGGTAAGATAGCTCTGCATCTTGCCGTCTACCACGGTTCTCTCGGTGATAACCTTGAACTCTTTGGGCCCTGTAGCGTCATCCTTCTCTCCGGAGCCTGACTCCTGTACACTTTCTGTGGCAATAGGCTCCGGCTCCAATGTAGAGATGATGGGAGACGGAAGTTCTTCGCCGCATCCGGTAAGGATACCCATAGCCACAATGATTGCTGCAAGTACTTTCTTTTTCATAAGGAAATCCTTTCGTATACTTATTTTAAAGCTTTATCCTTTTCTATTTTATCTCCAAATGCCCTGTTTTGTCTATACCCTCTTTTTTCTATATTTTTTGCTATATTTTTTGCTTGCATTGTTGCCCAAAAACGCCTACTATGGTCTCAAGGAGGTGTTCTCATGACTGCAGAATCTTTTAAACAACATCTGACAGAGGATCTGATCCCTTTTTGGAACCGCCTCAGGGACAACGATCAAGGTGGTTTTTATGGGGAAATGGATCAGACACTTTTGGTAAATCAAAAAGCTGACAAGGGGGCTATCCTGAACAGCCGCATTCTTTGGTTCTACTCCACAGCGTACCGCCTGTTTAAGGATGAAACCCTTCTTGACATGGCCAAACATGCTTACCGGTTCTTGAAGGAAGCCTGTCTGGACCCGGAATATGGCGGGATCTACTGGTCCGTTACCTATAACGGTCACCCTGCTGACGACACCAAACACAGCTACAATCAGGCCTTTGCCATCTATGCCCTGTCTGCTTACTATGATGCTTCCGGGGACAGGGACGCCCTGGAAAACGCTTATGCCCTATATTCTCTGTTGGAGGACGTATTCCGGGACAAAGACGGCTACCTGGAAGCCTTCCATCGGGATTTTTCCCCGGCGTCCAACGAAAAATTGTCGGAAAACGGTGTTTTGGCAGAGCGCACCATGAATACTCTGCTGCATGTGATGGAAGCGTACACGGAGCTTTACCGGGTGGACCATTCCCCTGCTGTAGGGGACTCCCTTCGGGAAGTATTGGACCGATTCCGGGAAAAGATCTACAATCCTGCAACCCAAAGCTGTGAGGTCTTTTTTGACAAAGACTATCACTCCCTGATCGATCTGGAATCTTACGGCCACAACATTGAGGCATCCTGGCTCATTGACCGGACCTGTCAGGTGCTTGGCGATCCTCTCTACACAGACAAAATGCAGCCTGTCATTGACGGTCTGGCTCAGACAGCTTATGACCATGCCTATAACAGAGAGCTCCACGCCCTGAATAACGAACGGGAAGGTGAGACAGTGGACTGCCGAAAGATCTGGTGGGTACAGACAGAGTCCGTTATCGGTTTCTGCAATGCATGGCAGCGGCATCCTGACCAGACCAAATATCTGGAAGCGTCCCGGGGTATCTGGGAATTCATTACTTCCCATATCATCGACAAACGCTGCGGGGAATGGTTCGAAAGCCTGCAGCCTGACAACAGCGTTACTCCCGGCCAGGGAATCGTCCACGCCTGGAAATGCCCTTACCACAACGGCAGGATGTGCATAGAAATGATCCGAAGGCTGTCTTCCAAAACGGAAGGCTGTCAGATCTGAATGCCCTGATAGGTAAGATAGGAAAAGAACCAAAAAGTTTTGAGTCCGAACCGGACGGTATCTTCAAATTTTAAATGAAATGGGGGAAGCAACACTTCTCCCATTTCTGTTTTTTTGACAAAATAGCGTTTCTTTGTCTTGAAAAATTCTGCCCTCTTATCATCCACCAGATGGACATGCAGCTCAGAAATCTCAAAATCCGAATAATCGCTGGTAACCACCTCCACCACAATGGTGGACTTTTTCTGCTTTTGCATATATTCCTGCAATGCAGGCTCATAAACAAATTCCATGGTTCTGACCTCTTATTCTCCAAGATACCATTCCCGGGGAATGATATCGCATTCTATAAAACAATTGGGATATCTTGTTAAGATCCTCCCTGTCACCTCAAACATCTTCTCCGCATCACAAAGGATACATTCTGCATCTCCCAAATACGCTTTCCGGGCTGCCCCGGTGTCATAATAACCCTGCTTCATCTTGTCAAAGCTCTCGGAAATATGCTCCATATATGGATTATAATGCTTATATACCTGCACGGACTTTTCTGTGCCGTCCGGCATCTTGATCCGGTAAGCTATTGGGGTTTCGGAAAAGCGCTCCGGCACATCAAAAACTTCCTCGATACTGTGGATAAAGGTATTTCTGGCATGAGTCACTCCCACTAACAGGATCTTGGCATGAATGTCCCTAAGCCGGTCCCAACAGCCTCCCGGAGGACAGGGCGTCCCGGCAGTTTCCTCTCCCTTCACATATTCCTCTGCCATAGCTCCATACACAGCAATGCTATGGGTGGGATGCAGGGATCTGACCACTCCGGGTCTTTTTCTGAAAAGTTCCGGGATAATACCTACGCAGCAGGGCTCTTTCTTAGGATCAAACAGATTATGCGCCGGTCCCATACACTTCCAGGTATGGGTGGGCATCATCAACAATCCCCGGCTTACTGCCTCCATAAGGGCATCTATCACCGTGTCGGCGCCGCCTTCCACTGCTCCCAAGGATTTCATGGAGGAGTGCACCATCAGCGCATCCGTGGGTTCGATACCCATTTCCCGAAGTTGCTCTTTCAATTGTTCTTTCGTATAGTTCTTCTGCTGCATTTTGACAGATTTCCTCTCTATCGATACAGGCTTAACAAAACTCCTGCTCATGGGCTTTAAAGAACTCATAATAGATCCGTACATTCTTGAGCTCACTCCAACGCTTTACATCCACTACTTCCTCATCCATGTCATAGATTTTGGCACCCCGCATGGAAAGCAGGAAGGGGGAATGGGTTGCAATGATAAACTGACAGCCAAAAAAACGTGCGGAATCTTCGATCAGTTTTAACAACTCCTGCTGTTTGTCCGGTGACAGGCTGTTCTCCGGCTCATCCAGCAAATAGAGCGCATTGTCCTTGATCTTATCGGCAAAATAGAGCAATGCACTCTCTCCGTTGGAATGTTCCCGCACATTATCCATGAGATTTTTACGAATATACTGGGACTGTGTATTGCTCCGGGCAGAAACTACCTTTTTCAACTGCTCATAATCCTCCAGGGATTTCATATGAAAATGGGAATATTTTGCATCCAGGTAGTCCTGAAACAATTCCTCCCGCTTTTGGTCGATCCCTTCATTTATGCTCCTTACATTCAGCATGAAATCAAACACATCGTCACTGGTGATGATCCTGCTGTGCCCGGGGATCGCTTCTTGTGTTTCAAACCCGCACATTCCCGTGTAATCTTCAAAAAAGTTAGAACGGTTGTACAAGGTATCCCGCTCAAGCCCTAATTTTTCCGCGATCACATTCAATGCCGTGGTCTTGCCGGAACCGTTACCGCCATACAAAATGGTAACGGATTCAAAGTCCAGCATCCGCAGATCATGTTGGGACAACACCAGAAAAGGATAACAGGTATCATAACAAGTCCTTTTCTGCCCCATTGTAAATGTATATTCCGTTTCCCTGTCCGGGAACTCAAAATGTGATAAATATACCATGCTGCAATACCTCTGATCGCTTATGTCTGTCGCTTGTCAACAAATTTCACCTGCCATTTCAAATCCTTTCTTTGCGGCAATGACCGCAATAAACTCATTGATGACAGCTGCGGCAGCAATTGTGCCTTGCACGGTTTGCACAAGCGGTGGCACAGAGGAAAGCGTAGCACAAATGATACCTGTAAATACGAGTGACACGCCGGAATGAGGGAGCAGCGTCAAACCAAGATATTTTCTTACAGTATCCGGCATGTGCATGATTTTTGCTCCGGACATTGCCCCAAAGTATTTTCCAAATGCTCGTGCCAGTATATAAACAAAAGTATACAAGCCTGCGCCAAGGATCAAATGATAGTCAAGAGGCGCTCCCAGATCGACAATTGCGGCAAGTAGACATACACCAAGGATGGGAGAAAAATCATCCGAGATCTCACTTAGCCGATCCGGTGTTACGATGTTGGAAAATACTGCCGAAAAGGAAACTCCCATAAGCATATAATTCAATACGATCCCGGAAAGCAGGAAGGTATTAAACAGCCAACCGATCAACACCGTTACTGTAATTCCGGAAAGTAATACCATAAGTGTTGAGGCCTTTTTGCTGCATCTTTCCAACACCAGACCAGTCGGGCATCCAACAACGGCCCCAATGATAACCGGAAGGAAAATCATTATGGGAATCATGTAAAGGGGGACAGCACCACCCGAAACTTCCCTTGCTACTAAAGAATTAACCGTAAAGAAAACCGCTATTCCGACGACATCATCCAATACCGTCATGGGAAGGAGTGTGTCAGTTACCGGTCCTTTTGCATGGAATTCATTCACGATAGACAATGCGGGTGCCGGCGCTGTGGCAAGGGCGATCCCTCCAAATACAAACGCAAGGTAGATCGGAACATCCAGAAACGTAAAAATCAAGCCAAACGCAAGACTTACAACTGCAAATGTTCCGAGCGATTGTGTCAACGTTGTAACTACCAATGCTTTTCCATAGCTTTTCAATTTTTTCCAAATAAGTTCTGTACCCAGCATTACGCCAAAAGCACATTGCATCCACATAATGATGGTTTTATACCCACCGGCATCCAACAATTTCTGAGGCACCAGCCCGATGGCATGAGGACCAAGCAGCATTCCTACAATCAGCCAGCCCAAAATGGAAGGCATCTTAATTTTCGCCATTAATTTCCCGGCAACAAAGGCAAGGGCAAGCGTAGCGATCCAACGCAATAAATATCCGAGCATTTTATGATTCTCCTTCTGCAATCCCATACAGCATAAAATCAAATAGTCTGGGAATGATGGTTTCGTGTATTTTTACCTTTTCATTCAAAACAACATTTTGAAAAACAGGACTGCTGAAATATCCATTCAGCATTGTTTGCATCAGATGGAAGTAGGAAAGAGCATCCTCCATTGTTATTCCATCACGCAAAATGAGCCTGTCCAGCGTTTTTTTACAGATACTTTCATTTAGCTTGTTAAATTCCGTAAGCACACGGCCTATTTCATCGGATAACTGCGGCGGCGGATTTAACAAGGCTTCAAAAAAAATATGCGCTTCATTGGGAAAAGCGTTGAAAAAGTCCATACGAACAACCATGTATTGCTTTAAGTCTGTTGTGCCCTCATTTTCATATATATATTCTATGAATTTTTCACAGCTACATTTGAGACATGCCAGATAAAGCTGATCTTTGCCAATGAAATTGTGGTAAACCAGGCCTTTGTTGATACCCGTCTTGCAGATATTATTCACTGTCCCGCCGGCATATCCATTTGCCCCGAACTCAGCCATGGCCGATTCCATTATCTTTGCAACCGTTATTTCTGTCTTTTGACTTTTCTTCATGATCGTCTCCCAATATTATAAACCGCCCGGTCAATAATATTATAATGACGATTAACTGTGGGGTCAATAATATAATATAAATTTTTCCTACTTAACGTTCTTTTCTATCAACGGTATGCCTGTTCCAACTCGGTTTTTAATTGCATGATCTTTGCTTCTATCTCCTTTATTATTTGTATAAATGTTTCATCCGATTTACCTGTGGGGTCATCCAGTCCCCAATTATCATTAATCTGCCTGCCGACCAAAGGGCATTCCACATTACACCCCATTGAAATTACTATATCCGGGGTGGGAATGTCGGAAATTGATTTTGTATACTGTGTCTGCTTCATATCAATGCCATATAATTGTTTCATGATCCGTACTGCATCTTGATTAATTTGCGGCTTTATTTCTGTTCCTGCCGAATAACTTTCAAACACATCGGAAGCCAAAAGTTTTCCCAATGCCTCTGCAATATGACTTCGGCAGGAATTATGAACACAGATAAACGCTACTTTCGGTTTTCTTCTCATAACCCGGATTTTCCTTTCGTTTCACTCTCAGACACAGGGAAATGATGCTTCTGCAGTAATTTTTCCACATCTCCTGCCTTAAGCACCTTTCCCACAGAAACAACCTTCTCATTCACAACCAGCCCCGGCATACTCATGACACCGTATTCCATGATCTTCTCCGGATCGGTAATGTATTCCACTTCTACGGACAGACCCGCATTCTTTACCGCTTTCTTCGTATTTTCATATAGTTCATGACAGGA
This sequence comes from Lachnospiraceae bacterium, assembly GCA_017936785.1. GTDB lineage: Bacteria > Bacillota > Clostridia > Lachnospirales > Lachnospiraceae > UBA2882. Next base: position 7,241 of record JAGBEV010000004.1, on the reverse strand, counting down.
CTTGCAGCCCAGGCCAAGTACTTTGATACTTACCGGATTTCCTCCCATATCATTACTGCAGCATCTTTCTTCTTTTTTAAAATTGAACAATCCCATTTTTAAGTTCTCCTTTCTATTATGGTTATGATTTTATGAAAATGCCGACCCGAACACATACTGAAAAGCATTAAAGAAATATCCAACCAGGATGATCCCTATTGTACATATAGCGATAAATATTCCTAGCAGTCTGGGTTTTACCGCTTTCTTCAGCATGATCATTGATGGAAGGGACAGCGTGGTAACACCCATCATAAAAGAAAGTACAACACCCAGTCGTGCTCCTTTCGCAAGCAAAGCCTCTGCGATCGGAATACATCCAAAGATATCCGCATACATCGGTACTCCCGCAATCGTAGCAATAATCACTCCAAACGGATTACCGGTACCCAATACCTTTACAATCATTTCCTCCGGCAGCCAATTATGAATGAACGCACCGATACCAACACCGACAAGCACATATGGGGCTACCTTTTTGGCCGTTGAAACCACCTGCTCCCACGCATACTTCAACCGCTCTTTTTTGGTAAGTTCCTCCTGCGGAATATCTATAGATTTACCATTCCGTATAAACTCCTGCACCTGATCCTCCAAGTGCATTTTTTGAATCAGCGTTCCCCCTGCAACCGCAATCACAAGACCGACAACCACATAGGTGATAGCAACTTTCCATCCGAAAATGCTCATCAGGAGTACAAGCGAGCCTAAGTCTACCATGGGAGAAGAGATCAGAAAGGAAAATGTAACCCCCAAGGGCAAGCCTGCACCGGTAAAACCAATAAATAATGGTATTGAGGAACAGGAGCAAAACGGTGTTACCGTGCCAAGCAGAGCAGCGATGATATTTGCCCATATCCCTTTAAAGTTCCTCAGTATTTTTCTGGTTCTCTCCGGTGGAAAATAGCTTTGAATATAGGAGATCATCAAAATCAAAACTCCCAGCAATACCATGATTTTGATTGTATCATAAAGAAAAAACTGTATACTTCCGCCCACTCTGCTACCGATGTCCAGTCCTGCTGCTTCCAGACCACTGCCAATGAGTCTGTTCAGCCACTTCATCCCTAATATTTCATTTTGAAAAAAATCCCAACTATTTCTTAACATGCTGATTTCCTTCCTATTTATATATCTACACATTCAAATATTTCTATATTTAAAATGTAAAGTTAGTCGTGCGTAAAAATCTACTGAAAACTACTCTTTACAACACGACTTTTCTTCTGCTTTTTCAAAATGATTTTCGAAGAAATCCAAACATTCTCTAATTTCTTCAAACCCTTTATCGGAAATAGAATAATGCATCCACTTACCTTCCTTTCTTCCAACCACAATTCCTGAATCACATAAAATTTTCATGTGGTGTGATAAGGTCGGCTGGGTAATCTGCATTTCTTCTAAAATGCTGCAGGCACATCTTTCTCCATCTCGTAACAGCTCTAAGATCTGTATTCTATTTTCATCACAAAATGCCTTAAACATAGAAGCAACTCTTTTGCTGTCCATAATCACATAACCTCATATTGACAAATATCTATGTATAATAAAATATCATACACATAGATATTTGTCAATGTAGTTTCACAAAACAGCTCTTTCTTAGTTTCAAACACTTCCATCTGTCCATTTTCTAACAGACATACATCTGTATATTCCAGTCTCTGCTGAGTGCTTTTATGGCTGCAATCCGCCGGCACTGCTCGAACACGCATCTCTTTTCCTATTTCTTTATTGCACTGCTCACAGATAATATAGTACTCATCTATAACTTCATATCGAACTTCGTCAAGCGGCTCATATTCTGTATGAAATACTTTTTCATAGGTATTCTCGTGCCTACATTCTGCCGAAATTTCTCTGTTTTGTCAAGAAGGCAGAATCTATAAATCGGGTCTTGTTCCAATGTATTGATAAATCACAGAGTTTTCGCTCTCTTTATCTGCTTGCAATCTGCATATTGCGATAAAGTTTCATTGTTACCACAAAAAATACAATACTAAATACCGCATAAAGAACGCCCGCCATCTGGAAGCAATTGATCAATGCCCCGGGAATTGGGAAAAGTCTGTATTCAATAAAGGCAAAATTCTTTAAGAAGTTCGTGGGTCTCAGAGCCCATATCTGTGAGAGCATTCCAAAGCTGTATGGAATATTAAAAATACTTATAATTAGCACAAATGTCTGCACCGCCATAACCGGTACGGTATTTCGAAATATATGTGACAAAAGCATTGTGAAAAGTCCGCAAAGGACCGCAATCAGGATTGCAACCGCAAATGTCATAATAACCGCCTGCCCGATGTTCATGTCATATGCACTTGTGACAATCACATTTTGAATTGGTGCGTTCCACCCCTTTGCCCCAAATCCCATAAGAGGAACCAAAAGACAGATACCAAGAACAATAATCATGGAAGTAACCGAAAAAGTGATTCCGGCGGTAAGCTTTGCCAGGCAGATTTGTGTCCTCCCGTTTCTACTGGACAAAATCAGTGCATCTGTTTTATATGTATTTTCATCTGCAAATACTCCGGAAAGCCCTATGACAATCAGCATGAAAACGAGCCAGATTATCACAAATAAGCAGTCAAAAAAGGTGGAATATCCTTTAGAATAGCTATATTTGATTGGTTTCTCTATTCTGTCATAGCGTTCTAACCAATATTCCTTTTCACTCTCAGCAAGCCCATCCGCCTCCATGTTAAGGATGATATTATCCCGTTTTGCATCCACTATCTCCTCTGCTGTTCCTTCCATAAAAAGCTTGTAACGGTCACTATTTCCATATCCTATTGCCCGACTTTCTGTATTTAAGAGCCATTCATACCCGCAGCGTTCTGCACAGTACCACAGTCCCGGATATCCGGTTCTTTCCGTGTCAATGACCCTGGCAATATCATCTTCATGTGTGGTCTTAAACTCATTCATTTCCGTCCGAATCTTTTCATAAAAAGCATCATTCATAACTTCTCCGGAGACAGCCTCCCCTTTTTCTCTTTGAAGCGTTTCATATTGAATGCCACTCATAGTCATATCAATAAAATCATATTTATCAAATAACATGTTTGACATTTCCACAACACACATAAAAAGGATTCCGAAAACCAGAGTGATCCATACCGCCTTCTTTGAAAGAATCTTCTTTAGTTCCATCCCGTAAAGGATTCCAAAATTGTTCATTATTATGCCTCCCTCCTGTCCTCGTCAGAATCCTCGTCAAAGTTCTTAAGATAGAATTCCTCAAGGTCCATGCCAATCTCATCAAGTGTTCCGTCACAGATAAACTGACCATCCTTCATCATCAGTATCCTGTCCGCAATCTGTTCTACATCGGACACAATATGCGTCGAAAGAATTACAATGCTATCCCTTCCAAGCTCTGCAATCAGGTTTCGGAAACGTACTCTCTCCTTTGGATCAAGACCTGCGGTAGGTTCATCCAAAATTAAAATTTTGGGATCATTCAGTACTGCCTGGGCAATTCCAAGACACTGCTTCATACCACCTGAATAGGTTTTAATCTTTTTATTTGCTGCATTCTCTAAATTTACAATCCTTAAGAGCTCATCACATTTTCTTTTTGCAACCGGCTTTTCTATTCCCTTAAGCGCCGCCATGTACATGAGAAAATCTCTTCCTGTAAAATTCGGATAGTAACCGAAATCCTGAGGCAAATATCCAAGAATATCTCTATACATTTCCTCCGATGCATCCATTCCATCAAACTGAATGGTCCCCCCTGTGGGCTTTAAAATCCCGCAGACCATTCTCATGAGAGTTGTCTTACCGGCTCCATTGGCGCCAAGTAACCCGATTACTCCCGGTTTTAATGTAACGGATAATCTGTCCACTGCTATTTTATTCTGGTACTGCTTTGATACCCTGTCTAACACAAGCTCCATGTAAAATCCTCACTTTCTCTTATATATAATATGGATTCTTTTACTGTCACAACCAATACCACCATCATGGCAAGGGGCACATATGCAGGTTCTATTGCCTTCATGAGCTCCATCTGATGCGCAACAAATGGCATCAGACAGGAAATACACGTTATACCCATGCATCCATATAAGTTCTCCTTTGCATTCCATTTTCTGGTAACCAAAAGGCACCCCCATACATTCACCAGATATGGAAAACCGACAAAACAAACTGTCATGACCGGGCTTAATTTTATGAATTCCCGTAGCACCAAACTGGTGACAAAAATCAGAATCAGGCCAAAAAATCCTAAAATCAGCATCCTGGTCATACGAAGAAACCGCAGTGAAAATCTGCTGGAAGCCTCCAGTTCTCCCATTCCATACCTTTCCGATCTGCCAATTGCAATAAGCGGTATCAGAACACACATCGGAAGAGCGCTGGACAAAATCCACATAAATTGTGCTTCTCCAAGCCTTGCGACAAGGAATAATACAATACACCAAAATAATCCTGCACAAAAATTTTTTACTCCCATATATTTCAGTTCTATCCTCAGAACATCAAATATCTGCATACTGCGCTTCTCATATTTCGTTAAGAATGCTTTTTCCCGTTCCGACGTTTCAACTATATAGGCATTTTTTAGTGCATTCTTTAATTCCCTATCAGTCATCTGCTCCATCTCCTTCCAATGATTTTTTCAGTAGGGATAACCCTTCTTTCATTCTCCTGTGTACTGCAAACCTGGACATATTGGTAATCTTTGCGATATCAGCAACACTCACTTCATTTGTGTATCGAAGCATGATTATTTCCCGTAGTTCCTCCGGCAACCCTAAAAGAGCGGATTCTAAAGCGATTTGCTCTATGGCGCTCTCCGGCTCATAGCATTTTTCTGCTTTGACATCCTGAAAATTGTCTAGCTCTTCTGCCTTAGCCCTACGAAATTCGTCCATACAAAGATTTCTTGCGATCGTATATAAATATGCTAATTCCTTTCCCGTATCCCTATAGGAATGACTTTGCCAGAATCGTAGATATGCTTCCTGCACAATATCTTCTGCAATATATCGGTCTTTTGTTTTCATGTAACAGTAACGGAGGAGTTTTTCGTACTGTTCTTTCAAATCCATGGATTATTTCCTCCTCTATTTGAATAACGTATCAAAAACCTGATATGTGCGCAAAAATCCAAAAAATTAAAAAAGTGACTCCACCACATGAAGCCACCACAAAACAAAATACGGGAAACACTGATAAATTCAATGTTTCCCATACTTTAACTATACTGCTGGTGGCCGGACTTGAACACAGGTCAGCTACCCGCAAAGTAAGCATAGAAAGGAGATTGCCGGAGTGCTGACTTGGGGTGTGTAAAGGTCGTGTAAAAATATTTTTTCAGTGTTAACGTTAATTCGTTCATTTCTCTTCTCATTATCTGTTGTGTTTTACCATTTCTTCTGCTACACTACTTTTATGGGTGCTACCATTCACGGTAGGCGGTTAGTCCTTCAATCAGAGGGACTGTGACCCTCTGTTAATATAGAAATCCAATGTATTGAAGATACATTTGTATGCTTTACTGCATTGGAAATTTGTACGAAAGAGGGATGGTTGCCATGATGACAATTGAAGGTCTGATTGCTGTTGTAAGTCTCGTACTTACCGCATTCAGTCTCGGATATACAATCGGAAGTAATAAATCACAAAAATAACCGCCCTGTCTGCAAAACTAAGCGGTTATTCTTGTAACTAACTATTTGTGGACTAACCGTCTATCGGTAGTGCCCTTTTCTTCTTTTATACTAATCTGAATACGAATTATTGTCAACTGTTATTTTACAAAAAAATCCCTAAATTGGAGGTTGTCTAATTCATCAAATCACAATTATGTAAAATAATCTTTTCTGCTTTTTCTATGTCTTCAAGAGTAAGTCCTATCGTTTGGTCAGGCATCACTTGATGTTTTTCTATATCAGCATTGTGCAAATCAAGGTCATCAAGAACTACCCATCCTATAACTTCATTGTGCTGTTTTAACCACAAAAGAATTTCATCCGCTTTTACTAAACTGAATTTTTTAGTCTTTCTTATCTCTTCTGTAGTTAAGTCTGGGGTTATTCCATCAATAGATAACCCTTCTTTATTAAGCATTTCAACCAGTTTTTTGGACTCAGGACGAAGTGGTTTCAAGTCTTGACCAAACCAAATTCTCCAACCAGAATGGAGTACCACTTTTGCATCCGTTCTTTTTATCAAAGGTGCTAATATCTTAATTTTTTCTTCGTCAATTAATGTTCCATCACTTATTTCTTTTTGATGACTATCATTCCAAAAATTAGAATTAAGAACTCCATCTATATCTAAAAACAAAACCCTTTTCATTATATTTTCCCTCATCAAATTCTTATTTGCCTTTCTTTTAGCACTATATCAAATATCTCTATTTTTGCATAGAATGATATACAAAGTTGCTTGCTCAAAACTCCTTGCATAAATCAGAAAAAGTGGTATATTGAAATCAGATATAACTGAAGGACAAGGACAGATTAAAGAGACAAATTGGAAGCTTTTTATTGCTTCTGTTTTGTCTCTTTTTATTTAAAATTAACTTTCTCCTGCCAATTACTTGGTTTGTATTTGTTACTACACCTTCCGCAGATTCTTTTCTGTAAAGGCAAAATCATATGTTTTCAATTGATTTTTAACCCAAAAACATATTCAACAAATTAACTTAAATTAATTACCGCAAATTCGGTAACTCAAAAGGAGGCATTAATTACCATGGATAATTACGAAAGCAGACCATTGCTGCCCATGCCATTTCCAAAACCGCTTAAGGAAATGACGGACGAAGAACTGACAAAGCTTCTTACCGGTAAGTTCAATTACAATGTTCTTATTCCGGGTCTTATTGAAGCAACTTTGCGTAAAGATAAGCAAATCGCAGAACTAACCAAACGCATTGCCTACCTTGAACAATAGGCACTCCAAAAGCCGGGACGTAAACGCCGGGCATTCTATATTGAAGGTCAGGAACTGACAGACGAATACCTAATGGAATTAATTGACCGTGGTCATTATGACAGTATCAGCAAACTTGAAAAGGCTATTGGAGCAGGCAAAAATCAGCTCCGCAACCGTTACAACAAAGCAAAGAAGAAACTGATACAGGAAAGGAAGGTGCAAAGCTATGGAAATCGTTAGACCTATCGTGCAGGAATGCTTTGTTCCGGCACAATACACCTCTTCCCCGGAAATTATCAAAAACT
>JAGBEV010000012.1 GCA_017936785.1 Lachnospiraceae bacterium | reverse complement strand
GAGGACTTACATTTCTGATCAGACGGTTATTTGCATCATAAGTATAAAGGGATTCCTCTCCTGTCTGGGTTCTGACAGCAGTCACATTTCCTGCATCATCATAATCCATAAAGGTTACATTTCCTGCTGTATCATAGGCAGCTGTCAGCATTTGGTTTTCATCATACTGATACATTACGGTATTTCCATAAGCATCCCTTTCATCCAGCAAATTTCCGTATTTATCATACAAATATTCGGTAAAAGCCCCATCCGAACCGGTTTCCTTTATTTTCTCTCCTTTTTCATTCATGACCACCGATGTGCTACCGCCATTCTGATTGCAGATATCCACCTGGACGCCGCCGGATTCCGTATCCGTATAAGTAAGTCTGGATACTCCCGGTCTGCCTGCTTCCCTTTGGGTAAGCACCCGCCCGTAATCATCATAGGTATTATTTACATAGTTTACTCCATTGGCATTTACCGCACCGGTCATTTTATGACTGCCGTCATAAAGATAGGCGGAGCTTTCACCTGTTACGCCTGTAATGGCAGTCAGATCTCCGTCAATATGTTCTAAATTCACCATTCTGCCGTGATCGTCAGTAACCGAACTGATCATATGGTTTTCATCATATAGTACATGAATGCTTTCACCGGTAATATCATCTGTAATTGTCATTGCGTTTTCTGTCCGGGCAATGGCAGTTCCTTTTCCCTCCCTTGTACTGATATGGCTCATTTTTCCTTCTTTGTCAAATGTATAAACTGCGCCTTCTTTTGTGATCAGACGGTAGCCCCCGGAATCTTTTTCCATCTTCCAGCCTTCCATATTGGATGATGTGGGAAGATAGGTTCCTTCTTCATAAATATGATCATCCATAATAATGGTATTTTCCTGTAACACGCCGTATACTGTATGGTTGGCTGCTTCTTCATGGATAAAGCTTGTTTCCGAATAGGGACTTAAAGTCAGGATCAGACTACTTCCTGCCTCAGTTACATGCTGTTCATAGTCATGACTCCAGCCGTATCCGGCTTCTCCTTTATAGCCTGCAAGCATGGAATTATAATGTAGATCAAAAGAAAGATTGCTTCCTCCGGTTAATGAAATGGTTCCCAAATCCTGTAGGAACGCACCTGTTGTCACATCGATGGGATCTCCATAGGTTTCTGCCATTTCCATGGCCTCTTTTGCTTCTCTCAGCCGTGTCCGGTAATCCGTATACAGCACATATTTATATATATGACTGGGCACGGGATTAACAACAACCTCTACTCCCAGATTGGAGCCTTCCAAAGTTGTTACCAGCTGATTTACCAGTTTAAAATAAGTGGTATCACTTTCCTGATTTCCCATTTTGACACAATATGTTCCATAAATGGTCTGTCCCGGAGAGAACACGCCCACTTCTATAACATCGCCATCATAAAGCACCGGAAGTGTAGGACATTTTGCAGCCGCCTTGGATTGATAAGTCATACCTGTGGCTCTTTGGACTGCGATCAATTCTCCTGTTTCATAATCCTTTATATATACCTCCTGTTTTTGTGATGCCGCTTTATACTCACCCAATGAAGTGGAGAAATTATAAAAATTGCGGTCAGATTCATTGACGATCTTAAACTGGATATAATAGTCTTCACCCGGATAATAGGCATCCTCCGGAGACACATAAATAACGATTCCCTCACCGCCCTTTACTTCACACTCCATCTGTGCCTCAAACTGCGCATCAATATCCGCTTCAAAAGGCTGTAAAACACCATGAAAGGAAGCGGAAAGGTCATAGGTTTCCGTTTTATCACCTTTTACGACCCAGGATGCAAATGCAGTTTCCTGCCCGCCGATATCCGGCAATTTCGTAGTCAATGTCTGTCCTGACTTAGTAGCAGCAAGACTCAGTCCTTCGGGCAGATTAAGGGTTGCCGATGCCTCTGTAACGGTATAGCCACTGTCTGCATTATTGATAATGCCAAGCTGTACATCATACATGTCCTTTAACCAGCTGACGCTCTGGGTTGTCTGAAGATAGGTAATTGTCGGTACATATCCATTTATTTCCATATCATCCGCTTCTACTTCTTCAGGCTTTAAAAGTTCTATATTTAAAGTACCGTTTCCATTGGAAATTCTTCCCCTTCCTGCCACACAGTCGATACTGCCTGTTCGATAAAACAGTTCATCCGAATAGGTGACATCATAAACAACCGGAAGAGGAGAAGCCGCAAACCACAGCTCCACGCTGAATTTATAGGTGTTATAATTTTCCGGTGCGGACAGATCCACACCCTTTTCTATAAGTTCATCCAGTTCCATTCTTTCTACGGTAAGATTTCCCGTAATGACTTCTCCTTTTTCAAGAGTAATGGTTGTTTCCAAGGATTCATAATTGCTGATGCGAATAGTTCCGTCTCCCGGCATATAGTCCTGGGCATAAGCAGCAAATTCATAAATACCTGCTTTGCTTACCACCTTCGCCTCTCCATTTACGTCGGTTCTCAATTGCACATAGTCATCTTTATCATTTCCGGTTTTCACATATACATAGGCCCCGCCAAGAGCTGTGCCATCTTTGGCAAGAACTTTTATAGTCGCAGAACCGCTGTTTGTCTTATCCATGACCTGCACTACGCCCGCTGCACAGGCTTTATTTCCCGCTCCGTCCCATACAGTCAGAGTCACGTTATAGCTGCCTGCCTTTTCATAGCTGTGCACCGGACGCACTCCTGTCTGCTTAGTTCCGTCTCCAAAATCCCATTCGTAGCGGTTAATGCGCACATTGTCGCTGCACAGGGTTCCGTCAAAGGCAATTTCCATTCCCGTAAAGCCGAACATGGTCTCCGGCAGCTCTGCTACAGGAGCGATCTTGTCCACATTGTTGGCATAGCTGTGTTCCACATTGCTTTCACTGCAGTTACCATAAATATCCAATGCACAGACCTTATAATAGTAAGTTGTATTTGTTTCCGGCACTGCATCTGTAAAGGTATTCTGGATAGTTGCCTGAATACAGGTATAGTCCTTTTGCCCATACTCTTTCCGGTAAATCTTATAACATCTGAAATCTTCTTCCTGATTTTCGCTATATTCCATTTCAATACAGAAGCTGCCGCTTTTTACAGTCAGCTCCGGCGCCTGTGGAGGTGTTAAATCAAGAAGATAATTTCTTGTGACGTATTCACTTTCATTTCCGGCTGCATCCACCGCTTTAGCGCGCACTTCATAGACGATCCCTTCTGAAAGACCGTCTGTGTTCCATGTGAGCGCCTTATATTCTTCTCTTCCCGCCGCTTCTATTACAGCAATCTCATGCCAGATATCCGTTTCTTCCGCTTCCCTGTACTCCAGAATGATCTCTTTCAGTTTTGCGTTATCCATTGCTAACACTTTTAATGTGGGATTGCTGCCTATGATCTCTTCTCCGGGAGAAATACCTGTCACTACAGGAGCTTCTTCATCGGGCATAACGGTCCCACATACTTCTTCAGAGGCTTCTCCCATATTTCCTGCAATATCCTTTGCGGATATGCGGTAGGAATAATCAACATTTTCCTTAACATGGCTGTCTGTATAGTAAAGAGTGCTGCCGGTCTCCCCTATTTTGACAAAGATGCCTTCCCCCTCTACGGAACGTTCAATTATATATGCTGCCACATCATTATCGCTGACACTGTCCCATGCCAGACTGATACAGCCTTCATTTCCTGTTATATGTACCCCTGTTACCTTTTCCGGCGCATGTCTGTCAACGATATAGGTATTTTCTATCTGGGCATCTTCATAAAGGGCATTATGGTTTCCTGCTGTATCATAAGCTTCAAAGCGGACAGTGACCTCCTGTTCCGGAATGCCGGAAAGGTCCCACTTATGGCACAGGGTTTCATCACATCCGCCATTGCCCGATACAGTTGCTATTTCCACAAAATCATTGCCGCTTACGCTGTATGAGAACACGCCATAAGCAACTCCGCCGTTATCTTTTACCCGCATAGACAGATCAATGGCGTCTTTATAAAACGAAGATACAGGATTTATTGCCGCAATGTTTGGTGCAGTGGTATCCGAAAGGGTTGTCATAGTGACTGTATCCGAAGGAATGCCCGGATTTCCCAAAAGATCATATCCTGTTACCCGGTAAGTATGTGTACTTTCCGGCTCAAGATCTTCCAGTCTGTATCCTAACTGGCTGGTAATTTTTCCTCTTTCCACCCATTCTCCGTCTATAAGTTCTTCCACAATAAACCAGCCGAAGTCTTCCTCTGTTACGTCTTCCCATGTCAGCTGTATGGTCGTGCTTCCCGCCGTAGTATCTAAAAGTCTGATCTTTGCAATGCCCGTATTGTCCACTTCATATCTGCGCATGAACAGATCGGCGCTTTCATTGCCGTTTTTATCCCTTGCCACAGCTTTGATATAGTAATTGCCCTCTTCATATCCTGCTGTATCCCATTGAAATGTTCCCTGATCATCCTGTGCTTCCACTGTAGTAAGAAGCTGCCATTCTTCCTCCGAAGATCGTCTCATAAACAGGTCAAATTCTGCTATGGTACGGTTATCGCTGCCGGAAACCACAAAGGTTACACACTGATGGATCTTTCCTGATTTCGGTGTCAGATCAGTGACACGGGGCGCTTTTGTATCTTCTGCAACTGTTACTTTGGCAATTTCCGACATAGGGCTTTGATTGCCGAATTTATCATGTGCTTTCAGATAATAATGATAGGTTATTTCATCTTCCACCGTACTGTCTCTGTACCAGGAACTGTTTCTTCCTCCGACCGTTGCAAGCAGTGCTCCTTCCTGTGTCTGCATATTTACCCTGTACAATTCATAACCTGTACAATCTGCGCTTTTACTGATATCCCAGTTTATGACTACTGTACCCCCATCATCATTTGCAAATACATTTTCCGGTACAGCAGGAGCTTTTCTGTCTATCACATAAGTAAGGATTTTCTCTGTTTCATTGCCGTCTGCATCTCTTAATGTAAAACGGACATCCACATCATTTTCTATGGAAAGCTCACTGATATCCCATGTATAGGATATAGTGTATTCAGACTTGTTTTCCGACTGTCCCAGAGAGGGTCTGGTGATTTCGATCCACCTGTCATTTTCCGGATCATAATAGGCAATATCCAAAGAATTTCCCACACTGTTACCGCCGTTTTTGCATCGGATGCTCATATTCAGCACATCTCCGCCTACATCCTCATAATCTCCGGGTGTTACAGAAAGAATTTTAGGTATATAAACAGCACCATCCACCTTTTTACCGGCTTCTGATTCATTTCCCGAAGTATCATAAGCCTTTACTTCATAGGTGTACAGTGTATTTTCTTCCAATCCAACATCCTTATATTCATTGGCAGCCCCTTCATAAATAAGCTGTCCATCCCGATAAAGGCGGTATCCTCCTATGGCTACATTATCTTTGCTTTTATCCCACTTCAAAGTAACTGCCGAACCGCTGCGTACTGCTACCATAAGATTTTCCGGAGCTTTCGGCGCTTCTGTATCTTTCATGGTCGTTACCTGCAGCTGTGGTGCAGTTCTGGCAGTCTGCCTGTCTGTATTGTAGGGATAGACCATGTAAATATAGGTTTCATCCGGCTTCAGACCACTGTCCTTATAGCTGCGGTTTGCTGTCATGGCAATTCTTTTGCCGTTGCGGTAGATCATAAAGCCTTTGAGACTGCCGTCATCCCAATTTCCCTCATAGGACAATGTCACTGTAGTTTCCGTAACTTCCTGTGAAATGATCCCGGTTACCGGGTTGGGAATGGAGGTCCCTGCTTTCACATATATGACCTCATCAGCCATTTGCTCCAGACTGCTGTAATAATTTACATAACCCGCCTGAAAATCCTTTGTCAGCTCTAATTTGGCAAAATGAATGGAACTGCCGCTTTTTAAATATACCCTCTGTTTTACAGTCTGGGTATCTGCCACATTTCTGCGCCTGAATATGGTATAGTGTTCATCACTTGCCATAAATCCGTCACAATATTTCTCCACATTGATATTATTTAAAACTTCCAATACTCCATTTGTCAAATATCCCTGATGACTTATGGTACTTGCAAAGGAAAGATTTTCCTTTACTAACACATAGGCTTCCTCTTCTGTCATAACAAAAAGCCCTTTGTTACCGATATCCAGCCCATTGTCTATAATAATCGTGGCTTGATCCGTATACATCTGACCATTTACAATAATCGCATCCGCCTGCAGCATATATTCTCCACAGTGGAGTACGCCATCTATCTGTAAGGTTCCATCTATGGAAATATCATTTTCCATTGTGCTGTTGCCTTCCAGTATGACATTTCCTCCAAAATTTCCAGCCTTTAGCTGTCCTATGTCAGTAATGATAATACTGCCGTTTCCGTCTATTTTTCCTTCTGAATCTTCTACCTCTCCCGTAATAACGGCATCGCTGGCAAAATATATACCCCCTTCACTTCTGTTGGATATTGTGAGATCCTGTATCTGTAAATTTTTGCTAACAGAAACGGTCTGTTTTTCATTTCCGTTTAATATCAAACGGCAGCCAATATCGTAAATCCCTGTATATCCTGATGTTTTCTTTATCAGATCCCCCTGCAATTCAATGGTGCCATTCCCGATCTTACAGTGACATGGATTCCCCGGCTGAATGATCCAGTCTCCTCCGATTTTCAGCATATCATTTTCATTTTCCATAATGAGGCAGCCATAGCTGTCTTTATTATAGCTTGATAAACGCTGGATCAACAAATCCCCTTCTACAATCAGGGTCCCTCCATTGATCTTTAATTCTCCATCCCACAAGGTCAGATTTCCCTGAACGATCATGGTTCTGCCATTTAAGTCCAAGGTATCTCCATAAAGCACCAGATCCCCTGCTGCAACATAATCCTCTGTAAGAGTATATCCATAAATGCCGTAACCTTCTCCTATGTTATAATGGCAGCCGTTTGTGATCATTTTCAGAACCTTGACCGCCGACTCCGAATATATGCCTTCTTCACTGTAATTTTGTAATTCCAGAGTCCCCAGTGCGCCCGTAACGCGTATTTCCTGTAAACCGCTTCCGCTAAGAATGATCTTATGATCCACACCATAACTGACATAACTGTAATCCATATAGTTTCCTTTGATCTCCAGCACACCGTCTGTCAGATCATTCTTGTGAGGATTGTAAAGATTCAGATAGGAATCTCCAATGGAAACATTGCCATTGACCAATACATATGCTTCACGGTTTTTCATAGACAGCATTCCTGCTGTGCCCACTGTCATATCTCCATTTGCCAGGACCGATCCCCGGTCCGTATAGAGTTTTCCGTTTATGACAAGATTTCCGGTCTTCAGCGTATGTTTTCCGCAGTATAACACGCCATCCACATACAAAGTCCCTAAAACAGCAATATCGGATTCCAATGTACTTGTTCCTGAAAGAGCTACATTTCCGGCATAAATCCCCCCGGCTAATTGCTTTAAATCCTTCAGACAGAGTTTCCCTGTGCCGCTCATTTTATTTCCGTCATCCGTCAATTCTCCTGTCAGGGTAATATTGCTTGTAAGGCTGACACCTTCCTCACTTTCATTCTTAATGATCAGATTTCCAAGCTGCAGATTCCTTACATTGATTTCTTGCTTCTGACTGCCGTTTAAGATCAGATCGCAGCCAATATTACAAATGGAGCTGTAGTGATCCATACGTTTCAGATTTCCCTGTAATTCTATGGTGCCTTTGGAGATATTGCAGTTACATTTTTCTTCCTGAACAAAGATGAGATCTCTGCCGATTTTTACCAGATCATCCTCATTTTCCATGACCAGGCAGCCGCACCCTTCCCATTTGGACCGCCGATATTTGGATTGGAGCTGAAGGTTTCCTTCAACAATGAGAGTTCCTCCATTTACTTTTAATGTGCCTTCCTGCAAAAGCAAACTGCCCCGGACAGTCATGGTATGTCCGTTGAGATCCAGCGTATCATCTAAAAGTGTTAAATCCCCATCCACCACATAATCTTCTGTAAGGGTAAAGCCATAAATCCCTGTTCCGTCGCCTATGGTGAGCCTGCATCCGTTATAGATCAGCTTTTTCTTTTTAATGGTAACAGCGGAATATACCCCTTCTTCACTGTGGTTGTCCAATTCCAAAGTTCCTAAATAAGAAGACGTGTTCAATGTCTGTAAGCCGCTTCCGCTAAGAATCATTCTGTGTTTTATATTAAAATCTTCCGCTGTATAATCTGTATAATCCCCTTTTATTTCCATGGTTCCTGCATTAAATACGGACTTCTGTCCGCAATATGCAAATTCCACATTACCGTTTACCAGAATACAACCTTCTTCCTGGTCCATAACTATTTTTCCGTAATAGTCCTTATATAGATTTTCTGCTGCCTCTATCTTTCCTTTTTGCACATATAATACCTGATTGATCCTCAAACTATGAACAGAAACTGTTTGACCTCCACAATATAACTGTACATCAGAGGTCCCCTTATTTAAGCCCAGTTCTCCCCTGATATCCAGATCCTGCTGCAAAGTACAGGTAGAAGTCAGATTCAGGCTGCCGCCAAAACGTCCGTTTACAAGATGGTTCAGATCCATGACTGTTACAGCCTTGCTTCCGCCTGCTTTATAGCCCTCATCAGATAAGCTGCCTTCCACAGTCACTTCCGCTTCAAAAGCTACGCCCTTTGCAGAGGTATTTTCTATAAGCAGTTCATGAAAAATAAGGGGATTCCCGGCTGTTATCACCTGCTGTTGCTTTCCATTTAAGATTACCGTACCTTTTAACCTAAATGAATCCTTTGCTCCTATTTCCATATTCCCTGCAACATAAAGATTGCCCTTTTCACAGCATACCTGACTGTTTTCTGTGGGCACCAAAATAAAATCTCCGCCTACTTTCATGATATCATCATCATAGATCATGGAGAGGATTCCTTCACTATTTGAATACTCATATCCCGTTTCTGTTTTCTTTTTAAACTGCTGTCTGTAATCTCCTTCCACCACCAGACATCCATGATTGATATTAAGGGTTCCTTCCTGCAATATAAGATCGCCTTTTACGGTCAGCGTATGTCCGTTTAAATCCATAACACCGGCAACCAGATATAAATCTCCGTCCACTACATAGTCATCGCTTAAAGTAAATCCGATGGCACCGTCTTCATCAGCTATGACCAGCCTGCATCCATTTAAAATCAGTTTATAAAATCCAAATGCCCTTTCCGAAAATACTCCCACGGGATTTTGCAGCTCCACAATTCCCAAAGATGCCTTTGAAACAATGGTCTGTAATTCATTTCCGCTAAAGAGAATCCGATGCCCATTGCCATAAGTTATATTACAATTATCCGTAAAATTTCCTTTTAACTCTATGGTTCCCTGCTCCAGCTTACTCAGGCAGCTTTTATTGGTAAAATTACCATTTACAAATAAATAAGCCCCTTCATCCTGCATGAGCAGCATGGCACCCTTGGCATTATTGGTATTCTCCTCTACTTCAACATTTCCATTTACCTTCAATGCTGCCCGTTTCATATCCAATTTGCCTTTTATAACCAAATCTCCACCAATTTCCAGATCCTGACTGATCGTACAGCCATTGGTGGCAATACTTCCCGGATAATAGCTATCCTTGATCCGGTTTATATTTTCCACTCTAAGGAGTCCTTTTGTACGAACATCACGTCCGGCGTCAATCTCTCCATATGCCACAGGCTCTCCAATAAATTCCACGCCTTCCTGGCTGTTATTAGTAATTTTTAAGTTAATAAAACCGGAATTGTCAGAATCCAGCCATACGCTCTGCCCTTCGCTTCCGCTCAATAACAAAGTATGATCGCCGCTGCATAAAAAACTTCCTGAGCTTTTTGAATCCTTGTCTTTTGCAACCACATCTCCTTTTACTTCCAGTATTCCATTTGACAAAATACTTGCACAATATGGATGTAAACGCCCGCAATATGTACTTCCCGAGCACCCTCTGGAAGTATAGAAGTCGCCATATACCAACACATAGTCTTCCTCATTTGTCATTTTCAATGATCCTGTGGAATAGGTTGTAAGCGTCTCCTCCCACATAGTCTGAGGCTCTCCGATGGAATAATCACCCTCTACGATCAGTTTTCCACCGTTTACATTCATTGCTATCCCTTTTTGAATCAGATTTCCCTTAACTGTCAATGTATGTCCATTTAAATCCATAGATTCCCCGGTCAGCAACACATTTCCTTCAATTACCGTATCTTCACTTAGGGTATATCCCGATAAAACAGGCGTTTGGCAATACTTCACATGACAGCCATTAGTCGTCAGCTTTTCATAATGTATATAATCTTCAAAGCATACGCCTTCTTCACTATGGTTTTGTATCTCAATATAATCAAAATTACTGCTTTCTGTTACATGAACCCTCTGTTCCTGATCTCCGCTTAAGACCAGTGTTGCACCATCACGAAAAGACACATTATGGTCAAAAAAGATATTTCCTTTGACTTCCATAGTTCCATAATTGCAGAACGAATAATACTCTAATGTAGAGCTGAGACAATAATCTCCTTCTATTAAAACATGCGTTTTCGGATCTCTTATTTCAATTCCTGTATAACTTGATCCTGTTACTGATTTCCCAATAACATTCCCTTTTACTGTAACATTACCTTTGTATATATACAGACGCCCTGATGAATTTTTTCCATCACTTAAATACACATCTCCCTGTACTGTCAGATCATCATGGACACCAACTTGAGTATTTATATAAAAATTTCCTCCTACTATCCATTCAGCCCACAAGTCAGAATAAGAAGACACATATAAATCTCCACCTATTTCAAAGCTGTCATTAAAAGTCCTGCCGTATACAAGTTCTACACTTCCTCCATAATATCCTCCTGCTGTCAAATTATATCCTGTGCAGTACAAAATCCCTTCTATATGGCTTTCCCTATCCGATTCAAAACTGTCATACACTCTATGTTTTCCTTCGATCAATACTCCTTCTTCAGAAACATTTGTAATTTTCAGTTTTCCAATATAAGCTATATTCTCTTCATTCTCCTTAAAATGAATGATCTGCTTCTCTTCACCGCTTAATAAAAGCAAATTTTGATAATATGACCATTGTGCTGCCTCTTCAGACTGATATAAACTGCCTTTCAGTTCCAGACATCCCCGGCTTAAGCCGACTCCATATGAATTGATCGTAGAATCATAAAAATCTCCTTTGATCAAAAAATAGTCTTCATCGTTGGACATTTGCAGAGTGCTGTCAGCTCCCTCATAACTATAGCTACCATCCTCATTCTGCATTCTGGTCTGCTTTCTGTAATCCCCCTCAACGATCAGTTTGCCGCCATTGAAATAAATAGATCCCCCACTATGGATCAAATTGCTGCTGACAGTCATGGTATGTCCGTTTAAATCCAGCGTCCCACCTGTCATGACAATTTCTTCTGTTACATTCCAGTCATCTTCTAATGTAATATTTTCCGCAAGCTCCATAGTCTGAACATCATTCTGGGGAACCTGCTCCTGAAGAAGACTCTGCTGCATTTCAATTTCATTTTCAGAAACCATCCCCGCCGCAGATTCATTTTCTGTCCCCCTGGGAAGTGCCGCTCCATATACCTCATTTCCCAAACATCCTGCGAAGTCTGCAAAAGGCAGCATAGTTACAAGAAGAAGGATCGCAATGGTTCTTTTGATCTCATTTTTCAGTCCTGTTTTTCTCATGTTATTCTCCGCCTTTCCCGACTTCATTATCCTTTGTTTCTTTTGTATGTTTTTTCCAAAGAAGCGCCCATACAAATCCCATGGCTGCAGCCACTGCCCCTATGATACTTCCTGCAATTTTTGCCCCAATGTTTCCGACATCTTCTGCATCTGCATCTTTTCCGGTATTCTCATTTCCTTCCCGGCTCTCTATTTCATCTTCCTTATGGCTTTCATCTGCATCAGTTCCATCCTTATTTTTTTCGCTGCCTTCTCCCCCGTTTCCTTCATTCTCTTCTTTGGCAGTTTCTCCACCAAAATCCTGTGTTTCCTTTTCTCCTGCATCCTCATGATTTATGTCTGTATGATCACTATAGATTCTTCCGGGATCTTCCCCTGCTTCACCTGAATTATCTTCCGGGTTCTGTTCATCTGTCTGTCCTCCTCCGGTGCTTTCTTCCCTTCCCGATACCGAAATAGTCTCCACAATATTTCCATTGGCATCATAAACATAGGTCACGCTGCTTCCGTCCTCATAGACGGCTTTCGTCACCCTTCCCAGATCATCATATTCATAAGATGCTGCATAAGTTGAAATTGTCTGTGAAAAAAAGTATAGACTTGTCCCCAGAATTATCAGAATATTCTTTTTCATTTGTTCTCTCCCCACATATAAATTTGATGGTTTTATCTTTTGTAAAAATAAGTTAGTCCATTATATCAAATAATTTTCCTCCATTATTTCCATATTCGGATAGAATTGCCGATTTTTTTGATTTTTTTTATTTTTTGCAGAATATCCTTGTATTTTTGCACACCGGAATTTCCTTTGCGTTTCCTTGTTGCGGCATTGTCTAAAATCTTTTATAATACTAGCGTAAATATAATATACATATGCAAAACAATATTTGTGGCATGGAATATTATGGAACGTGCAAAATAGTTGTAAAAACAGAAATCAGATAGCGAGGGAAAATTTTATGGCAGGCTCATTATTCGGAAAACATTTTACCATACAGACCTTTGGAGAATCCCACGGGGAAGGGATCGGCGTGGTAGTTGATGGAGTTCCCGCAGGTCTTCCTTTATGTGAGGAGGACATCCAGATTTATCTGGACCGCAGAAAACCGGGCAATTCCAGATATGCTACCAAACGTGCAGAAAGCGATGCCGTTGAGATCTTATCGGGCATTTTTGAAGGAAAAACAACGGGAACTCCCATTGCCCTTTTAGTCCGCAACACTTCCCAGCGTTCGGGGGATTACAGCGAGATCGCTTCCTACTATCGTCCGGGACATGCAGACTTTACCTTTGATGCAAAATTCGGTTTCAGGGACTACAGAGGGGGCGGACGCTCATCGGGCAGGGAAACTATCGGCAGAGTTGCCGGAGGCGCCATTGCTTTAAAAATTTTAAAGGAATTGGGGATCGAGGTCTGCGCCTACACCAAATCCATTGGTAATGTTTCTATTGATTATAAAAAATTTGACCGGTCTTTGATCACTGCTGTTCCCACGGCCATGCCCGATGCAGAGGCTAATGAAAAAGCGGCGGCATTTCTGGAACAATGTATGTCAGAAACAGATTCCGCAGGAGGTGTCATTGAATGTGTGGTAAATCACATACCTGCAGGTGTGGGAGAGCCTGTATTTGACAAGCTGGATGCCAGATTAGCTCATGCTATTATGTCTATCGGTGCTGTAAAGGCTTTTGAGATCGGTGACGGAACAGAGGTTTCTTCCCGCTTAGGCAGCGGCAACAATGACGCTTTTACTATGGATAATGGCAGGGTTGCCAAAAAGACCAATCATGCAGGCGGCATTCTGGGCGGCATCAGTGACGGTGATACCATTGTACTGAGAGCTTATGTAAAACCTACCCCCTCCATTTATAAAACACAGGAAACCGTAAACAAATCCGGTGAGGAAATCTCTATCAACATCAAAGGCCGCCATGATCCCATTATCGTTCCCAGAGCCGTTGTTGTGGTGGAAGCCATGACCGCCCTTACCATTTTGGATCTGATGATGGACAACATGAATTCCCGTATGGATCATCTTAAGAAAATCTATTTGGATTAGTACATCCATCTTCTTTTATATAAAAAGGGGCTGTCGCATTTATAAAATGCGACAGCCCCTTTTTCATATTTCATTTATTCCTGATCAATTTTCTCAGCTTTCCAGCTTATGGAAAATAATACAGTTGGGACTGTCTATCTTCAATTCCTTTCCGTTCATTACAAGCAATCCTTTGGCTGTATCCACATTGAAAAAGGTCAATGTATTGGATTCATGATTTAAGGATACCAGATGCTTGTTGTCCGGGAAAAGCGCTGCATCCTTGGGATATTCTCCGCTGATGGGCAGACAGAACAGCTTTTCCAACTCTCCGGTCTTATGATCGATCTTAAAAAGAACTACACTATTATCTCCTGCTGTGCTGCTGACAAGATACTTTTCATCCTCGGAAAAATTCAGTGCGCTGGCGGCTGAGCCTTTCGCATGATAATCATTTAATGTAGGATAATTTGCGATTTTGGTAAATTCCGGATTGTCATTAATCTCTTCATAAGTATACACATCGATATAATTCTTGATCTCATGAACGATGTAGACAAACTTACCGTCCTTTGTCATTTTTATATGTCTGGGGGCGGATTCCTGCTCGCTTCTTACCACATCTACCAGCTTTAATTTGCCTGTTTCATGATTTAAACGGTATATGTTGGTATGGTCCATTCCCAGATCAGCCGCCATCAGGTATTTATTGTCCCTTGTCATCTTAACGCAGCTGACATGGGGTCTGAAATTGCGTTCTGCAATACTTCCCAGCCCTTTATGATAAATCTCATCTGTAATCTCACCGATGCCGCCGTCCTCAAGAAGCCTCAGCACAGTAATCTTCCCATCATGATAGCCTGAGACAAATAAAAACCTGTCCTCATAATCCGTAGACAGATAACAGCCTCTCATACCATTGATGGAACCGTGGTTGACCAGACGGAGACTGCCATCCTTTTGTATTTCATAAGCCTCCACGCCGAAATCCGTAATGGAATATAAATATTTCTTATTATGGGAAATGGTCAGATAAGAAGAATTGGTGATCTCGACCTGTGCCTTCTCCTGAAATCTGCCGTTCTTTAAATCCACATCATAAATGGTGATGCCGTGGTTATCATTCATAGTATAAGTGGAAACATAAGCTACATATTTATTCATATTCATTTACCTACCCTGTGCTCCATTTCTTTTAACTGAATTAAATTATAGCATGTAAAAATTTCCTTGTTAAGAGATTTTCCAATATATTTCCGTATTTTCACAACTCATTTTCATTCCCGTTCCTGCCATAACTATGTTACTATAGATTCCGGAGGATCTTACTATGGAACGTACCATTGAATACACAATCGAAGAATCATTTGATAACTTTACAATCCGCGACTTTTTATTACACCAGGGATTTTCATCCCAGAATCTTATTTCCTTAAAAAAGATTCCTGCAAGTATCCTGTTAAACGGAAGCTGGGCATATGTTAATGTACGTTTAAAAGCGGGGGATCATTTATGCATACAGGTCGTGGAAAACGAATCCTCACAGATCGAACCCATTTCCTGTAAACTGGATATTGTCTACGAAGATGAAGATCTGCTGATCATCAACAAACCCTGGGGAATGCCAACCATTCCTTCCGTTTACCATCATCAGGATTCTCTTGCAAACGGTGTCTGCGCCTATTATGCTTCTCAAAACCAAAGCTTTATATACAGACCTGTAAACAGACTGGATAAAAACACTTCCGGTCTGGTGCTCATCGCTAAGCATATGGTAAGCGCTTCCATGCTTGCCAAGGCAGCCGCGGCCGGAAATATCCGGAAATCCTATACAGCCATTGCTACAGGCATTTTGCCTTCTGAAGGAACCATTGATGCCCCTATTGCCCGATGCGGCGGTTCCCTTATTACCAGGTGTGTGGATTTTGAACAGGGAGACCGGGCAGTCACACATTATAAAGTGTGTGCGCAGAAAGAAAAATACGCCCTGGTTTCCATTCATCTGGAAACCGGGCGCACTCATCAGATCCGTGTTCATTTCAGTTATATGGGACA
This sequence comes from Lachnospiraceae bacterium, assembly GCA_017936785.1. Taxonomy (GTDB): domain Bacteria; phylum Bacillota; class Clostridia; order Lachnospirales; family Lachnospiraceae; genus UBA2882. Next base: position 69,140 of record JAGBEV010000012.1, on the reverse strand, counting down.
TCCCTTAGCCGGAGACGAACTCTATGGCGGCAATTGTTCACATATGAACAGACATGCCCTTCACGCAGGATCTATGGCTTTGATCCAGCCTCTGACCGGAAAACCGATTTCCTGCCAGATTCCTCTGCCGGAAGATATGATCTCCTTTTGGGAAAATCAATCCTCCTGAATATCGCAGCCGCAGGTATCGTTGTCTGAGCCTCTGCCAAAGGATGGCATGGAGGAAACAGATCTTCTTCTGGGACCGTCGTCACAGCCACAGTCATCTTCCTGTACTCTGCAGCCGCAGTCATTGTCTCTTCTGCGGTTTCCGCCTCTGGACTGATTGCTGCCACAGCCGCATTGATCATTGCCAAAGAAAGACTGACCGCCGCAACATGCAAGTATTAAGATTAACCATAAACAATTCATATTTTTTCACTCCTTTATACTGATAAACTATGCTTTTCAAATATAAAGTGTGAAAAGATAAAAGAATTTTCAGCAAAATTTTTACTGCTATTTTTTTAAGATCACATGTTTGATATAGGAAAAGGTCTTTTCTTCCCCATCTTCTGCCAGCATTTTCAATAATATGACTAACTGCCTTTTGGTCTTTTTGTGCATGGCACAATCCTTGCCCCGCATAAAATATTCCAGGGGCTTGGCATCATTATAATTTTCCTTTTCATATACCTTGGAAGCTGCTACCCTGTCCATAAACATTTCCACAACATATTTCACAGGCATGGGCGCCGGCGCCAGGCCGCCTTTGATCTCCACTGCGCTGTAATCGATCCAATATTCAAAATGATGTTTGTTTCTTCCCTTGTGATGAAGCCATGCTGATGAATAACCGATATCTTCTCTTTCCGCATTATTGGGGCTTCTGTCCCCCTGAAAATATTTAGCGCCTACCAAAAATTCCGTGGGGGAAAACTTGGACAGATCATGCATGATCCCCTGATAATACAATCCCACCCGAAAACATCCCTGCATAACCAGATATTTATGATAGAGAATTGTTTTTAAATGCTGTAATGCTTTCATTTATTTTTTGCTCTCCTGTTAAAACTACGATTGATCTGGGCAATACCGTCACTACACGCTGTAATGCCCCCTTTTCCTGTTCCTCCGCTGGCGGCCGGTCATGAGCAGGTTGTTCCTGTACATGCTGTTTACAGGATGAAAAAGCGATTTCCCATTGCAATCCTGCCGGAAGCTTGGGCAATGCAAATTCATGTTCTATCCAATGGGCATTATATGCCACATAAATAAAGGCATCTTCTTTTAATTTTCCGATCCTTGCGTATTTGCCGCAATACATGATTCCCATGTGCCGGTTATAATTTTCAAACCCGGGATACCATGCCTGTTCCCCATGATAGGAAAGATCAGGATAACCGCAGGATATATAATCCATCTGCCGAAGCTTTTCCTTCTTATGCAGGATAGGATGTTCTTTTCGAAATGCGATCAGATGCTTCACAAATTCATGCAGCCTGCTTTTCTCCATTGTCATTTTCCAGTTCAGCCAGCTTACAGCATTATCCTGACAATAAGGGTTGTTATTGCCCTCTGCGGAATTACCGAACTCATCCCCTGCCAGAAGTACCGGCGTTCCCTGGGATAAAAACAGCATCATAAGAGCATTTTTGCTCTGTTTTTCCCTGAGATTTAACACAGGTTTTCTGCGGCTTTTTCCTTCCGTTCCGCAGTTCCAGCTATAATTATAATCACTGCCGTCCCTGTTATCCTCACCATTTGCCTCGTTGTGCTTTCTGTCATAAGATACCAGATCCGCCAGGGTAAATCCCTGATAAGAAGTGATTTCGTTGATAATGCCGCAATATTCCGGATTATTACGGAAATGCCCGGTCATGGGAAACAGCATGTCCTCATCGCCTTTTAAAAATTTTCTGGCATCATACATAAATCCCTGGGATACCACTCCAAGATTTTTAAACTCCGGTTCCTTTTCCGGAAGACTGCTTAATTCTTCGTGATACAGATCCTCAAATATCAATTTAGTCTTTTTTAAATAGGGATCTGTAGCAAGCAGTTTTACAGGAAGACCGCATCCCATCAGTTTAAATCCGTCTACATGATATTGCTCTACCCAGTAACGGCAGACATCCAATACAAATCCCGGTCTGATTTCCGGCGGAAAATAGAATTCCGCTATAAACTCAATGCCATTTCTGTGTAAAGCCCTGATCATATCTTTACATTCTATATCCGGTCTGTCCGAAAAAGAATAGGCTCTTTTGGGCGCCATGTAATTGCCTTTGGAATACCCCCAGTAATTTACCTTATATTCCCAGGTCTGCCTGTTTTCTTCCATAAAAGGCAGAAGTGTATCATCCACCTTTGAATATGACGGATTATAGATAACATCCTCAAACTCATGAATGGGCATACATTCCACTGCTGTTATTCCCAGATCCTTTAAATAGGGAATTTTTTCCACAAGTCCCGCAAAGGTCCCTCTGGCTTTTACTCCTGAAGAATTGTGTTTTGTAAACCCGCGTATATGCAGCTTATAGAGAATCGTTTCATGTAAGGGAATCTCTAAAGAGGCATCTCCTTCCCAATCATATTCCTCATCCCTGTAAATACATTTTAATACCTTTTTGCCCTGTCTGGGATCGCCAAACCGCTTAGATGCCTCAACAAGCCCTGCATAAGGATCTGTTACCGGTTCATCATCTTTATAAAATGTATAAGAAAAATGAGAAAAAGGAAACTCCGGCAGATAAAGACAATACAGATCACCAATACGATATTGCTTTTCAAAAGGAATTCTGATTTCCTTTTCTCCCTCTGGACAGATCACGATCCCACTGTTATTTTTTCCGATTATATCACTAACAATTGAAAGGCCATTTTGCACCTTGTGGAGTCCCATTTGGTACAAACGGCCTTTGTTCACTTGAAATTTACCATTCATCCTGCTGTTGCTCATTCTCTTCTCCTGTCAGCCAGTCTCACATACCTGTTAGTAGTATAACACAATCAAACCGGAATGAAAAGTAATTGCATATGTATGCTTCCAATTAAAGAGGCAGATTTTATTTATCCAGAACAAGCTTTGGTAATATTTCTTTTACTTCTTCATGAATGACAATATCAGCGCTTTTATCCCTGAAATGCTCGTGCTTGCTGATCAGAATCAGCTTATCACCCCGATAATGGTTGATGGCAAACCGCACCATGGAATCATAGAAATTGGTTCCCAAAACGATCAATGCATCCGCCTCCTGACAGGCATTTGCAGCCTCTGTCATCACGTCATTGCGGATCATCTCCCCATACAGGCGGATTCCGGGCCGGATGGGATTATAACACTCATCACAAACAGGTACTCCCTTGGAATTTAAAATATAATCTACTAAAAAACGTTTCCCGCATTTTGTACACCAGTTCACATTCCGGCTGCCATACAATTCAATTACCTTACGGATTCCCACTTCTTTTTCCAGCCCGTGGGTATTGGTAGTAATACATGCCTTCAGCCTGCCTTCATCATCCAGCTTTTTTAATGCCATAAATGTCTCATTAGGCTTACACCTGTCAGCCAGATATTCTTCTTTATAATACTGAAAGAAACGGTCTGCCCTGGCACTGTAAAATCCTGTAGACATAATCTCGTCCGGACTCCTGTGATAAGTATCCTCGATCCTGTATATCACTTCATTATTTAAATAATTTAATGCGCCGCATTCCATTACAACGCCTACTCCCAGCAAGGCAACGATCTGATTTGCCGAATCCAGGATTTCCTTTGCTCTTTCCATACTTTCTTCAAATGTCAGCTGCATATTGATCACGCCCCTTTTCCTTAGTTTTGCCCCTTTTCTTTATTTTAGGAATAATTTCCTATATTGTCAATCATTTCTCAGAAAAATACAGATTATTTCTAAAATTGTCAAAATTTTTATAAAATAATTTTACAGCGCACTTTATTATGGAATGACCAGTCATGTCAAAACATCAGGAAACGGAACTGTGCCCTAATCTATACTTTTTTCTCAGGGCATGCTACAATAATCCTATCATAAACAGCACTTCTTTTATGAAAACTTTAGAAAGGAAAGGACATATTGTCCCCAAATACTTATGGGAAAAGAAAATGAGATCGAAGAGATCCAGGGCGAAGAAATGACTGTTACTCTGGAACTGGATGACGGTACAACCGTAACCTGTGCCGTGATCACTATTTTTACTGTGGAATCCAGGGATTACATCGCACTAATGCCTTTGGATGAAAATGGAGAAAACACCGACGGAGATGTCTGGTTTTATGGATATGAAGAAGATTTATCCGATTCTAACAAAGAACCGCTTCTGTCATATATCGAGGATGATGCCGAATTTGAAAAGGTGGAAGAAGCCTTTGACGAATATCTGGACAGCTGTGAATATGACGAATTGGTAGCTTTGGATGAGGATTTCCCGGAAGAAATCAACTAATTTCCGTTAAAAAGGGAGAGCCAGTCTGTTCTTTGGTATACAGCAGAAAGAGGCTCTCCTTTGCTCTTGTCACTGCCACATAAAACATCCTTCTTTCTTCTTCCAATTCCTCCTGCGTCAGCATTCTTCCGTGTGGAACCCTTCCATAATTCAGATCCGGCAGATAAACCCTGTCAAATTCCAGCCCCTTGGCTCCATGATAGGTCATGATAGATACCTTCTCTCTTTCTGTTTCCTGTCCGGATTCATCTTTTTCCATAATATCCTGCAATTCTTCCAAGCTCTCACAAGCCTTTGCCAATGACAATATTTTTGAAAACCATACGGCATTTTCCTTTATTTTTCCTATCTCTCCCCCGCTGCGCTCTTTTGCATACTGCTCATATCCCAATGCCTTCCATATGTAATGAAGCTGCCCCGAAAGGTCCAGCCTCTTTGCAAATTCCACCTGTTTTTCCAGTTCCATGATCCGATTCATGATCCATGGCTTGTCTTTCAGCCGGTTACTCAGCACTTTAAAGTTTATGACAGGCTCTAAAATAATATTTCTGCTTATATATCTCACAGGTTTATTCATGATCTTTAGAAAATCTTCCCTTTTTCTGCCGCAGTTGATAAATTTTAAGTAGGAAGCCATATCTTCCCACAAAGGGTTCTTTCCGCTTCTGACCAAAAGCTGTCCATAGCTTTCCAGCAGTCCGTTGGTCCTCGTAAGGATTGCCTGGGTCTTTCCGGGATTCTGTCCCTGATAGCTTTTGATCTCCGCATCTAAAACCTTAAGCTCCTGTTCCCTGTCAGCCAATTCCCTGATAACAACATTTTCTCCCGGCTCCTTTACTGCCACAATATCCTTCTGAAACCTGTCCTTATTGTGTGCAATAAACCTGCATGCCATTTCCGTAATATTGCCGCTGCAGCGGTAATTATGGGATAGTCTCACAATTTTTGCCCCAAACTCCTGTTCAAACTGCTTCATAAGCAGCGGATCGGCTCCCCGAAAGCCATAGATCGCCTGGTCATCATCTCCCACTGCAAATATATTTCCATTGCCTGACAATAGCTTAACGGTCTCGTACTGCAGGGGATTGATATCCTGAAACTCATCAATGAGAATATAGGCAAAACGCTCCTGCCATTTCTTTCTTTTCTCCGGATTTTCCCATAAATAGAAATAACATAGTCTTAACATATCATCAAAATCCAGCTTTTGATTTTCTCTAAGCCATTGTTCATAAGCATGATAAACCCGGATAAATTGCCCCTCTGATAATCCTCCCTTGTTATTTTTTATGATTTCTTCTTTTTTCTCTAATGTCTTTGTCTCCTGTTCTGCCACCGGGGCAGGCGCCGGACAAACCAATAAATTCTTTTTTCTGCTGATCTCCTTTAAACAGTGATCTGCCTGTCCATCCAGGTCTTTTTCTGCTGTAAAACCATTGCTTAGTATGGCTTTTATAAAATTTTTTCTCTCTTTGTCGGAAATAAGGGTAAGATCTTTATGTCCCTCAGATAATCTCAAGATCTGATAAAAAATGGAATGAAAGGTTCCAAACTGCACATAGGCACATTGCTGTAACAAGGCATTGGCTCTTGTCTGCATTTCTAATGCAGCTGCTTTTGTAAAGGTTATGACTAAAATATTGTTGGGTGGGATTTTACATCGTGAAATGAGATGTGCAATACGATTTGTGATGACATATGTTTTGCCGGAACCGGGACCTGCCAGTACAAGCATAGGTCCGGTTCCGTGCATAATTGCAAGCTTTTGTCCTTCATCACTGTGAAGGAAACCTTTGGATTCAGGCATTCTCTAATAATTGGATTCCTTTTTGAATTCTCTTTAAGGACTCTTCTTTGCCCAGGATCTCCATGATCTCCGTAGCACCGGCAGGTGTCATCTGCTTGCCGGAAACTGCGGTACGGATCGGCCAGAGCACATATCCGTTCTTATAGCCCTTTTCTGCCACAAAATCACAAAGGGTCTGATAAAGTGCATCGTTGGAATAGTCATCCTGTGCTTCTAAAACAGGAAGCACTTCTTTTAACACTGCCAGAGATGTTTCACCGTTAGTCTTCATCTTCTTATGGGTATACATGGCGATATCATATTCGGGCAGTTCTTCAAAGAAATCGATCAAACCGGGAATATCCGGGAAAATCTCAATCCTGGTCTTTACCATCCGGGCGATCTTCTTGAAATCCAGATCCTTGCTTACCGCCTGCTTTATAAAGGGCAGCGCCCTTTCATAGAACACATCAAAATCCATTGCCTTGATGTATTCCCCATTCATCCATTTCAGCTTTCCAAAATCAAAGACTGCCGGGGATTTAGACATATGATGGTAATCAAATGCCTCCACAAGTTCCTGCAGCGTAAAGATTTCCCTGTTATCCGCAGGACTCCATCCTAAAAGCGCCACAAAATTTACAACAGCCTCTGTTACAAAGCCCTGGTCGATCAGATCCTCATAAGAGGAATGGCCGCATCTTTTGGACAATTTGTGATGTTCCTCATCTGTGATCAGCGGGCAATGTACATAAACCGGCACTTCCCAGCCAAATGCCTCATAAAGGCGATTATATTTAGGAGAAGAGGATAAATATTCATTTCCTCTTACCACATGGGTAATGCCCATCAAATGGTCATCTACCACATTTGCAAAGTTGTAGGTAGGAAAACCATCGGATTTAATCAGGATCATATCATCCAGTTCATCATTATTTACGGTAATATCTCCATAAATATCATCATGGAATGTGGTTGTTCCCTCATTAGGGGTATTCTGACGAATGACATAAGGCACTCCTGCGGCTAATTTTGCTTCCACTTCTTCCCTGGATAAGGAAAGACAATGCTTGTCATATACATTGATTTCCTTTTTCTCGCCGTTTTCCAGTTCAATGACCTTGTGGCATTCTTTTAAACGTTCCTCATCACAGAAACAATAATATGCTTCGCCTTTATCGATCAGTTTCTTTGCATATTCCAGATACAAGCCCTGTGCCTGTCTTTCACTCTGTACATAGGGTCCTACCCCTTTATCCTTGTCAGGACCTTCATCATGGATCAGTCCTGTTGCCTGAAGGGTCCGGTTGATAATATCTACGGCACCTTCCACTTCTCTTACCTGATCCGTATCTTCAATACGAAGTATAAAATCTCCGCCCTCATGCTTTGCGATCAGGTATGCATAAAGAGCTGTTCTTAAATTCCCTACATGCATCCTTCCTGTGGGACTGGGTGCAAAACGGGTTCTTACTTTACTCACTGTATTTCCTCCTGTTTCATGGAATCCATTGACGGAATCTTGATTTCTGATTCTGCCTTAAATGTATTGACTGCTTTTGCAGCCTGAGGTACGGCAATATTGGTTCCTGCACCGGCAACACATCCGCCGGGACAAGCCATACCTTCTATCAAACAACCATTCTTCTTGCCAACCTTGGCAAGCATCAGCATCTTCTTACACTCTGTGAGGCTTTCCGCATGTTCGATATTCACATCCACATCCGGATAGTATTCTCTGATAACCTCCTCAATGGCACTTGCCACACCGCCTGCAACACCGTATCCGCGGCCTGCTCCCGTTGCTCCTTCTAACACTTCGTCATCTTCTATTTCTTCCAGAACGATTCCTTTTGCTTCAAACATACCTGTCAATTCTTCAAAGGTAATAACAAAATCCACATCGGAACGGACTGTTCTTCTGGATGCTTCCAGTTTCTTGGAGGCACACGGTCCGATAAAGACGATCTCTGCATCGGGATGTTCCTTTTTGATCACCCTTGCCGTAGCGACCATTGGTGTCAGCTCGTTGGAAATGCTGCCGATGGTTTCCGGGAAAAATTTCTTGGCAAGCATGGACCAGGAGGGACAGCAGCTTGTCAAAAGGAAAGGCAGTTCTCCGGTAGCAACCTTTTCCACATAGTGGTGGGCTTCTGCCATAGCTCCCATATCTGCACCGATGGCTGTTTCATACACATCGGAAAATCCCAGCATCTTTAATGCGGTCTTAAATTTATTGGGCGTTACGTTTGGTCCGAACTGTCCTACAAAAGCAGGTGCAACCTGAGCGATGATCTCCCTGCCGGACTGAATGGCACGGATCAGCTGGAAAATCTGTGATTTATCCGCTATGGCACCAAAGGGACAATTTACCATACACTGTCCGCAGGAAACGCATAATTCATTATCAATACATGCCCTGCCATATTTATCATTCTTAATGGCATTTACACCACAGGCTGCCGCACAGGGACGTACCTGGTGGGAAATGGCATCATAAGGGCAGATTGCCTTACATTTACCGCAACGGATACATTTCTCCTGATCAATGTGGGAATGACCGTTTACCATGCTGATGGCACCCCTTGGACATACTTCCATACAAGGATGTGCAGTACAGCCCATGCAACGGTCTGTTACCTTATAATCATTTTCAGGACATTTATTACATGCGGAAGGAATTACCTGCATAAGGGGCGGCTCATAGTACTTTTCCGCAATATTGCTTTCTTCCACTCCCGCCGATACATGGACCGGCGCATCCTCAGGACGTAAGGACATTCCCATGGCAAGTCTTACACGCTCCCTGACAATGGCTCTTTCCCGATAAATGTCATCCCGGCTGTCCGGGTCCACAGAATCAACAATGATGTAAGGTAGCGCCTCCATATCATCTGTCAGATTGGTGGAATGATATGCCAGATTGGCAACTTCCTTAAATATTCGCTTTCTGGATTTACGAACTTCGGTATCTATACCTCTCATAGGATTCCTCCCTAATAGAATTTCACACATTCCTTTATTAAAGGTTCTTTTTATTCACATGTTACATTCGTTAATATTTTGACATAAACATGCCAGAAAATCAAGCTATAAATAACGAACCGATCTGGAATACCAGAACAGAAACCACATATGCCAACAGCAGCTGGAAAATCAACATTTTTAAAGTAAATTTCACGGAACCGCTTTCCTTTTTGATGGTGCCTATGGTTGCCGCACAGGGCACATACAGCAGGCAGAACAGCATAAGGCTTATGGCATTTAAGGGTCCGAAACCGGGAATACTGCTCCTGATATTTGCCAGGATCAGGGACATTCCCTCAGGGGAGTTGGCATTGGTTATTCCAAACAATACAGCAAAGCTGGAAACAACTACCTCTTTTGCGGAAATACCCGAGATCAGCGCAACTCCGATCTGCCACATACCAAGTCCTGCAGGTCTTAATACAGGCACCATCCCCCTGCCAAGCATAGCTCCGAAGCTGTCCGCCGGATTCTCTACCATACCGTGAATGCCAAAATTCAGCACAAACCAGATAATAATGGAAGCGACAAAAATCGTCGTTCCCGCTTTTGTCAGATAATCGGAAATCTTATTCCACACATAGATCCTGATGGTCTTTGGATTTGGTTTCTTATACTCAGGCAATTCGATCAGTAAAGATTCACTATTTGTTCCTTTATCAAAGAAATTGATCACCTTTGCAACCAAAATCGCCACGATCAGTCCGATCACGTACATGGAAAAGCATGCCACAGGAGCTGCCTTTCCAAAGAAAATATCAGCAAACAGCACATAAATTGGCAGTCTTGCAGAACAGGACATAAAAGGTGTGATAAACATGGTTTTACGCCGGTCCTTCTCCGTCTCCAATGCCCTTGTTGCCATAATGGCTGGCACTGTACATCCGAATCCTAAGATCATTGGCAGGAATGCCTTGCCGGATAATCCCACCTTTCCCATAATGCCGTCCATAACATAGGCAACTCTTGCCATATAACCGCTGTCTTCCAAGATCGCCAGCGCCAGAAACAATATAAAGATATTGGGAATAAAGGTCAGTATTCCTCCCACGCCGGCAATGATGCCGTCACACACCAGAGAGACCATCCAATCAGCAGTATGAATTGCATTCAGCCCTTCATTGACCAGATTGGAAAAATTCTCCAATAATACTTCAAATACAGCCTTCAGGCTGTCCCCTACGGCAAAAGTCAGAAAAAAAACAAGAGCAATAATACACAGAAAAACCGGTACCCCCCAGAACGGATGGGTTAATATCCGGTCAACCTTATCCGTCATGGCTGCCTTTTCCTGCTTATGAAACAGTACCTCATCTACTACCTCATCTATATAAGCATATTTTGCCTGAATGATTTCCTTCTCATAATTTCTGTCAGCAACATCCAATATATTAACGGGATGATCCTTCCTGACATCTTCATCCCATTCCAAAAGCTTGATTGCATGCCATCTTCTGCTGGAATGGTCCGGATATCTTGCCTGCATGATCACTTCCAGCTTGGATATCTTGTCCTCGATCTCATCAGAGTAATTCAACACATGATGCTGTGGTCCTTCCAAATGATGGTGCACTGCAGCATGGAGCAGAATATCAAGCCCTTCATTTTTTGCCGCAGAAACCGGTACTACAGGAATATCTCCCAAAAGCTCCGGAAGCCTGTGCAGATCAATTTCCATTCCCCGGTCCCTTACAATATCCATCATGTTCAAAGCCAGAATAACCGGCTTGCCCAACTCCAGCAGCTGCAAGGTCAGATAAAGGTTTCTCTCAAGATTGGACGCATCCACCACATTGATGATCACATCAATGTCATCATCCATAACACAATTTCTTGTAACCTTTTCTTCAATGGTATAACAGGTCAGGGAATAGATTCCCGGCGTATCCACAATGTTTAAATGGTAATCTTTATATCTGGCTTCTCCGCTGATCTTTTCCACGGTCACTCCCGGCCAGTTAGCAACCTTTAACTTGCTGCCTGTTATGGCATTAAATAAAGTCGTTTTGCCGCAGTTTGGATTGCCCACAAATGCAGCACGGATTTCCTTTTCGCTCATCAGACACACTCCTTTACTTCAATGGATTTTGCAATATGCTTTCCTAGAGCGAGGCGTGTTCCCCTGACCTTAATGATCATGGCGCCGTGTTTTTTCTTGGTCATAATATGAATGACCGTTTTATCATTCATTCCCAGAGCTTCCAAGCGCCTGGTAATATTGTCTTCCACATAAATGCCGGAAATCATATAATCATTTCCGGCATTACCTTCGTATAATGTCATAATCCAATCCTTCTTGATGTCCCTATTTAGTCCTTCAAACACAATAAAACTGCCAGGCAGTATTTCGCCTGACAGTCATCATTACCTTATTATTAGAAAATACTAACCAATTTCTTTTTCTCAGCTATGTACTCTTCTTCACTTAAAATACCGTTATCACGCAGCACTTTCAGTTTTTTGATCTTTGTTTCAAATTCGGAAAGATCATCTGCCATACCTGATAATGCAACTGTATCGTAATTTTCTTCCTTCTCCGGCTTGGGCATTGGTGCAGTAGGCGCTGCCGGTCTTGGTGCTGTTGTTACTGAAGCTGCTGCTCCTGCTGAAGCAGTGGAAGCAACTCCTGTCTGAGCAGGTGCAAGACCCTTCTGCTGACGAATTCTTTCTGTCAAAGAAGCTGCCTTTGTCTTTGCATCATTAATAGAAGCGGAAAAACCTGCCATATCATCCAGATTAGGAAGATATAAATATCTTGTAAACTTGGTATCAGGGTTCTCGATGGTAACCATAACCGCTTTCTTTCCGGAATAAGTTGTCTCTTCTACTTTTTTCACATTCATTAAATAATGAGATACGTTGTCTATTCTGGTATTCAAAGCTTTAGGATTATCAGACATCGGAAGACGTCCGCTGATACGCAGGTTGGAAACCGCAACTCTTAAGTCCTCGGTCTTTCCGATCAGACCTGCTTTAAAAGACCATTCCTTCTGAAATAAGATTTTCTCAAGTCTGATACACTGGTTACATACTTCACCAGCAGCTTCGCCGCCACAGATTAAACATTTCATAAGTATTCACTCCCTATATCTATATTATTCTATATAACCATACATAATTGGATTTTTCCCTTAATACCATTATAATGAGTCTGCTATTTTTTGTAAACAACATTCTGCAAACTTTATACCATGTACTAAAAGTCAAATCTATTTAGTATTATATATTCCACTTATGAAAAGTTTATCACAACAGCATAAAATATGCAAGAAAACCAATATATTTTTTGTGCAAAATAATGACATATTTTCAACATTTTCCAACTATGACATATCCTAACAGAAAGAACCTTTTGAAAGGATCAATATGAAGGACTATCGCTTTTTAGATAACAAATCAGAGTTCCCGATTGCCATGGCATATGTCCCCTGGCAGCATCTGGAAAATGTATATGAAAATCTGGAAGAGGCATTTATGGTCGGAACTATCTTTCCCGAATTAACCAAGCCTTTTACAGGAAGGAGGTCCCAGTCATAATGTATACACAACAATCAAATGTCTATGCCGGAAACGACATGAACCGGCAGAAACTGTTAAAAGAAATTTCCATGGTTGACTTTGCCATCGTGGATTTAAACGAATACCTGGATACCCATCCCGATGACGGGGATGCAGTTGCTTATATCAAGCAATATATTACCATTTTAAGACGTCTTAAAGAAGAATTTGCTTCTCTTTACGGACCATTGACCATTTATGACGCAGGCTTTAATGACTGCAATGACTGGAAATGGGCAAGAATGCCCTTACCCTGGGAAGGAGGATGTAAATAATGTGGAATTATGAAAAAAGACTGCAGTTTCCCGTTGATATTAAAACAACAAATGCGGAGATCGCCAAAGTTATTATTTCCCAATACGGAGGTCCTGACGGAGAATTAGGCGCTTCCATGCGTTATCTTTCCCAACGATACACCATTCCTTATCGTGAAGTTGCCGGTCTGCTGACGGATATCGGTACGGAAGAGCTGGCACATTTTGAAATGATCGGCACCATTGTATATCAGCTGACCAAGGATCTGAGCGTAGAAGAAATCGAAAAGCAGGGATTTGCTCCCTATTATATAGATCATACGCTGGCATTGTGGCCCCAGGCGGCAGGGGGAATTCCCTTTAACAGCTGCCAGTTCCAGTCCAAAGGTGATATTATTACAGATCTGTTTGAAGATATGGCGGCAGAACAAAAAGCGCGCACAACCTATGACAATATCCTGCGCCTTGTAAAAGATCCTGATGTATGTGCTCCTATCCGCTTCCTGCGTGCAAGGGAAATCATTCACTTCCAACGCTTCGGTGAAGCTTTGCGCATGGTACAGGAAAGACTGGACCCTGTCAATTTCTATCAGTATAATCCGGAGTTTGACGGTAACAGAAATCCTAACTGCGACTGCGGTAAATAAAATTTTAGGATGAATCGGTGGGCTTCGGTCTGGCTGTGGGGGAGGGGATCGGGAAGGATTATATATATATCACGGAAACACGCTTTCGCTTGGATAAAAACGCAGCGGTACTAAGAATTTTGTGCGGCTGCGCCTGCAAAATTCAAGTGCCGGCGTTTTTATACAGTTTCCTTTGATATATATAATCCTTCCCGATCCCCTCCCCCACAGCCATCCCTGGTTCACGACTCCAAAAAAAGAGTTTGCCGCTGAAAGCGCTTCTGATTGCCCTTGCCTCAGAATTGCTTTCAACAGCAGACTCTTTTTTCTTTTTTTGATGGAGTAGACGGGAGTCGAACCCGTGTCCAAAAGCCTATTCCCTGTCCTTCTACTATCATAGTCAGTTATTTGACATTCCCTCCCTCAGACGGGAACTAACACCCTTCTGATTTTGGTAGCTTCATCATACGCCCATGACCGCAAAGCTTAAGCCATGTCGTTTCCTACATAGTCGATGCCTGAGTCTTAAAGTGTAGGTGCCCTAAGTCAGACAGCTGCCATTAGGCAGCGTATGCTAAATTATCTTCAGCGTTTATTTTTAGATTTGCCATTTAACGCATTGCGTGCGGATAGCTTCTCCAGCTGCAAGACCCCTGTCGAAACCTTTACTACCCCTTATGAAATTGTTATATGATAAATTACACAGTGTCGATGTCAACGCCACCGCTTCTTTACCGCCTGTTTATTGTATGCGTTTTTGATTTGTCCGTCAACTGTAAAATAGTGGCTACAGATAAAATCTTTAACAAAATTTTACTATGATTTCTACCACTTTATATAAAAATATATGCAGGCTACAGATTCCGGATCTTGAATTCTCTTTCATGTTCCCTGCGCATATCTTTTTTGGCTATGTCCTCTCTCTTATCGTAGAGTTTCTTACCTCTTGCCAGACCGATCTCCACCTTTGCCCTGCCGTCCTTAAAATAAACCTGCAAAGGCACAAGGGTAAAGCCTTTTTCTGCCATTTTTCCCGCCAGTTTATTGATTTCGGCTTTATGAAGCAGAAGTTTACGGATACGGAGAGGGTCTTTATTAAATATATTTCCCTTTTCATAGGGGCTGATATTCATGCCGTAGACAAAAGCCTCTCCGTTTTCAATGCGCACAAAGGATTCCTTGATGCTGCATTTGCCCATACGCAGGGATTTTACTTCTGTTCCGTGCAGCTCAATGCCTGCCTCGTATTTTTCATCTATAAAATAATCATGGTATGCCTTTTTGTTATTGGCAACCAGTTTCATGGCTTCCTTTGCCATTTTCCAATCCTCCGTCAATCCCATGAACCCATGGTTCATTCTATATTTATATCGTCATCTGCCAGTAAAAAATCAATGGTATTGGAAACAAAGTCCACATCATTGACGACTACGGACACTTTTTGTCCCAGCTTAAAGGTTTTTCCCGTAGTTTCACCGTGAATCTCATATGATGACTCATCATACAGGTAGTAATCTCCCGGAATTTTGGAGATGTGTACCAGTCCTTCTACAGTATTGGGAAGCTCCACATAAATGCCCCAGCCCGTAACACCGGATATGACCCCTGTAAAAGTTTCCCCGATCTTACTGCCCATAAACTGTGCTTTTTTACATTTTTCCGTCTCACGTTCCGCCTCATCGGCACGGCGTTCCAGATCGGAAGCCTGTTTGCAGACACCGCTTAAAATATCTCTGTAATGGGAAATCCTGTCCCCATTCATTCTGCCCCTGAGGTATTCTTTGATGATCCTGTGAATCTGCAGATCGGGATACCGCCTGATCGGTGAAGTAAAATGACAGTAACAGGGTGCCGCCAGACCGAAATGTCCCGTACAGTCAGGGGTATATTTTGCCTGCTTCATACTGCGCAAAGTCAGGCGGCTGATGAGATTTTCTTCATCAGTGCCTTCAATTTTCGAAAGAAGCTTTTGCAGTTCCTTTGGATGAATTTCATCCCTGGATGCCTTTAAATAATATCCGAAATTATGAATAAATAGTCCTAATTTCTTGATCTTTTCAGGATCAGGCGCCTCATGGGTACGATAGACAAAAGGAATTTCCAGCCAGTAAAAATGTCCTGCCACCGTTTCATTGGCAATGAGCATAAAATCTTCTATAAGCCTGGTAGCCACATTTCTCTCATAGGGTTTAATATCCAGGGGATTTCCTTCTTTATCCAAAATGATCTTACTTTCCCGGAAATCAAAATCAATGGAGCCTCTTGCCTTCCTTTTCTTCCGCAAGATCTTTGCCAGTATTGCCATCTGCTCAAACATGGGCACCAGTTCATGATATTCTTCCATCAATTCCCCGTCATGTTCTTCCAGGATTGCCGCCACTGCCGTATAAGTCATGCGGCGGTCCACAGAGATCACGGATTCCGTAATCTTATAATCGATCACCTCTCCTTTATGGTCAATATCCATCAGACAACTTAACGCCAGCCTGTCCTCTCCTGCATTTAGAGAACAGATACCGTTGGATAAAGTATGGGGCAGCATGGGAATTACCCTGTCCACCAGATAGACGCTTGTCCCCCTTTTCAGGGCTTCTTTATCCAAAGCGGAATTTTCCTGTACATAATTGGTCACATCTGCAATATGCACGCCCAGATGATAAATACCGTCCTCCACACTGAGGCTTATTGCATCATCCAGATCCTTGGCATCTTCTCCGTCAATGGTAACCATCAATACATCCCTTAAATCCATTCTGCCGGCACGGTCTTCGTCGGATACAGGTGAAGCCACACGCTCCGCCTGGTTTAATACCTTCTGGGGAAATTCCATAGGAAGTTCAAAGCCTTTTACAATGGAAAGGATGTCCACTCCGGGATCATTGATATGCCCCAGTATTTCTACGACTTTTCCTTCCGGATTTTTGCCATCCTTCCCATAATCAGTAATTTCTGCCACAACCTTGTGACCGCTTACGGCATTTTTTGTATATTCTTTGGGAATAAAAACATCCTGTGCCATTTTAGAATTATCAGGAATGACAAACCCAAAATTTTTACTTTTTTCAAAGGTTCCAACAATCCGGCTGATACCGTGGCTGATGATCTTTACAACTTCAGCTTCCTGTCTTTTTCCCCTCTGCCCCGTTAAAAGAACAATCTGGACCAGATCCTGATGAAAGGCCCCGTGAACCTTTGTCTCCGGAATATAATAATCCTCCTGCTCTCCCTCTATTTCCACAAAGCCGAATCCTTTCCCATTGCTGATAAAGGTTCCTGTGAGAATTTTTTCCTCCGGTCTGATATAACGCCCCCTTTTGGTGATCTGCAGCCTGTTTTCCAAAAGCAGTTCCTCCAGCGCCTTTTTAAAAACAGGTCTGTCATCAGGCTCTACCTGCATCATGACCGCCAGTTCTTTTTCCTTCATGGGAACATAGAATTCGCTGTCTATAAAATTTTCAATTGATTTTTTTCTTTCTTCAAAGCTTTTCATAATGCTCCTTACCTCAATGAACCAATACCTTCCCGGTCATTCCGTATTTGCATAAAAAAGCACTCTTTTGCAAGAGTGCTTTCGGTTAAAACTTGTTAATGTTCAAAACTGCGGATAGTACCAGAAACAGGACTGCGGCAACCTTTGTAACAGTTACCAGTTTCCCTTCCATGGAACGTCCCTTGTTCTTACCCCAATAGCTTTCGGCCGCTCCGCTGATGGAACCAAGTCCCGCGGATTTGCCTTCCTGCATCAATACTACAACTGCCAAGAATACACAGTCAATTATATAAATGATTGTTAATATTAATCTTAATGTACCCATTTATGGACCTCCTAATGTCAAACAATGCTTATTCTATCATAAAGATTTTGCATTTTCAACCATTATTTTCTTGTAACTGCAGTTTTTGTGAAATCTTACATTTCCCGGAAAATCTATTTCATAACTTTATTTTTAAATTTTTCCCATTCCACAATGGTTTCCGTGCAGCCTATGGTTATCCAATAGGTATCTGATTCATTTAAATCCATACCCAGCTGGTATTCATATGCTCCCTCTTCTTCTTTCAAACTGATGATATCAAACAAATAGACGTCCTTACATTTTTTTAATAAAGCCTCATATTCCATGACCGGTATTGGTTGATCCGGTTCTTCTTCCAACAGCCTGTCATTGGCATCATAATATTTATAGCCTTCCTTGACCACTTCTGTGATCCGGGCATTTTGAAAACGTACATTTGCCGTATCCGCAAAACGGTCCACAAATTCCTCATTATTGGGATTGTTTCCCTTTACGATCAAAGCATCCATAATGACCGTAACCGCTTTGTTCTTCAAATCAATCTCTTTTACGGTAACTTCTTCAAAACGAAACAAATTCAGAGCATTCACTGTTTGAAATCTCATAGTTCTTCTCCATTCTGCCCTTTTAAAATGGGGCAAAAATATAATTTGATTATAATTTCG
The DNA here is from genome assembly GCA_017936785.1 of Lachnospiraceae bacterium. Lineage (GTDB taxonomy): Bacteria > Bacillota > Clostridia > Lachnospirales > Lachnospiraceae > UBA2882. The sequence continues at coordinate 50,975 of JAGBEV010000012.1, read as the reverse complement.
GTATCCAGACGGAAATAGAACCGCCTTCTACACGGAAATTTCCCTTTCCGTCAGAACCGATGGTCACTTCTTCCGGGCAGTTTCCCAAGGCATCCACATAAATCTGTCCTGCATGGGCACTTCCTGCATACATATTTTTGGTCCCTCCCGGTCCGTCACTGACCAGTACAGCCAAGCCATCGGTATTTCCTTCCCCTTCTCTTGTAAAGCCCACAATATTATCATGATCATAGTAATCGTGTTCCGCTCCGTAAGCATGGCTTGCCCTGAGCTGCATCAGCCTGGGCAGATGTTTCACGGGAGAGATACCACTATGAGGGATTCCGTAATAATCTCCATAAAACACACAAGGAATTCCTTTTTCCTGCAATAAAATGATTCCATAAGCCAGGGGCTTGAACCAATCCATAACAAAGGTTTCCAGTGCCTGTCCCGGCTGGGTATCATGATTATCCACAAAGGTAACCGCATGCCAGGAATCCGTTCCGACCAGCGTTCCCTCAAAGAGCTTTGACATATCAAAGGCAGAATTGCCGTGGGAAATATGATAAAACTTAAAATGCAGCGGTACATCAAAAAGGCTCATAACCCCTTCGGTCTGTGCAATATATGACTGCAGCCGGTTCAGGTCCGGACTCCAGTATTCTCCTACAGCAAATAATTCCTTTTCCTTATATGTACGCATGGATCTGAGCCAGTCACGGTAAAAAGAGGCATTCATATGTTTAACTGCATCCAGTCTGAAGCCATCCACATGAGTGGTATCCAAATACCATTTACCAAACCGGTCAAGCTCTTTTTTTACGTCTTCGTGATCCAGATCCAGATCTGCTCCCATAAGATAATCATAGTTGACATGTTCTCCGTCAACACCCCTGTCCCATTGTTTGTCTTTAAAACGATAAACGCCGTTTTTTCCGGCGCGCTCATCCCAGTCCACACCGTCAAAATGCGTTGCATTCCATACAAAATCAGAATATTTTCCATTTCTTACAGGATAAGTAAATTTTGTCCACGCCTCGATCTGGTGCATACCGGAAATTTCTCTGAGCCTGTCATCTCCGTTGACCTCTACTGCATCCACCGTTTCCTTTTCATCTGCACCCATTCTGTGGTTTAATACAATATCTCCCAGTACTTCTATACCTGCCTTCTGCAAATCCGAAACTGCCTGAAGGTATTCTTCCTTTGTTCCATACTTGGTAGGAATACTTCCTTTTTGATCAAATTCTCCCAGATCATATACATCATAAACTCCATATCCTACATCATATTTTCCTGATGCACCTTTATATGCAGGGGGTAACCATACCATATTCACTCCATCCTGTGCAAGCCTGTCCGCTTCCTGGGAAATTTTCTTCCAGTGGGCACAATCTTCCGGCAGATACCATTCAAAAAGCTGCATCATCGTTCTGTTTTTCATTTTGTCACTTTCTTTCGTTTTTTCTATCTTTCTCCCAAATGTAAATCCTGCTTTTGATTCAAGCAATTCATTCCGGGCTTTAATCCTCAATATTGTAGCACAATTTCTATTGTTGTGCCATATGCAGCATGGTATCTGCAAATATCCCATAACCTTTGGTAGGATCATTTACAAAAACATGGGTAACTGCTCCTACAAATTTGCCGTTTTGAACAATAGGCGAACCGCTCATTCCCTGAACGATTCCTCCGGTCTGGGCAAGGAGAACGGGATCAGTAATTTCTATTACCAGCCCTCTGTTTCCCTCGCTTTGGCTATAGTCTATTTCTGTAATTTCTATGTCATAGACATCCGTTTCCCCGTTTATGGTACATAAGATTTCTGCCGGTCCGGTTTTAATATCCTGTTTTAATGCAACAGGATACAATCTGTCCTCATACAGTCCTGCCTGGGAAGGCGACAACTCCATAATGCCATAAATTCCATTAGGAGTATTGAGATTGATAACTCCCTCTTTTGCTTCCTCCATAAACCGGATCACTCCGGAAATTTCTCCCGGCTCACCGCTGGCACCTTTTTTAATACTGACAATCTGTGTCTCGTAAAGTCCTCCATAATCAATTTCCATTAAATCTGTTGTGTCAATATCATTGATTCCGTGCCCTAAAGCCCCAAAGCCGTTTTCTTCGTCAATATAGGTCAAAGTTCCGATTCCCTGTGCCGAATCCCTGATCCAGACTCCGATCTGATATTCATTGGCATTGTTCAGTGCCGGTGTTACCTTTACACGGCTTACCTGTCCGTTCCTCCTGATCGTCATGATCACCGGTTCTCCTGCTGAAGCCTTTACTTTTTCAATAACTTCTCCTTTTAAGGATACGTTTTCTCCATTGATGGACAAAATATAATCCCCTGTCTGTAGAATATTTTCACAGGGACAGGCTTCTCTTCCGTCGGCAGTTTTTATGTTTCCCAGCCCTGCCACCAGCACGCCGTCGGTTTTTACATAAATTCCGATGGGAACGCCTACGGGATAAACACTTTCTTCATCGATTACCTTAATATCCACATTCTTTAAGGGAACGATTCCGAAAAGTTTTAATTTCCATATATATTCATTGGAAACTACGGCATCCCTGTTATCTATTCTGGATTGACTGTTTTCCCATGTTTCCACATATGTTTCTTCCGGTACCTCCAATTCTCCCGTTACCGGCAGTGCAAATTCAATTTCCTGGGATTTTCCCTTTTCCAGATACAGCGTATCGGGAATCTGCCTGTAAAAAACATATTCATAGGTAACAAAGCCTGCCAGCAAGGTTAATGCCAGCGCAATATATAAACTGATTTTATATCCTTTCATCTTTAACCTCCACAAAAAAAGAAGGACCTTTACGTCCTTCTTATTATGTGCCTATGATTTATTTTTACTTTGGGATTGTTTTGTCTGTTCTGCCAAATCTTTCATTTCCCTTGCATTTTGCAAAACAGCCTCGGTCAACTGATCCGTTCCCAATAATCTGCCGATTTCAGCTATGCTTTCCTCTTTATCCAAACGCTGTATTCCGGTGTGCGTCTGTTCATTGGAAACTGTTTTTTCTATTCCATAATGGGCATCTGCCATTGCTGCGATCTGTGGCAGATGGGTAATACAGATAACCTGATGTCTTTTTCTTAAAACTTCCAGCTTTTCCGAAACCTTCCAGGCTGTTTTGCCACTGATCCCGGCATCAATTTCATCAAAGACCAAAGTGCCCATCCGGTCTTTATCTGCGAAAATGCTTTTTAACGCCAGCATAATACGGGATAATTCACCGCCGCTGGCAACTGCCGACAGATCCTTTAATGGTTCTCCCGGATTTAAGGAAATCCGGAAAGTCACTTTTGTACATCCGTTTTTACTCATAAAGGCTTCATCATAATCCGTTTTAACCTGAAAAATACACTGTTCAAAATTCAGATCATGAAGAGCTTTTTCCATTTCAACGGTCAGCTTATCCGCTTCTTTTGTTCTGATCTCATGAAGTCTGAGAGCCAGTTCAAAATAGTCCTGTTTTGTTTTTTCATGTTGCATTTGCAATTCCTGATTATATTGCTCAAAATTTTCTAGTTTATGAATTTTTTCAATTAAATTTTCTTCATATTTTAAAATATCAGAAATTTCTTTTCCATATTTATCTTTTAAATGATTGATCAGATTCAGCCTTTCTTCTACTGCGGCAAAATCATCGGCTTCCAGCAAAAAGTTGTCCAGATAGCGGTCCAGACTGTGACCGCACTCCTGAAGGATCGTTTCCGCATCAGAAAGCTGCTGCAATTCATCTGTCAGGGAAGCATCCAGACTTTGGGCTTCCTTTAACTGGCGGATCGCAAGGGACAGAGCGTTGATAACGCCGTTTCCTCCTTCATTTTGCAAAATGCTTTCCGCTCCGCCTACGGCTTCCCGGATTTTCTGCCCGTTCACAAGACGCATGTAACGTTCTTCCAGTGCCGCATCTTCACCTTCTGTCAGCTTTGCTTTTTCTATTTCATCCAATTCATATCTTGCAAAGTCCAGTTCCTTAACATGATTTTGATCCATGCCTGCCGCTTCCGAAATTGCAGCTTCTTCCTGACGGTATTTTCCATACAGCAGTGCAATTTCCTTTAAAGGTTCTGCCAGTAAATCCCTTCCGTAATCATCCAATATTTCTTCCTGTTTGGATGTCTTTAGAACAGACTGGTGTTCCCTCTGTCCGTGAATATCGATAAAATGCTCCGCAATGCCCTGCATGGTCTTTAAGGTAACTGCTTCTCCGTTTACCTTGCAGATACTTTTTGCCGGATAAATCTTTCTCTGTAATATCAGCACATCATCCTCAGTGGAAAAATCCAGATCTTCCAGGATTTTCTTTTGTTCTCCGTTTAAAGAAAACACCAGCTGTACAAAAGCGCATTCCGCCCCCTGCCTGATCAGGCTCTTATCAGCCTTTGCACCCAGTGCCAACTGCACGGACCCCAGCAAAATCGACTTGCCTGCACCGGTTTCTCCCGTTAAAATATTCAATCCCTCGTCAAATTCCACTTCCGCCTCATCAATCAAGGCTACATTCTTTACATGAATACTTTCTAACATCTTTATCTCCTTATGTCTGCATTTAAGGGAACTTCTCCCCTGTGCTCTCCAGACACAATCTTTTAGGACATTAACATTTCCTGAAATTTCTTTTTTACCGCCTGAGCATCTTCTACAGTCCTGATGGCTACCATGACCGTATCATCTCCTGCAATGGTCCCCACGATTTCCCCAAAGTTCAGAGCATCTACTGCCGCTGCAACTGCCATTGCCATTCCCGGATGAGTTTTCAGTACAAGCAGGTTCATTGCCACATCTACGGAAACAAGACTTTCTTTTAATGCTCTTCCATAAGCGCCGGTCAGGGGCGCTTCTTCCTTCATCATCACATAACAGGACTTTCCACCATTGATGGGAGCTTTTTTCAGATTCATCTGCCTGATATCCCTGGATACAGTAGCCTGTGTTACATTGAAACCGGATTCCCTCAGCTTTTCTGCCAGTTCCTCCTGGGTTCCGATCTGATATTTTTCTATTAAAGAGGCAATTGCCTGATGTCTTTCATTTTTCATGATGATCACCCCGATCACTCGCTTAACTTTTTATGCAGTACTTCCAAAAAGCTTACTTTACTCAGGCGGATAAACTTGGTTACCCTTGCCGATCTGCATATTCTGATGCTGTCACCTGTTGACAGATGCTTGGTAAAGGACCCGTCAAAATTAACTTCCATTTCCTGTGCCTCACCATTGCGTCCGTCCCTGATCTTAATTTCAATCAGATCCTCCGGCGATAAAACAATGCTTCTGGCACTGATGGTATGAGGACAGATGGGTGTCAGCAGCAGCATTTTTGCCTTAGGCTCCACAATAGGTCCTCCTGCAGACATATTATATCCTGTAGAACCGGTGGGCGTAGAAACAATAACCCCGTCCGCATGGTAGCTGTTTAAAAATTGTCCATTTACATAAATGTCATAGGCAACAATTTTTAAAGAGCCTCTTCTGGTCAGAACAATATCATTTAAGGCATGAAGTTCTTTGATCATGGTTCCCTCATGATAGATCTGCCCATCTAACATCATGCGTTCTTCCACATCAAAATGATCATCGATCAGCGCTTTTAATGCGTTTTTTATATTGGTCTTTTCCACCTCTGCCATAAAGCCTAAAGTGCCCAGATTTATGCCTAACAGGGGAATATCCAGATCCATGGTATCCACTGCAGCCTGGAGCAGGGTGCCATCTCCGCCCAGCACCAGAATACAGTCCGTATCTGCAGGCACATGGATTTCCCTGCCCGTTTCCTCCGTATCCTTTCTGTACTCCTCTGCATCTTTGTCCCTGACGCAGATGCTGCATTTTTTTCCATAAGACTCCAGATAGGACACGATCTCTCCGGTCACTTTCAATTGTTCATCTTTTGGTTTGTTAGTTATGATATAAAAGCGTTCCATACGATCTCCATCTGCTCTTATTTGTGTGAAAGAGCTTCAGCAGAAGCTGCCACCACTTCCGGTATTTTCTCCAAAGGCGGCTCTGTAGGTTCATCTCCTGCGTTTTGTATATATAACAAATATTCAATATTGCCTTCCGGTCCTTTAATGGGCGAAAAATCCAGCCCGGCAATTAAAAATCCCATGGAAGAAGCAAAGACTTCAATCTTTTCCACAACCTCTTTATGTACCCCGGGATCGGTTACCACGCCTTTTTTTCCCACCTTTTCCCTTCCTGCTTCAAACTGGGGCTTGATCAGACATACCATACAGGCTCCCGGCTTTAACAAAGCCTTTGCCGCCGGCAGAATTTTTGTCAGGGAAATAAAAGACACATCTGTTGCAGCAAAATCAATCTGCTCGGGAATCTGCTCCTTTGTCACATAACGGAAATTGGTCTTTTCCATGCAGATTACCCTGCTGTCATTGCGCAGCTTCCAATCAAGCTGTCCATGGCCAACATCTACCGCATAGACCTTTCCTGCACCCTTTTGGAGCATACAGTCCGTAAAACCGCCTGTGGATGCACCGATATCAAGGCAGGTCATACCCGATACGTCAATGGGAAATACCTGAAATGCCTTTTGCAGTTTTAAACCTCCCCGGCTTACAAAGGGAAGGGTATTGCCTCTTACTTCAACAGTCACCTCAGATTCTTCAAATGTCGCACCCGCTTTGTCTTCTTTCTGACCGTTTACATAGACGATTCCTGACATGATAATGGCTTTTGCTTTTTCTCTTGACTGTGCAAGCTGTTGTTTAACCAGAAGAATATCCAGTCTTTCTTTCATCCTTTTCCTCGCTCACTTTTTTGTTTTCTTTATTCTGCTGTTTTGGAGCTTATTTACAATATCATTACAATTTATCAATTTTCACTGAGTTTTTGAAGAATTCTACTATAAATGGAATCTGCATCGATTCCCACTTCCTTTTTGAGGATATCCACATTGCCATGTTCTACATATGTATCGGGGAGGGCAATGTTCAATACCCGTTTTTGAGGATAGTTTTCTGTGAGATATTCTGTTACTTTTTCTCCATAACCGCCGCTTAATACATTTTCCTCCAGAGTAACAAAGAGGTCGTGGTCATCTGTCAGCGATGAAATCATTTTCTCGTCAATGGGCTTAATGAACCGGGCATTGATAATGGTTGGGTCCATGCCGTCATTTGCCAGAAATTCTTTTATCTCCAATGCGGTTTTGACCATACTGCCTGCTCCTAAAAGGGCGATGCCTTTTCCTTTATGGATCAGTTCACTCTTTCCGTATATGATAGGAGCCCTATGTTCTTTCAGACCGTCATATGCCACGCCACGGGGATAACGGAGTGCAATGGGACAGCCGAAATCAACAGCAAATTTCAGCATATCCGCCAGCTCCCATTTGTTTTTGGGTGCCATAATGTGCATATTGGGAATGGATGATAAGTAGGACAGATCAAAAATTCCCTGATGGGTCTCACCGTCGCTTCCTACCAGCCCCGCCCGGTCTATGGCAAAGGTAACGGGCAGATTCTGAATACAGACATCATGAAGGATCTGATCATAGGCTCTTTGCAAAAAGGAAGAATATACTGCCACTACAGGCTTTAAGCCCCCTGCAGCCAGACCTGCCGCAAAGGTAACTGCATGTTCCTCTGCAATTCCCACATCAAAAAATCTGTCAGGATACCGGTTCTTAAAACGCTTCAAGCCGGTTCCGTCAGGCATTGCCGCAGTGATCGCTACGATCCTGTCGTCCTTTTCTCCCAGTTTATTCATAACCGTTGCAAACACATCGGTATAATTGGCTTTTTCCTTCTGATTTTTGGGCAGTCCCGTTTCAATGACAAAGGGCTCTGCTCCATGAAATCTGGCAGGATGTTTTTCTGCCGGCTCATAGCCTTTTCCTTTTTTGGTGATCACATGAACCAAAACGGCGTTCTTAACGCCTTTTGCTTCCTTTAATACCTTGGTCAGTGCTTTGATATCATGACCGTCTACAGGTCCCAGATATGTGATACCCATATCCTCAAAAAACATTCCCGGAATTACCAGCTGCTTTAAGCCGTTTTTTACATTCTGGATCTTTTTTACAACCTTCTGACCGTACTTAGGCATATCCAGCAGACCATAGTAAATGCTGTCCTTCAGATCCAGATACTTGGCATTGGTTCGGATGCCGTTTAAATATTGGGAAACGCCGCCGATATTTTCGGAAATGGACATATTGTTGTCATTTAACACAATTATAAAGTTAGAACCCATTCTGGACGCATTGTTCAATGCTTCATATGCCATACCGCCGGTTAAAGAACCGTCACCGATCACAGAAACTACCGTATGCTTCTGCCCCAGCAGATCCCTTGCCTTTACAAGTCCCAGCCCTGCAGAAAGAGAAGTGGAGCTGTGTCCCGTATCAAAAGCATCACAATTGCTTTCCTTTCTTTTGGGAAAACCGCTCATACCGCCATATTTGCGCAGGGAGTCAAAACCGTCCCTTCTTCCCGTCAGCAGCTTATGGGTATATGCCTGATGTCCCACATCCCATATGATCTTATCCTCAGGCATATTCAGTACCAGATGCAGCGCCATGGTAAGTTCCACCGCACCCAGATTGGACCCCAGATGTCCGCCTGTCTGGCTGATCTTATCGATCAGAAATTCTCTGATTTCCGCAGCCAGCAGATCATAATCTTTGGGATCTATTTTTTTAATATCATTTTCCTTCTGTATTTGTTCTAAAATCATTGGTTATTCCTCTTTTACCATCAATTCCTGCGTGAAACCAGGGATAATACCAGTTCTTCCAAAAACTCATTTCTCTGATCCCGGCTTTTCAGAATCTCTACAGCCTCATGGGTCAGTCTTTTTACCTCTGCCCGGGACTTTTCCATGCCTGTCAGGGACAAATAAGTTGCCTTCTGATTCTTTTCGTCGCTCCCGATAGGCTTGCCCAGTTCTTCAAAAGTACTGGTCACATCCAGAATATCATCCTGGATCTGGAATGCCAGTCCGATATCGGAACCCACTTTTTCCATCATTGCAACCTGCTCATCATTAGCGCCTGCTAACACCGCTCCGCACATCAGGGCACATTCCATCAAAGCTGCTGTTTTATTCTCATGGATAAACAAAATCTCTTCCATTGTCAGAGGTTCCTGTCTGTTTTCATTCATAACATCCACACATTGTCCGCCTACCATGCCAAAAATTCCTGCTTTTTGGGCAAGAATGGCAAAAGCTCTGCCTACAGATCCATCTCCCTGATACTTCACTACCGCCTTTGCGGCAACCTCATAGGCATAATTGAGCAAAGCATCCCCTGCCAGAATAGCCAGATCCTCCCCATACACTACATGGGTGGTCTTTCTGCCTCTGCGGTATTCGTCATTATCCATAGCAGGAAGGTCATCATGGACCAGGGAATAATTGTGAATATATTCCAGGGCTGCCATAAAAGCATCCGCCTTATCCCCCCTGCCTCCGAATAAAACATAAGCTTCTTTTAACATCATGGGGCGCAGCCTTTTCCCGCCCGCCATGACACTGTAACGCATCGCTTCGATTACTTTCTTCTGAGGTCCTTCTTCTTTGGGAAGATATTCCAAAATAATATTTTCAATTTCTTTTACTTTTTCATCTCTGATCTCATTAAAACTCATCCAGTTCTCCATTCCCTCTGATTACCAGAACTTTTTTCTCTGCCCTGTCTATTGCTTCATTACAGGATCTGACGTATTCCATTCCCTGTTCATATGCCTTTAAGGAATCCTCCAAAGTAATATCCTCAGCCTCTAACTGTAAGATGGTCTCATCCAGTTTGGCAAAGGCTTCCTCTATTGACAGGCTTTCCATTTCATTTTCTTTTTCTTCTATCTTTTCCTTTTTCACTGCTTATAAACCTCCGTTACCTTTGCCCGTGCATGACCGCCGATCACATGGAGAGAAATCTCATCTCCCTTTTGAATCTGACTGATTTCCCGGATTCCCTTTCCCTTTTCATCCTGTACAAAGGCATAGCCGCTGCTTAACTTTTTGAGGGGCGAAAGTCCGTCCAGCTTTTGTGCCGAAAGCGCCAGCCGGTGCTTTGCTTTCTCCATACGGCTGTCTATGGCATTTTCCAGACGTTCCTCCAAATTCATAAGCCGCATCCTCTGTTCCTTCAGCCGTGCCTCCGGCGACAGGGATCTCAGCCGCGCCTCATAAGTGCGGTTTTTCATCCGGTATTCATTGATCCGTCTTTCTACGGCAGCTTCCATTCTCATCTGACTGCTCTTAAGCTGTTCCAATACCCTGTCAGCCTCAAAAACCGCCAGTTCCGCTGCCGCTGAAGGTGTCGGTGCACGAAGATCTGCCACAAAGTCCGTAATGGTAGTATCCGTTTCATGTCCTACTGCGGAAATAATGGGTATTTCACATTCAAAAACAGCCCTTGCCACCGATTCTTCATTAAATGCCCACAGATCTTCAATGGAGCCGCCGCCCCTGCCTACGATCATTACGTCCACTCCAAACTGCTCCAGAGCATGGATTCCGTTTATGATACTTTCCGCTGCCTGTTCTCCCTGGACAATTGCAGGATAGAGAATGATCTCCACACCCGGATTTCTTCTTTTGGTAATGGAAATAATATCCCTGACCGCCGCTCCCGTAGGAGCTGTTACAACGCCCAGACGCTTTATATATTTGGGGATTTTCTGTTTGTAGATGGGATCGAACATTCCCATCTCTTCCAGTTCTTTTTTCAGTCGTTCAAATTTTTCATAGAGCTGTCCTGTTCCCGCCGGAGTGATTTCCTTTGCATAAAGCTGATATCTGCCGTCTCTTTCATAGACATCCATATTGCCGAATACTATGATCTGCATGCCTTCCTCTAAGCGAAATTTAAGTCCGGCACGGTTTCCAGCAAACATGACACATGCCATGGCACCCTGTCCGTCCTTCAATGTAAAATAAAGGTGACCCGAGGAATGATATTTCACATTGCTCGCTTCACCCTTTACATACAAGGACTGTAACATGAAATCCTGGGAGATCATGTTTCTCACATATGCATTTACCCATGATACGGAATAAACGTTCTGCATTTTAAAAGCCCCTAATTTGCAAATTTAGCCAATACCCCGTTAATAAAGGACGGGGACTCTGTCTGTCCGAATTTTTTTGCCAGCTCTACCGCTTCATTGATCGCAACGGAAACCGGTACGTCATCGTCATACAGCATCTCAAAAAGAGCCAGCCTTAAAATGGTCAGATCCACCTTGCCCATTCTGGACACAGTCCATCCGGTGGCTTTCTCATTTAACATGGCATCCAGTTCTTCTTTTTTTTCAAGAATCCCGGCATATTTTCTGCTGATTTCTTCCCTTGCGGAATCCTCTAAGGATTCTTCTTCCTCAAAAAACAGCGCCATCTGTTCCGGCATTTCCTCTTCATCATTAAACTCGATACGGAACAGCAATTTAAAAACCCGTTCCCTCAGTTCTCTTCTGCTCATTGCTCATCCTCTGTTGTTCTGTTTTGTGACCTTATGCCTTCATATTGATGCCTGCAATGCGGATATTGACCACATCCACTTCCAGACCTGTCATATTCTCAATGGCATTTTTCACTTTTTTCTGGACTTCCTGGGATGTTTCGGGAATGTTGTGACCATAATCAATGGTAATTGCCAGATCGGCACTGACCTTTCCCTCTGCTACAGTTACCTTTACACCCTTTGTCAGCTTTTTCATACCCACGCGGCTCATAAGCTCATTGGTAATATTTCCTACCATGGCACCTACTCCGTCCACTTCCGTTGCTGCTAAGGATGCAATCATGGCAACCACATCATCTGCAATTGACACTGCTCCGGAATTATCATCCTCTTTTAACGTATATGCGTCACGTTCCATTTCTTTTTCCATAAAAATGCTCCTTCCTGCAAGCTGGTAACTACCACTTACCTTACATATGCAGACACTTTTTTGCCTACGCTTTCTATATTATACCAAATATCCTTTCATTTGCAAAGAATAAATCCTGCTACAGCCAGAAACAAAAGGTATCTGTTTCCGGATTATCCACATAAGGCACTGAATCGATGGTATCCACAAAATCAAAAATATGCTGTTCATCCAGAAGATAATCTGAAACCTGCAGAAACACCGCCTCATTGGCGCATTGAAATTGTACGGTAGTCTCCCCTTTTTCATATGCCCTTTCAAATATATCATGAAGGACTTCCGTATCCAGTCCCGTCAGATAAAGCCCCTCATGGACGTAATAATTGTTTTCCGTCGCCATGCAGTCCGGAAGAGGAACGATCCTGTTAGGCGTATGGGTTTCATAAAGCCTGTCGGACCCGATCATAAAATAATCATAATTGATCGCCATAACTTCCTCATCTACTGCCTCTTCATCTCTCTGGGTCTGATAATCCACGTCTCCCCATGTAGTATCCAGGTAATACCATGCCCCATCTGCCATGACCAGATTCCATGCATGGCTGCCTTCAGCTACTGTTCCACTGACAAATGCCGCCCGAATTCCCGCCTTTTCCAGCAGATACTGGGTTGCCTTGGCATATCCCTGGCATGTGGATTCATGTCCGATCAACACGGAACAGATATTCTGGTTATCCTCTGAACCTGCCACATATTCCGTTTCATTTACCAGAAGATCAAAAATATATTTGATCTTATCAAAATCCGCTGCGTCTGCCGGAATCCCGGAAAGAATCCGTTCAGACTCCTGTTGGATCATTCCTTCCCTTCTTTCGCATTCCGCCTCATCATAATCATATTTTCCCACAAATGACAAACTTACCGTTTCATCACCCCTGCTGTGGGCGGTATAGATATATCCCGAGGTATAAAATATCTCCGGATGATCGTTAAGCACACAGGTAAAAACCTTATCCAGGACTTCAGAAGAAAGTGTTGACACACTGACCTCTTTTCTGTCTGCCAGCGACCGGTAAACCTGTTCATAAACCACCTTTTCATCCTCTGAAAGCTGTGAATAATAATATCCTTCCTGAGCCGTTTCCTTCTGAACCCTTTCAGTAACCTCTGCAAGGTGCTCCTGATCCTGTTCCGTTTCCTCATAAACTATCTTTTCCGTTTCTTCTGCGGAATCAGCAGACGGATTTACCACGCCTGAACATCCCTGTAAAAATACCATTACAAAACACAGCAAAAATGCTGACCAGTGAATGTTTTTTTTCATAAAGACCTCTCGGATTATTCATTTTTGCCAAATTCGGCCAGTTCTAATCCTTTGTTCCTGTCAAGGGTCATGCCGATGCTCCATTCATGGGAGAATAAAAGCAGGGGATTTCCCTTTAAATCCTTTATCTTTTTCATATCGGAGGTTCCTGAAATGGCATTTAGGTCAATGTCCTTATTGGTGATCCACCGAATGTATTCGTAAGGCAGATTTTCCAGACGGATCTCCACATTATATTCATTTTCCAGGCGGTATTTAAGCACATCAAACTGCAGTACACCTACGACACCTACGATGATCTCCTCCATACCCGTATTAAATTCCTGGAAAATCTGAATGGCACCTTCCTGGGCAATCTGTGTAATTCCTTTTACAAACTGTTTCCTCTTCATGGTATCAAGCTGTTTTACCCTTGCAAAATGTTCCGGGGCAAAGGTAGGAATGCCTTCATATCTGAAATTATCCTTAGGCATGCAGATGGTATCTCCGATGGAAAAAATTCCCGGATCGAACACACCGATAATATCTCCTGCATAAGCCTCATCCAGAATCTTTCTGTCGTTTGCCATCAGCTGCTGGGGCTGGGAAAGTCTCATGACCTTATTGCCCTGTACGTGTTTAACTTCCTTTGCGGCATCAAAACGCCCGGAACAGATTCTCATAAATGCGATCCTGTCTCTGTGCGCCTTATTCATATTCGCCTGGATTTTAAAAACAAAAGCGGAAAATTCGTGTTCCGTAGGTTCTATCAGCCCGATATCCGCTTTTCTCGGCAAAGGTGTGGTTGTCATCTCCAAAAAGTGCTGTAAAAAGATTTCCACACCGAAATTGGTCAGTGCTGAACCGAAAAATACCGGAGTCAGATCTCCCTTCTGCACCAGATCCAGATCGAATTCAGCACTGGCGCCATCCAGAAGCTCTATTTCTTCCAAGAGCTTGTCCTCTGCCTCTTCCCCGATATGGGAAAGCAGAGCCTCTCTGTCATCTACATTGATTATGCTGGTTTCCCCCTCTTTCGTACCTTTCTGGGTATCAGAATAGGTAATGACGCTCCTGCTTCTTCTGTCATAGACCCCTTTAAAGCCTTTACCGGAGCCAATGGGCCAGTTAATGGGACAGGTAGCAATACCTAACTCTTTTTCGATCTCATCCAGCAGGTCAAAGGTATCGTTGGCATCCCTGTCCATTTTGTTGATAAAAGTAAAAATCGGAATGTGTCTCATAACACAGACCTTAAACAGCTTTCTGGTCTGTGCTTCCACGCCTTTGGATGCATCGATCACCATGACTGCGGAATCCGCTGCCATAAGCGTACGGTAAGTATCCTCGGAAAAATCCTGATGTCCAGGTGTGTCCAAAATGTTAATGCAATAGTTATCATATTCAAACTGCAGAACAGAAGACGTAACGGAAATACCTCTTTCCTTTTCAATTTCCATCCAGTCGGAAACCGCATGTCTTGCTGTTGCCTTTCCTTTTACGCTTCCTGCCAGATTGATCGCTCCTCCGTAGAGCAAAAACTTCTCTGTCAGAGTTGTCTTACCCGCATCCGGGTGAGAAATAATGGCAAAAGTCCTTCTTCTGTTGATTTCTGTCTTAATGTCGCTCACTGTTGTTCCTCCAAAAGTTTATTTCCTCATTCAGGCTCCTGACCGGATCTGCCTATATCAGACTGGTTCCGTCACTTTCTCCACATACATCCAAAAGTTTCAAAACCGTTGCTGAAATATCTGCAAAGGTATCCCTGGTTCCGTAATTAACAGGCTCAATTTTCTTTCCATACATCAAAAAAGGCGTATATTCCCTGGAATGATCCGTGGAAACCGTATACCCCGGATCACAGCCATGATCTGCGGTGATCATCAGCACATCATCATCTTTTAGTTTTTCCAGGATCAGCGGAAGTTTTTCATCAAAATAAGCAAGTGCCTTAGCATATCCGTCAATATCATTCCTATGTCCGTATAACATATCAAAATCTACCAGATTTACAAAGCAAAGTCCATGAAAATCTTCCTCCATATAAGAAAGCATTTTCTCAATACCGTCTGCATTCCCGGAAGAATAGGTATATTTTGTAATGCCGGAGCCTGCAAAAATATCATAGATCTTGCCTACTCCAAGAACATCCTTTCCTGCCTTAGAAATATGATCCAGCATGGTAGCCTTAGGAGGCATCAGGGAATAGTCATGTCTTTTGGAAGTACGGGTGAAATTGCCTTCCATACCCACAAAGGGTCTTGCTATGACCCTGCCCACACCATGCTCTCCCTGTAGGATTTCTCTGGCTATATGACAATATTCATAGAGAGTCTCCACAGGAACCACTTCCTCATGGGCGGCAATTTGAAATACACTGTCGGCAGAGGTATAAACTATCAGCCTGCCGGTTTCCATATGCTCTTTTCCGTAGTCCTTAATGACCTCCGTACCGGAATAAGGCTTATTGCACAGAATGCCTCTGCCGCACCGTTTACTAAACTCATCCAGTATCTCTTTGGGAAATCCGTCAGGATAAGTCGGCAGCGGGCGCATGGACTGAACGCCTGCGATCTCCCAATGCCCGATAGTAGTATCCTTTCCCTGAGAGGCTTCTTTCATTCTCGCCACTGCTGCAGTGGGATTTTCAGCCTTTTCTCCAACAGTCACTCCGTCTATATTAAATAGTCCCATCTTTTGTAAATTGGGCAGCTTAAAATATGTACTTGTGGCACAGGATGCTATGGTATTTGCGCCTGCGTCGTGAAAATCTGCGGCGTCCGGCATCTCTCCGATACCGAAACTGTCCAGTACGACCAAAAATACCCGGTTCATGTAATCATCTCCTAAATCAATCTGACAGGGGGCTTAGTTGCTTTTACCCACAGTGCACACCCGGCGCACTGCTCATTGCCTGCGTGGACATTATAACATGAATCTATCTGCATTTCACTAATTTTCTCCTACAGGGGAGATGATAATATTTTCTGCGGCAATGCCGGTTTTTCTTTTGACGATGTCTTCGATCTGGGCAATCTGTGCCTGGGTCAGTTCGTTCATACCGATGCAGACATCTACAGTATCTCCGTTAATGCTTACAACTGCCTGGGGAAATCCTTTGGCTTCCAGCATTACTAAGGTTTCACATTCCTTCTGCGCCAGATCCGTCAGGGCGATCATACTGTTTACTGCTTCCTGCTTTGCAGCATCAGAAATATTTTCATTGTTGATAATGTCCATCAACGCAGCCTTATTTTGCGCCCTTGTCTGTTCCTTCATCAAGTTAGCCTCTGCTAATGATGTGACGGATACCGTATTGGTAAATACTGCTTCTCCTGGAATCTCTTCTCCTTCTGCCTGTGCGGTTTCAACGCCGGTTTCCAATGCCATTTCATCATTCACTACAGTATCTGCGGCATCTGCCGTTACACCCAGATCTTCTGACTGGGAAATGGTTTCTGCTGTTTCCTCGTCCAGCCCTTCCACTGATGACAGGCTGATATCCTCATCCAGACTTTCAATTTCCGTATAGTATTTTGCATCTTCATCGGAAATATCGTATAATCCCGCATTTTCATCATAAACAGACTGGGCATCTGTGGGCACCGTTTCCTCCACCAGACCGGCATCTGCCTCCTCAAACTGCGCCGATGTGGTAAAAAGGATCTCATCATCAATCTGTTTTCCGGTAAAGTTCAGATAACCTGCAATGGCAATCATAAGTGCCAAAGCTGTTATCATAATCTGGTTCCGCTTCCACAGCTTTTTTACATCAAATTTTCCTTTCATCTTTCTTCACCTTTCATCTTTACTACTTTTATTTTATGTTCCTCGATTCCGAATAATGCCATAATTGCCTCTTTCATTTCCTGTACCACCGATTGATTCCCTCCGCCCTCTGCAACCACCAGCACCCCTTCCACCTTAGGAGCTGTGATTTTGTTGACAAAAGGTACATCATTTCCCTTTTCATCGGCGGTATAAACAGTTTCCTCATTGTTTTCGGTTATGAGGGTCACCGTATTCTGCAGATCTCCCCCTTCCTTTTCCTCATTATTTCGTGTGTAGGAAACATCTTTTTCCACAACGCTGGTCCCATAGTCAGAAAGGGAAATAAATACTTTTACTTTTCCTGCCCCATAGATATTGGACAAAACCCGAGAAAGGCGGGATTCCATTTTGTCAATATAGTTATCTTCCCCCGCCACTGCCGCCTTCTGGCTATCAGAGGTGCTCCCGGATGTCCTGCTGCTGATATTTTGAATGGTTTTATCCTGATCTGCCTCTCCTTTTGTACCGGAAGGCAGCGGATAAGTGATGACCAAAAGCAGAAGCCCGCCGATGATGAGGATCAAAAAGCGGTCTTTTCCTATTTTCCCGCATAGCTGCTTCCATTTTTCCATAGCCCTTCCTCCCTGCACATTTCCTTTTTCCTTTTCTGAATCCTGCAATTTATTCAACTTTTTTATCCGCTCCTTCTTCCGATTCAATTTCATAGCCATAATCCGTAAGTTCTTCCGCTATTTCTTCTTCCGTTAATTGTCCCAAATAAGCTTCTGTCATCCTTTCCGTTTCTTCTTTTATACGATCTGTCCCCTTCCCGGCATCCCAAAGCAGATCCTGTCCTGCAATTCTTTCTTCAAAGGTTTTCTCCAGACCGTTCCCTTCTTCTTCCATCAGCTTTGACACATCTTTCCCTAAAGGCTCTATGACCAGAAGCAGGATCAATATTCCTGCAACATACCGGTACAGCTTTTCAAATTTGGAAGAAGGCAGAAAATTTGCCAATAAATCTCCTAAACAGATGAAAATACATAGTCTTTCCAAATAAGATCCCATAACCTACCTCCGGTAAAATGCTACTGTAGCAACAGCGATGGATACAAAGAAAATACCGCCGCCGAAAAACTGTATTCTTGCAAGAAGAAAAAAACTGTCTGCCATTTTCCATATATGACTTGTAAATTTCTTTTCTCCCGATAACTGCAGCAGTGCAGATGCAAGGCGGATCACACAGCCATACATAAGAGTAACTAACACCGGCCTGATGCACATGATGATCAAAATAAAAATTCCTATAATACCAATGCTGTTTTTGATCAGGGACGCACCCTGAAGGACCATTTCACCAATGGCATCTGCATAATCTCCCAGCCCCGGAAAAAGCGATACTGTTTTTATAAAAAGCTGATTCCTAAATCCGTCTACAGAAGGCATGATGGCTGCCTGCATCATGCTCCCGCCGATGGAAGCAAATAAGCTTGCCTTAGTCACAAAGACTATGATCTTTTTGATCAAAGCCATGATCCCTCCAAATCTGTTACCCTCAGGTAACTGATTCATTACATGGAGCATACAGTATACCTGTACCAACGGAAGCAAAATGGTAATGAGGATTTTTTGTACCAGAAACAATAAAAACAACTGCAATTCATAATGTGCCACCGCCGTGACAGTTCCGTTTGACATTCCCAAAGCTATGCAAAATACCGGCATAAGGGCTCCTGTAAAGCTTTCCATTTCTTCCAGAAGAGTTTTTGCCGATTCATAGGAACCCACAAAACATTTCAGAAGCAGCAGGGAAACGAACATGAAAACAAAATATCTGGAAAACACAGCTATCTGGCTGTTGGAAAATAAATCCGACATACTGCTTAAGACAATGGCAAAGATTCCCAGAAGCATGATTCCCAGAAACAGATCCCTGCATTGTTTTAGATTTCCAAAAAACACCTGATGGGCATACTCCCCCAACAGCTTTGTAAAGGAAGAAACATCCCCTGACATCAGTTCCTTTAACAACTCTTCTACTGTTATACTTTCCCCATACAATATGGAATCTAAAAATCCGTTTAAATTTCCCAAATCCAAAGCGGACAGCAATTTTTCTTCCATTAAAAATACTCCCTGATGGTATCGATCAGCGTAAAGAATACAGGCAGTCCTGTGAGAAGTACACAAAACTTTCCGGCAGTTTCAATCTGCTTTCCCAATGTCTGGTATCCGGCATCCTGACACATTCCGCTGCAAAATTCGCTGATATATGAAATTCCTATGATTTTCAGCAATAATTGAATATATTTATCATAGTTTCCCACACTTTCCCCAATTTGTTTTGTCATATCCGCCACCGCCATAAATGTATCAAAACAAAGATAAAATACAAATAGTCCTGCGCATACCATAAACAAATAAGCGTATTCCGGTCTGGTCTGTTTGATCATCAAAGCGATTCCCACAGAAACCAGCCCCAGCAATCCGATCTTTACAATTTCCATGCCATAATTACCTCCTGCCTTTTGAATTCTTTAATATCTATAAAGAAAACAGATTCTCCATAGTCTGAAATAAATCCACGATAAAAGGCAGTACCCAGGTCAGTACAATGATAAAACCGCACAGGCTGACCAAATAGGCATGTTCTTCTTTTCCGCTATGTTTTAACACCTGGTTCAATATGGTAACCAGAATTCCTACCGCTGCAATTTTAAACAGTATCCCAATGCTCATGCATCTATCTCCTACCAAAGTAAAATTATGACAAAAATTCCAACCATCAGCCCCATAGACTGATACAGGCGGCATCGATTTTCTCTCTGCCCTTCCATTGATTTGATCTCTTCCGTAAATATTTCCAGATTCATCTGAAGCCGCTGCAATTGTGTCTTCGTATCGTAAAAGCCGGTCTGGTCAAAGATATGGACCAGCAGATCCAGATCCTTTGCAGAAAAAAACTCTTCCAGTCCTGACATTTCTTCCTGCCAGATTTCAAATAACGGTTTTCCGTCATTTTTATTGTTTCTTTTTTGGACATTTTGGAGAACATTTGCGATGGGCCCGTCCATCCTGACGGAAACCTTGCAGATACTTTCCGGCAAAGATGCGTTTTCCACCTGGATCTGCGCAATCAGATACCGCATCATATCCGCCGCCTGCTTTAAAGATTCAATTCCTTTTTCGTAGGAAAGGGATTGAAATATTCCAAACCCAACGGTTCCCAAAAGAAAAATCATACCACCCAGAATCCTCATGGCTTTACCTCCTTTTTTTCTGCGCTATCTGTCTTTTGTGCGATTTGCTCTCCTTTCTCATTCAGCACTTTCCATTGCTGCCCAAATCTTCCATGCTCTTTTTTCCAGTTTAAGATTATGAATCTTTGGAAAATTTCCCGGAAAACTGCTTTTTTATCCATATGCTTTTTTGCTGCATCTGTCAGATCATTTCCGTGTATGGATGCAAGCAGATTAATACCGCATCCGGAAGCACAATAAAGAGCTTCATAATCCGCATCCAATCCCAATTCATCTACCACAATAAGCTGTGGTCCCATAGCCCGTACTGCCATTAACATGCCGATGGCTTTAGGGCATCCGTCCAATACATCACTTCTGATGCCCACATGGGTTTGGGGAACTCCCATGAAACTTCCTGCAATTTCAGAACGTTCATCGATGATACAGACCTGCATTCCCGGATGATACCGGTTTCCATCGGATGCCATTCTTGCAATATCCCGCAGCATGGTCGTCTTGCCTGCACCGGGAGGCGAGATCACAAGAGTGTTTAAAAATTGTCCTCCTTCATATAAGTAAGGAAGAATGTCTTTTGCCACACCCCGGACCTCATGGACAATTCTGATATGTAAAAACTGCACCTGCTTTATCAAGGCAACCTGACCACCCTCCATGACCGCCTGCCCGAAGATTCCCACCCTGTGGCCTCCCGCCACAGTCAGATACCCCTGGCGAAGCTGGCTTTCATAGGCATAAGGAGAATAATTGCAGATATGATTAAAAACTGCGGCTATTTCCTCTTTACTTAAAACCGCCGCCCTTTCCCTGCTGTGTGAGAATTCCCCGTTTCTGTCAGGATATTGTTCCACTCTGTCCACAATAAAAATACAGGGGCAGTTAACCCTGAGCCTGATCTCCTGCAAGCCGCCTATAATATCCGGCAGATGTATAAGCATCCTATGAAATTCTCTGGGAAATAAATTTTTAATGGTCTCCGTCTTGTCCATGTGTCCACCGCCTGTAAGTCTGTCCTTAAAAAAATATATGTGGCGGGGACAGGTTTATGACCAATTTCAAAAAGATTATTTTATCTTTGCAATCAAAAACGCAGACAAAAAAAGCACCCTTGACACTTTTTAATGCCAAAAATGCTTCTTTTTCATTTTTAATCCTATTAAGACATATATCTCTGAATTTTACAACTTTCTAATAAAAATATGTTTTATTTCAATTGAAAATTAAAGACTATACTCCTGATATAATGCTCTTCGATATTCTTCCTCTTCCAAAGCTCTTTTTAAATCTTCCATACGGTCATCAGCTAACAGATGCTTATTAAGCATAAGCATGCGATGTTCTCCTTCTGTTCTTCCTTCTTCCCGTCCGATTTCCCGTTCGTCTTCCCGGATCAGCTTCATTTCACGCTCTTCATCAAATTCATAAATACTCATCTTGATCACCTCAGATTTCTGCTCCATAAGAAAATCTCTCAATATATTTCCTTGAATACATTCGTTTACCGCCTTTGTAACAGCTTCCTTTAAGCTCATGTTTTTAGCATATTTCCTGACCGTTTCAATATAAATCATATACTGTTTTAAGTCCTGGCATTTTTCCTTTAACTTCTCATTCATTCCCGGATTGATGTTTAACACGGTCACTTTCAATTCCAATGAAGGATTGTCAGCAGGAAGTGCAAAGCTATCGGACAGTTTCATTTCCACCTTCTCAGGCATCTCCCTCATTCCGTTATAAAATACTATAAAATTGGGATTCGGTATGGTAATCCTCTTACTGCTGTAAAGTGTCTTATCCATAAACATTTTCTGCAAAATATCAGCTATGTAAAACAAATCCAACGCTCTTTTCTTCTCGCTAAACAGCAGTCGAAATACTGTGTCCTTGTACTTTTTCTGTTCCTGCAGTTCATTTTTATTTTTCATAGGCAGCCTCCTTATGGCAGGAGTTACCTTTTGTGTTTTCCGCTTCTTGAAACTCCTGCTTTTAAAATTGTGTGATTGGATTTTAAAAGCACTGATTTCAAGACGCCTTTCGGCAGAAAATAGAATGCACTTAAATTGTGCAAAAAGAATAATAGAAATATATGCTTTTATAAAATACTAGCATTTATTTTAATCTTCGTCAACAATTTATTAACGTTTTTTCGATTCTTTATTGTATCCTCAAAAATACAATAAATTCCATAAAAACACTGGACTAATTTCATAATTCTGCTAATATATAATTATAGTAATAATTACTGTTATTGTTTTATATTTAAAAATGGAGGTATTGAACTATGGAAAACAAAGCACAGGTAGATAATTTAGTAAACTTATTGGACGGATATGCTTCCAAGGGCGGACATCATTTAAATGTGAACGTATTAAACCGTGACACTCTTTTAGATGCCCAGAAAAACCCTGAAAAGTATCCTCAGCTGACCATCCGCGTTTCCGGCTATGCCGTAAACTTTATCAAACTGACACCGGAACAGCAGGCAGATGTCATCAGCAGAACTTTCCATGAAAGCGTATAATCTATTTAACTACTCTTCTGTTCTTATATAGAGAATATAACAGGAGAATTCCCGAAACAGCTCCCAAAAAGATAAAGGACTGGATAAACGGCATAAAGTTATAGGACCCTCCCTGCCAGAATTCTATGAAATCATTACTGATATAGGACATGGGGAGGGTTTTTACTATTTTCTGCATTCCTTCAGGAAGTTGTTCCATCCGCACTCCCATCATGCCGCTTAAGATCATAAATATAAAATAAAGAAACATCACGATCCCAAAGGTAATCCCAAATTTTTTAAATATATTAGAAATTGCATGTGCCAGGATCAGGAACAAAATCCCCAGCAAATAAAGTGATATCACTAAGCAAAAAAAAGATGAAAGAGCCGGCTTTTGGATATCCATAAACAGAAACTGAAATACCCCAAACACAACAAATGCAATAGTTAAGAAAATAAGATGAGCAATGATCTTTGCCATCATAATGCTCTTTTCTCCCAGCCCGAAAAGATGCATTCTCATGGGAATTCCCCTTTCCACTTCCTGAGAATAAAGAGCTCCATATCCTATGAGCATAATTGACATTGGCATTACCAAAGTCATGGTAAGCATAACTGTAGTTACAGCCTCCTGACTCGCCTCCTTTGGGACCTGATCCCCTATTGCTTTTGATAGAATGATGGACAATAAAATAGGAAATATGATTCCAAAAAAGTGAACAAATAAATTCCCATTTATATTCCTTAATTCATAGATGATCAGACTCAGGTCACATTTTCTTTCCTTCATTTTCCTTTTCTCCCTTCTGCTCATAGAATTTTTCTTTTGCATTGGCATACATGATTTCAATATCACAGTTACTTCGTTTAAAATTTACATCATGGCTGACTAAAAGCGATAGTATTTTTTCTTCCTCTTCCCTGTTTCTACAGGATATTGCAATTAAATGGTCCGGTGATTTCAGTTTCGTAAATTTCTCAGCCAGCTCCCGGTTTCTTTTTTCATTTTCCAAAATAAAGACCGCATTTCCGCAAAAGGTTTGAAACAACTGCTCCTTTTTCCCATAGGCGATCACTTTCCCCTGATCCAAAATCAGGATTTTATCCGCCAGCTGCTCCAATTCCTCATAATAGTGGGAAACAACCAAAAGAGTGTTATCCTTCCCCTGATACCATTCCACCAGTTTTTCCATCAGTTTCTGTCTGGTTTCAAAATCCAGTCCTGATGTTACTTCATCATAAAATGTCAGCTCTGCATTTTGAAGCATTACCATAATAATAGTAAAGCGTTGTTTCTGCCCTCCCGACAGGGAACTGAATTTCTTGGAAAGACAGCCTTCAAAATCAAAGAAAGAGATCAATTCCTGCAGCTTTTTATTTTCCCTGATCTTTGTATTCAGTATTGTTTCCATAATGTACTTTACCGGCATGGTAACTGCATATTCATTAAACTGCATATGTGCAGCCATCTGCTCCGGCGTCAGCTGCGTCACAATCCTTCCTTCATAATCAACAAGCCCCAGGATTGCTTTTACCAATGTAGTTTTTCCCGCACCGTTCGAACCGATGATTCCGATCCTGTCTCCCTTTTCAAAAGAAATGGGCCCACAGATCTCCAATGCTGTCTGTTTTCCGTATTTTACTTTTAATTGCTTGATGGTCAATGGCATATTATCGCTCCCCTCTTTCCTCACAGGCTGGAAATATCAATTTGGACAATACATGATTTTCTTCATTTTCAATCTGTACCCTGCATCCTAAAAGCCTGCCATAATATGAGACTATGTAAAGTCCCAATCCCTTTCCTTTCCTGCCTTCATCACTACTGACAAAAGGTTCAAAAATATCAGGAAGTATTTTTTCATCTATGGTTGTGCCATAATTTCTGATGCTCAGAGCACTTGTCCCGATTTCAATTTTTATTTTTTCTCCCCCGGGCGTATATTGAACTGCATTGGAAATCAGATTATCTACGATCTTCTTCATGATTTCTCTATCTGTCAGAACAATCTTTTTGCCTTCTATATCAGCCTCTAATTGTTTTTCTTCCATTTGGAACTCATAGGATTTTATGACTTCTTTCACCAATACATCTATTGCCACAGCTTCCATTTCCAAATGTTCTGCACGATAATTCAATGATAAAATATCTTCTACGATCTTACTCATGGATAAAAGCTGTTCTTTCACCTCCGGAAGATAAGCTTTTGCATCCTTATATTTCCCTATTTCATTTATCATGCCTTCCACCAATAACAGAGCTGCCGCAATGGGTGTCTTTAACTGATGGGAGGAAGCCCGCAAAAACACTTCCTGTCTCTCGTTTTTTTCTTTAAGCATCCGGTTCTTTTCTTCCAGTTCCAGATAATTTTCCCCAAGCTTTCCGTATAATTCATTAAGGGTTTCTGCCAAAACACCGATCTCATCCCTGCTTTCCCCATGAAATGGCTCTATCTGAAAATTTCCCGATATTTTGGCGCTTTCCGCATAGCCTGCAAGCCGAATAATGGGATTAACGATTTTTCCCGAAAAGAACCGGGAAGAAATCAGTACCAGTAAAAAAACAACTGCAACGATCATAGGCAGACTTCCCATAACCACCGGTGTGATTTCCTCCATTTTCGGTGTCATGGTAGGCAATATTGTGATCACAAATGCTTCCTGTGTCCACCCCATTGCCATATAGGTGGTATAACCATAATTTTCATCGGAAACACTTGCCTCATATACCAGCAGATTTTCCGATATCATATGGCTTTTTATATTTTCTGCTGTATAGATATCCTGATTTTCTATGCCTTCCACCTGCATCCTTATAGGAGAATCTTCGGAAAACAGATTTTCCAGATCAAATTTTTCCATTTCTAAATTTCCAATTTCTCTTTGAAATTCTTCAAAAGATATTTCTCCGTTCATCATATCCCTAAAGCTGTTTAAGAGAATTTCCAGTTCATCATCCTGAATTTCTGCTGTCAGTTTAAAAAATTTTCCTGCCGCATATACAGTATCTCCTTCTTTAGGAATTTCCAGAGTGATTGCTCCTGCCGGATTTTTTACTGTTAAATTCTCATAACTTCCATTTTCCATATATCCCTTCTGAATTTCTATGGCGGAATCTAAATTACTTTTCATAACATAATCAACATATAAAGAAGGCAGCATAAAAACAAAATAGCCTATAATAAATGCCACCATTGTGGCAGCCAGCAGGATACTATATAGAAACGTTTTCTTAGAAAGTCCCATGCTCACCCCTCCTTTTGGTATTGATAACCGATTCCGATCACAGTTTTAATGTAATTTCCGGGAAGCTTTTTCCTGAGATTTTTAATGTGGGCATCAATGATCCTGTCATTTCCTACATAGTCTTCGTTGTAGATTCTCAGGATCAGTTGTTCCCTTGTAAATGCCCGGTTAGGTTCCTTTTCCAAAACCTGCAGCAGCAAAAATTCGCTTAAAGTCAGTTCCAAAGGAATTCCGTCATAAAAAGCCTCATAGGAATCCCCCTGAATGACCAGTCCTTTTTCCTCCGTTTTTTCCTTTTTCTTTACCCTCCTCAAAATCGTTTCCATACGCTTTAAGAGAATAACCGGAGAAACCGGCTTGATCACATAATCATCTGCATAAAGATTAAAGGCATGAATCTGGGTACTCTCATCATCCAGTGCTGTCAGCATGATCGTTGCCATTTCCGGCTGATGCTCCTTAATATAAGAAAGTATTTCCAGACCGCTTACCTTAGGAACCATAATATCCAAAACCGCCATATCAAATTCCTGCCCTTTTGTCTGCTCCTTTAACAAAAGCAGGGCTTTCTCCCCATCCTCTGCAGTAACCACATCATACCCCTGCATTTTCATATATTCTGTCAGAACCTCCCGTATAGTAGGTTCATCTTCCAAAAACAAAATCCGCATCTTTTGCTCCTTTTTAGTTAGCGATCCCTAATTTCTCGCAAGCTATTCTTTTCTTTACGTTTATTATTGTAACATACCACTATGAATTTCATATGAAGATTGTTTGAATCTTAAAAAATTTTCACATAAATATAAAAACAGGAGAAAACCTATTGATTTTCTCCTGCTTTATACATACTTTTATATCTGAATTATTTAACTTTAAATTCCAATTTTTCTTCTGTCCATAAATTAACTTCATACTCCAATATTACTTCTTCACAGTCATTGGGTACTTCAAAAAATACACTTCCTTTAGTCTTTTTACCTGCCGATAATGTTGCATCTAAATCAAGATTATCTAAATATGCCTGCTCACAATCATATCCGTCAGCATAACAACTAAAATTTATACTGCTTACATACTGGTCGCTATCAGAAATATTCTCAAACTCAAAAGTCATTCTATAATATACATTACCATCTTCAGGCTGTATAAATTGATTATCGGATATATATTCCTCTGCACCCGTAAATGAAATTTTAAATGCATCTGTCTCTACAACATCTCCAACCTCATATTGTGCCTTTACATCTTCATCCTTTGCAGTCTCTTCCTCATTGGAATCCTCTGCATCATCAGTTTCAACTTGCGCTTCGCTCTCACGATCATCTGTACTGATTTCATCAGTCTGATTCTCCGTCAAATTTGCAATTTCATCCGACTTAGTTTCTGCACTATTTACAATAGTAGCTGCTGTTATTAAAATAATACCTCCTACAACAATAGCAATAAGAGAGATCACTAAACCAGCAATAGCCATTCCTTTGCCATGGTCTTTCTTACACAGTCCAATTATTGCCAAAATAAGACCGACAACACCTAAAATAGCTCCATAACCAATACAACTTAGCAATAACGAAATAATACCAACTACCAGAGATGCTATTCCAACTCCGCTCTGCTTCTTTTTTGTTTCTTCCATAATTTATCCTCCGTCATAAAAATATTTAGTAAATCTTGTACATTATATCATTTTTCCCGTTTCATGTAAACTTTCACAAATATTTCAACATATTACAGTGCTGCCATTATAAATTCCCATTTATCTTCATTCGGAAATCTGGAAAGTCCTTTTACCTGTTCATATAAAAATTGATTTTCCTTGATTTCTTCAACTGACACCCCAATGTCTTCTTGTAATCGGGCAAGTGCTTCCATACTCCGGGCATCGTGATCAAGATACTGCATCTGCACCCCTTCAAAATAACGGATAAGCTGGACCCTTTTGGAATGAAACTGCGCTTCCCAGTCCTCCTTATGCTGTTCCCAGTCGGAAATCGTCTCTATTTCCTGAAGCTTTGGCAATATGTACTGGGACAGATCTTCGCCAATCCGCTTTTTTATATCCTCCAAATCCATATCCTGAGGCTTATAATCTTTATATCCGTCAATCTGATACCCCAGTGAACTTCGATAAGGATGAAGGAACCCGCCATCCGGCAGCAGAACATTTTCCTTTATCTCCCCAAAACATCCCGCTTTTAAGGTATCCTTCGGCACATCTTTTGGAAATACTGCTATGTTGAGCCAAAACACAAAACCTGTTTCAGCAGAATTAAAGCGGGAACTTTGAATCCTGACGGCAAGACAGCATTCCCTTCTGACAGAACAATATGTCTGCCCTGCTGACTGATATCCGGCATTTTTTAATCCGGGTTTTATAACTTCCTTCAGAATAACGTCCTTTTTCTCTTTTGGTGTCATGTGCCATTCCCCTCTTTCATGGATTGTCTGTATAAGAAGAGGGCATCTCCAAGTCAGAAAATGACTTGAGAGATCCCCTCTGCATAATTCTTTATTTTATAAATTAGTCCTGTTTAACATCCTTCATGGAGAAGCTGATACGTCCCATCTTATCTTTGCCTAAGCATACAACGGTAACCATATCGCCCAATGTAAGAACATCCTCTACATGATTGATTCTTTCCTTTGCGATCTTGGAGATATGAACCATACCTTCCTTGCCGGGAGCGAACTCAATGAATGCGCCAAACTCTTTGATGCTGACAACTTTACCTTTGAAAATCTGTCCTTCTTCAAAGTCGGTTGTAATGATCTGGATCATTTCTACAGCTTTATCCATCATAGCCTGGTCTGTTCCGCAAACGGAAACTGCGCCGTCATCAGTAATGTCGATCTTTACGCCTGTCTGATCAATAATTGCATTGATGGTCTTACCGCGCTGTCCAACCACATCACCGATCTTCTCAGGATCGATCTGGATCTGGATGATCTTAGGAGCATATTTACCAACTTCCGGTCTGGGAGCTGCAATGGCAGGCTTCATACAGGTATCCATGATAAATTCTCTTGCTTCACGGCATCTTGCAATAGCGCCTTCTACAATAGGTCTTGTCAGTCCGTGGATCTTGATATCCATCTGGATCGCTGTGATACCCTCTGTTGTACCGGTAACCTTAAAGTCCATGTCTCCAAAGAAATCTTCCAGACCCTGGATATCTGTCAATAATACATAATCATCATCTGTATCTCCTGTTACAAGACCACAGGAAATACCTGCTACCATCTTTTTGATAGGCACACCTGCAGCCATCAGGGACATACAGGAAGCGCATGTGGATGCCATGGATGTAGAACCGTTGGACTCAAAAGTCTCAGATACGGTACGGATTGCATAAGGAAATTCTGCTTCACTGGGAAGTACAGGAATCAACGCCTTTTCTGCCAAAGAACCATGACCGATTTCACGACGTCCCGGTCCGCGGCTGACTTTTGTCTCGCCTACGGAATAAGACGGGAAATTATAATGATGCATATAGCGTTTGGAAGTTACATTTTCATCCAGACCATCAACCTTCTGAACCTCGGAAAGAGGTGCCAGTGTACATACATTACAGATCTGGGTCTGTCCACGGGTAAACATGGCAGAACCATGAACACGGGGAATAATGTCAACCTCTGCAGCCAGCGGACGGATCTGGTTTAACTGACGACCGTCAGGTCGTTTATGATCCTTTAAGATCATCTTGCGGACAGTCTTTTTCTGATACTGATATACCGCATCAGGTAAAATAGCCAGCCATTCTTCCTTATCTGCAAATGCTTCTTCCAATTTAGCTGTTACGTTTCTGATATTCTCTTCACGAACCTGTTTCTCATCGGTAAATACCGCTTCTTCCATTTCTTCGGGAGTTACGATCTCTTTCATTGCTGCAAACATTTCTTCCGGAACTGCGCAGCTTTCATATTCGTGTTTGGGTTTTCCAACTTCAGCAACAATATTGTTGATAAAGGCAATGATCGTCTGATTCACATCATGAGCCATATAGATTGCCTCGATCATCTTATCTTCAGGCAGCTCATTTGCGCCTGCCTCGATCATGATAACCTTCTGTGCAGTAGATGCAACGGTCAGTCTCAGATCTCCCTTATCCCATACTTCCTGACTGGGATTCAAAATAAATTCTCCATCCTTTAAACCTACCTGTGTCATTGCGCAGGGACCATCAAAAGGAATATCGGAAATACAGGTTGCAATAGCTGTACCAAGCATTGCTACAAGCTCAGGTCTGCATTCCGGGTCAACACTCATGACCAGATTGTTTAATGTAACATCATTTCTGTAATCCTTAGGAAATAACGGACGCATAGGTCTGTCAATAACACGGCTTGTTAAAACTGCATTTTCAGATGCCTTTCCTTCACGTTTGTTAAATCCTCCGGGGATTTTACCTACTGCGTATAATTTTTCTTCATATTCTACGCTGCAGGGGAAGAAATCGATTCCATCCCTTGGTTTCTCACTTGCTGTTGCAGTGGATAGTACTGTTGTTTCACCATAGTGCATAAATGCACATCCATTAGCCTGTTTACCCACTCTTCCGATATCTACGGATAAAGTACGACCTGCAAGCTCCATGCTGTAAGTTTTGTACATAGCTTAACTCCTTTTCTGATTATTATTTTTATCAGGCAGAAGCCGCCGAAACTACTGATGTACTGATAAACACAATATTTCTGAGCAGTTTATCCACACATCAGTGGTCTCGGAAAAATTCTTCTGCCTATGATTACACAAAAGGACGGATATGTTATCCGTCCTCTTATGATTATCATCATTATTTTCTAAGTCCAAGTCTTTCGATCAGAGCACGGTATCTTTCAATATCAGTTTTCTTTAAGTATGCAAGTAAACCTCTTCTCTGACCAACCATTTTCAGCATACCTCTTCTGGAGTGATGATCCTTGGGATGCTCTTTTAAATGATCTGTTAACTCCTGAATTCTTGCTGTTAATACAGCTACCTGAACTTCAGGTGAACCTGTGTCGCCTTCTGTTCTGGCGTACTCTTTGATAATTGCCTGTTTCTTTTCTTTAGAAATCATTTCTAATCCTCCTGTTTTCATCTGGCCGGACTAAGAACCGGGTTGGAGTATCCCGCATCTGAGTACCGGTTAAATTTTCACACAAAATAGATTATAACATGGTTTCCATATGTTGTAAATAGTTTATTTTTAATCCTGAATCAATCTTCTGACTGTGGTAGGTGTCCTGTAATATGCACTGGTAATACGGATGCCCGTCTTAGGACTGCTTGCATGAATAACCTGTCCGCCTCCGATATAAATAGCCACATGGTTGATCCTGCCGCCCTTGGAGTAAAATACCAGATCGCCCGGTTTTGCATCAGCCATACTGATCTCCGTTCCCATGGTTGCCTGTGCTCTGGAAGAATGAGGT
The DNA here is from genome assembly GCA_017936785.1 of Lachnospiraceae bacterium. Lineage (GTDB taxonomy): Bacteria > Bacillota > Clostridia > Lachnospirales > Lachnospiraceae > UBA2882. The sequence continues at coordinate 19,630 of JAGBEV010000012.1, read as the reverse complement.
AAAGAAATACCGTATTTAGCAAAAATACTCAAAACAAAGCCGGAGCAGTCAGCCCCCTTTGTCAGACTGGTTCCTCCCCACACATATGGGTTTCCTCTAAATTGTTTTGCATATTCGCAAAGCTCAACTCTTACATCGGAAACTCCCACACCATAGAGGAATTCCGTCATATTCAAGGCAGTTTTCAGATTCTCTCCTACAGTCACATATTCGGCGCTGACATATGCTTCCTGCCCGTCATAGAGAACCTTTACCCATCCGTCTAATTCTTCCACAACTTCCAGTTCTTCACCATATGCCACCAGATTGATAACTTCACCATCCAGACTGGGCACGTTTCTGACCTTTAATCCGTCAGCGGAAACTGTTGCAAGTTTTTTTACGATCTGATTGGCATAAGCAACTGCACCGGGACCGGAAAGCAAATAATCCATGGATACATATCCTTCTACAGAACCGGATACAATATGTGCCTTATTTCCAACAACTTCCAGAATCTCACATCCGGAATCATTGCTCATCTTACCTACGATCTTACTGTTATCATCTGCTGTTTCACGGACATTTAAATGATCCTCAACCCGTGCAATACCCAGATTGGTATAACCATAAGCTCCACCTACAGCTTCTTCCTCTGCGTCTCCGGGCTCGTCCTCCAGACCTTCCGGAACCACATCCGTAACGAACGCTGCGCCTGCTGATACCAAAACTGTATCTTCCTTTGAGGCATCCTGATCCTGACTGTTCGCAGCCTCAGCCCCATCTGTTTCTTCCAAAGCTGTTTCCGCTGCCGGAGCAGAAGCAGTATTGTTTCCGCTTTCCAAAACCGATGCCGCGCCTACACTTAAATCGCTAAGTGATGTTGTATTGCCTGCTGCATATACTGCTGTTTCTGTTGCACATACCAGAACAACTAATGCCAATAAGTATTTGATAACTTTATTTTTCATTTTATTTTATCCCTATAATCCACTTTCAATTGTTACATATTTGTTACAAATGTTACAAATCAATTATAGCACATGGATAAAATTCGTCAACTACCAGATTTTGTTATAATTCCTCGGCTTTGTTCAAATAAAGCACAATATTGGTGGCGTGATCGGCAACACGCTCCAATCCTGAAACAATATCCGAATACAGCATACCTGCTTCGGGCGTACACTCATTTCTTGTAAGCCTGTCCACATGAGCCTGCTGTAATTCCCGTTCTTTTTCATCTACTGCATCTTCTAAACGCATAATATCCTCAATATGCTCATCGGAAATATTATGCAGCGTATCCACTGAGAACTGGACAATGGTGTTGACCATATTGAGCATTTCTCCCAGTTCCTTAATGGCTTCCTTGCTGAAGCTTACATTGATCTCCTCTCTGCGCTTTGCTGCATCCGCCACATTTTCCGCATGGTCACCGATTCTTTCAATATCGTTCACCACATGAAACAGCGCTCCCAGACTCTTCAAGTCTTCAATAGGAAGAGTTGTCTGGTTGATCCTTACCAGATAATCCGTAATGGATTTATTTAAGAAATTGATATTTTTTTCTACTTCATATACTTCTTCAATGTCATCATGATCCAGGGTGATCAAAGCATTCATGGCACGATTGAGATTTTCATTGGCAAGATTTGCCATACGCTCTACCTCTTTCATAACATCCACCACTGCCGTAGCCGGATTGAACACTACCTTATCACCAATATATTTCAACTGATAATTCTCTCTGTAATTTACGGACTTATCTTCTCCGGGGATGATCAGATATGTCAATTTTACGATCCAGCTTGAGAATGGCAGTAAAATAATTACCTGGAATATTTTTACCATGGTATGGGCATTTGCTATGCAGCGTCCCAGATTATCACCGGACACTTTATGTAACAGTTCAATAACCCATGACATACCCAGTTTAAAAATTATGTATACAATGATCGTACCGATAACATTAAACAGAAAATGGATCATCGCCGCTCTCTTAGCTTCCTTTTTACCGGCAAGAGATGCTAAAAGCGCCGATGCGCATGCGCCGATATTACATCCCAGGATAATAAACAGACAAATAGGAAGGTCCAGCAGTCCCTGATTACACATGAGCAAAACAATGCTGACCGTTACTGAAGAACTCTGGATAATGGCAGTCAGAACAGTTCCAACCAGTACGGCAAGAACCGGGCTTTCCAGGGAAGACAGCAGGTCTACCACTGCCGGGACATCTCGCAGACCGCTCATAGCTGAGCTCATACTGCTCAATCCTGTAAACAGTACGCCGAATCCTAAAATAACTTCTGCCATCTTTACAATTTTCTGATTTTTACAAAACATAACACAGACTGCACCCAGTAATAAAAATACAGGTGCATATTCCGAAAGGTTAAAAGAAACGAGCTGGGAAGTTACCGTAGTACCGATATTGGCACCGAAGATAACGCCTGCCGCCTGATACAGATTCATCAGTCCTGAATTGACAAAGCTGACTACCATGACCGTACAAGCGGAGGATGACTGGATGATCGCTGTAAAAATAACGCCCACCAGCATTCCGGTAAAACGATTTGTAGTAAAAAACTCCAGTATGCTTCTGAGTTTTGCTCCGGCTGCTTTCTCGATCGCCTCGCTCATGGTGTGCATACCAAATAAGAATAATCCCAGGCCTCCTGCCATGGATAACAAAATCGACACGTCCATTTTCTCTTTCCTTTACCTGTCTCTTACGTATTTTTTACATAGCCTTACAAAATATTTACATACACACATATTGTATGATAAGTAAAAAAAAGTTACAAGACTAATTTTATTCAAGAGCTGCTGTTTCTGTTCTGTTATTAAAAGATTCTACTGTATGCCAAAATAGGTTTTTGCCTCTGAAATATTGGCATTTACTGCAAGCCTTAACTGCTCCACCCCGTCAAATTTCTGTTCCGGTCTTCTGAAATGCAAAAGCTCCACTTTTATGTTCTCACCATAGATTTCCTTTTCAAAACCCAGCAGATAGGTTTCCACGCTGATACGGTTTCCGTCTTTTATAGTAGGCCGGCTTCCGATATTGGTCACTGCCGGATAAGTTTTTCCCTTAAAAATAACTTTTGAAAAATATACCCCGTTGGGAGGCAGGAGCTTGTCCCATGAGGGATAGAGATTTGCCGTAGGCATTCCCAGCCTTCTCCCCAGTTTTTTACCGTTTTCCACCGTCCCACTGACAAAAAAAGGCTCTCCTAAAAGCTGTTCTGCCTTTTCCATATTTCCCTTTAAAATTTCTTCCCTTACATAGGTAGAACTGATTTCCCTTTCACCATATTTCAATTTATCAATGATCACCAGTTCAAAGCCGTATTCCTCGGATAATTTTTCCAAAAGCCTGCGGTCCCCTTTGCCGCCTTTTCCAAAGCTCACATCCTGCCCTGCTGCGATCAGGCTTCCGTTCATCTTATCCAAAAGGAACTCTTTCACATATACATCCGGTGCCACATCAGCAGTTTCCTGACAAAAAGGATATTCCACCAGATAATCGATCCCCATCTGTTCAAATAAAATCCTTTTTTCCTCATCTGTAGTCAGTTCTTTTACTTCATGCCCCGAAAAAAAAGCTGCCGGCGAAGGATAAAAGGTAAAGACCGCTGTCCTTAAGCCCTTTTCCCTGGCATGTTCCAGGCAGCCGAATAATTCCTTATGACCTCTGTGGATACCGTCAAATTTGCCTATAGCGATTGCCGTTTTGTAAGGAATATGAAATTCTGTTGTATTTTCAATGATCTGCATAATACCTTTTCTCCATAAGATTTATAAAGGAATAAACATTTTATAGGGCTTTAACATTTCTTCCTGCCCTGCATATTCATAAATACCATAAAATTTCCCGTTGCTGTGATACATTAAAAAACGTTCCCCATCCTCTGCTTCCGGGATTTCCTGCAAAAGAGACATAGAACAGGTATTGCCGTTTTCCACAAACATGGCATACTCAGGCATGATATGTACTTTTTTCAGATCAGAAAAGATTTCATCTACAGGAATGATCAGAGAATCCAGTTTCCCTTCATCCCGGATCTTCTCGATCTGGGAAAGAGTATGGGCATCTTCTAAGGCAAAATGTTCCACCCTGGTGCGCAGCAGGCTCTCCATACAGCCGCCGCAGCCCAGTTTTTCCCCTATGTCCGCACAAAGAGTTCTGATATAGGTTCCCTTGGAACACAACACCCTGATCCTTACTTTTGGCAGGTTCACAGACAGGATCTCCAGTTCAGATATTTCAATGGGTCTTGGTTCTCTCTCGATCACCTTTCCCTCCCTTGCAAGCTCATAAAGTTTTTTGCCCTTTACCTTCAAAGCTGAGTACATGGGCGGAATCTGCATGGACTTTCCCTCAAAAGAAGCAATTGCCCTTCTTACCTGATCTTCTTTCAGATTCACAGGCATTTCCTTTAATACTGTGCCTGTGGTATCCTGGGTATCCGTCACAACGCCCAGCAAAAGCTCTGCCACATATTCTTTTTTCTTATCCGTTAAAATGTCACACAGTTTCGTGGCATTTCCCAGACAGACAGGCAGTACGCCTTCCGCCTGAGGGTCCAGTGTCCCTGTGTGACCGATTTTTTTCTGCTTTAAAATTCCCCGCAGCTTTGCGACTGCATCATGGGAGGTAAAGCCTTTTTCTTTATTCACAATAATAACGCCGTTTAACATGGTATCATACCTATCTGCTCTGCGATTTTTTCTGTTAACCGGGATGCCATTTCTTCCCGGGTTCCCCATAAGGTACAGCCTGCCGCCCTTATATGTCCGCCGCCGCCGAAAGCTGCCGCCACTTTGGAAACATCCACTTCTCCGCCGCTTCTGAGGCTGACTTTGTAGCTTCCTTCCTTTGTCTCATGTAAAAGCGCTGCCGCCAGCACACCTTTGGTATAACGCAGCTGATTGACCACACCTTCAAAATCATGATCTCCGGCCCCAAGAGCCTCCATATCCCGCCTTGTGACCACGCTGTAAATAAAACGGTCAGAAAGACAAACGGTACTATGGTTCAGTGCAAATCCCAATACCTGGTTTTGTATATAAGTCTTTTCATAAAAAGTGCTTTCGATGAGCTTTGGAAAATCAAATCCATAAGAAATCAGTTCCGCAGCTATTTTCAAAGTTTTTGGCGATGTATTGGAATACTGGAACACGCCGCAGTCCTGAATGATTCCCAGATAAATGGTTTGTGCCAGCATGGTATCCATATATTTTCCTTCCGGATCAGCTGCTTTGATCAGATCATAAACCAGCTCACTTGCAGAGCTTGCCTTTGCATCTGTATAACAAAAATCCCCACATCCCGGATTGGTAATATGATGGTCCACATTTACCTTTACTTTTGCCGACTTATAGTATTTTTCCGCACTGCCAATTCTGTCCGGAACACTGTCCAAAACAAAAAACACATCATAGACAATTTCTTCTTTATCATCTGTGATCCGGTCTATTCCCGGAATAAAATCATAAATATCCGCCGGCTTTTCCAGTCTGAGCTCTATCTGCTTATTTGGAAAAACCTTTTTTAAAAACTGCCAGAGCCCGCAGGTGGAGCCTACGCAGTCCCCATCCGGTCTGATATGCCCACTGATGCCGATCTTTTCTGCATTTTCACATAAAGAAATCAGGTTTATCATAAATCCTTTGTTACCTCATCAATTTTCCTGGTCATATTTACCCCATAAGCAATGGACTGATCCATAACAAAAGTAATCTGGGGCGTATTGCGCAGATTGATTTCCTTTGCAAGCTGGCTTCTGATATAGCCTTCTGCGCTTTTCAATCCTGCTATGGTATCCTCCTGTGCCTTTTCATCGCCTAATGTGGATATCCACGCCTTTGCTGTTTTTAAATCCGGAGATACCTCCACTGCTACTACAGATGTTAAAGGACTGATCCTTGGATCTTTGATCTGTCCTCTGATGATATCTGCCAGCACACGCTGTACCTCCCCGTTGATACGGGTATTTTTTATACTGTTCTTTCTCATACTATTTCCTAACTGTTCCACATATCCGCCGTTTTTTCATTCCGGCGGATCGTGGAAAACATTTTCAATTAACTGTTCTATCTTGGAACTTCTACCATAATGTATGCCTCTACAATATCCAGTTCCTTCATCTGGTCAAATCCTTCAAATACCAGACCGCATTCAAAGCCTGCTTTTACTTCCTTAACATCATCCTTGAAACGTTTCAGGCTTGCAAGCTCGCCTTCGTAGATCTGCTCGCCTTCCCTGCTGATACGTACTTTACATCCTCTTTCAAAACGTCCGTCCAGTACATAGGAACCGGCAATGTTACCTACTGCAGATGCTTTAAATAACTGTCTTACTTCTGCATGACCGATTACCTGCTCTTCAAAAACAGGGTCCAGCATACCCTTCATGGCAGCTTCCACATCTTCGATCGCCTGGTAAATGACTCTGTAAAGCCTTACATCTACGCCTTCCTGTTCCGCTGCAGCTTTCGCCTGTGCGTCAGGACGCACATTAAAGCCGATGATAATGGCATTGGAAGCCGCTGCCAGGCTCACATCTGATTCATTGATAGCGCCTACGCCGCCGTGGATACATTTCACCACCACTTCATCATTAGAAAGTCTTAAGAGACTCTGCTTAACAGCTTCCACACTACCCTGAACGTCTGCTTTGATGATCAGATCCAGCTCTTTCAGATTGCCTTCCTGAATCTTGCTGAACAGATCATCCAGAGACATCTTGCTCTTAGTTTCTTCCAGTTTCTTTTCTTTATTCTGGGCAATAAAGGTTTCTGCAAAACTCTTTGCTGTCTTATCGTTTTCATGGGCGATAAAGATTTCACCTGCATTGGGTACATCAGAAAGACCTAAAATCTCTACAGGTGTGGAAGGAGCAGCTTCTTTTACCCTTCTTCCCTTATCATCCACCATGGCACGTACCTTACCATGACTTGCACCTGCGGAAATAAAATCTCCCACCTTCAGAGTACCTTTTTGCACCAAAACAGTTGCCACAGGGCCCCGTCCTTTATCTAACTCCGCCTCGATCACAAGACCTCTTGCCCGACGGTCAGGGTTTGCTTTTAATTCCAGGATCTCTGAAGTCAGAATGATCGTCTCTAACAGATCGGAAATACCTTCTCCGCTCTTTGCGGAAACAGGCACGAATTCCGTGCTTCCGCCCCAGTCAACAGGAATCAGTTCATATTCTGTCAGCTCCTGTTTTACTCTGTCAATATTGGCATTGGGCTTATCGATCTTGTTGACTGCAACAATGATTTCAATTCCTGCAGCCTTTGCATGGTTGATAGCTTCCACTGTCTGAGGCATAACGCCGTCATCTGCAGCAACTACCAATACAGCAATATCCGTGGAATTTGCACCACGCATACGCATTGCAGTAAATGCCTCATGACCGGGTGTATCCAAAAATGTGATCTTTTCTCCGTTAATAGTAACAGTATAAGCACCGATATGCTGGGTAATACCGCCTGCCTCGCGATCTGTTACATTAGTCTTTCTGATGGCATCCAGTAAGGATGTTTTACCATGGTCAACATGACCCATAACACAGATAACCGGAGGACGTTTTACCATCGCTGCTTCATCCTCATCATCTTCCTTCAACAGCTCTTCGATCACATCCACCTTTACTTCCTGTTCACAGATAATATCATATTCAATAGCAATTTCTTCTGCAGTCTCATAAGAGATTTCCTGATTTACTGTTACGATCTGTCCCTGTAAAAACAGTTTCTTAACAATGGCAGAAGGCTGGATCTTCATTTTATCTGCAAGTTCTTTGATGGTCAGGGATTCAGGAAGCGTAATCACTTTGATCTGCTCTTCTTCCTTCTCCTCTACCTTCTTTTCCGGTTTGATAAATCTGCCGGGCTTATTATTTTTGCCTTTACCGTTAAATCCGTCTTCTTCATAGATCAGATCTTTTCTGGAGCGTTTATCCCTCTCCTGTCCCTGTCTGCGCTTTTCTTCATCACGATGCTTCTCGGTATCCTTAATGGGACTTTCCGGAACGAAACTCTTTCCACCCTGAGGTTTTCTAAAGTTATTACCCGGTTTTCCATCGCCTCTGTTAGAGCGTTCATTATTGTTAAAAGGTTTCTTATTATCCCTGCCGCTCTCACGATTCCCATCATGATTCCTGCGGTCCTGATTATTGTTATTATAACCGCCCTGACGTCTTTCTCCGCCGCGGTTTCCTCCATCCTGGTTTCTTCTGTTTCCTTCATTTCGGTTGTTGTCATTTCTGTTCTCATTTCTGTTACCGCCGCGGTTTTCATTGCGGTTCTGATTCTGGTTACGGTTTTCGTTAGAAGCATTCTGTACCGGTGCCGCTTTTTCAGGAACCCCAAATTCCTCTTCAATGCTCGGCAGGACAGCCGGTTTTACAACAGGCTTTGGCAGCGGTCTGTACTGCTGTTGCTGCTGGATGGGTCTGCCGCCTCCCGGTCTCTGATTATTATTTCCATTATTTCTGTTTCCGTTATTATTCTGCTTCTGTCCGCCCATTTTGCTGTTATGGGGATTGCTGACAAAAATTATGTTTTTCTTTTTCTTGGGAGCTTCTCCTTTTGGTGCCTCACTTTTAGGCTGCTCCTGTTTCTGTTCCGTTTTTGTCTCTGCTGCTTTTGTTTCCTCTTTTACCGTATCCATCTTTGCATCTTCCTTCTTTTCCGGTTTTACCGTTTTATTACCGCCAAATGCAGACTTGATCATCTCTACCGCATCATCCTCAATGGTGCTCATATGACTCTTAACATCTATGCCTTTGTCCGCAAGGAAGGTCAAAATCTCTTTACTTTGTTTATCTAATTCTTTTGCCAGTTCATATACTTTCATTTTCGCCATGTTTTACCTCCGAATTCATTTGCCGGTTTCTAACAGTTTCAGGATGCTGTTCGCCAAACCATTATCCGTAACAGCTACATTAGCTCTCATCTGTTTGCCGATGGCATGCCCTAACGCATCTTTTGTTCCGTAAAAGGCAATGGGAACCTCATAGAATTCACACATATTTGTAAACATTTTTTTCGTATTGTCCGATGCCTCTTCTGCTACAATGACCAGAAATGCTTTACCGGTCTTTACCGCCTTTTCCACGGCAAATTCACCGCTTACCACATTTCTACCTTTTGCTGCGATCCCCAGCATGGACATCACTCTATCAGGTCTGTTCATCTAAATTTTCAAACTCCTTTAACAGATTGTCATAAATTTGTGCAGATACCGCTCTTTTAAAGGAACGTTCCAGCCCTTTGTTTTTTCTCGCCTGTTCAAAGCACTGTCTATTCCTGCATATATATGCGCCTCTGCCGTTTTTTTTGCCCGTATCATCCAGAACGATCTCATCTTCCGGCGTTTTCAGAATACGCAGCATTTCTTTTTTACTTTTCATTTCATTACATCCGACGCACTGTCTCATTGGAATTTTTTTTGCCATAGAATCCCTCTATTCCTCTACTGGTGCTTCAGACTCCTGTTCATAGCCTTCAGCCGCCTCGTCAAATTCTTCACTATATTCTTCGTCATACTCTTCGTCTTCATATTCATCCATATAGTCTTCATATCTGAAGCCGGGAGCATCCTTTGCCTGTGTCTCGCTCTTGATATCGATCTTATATCCGGTCAGTCTTGCCGCAAGTCTTGCATTCTGTCCTTCTTTACCGATAGCCAGAGATAACTGATAATCAGGAACCACGACTTTTGCTGTCTTCTCATCAGGATCTGCAAATACTGCCACGATCTTGGCAGGAGATAAAGCATTCTGGATCAGGTTGCCCGGATTCTCATCCCAATTGATGATATCGATCTTTTCACCCCGCAGTTCTTCTACAATGGAATTAACCCTTGCACCGTTCATACCGACACATGCCCCTACAGGGTCCACATTGGGATTTTCGGAGTAAACAGCCATTTTGGTCCTGCTTCCTGCTTCCCTTGCAATGCTCTTGATCTCTACTGTTCCGTCTGCAATTTCCGCAACCTCGGATTCAAAGAGGCGTTTAACCAGTTCCGGATGGGTACGGCTCACCAGAATACGGGGACCTTTGGTGGTATTCTTAACTTCCAGGATATATACTTTAATACGTTCTGTAGGCTTGAATACTTCGCCCTTTACCATTTCGCTTTCATTTAAGATAGCATCACATTTGCCAAGATTGATGCTGATATTTCTGCCGATATAGCGCTGTACGATACCGGTGACCACATCTTTTTCCTTTTCGTAATACTGATTGTAAATGACGCTTCTCTCTTCCTCACGGATCTTCTGCAAAATGACATTTTTAGCATTCTGGGTAGCAATACGTCCGAATTCCTTGCTGCGGATCTCAATCTTGACCGTTCCGCCCACTTCTGCATTTTTGTCATACTTTAATGCTTCTTCCAAAGAAATCTGTAAAACATCATCTTCCACATCATCCTCTGTTTCAACTACTTCCTTATTTGCCCATACCATGAAATCACAGGTCTCTCTGTTGATTTCCACCGTTACATTATCGGATTTTCCGAAATGATTCTTGCAGGCAGTGATCAGGGAATTTTCAATTGCCTCAAAAAGAGTCTCTTTGCTGATTTCCTTCTCCTTTTCCAGAATATCCAGTGCTTCCATTAATTCTTTGTTCATTTTCTCCTTCTCCTCCTAATCAAAATCAATTGCAGGACGAATCAATGCGATTTCTTTCCTTGCAAATTTCATTTCTTTTTCACTTGTTTTAATGGTTACGCTATCTGCATCAAAGGCAATAAGTGTGCCTACGAATTCCTTCTGCTTTTCGATCATTTTAAAACAACGGATTTCCACATCCTTGCCCATATTCCTGTCAAAGTCCTTGTCTTTTTTGAGAGGACGAAGCAGTCCCGGACTGCTGACCTCCAGAATATAGGAGTCTTCAATAAAATCTTCCTGATCCATCAGATCTGACAAAGCCCTGCTGACCAGTTCACAGTCATCAATGGTAATGCCGCCCGGCTTATCGATATAAGCCCGCAAATACCAGTTACTGCCTTCCTTCACATACTCCACATCCACCAGTTCAAAGTGGTTTTCTTCCATAAGCGGAAGCAAAAGCTGTTCTGTCCGGCTTTCATAAGTGTCACGTTTTGACATACCTTCACCTCACAAAATAAGAGTGGACCGCAAGCCCACTCTTTAAAAACTACTTATTACTATGTGCTATGTTACACCACTTTTTTCCTGTTGTCAACATTTTGTACCCGATTTTGTGCCTGATTTTATACCCTGTTTTATACCCTGCTTATGTACCCACCTCAGCCCCGGGGCTCATTGAAAAAAACAGTGATCTCTGTTCCTTTTCCCGGTTCACTGTTCAGATCAACTCTGGCATTACATTTTGCAACAATATGTTTTACTATGGCAAGTCCCAGTCCTGTTCCCCCTGTTGATTTGGAACGGCTCTTGTCCACCCGGTAAAACCGTTCGAAAATCCGTTCCTGATGTTCCTTTGCAATACCAATGCCCGTATCTCTGACCTTCAGATACTTTTCACCGTTTATCTCTCCTACAGTTACTGCTACATAACCGCCCGGATTGTTGTATCGGATAGCATTGTCACAAAGGTTATAAACCAGTTCTTCCATCATCTGCTTATCAGCCATGACCAAAACAGGCTTTCCGCTGATGGACAGGGATACCTGATGATTTTCTGCACTGATCTTCAACATATTCACACAGGTTTCCGCAACAGCATATAAATTGATCTCCTCCATCAGATCCGTTTTGTCAGCGCTGTCCAGTTCCGAAAGCCTTATGGTGTCGTTGATCAGGGTCAAAAGCCTGTTGGCACTATGATGGATTTCTCCTGCAAACCGCTGCACATCGGCTTCCATCGCCATTCCGTTTTCGATCAGTTCCGAATACCCGGATATTGCAGTAAGGGGTGTTTTCAGTTCATGAGATACATTTGCCGTAAAATCCTGACGCATGGTAACGCTTTTCATAATATCCTCATGCTGCTTTTTGATCAATTGTATAAAAGGGACCAGTTCATCATAAGATTCCACATTATCCAGATGGTCCAATTGATTCGCCATCTGTTCTATGGGCTTCATCAGGCTGTCTGTTAAAAACCTGGACAAAAAAGCGCACAAAATCCAAAGACAGACCACGATCCCCAAAATAATAGGCGTCACGGAAAGCAAAACACTGACTACACTATCCGCTTCCCTTGAAAGCCGGAGTACATTTCCGTTTTCCAGACAAACTGCATAATAAAAAGAACTTTTTTGGATGGTATCGGATTCCCTGATAATACTTGCTTCACCATTTTGCACTGCCTCAGTAAATTCCGGTCTGTCTCCGTGATTATCCATTTCTTCACAAGACACCAGAGAATCATAAATAACATTTCCCTCCGGTCCGATCAGCGTAATCCTCAGATCGTCATAGTTGCTGCTGTAACGCTGGAGGCTTTCCACAGTCAGCGCATTTTCAGCCTGAAGCAGATGGGCATTGATACTCAGATCCTCCAACACCTGTTTTTTAAATAATTCATAAAAGGCAAACATGACGAGAATGACCGTAGAAAGGATCGCCAGTGTGACAACGCACATCATCTGTATGCCAATTTTTTTCTTCATTCTTTTTCCATCCTTTAGTCTAAGATATAACCTACATTTCTGACCGTCTTGATCCGTCCTCCCGCATCCTTTAATTTTTGACGTAAAGTTTTAATGTGCATATCCAGTGTACGGGATTCCCCTTCAAAATCCGTGCCCCACACCCGGTCTAAGATCACATCCCTGCTGGTAACGATTCCTGCATTGGTCAAAAGCAGCTTCAGCAATTCATATTCTTTATAGGTTAATTCACAGTTCTCACCATTTACCTTAACTGTATGTCTCTCTGTATCCAGGCTGATTTCCCCCACAGCCAATACCTTTTCTTCAGACATGCCGTCACTTCTGCGCAAAAGTGCCTTGACTCTGGAAATCAGTTCCATAACTCCAAATGGTTTTGCAAGATAATCATCGGCTCCTGTATCCAGCCCTTTGACCTTATCCAGTTCCGTGGTCTTTGCAGTAACCATGATCACCGGTATTTTTTTGGTATCGGACCTTTTCCGCAGCTTTGCCACAATACTCAGACCATCTTCATCGGGAAGCATCACATCTAACAGGATCAGATTGGGCAGTTTTTTATCCAGTCTGTTAAAAAAGCTTTTGGCATCAGGAAATTCTTCTACATGAAAACCGCTGTTTTTCAGTGCAAAACCCTCGATCTCGCTAATATTGATATCATCTTCTACGACATAAATGAGCGCCATCTGTATCCTCCCTTTTTTCATTATTCTAACACATTTAAATAAAAAGAAAATAAATATCCATTACGGAAGCGCATACTTTTCTTTATATATCCTCAAATGAGTCTCATAGTCCACATCATGGGATTCTTTTAGATTTTCCAGATATTCATGGGGTTCGAAGCTTTCTTCATTGACCTGCAAAAGACAAACCGCTATATTACTGCAGTGATCTGCGATTCTCTCCATACTTGTAGTCACATCCGATAACACAAATCCCATTTCAATGGTACATTTTCCTTTTCTCAAACGTTTGATATGGCGGTTTTTCATTTCTGCATTGATTCCGTCTATGATATCTTCCAAAGGCTCCACATTGGCTGCAAGCTTTAAGTCTTTGGTATCAAATGCCACAACAGCCGTAGTAATGATCTCCTTTACCGCATCCATCATGATATGAAGTTCCTCTTTCGCCTTTTTGGAAAAGGCCTTATCTTTACCGTTGGCTTCCTTTGCTGATTCACTGATGCTCACTGCATGGTCGCTGATCCGTTCAAAATCTCCAATGGTATGCAGAAATATGGAAATGGCATGACTGTCCTTTTCAGAAACATTTTTAGAGCCCAGCTTTACCAGATAAGTGCCAAGTGCATCTTCATAACGGTCCACTTCGTCTTCCATCTGGTGAATCCGCTGATTTTTTTCTTCCAGATATTCATCAAACTGCTCCATAGCCAGAAATAACGCATTTTTTACCGTATGTGCCATCTCACAGCACACTTCCTGACAGTGATCGATCGCCAAAGAAGGGGTATCCAGAAAACGGTCATCCAGAGACTTGATCATCATATCCACCTTAGAATAGCTTTCTTCCACCGATTCATCGCGGATCGTCATATTTGCCAGCCTTACAAGCCCTTTGGAAAAAGGCAGCAGAATGACTGTTGCAAATATGTTAAACAGACTATGGACTACTGCTATATCAAATGCATTTGCACCTTTATCCATAAAAGGGAAATCTACAACAGCATTTATACTGTAAAATAAGATCATAAAAATAACCGTTCCGATAATATTAAAATATAGATGCACCAATGCGGTTTTCTTGGCATTCTTACTGGCTCCGATGGAAGAAAGTAAAGCCGTTACGCAGGTGCCTATGTTTTGACCCATGATAATGGGTACGATCATGGAAAACTGCATGGACCCGGTCATTGCCAGAGCCTGTAAAATTCCTACCGAAGCTGATGAACTTTGGATAATAGCTGTCAGGATCGCTCCTACCAGCATTCCCAGAACAGGATTTTTGAACATCAGCAGAATATTTGTAAATTCCGGAACATCCGCCAAAGGCTTTACTGCTGCACTCATGGCATCCATACCATACATTAATACCGCAAATCCCAACAGAATGGTTCCTATATCCTTGCGCCGTTCCTTTTTGGAAAACATAATAAAAGCTACTCCAATTAGGGCAAGAACCGGTGAAAATGATGTGGGCTTAAATAACTGAATAAAGAAATTATCGCTTTCAATTCCGGTCAGGCTCAAAATCCATGAGGTTATGGTCGTACCAACATTTGCTCCCATGATAATACCCACTGCCTGCTGCAGCTTCATGATACCTGAATTAACAAAACCTACTACCATTACCGTAGTGGCTGATGATGACTGGATGACTGCCGTCACTCCGGCACCCAGCAATACTGCCTTTATTGGACTGGATGTAAGTTTTTCCAAAATTTTTTCCAATCGTCCGCCGGAGATTTTGGAAAGACCTTCTCCCAGCATATGCATTCCAAATAAAAATAAAGCCAGACCGCCTAACATTGATAGAATACTGAAAAAATCCATATCATACCTCTTTGTACATTTTTATTTATTGTTACAGGTCAATTCTAAATGTACTATGTAAAATGTATGAGTGGCATTATGTAAAATCTATGTAAAATTTAGTTTGTGCAATATCGGTTATAGTATACGGATATCTTCAATATCTCCCGTATTCTGAAACACACCCCATTCACCGATGTTCACTGCATAATCTGCGATCTTTTCCAGATGCTTTGCGATCATCAGAGTATCCACACATTCATCTGCGCTGACCTTATTTTCCTTTACATCAGCGATCACGTCATCTTTTACCTGATTAAAAAGATCGTCTACCATATCATCATCTTTAATAACCCTTTGGGATACTTCCAGATTCCGGGTTATAAATGCATCTACCGCCCTGTGCATCATGTCACGGGTTTCTTTGACCATCTGCTCAAAATGAACAGAATATTTATTCAGATCAGCCATATTAAGCCTTAACAAAAGCTCCGCAATATCCGCAATCTGGTCTCCGGCACGCTCAATATCCGTAACTACCTTTAAAGCTGCAGAAATAAAGCGCAGATCCCTTGCTACCGGCTGTTGCTTGGTGATCAGCGTCAGGCACTTGGATTCTATATGCCTTTCCATGTCATTGACGATCCGGTCGTTTTTGCGAAGGGTTTCCAGTGTTTCCCTATCCTTGCTTTCCTGTGCGTCAAAAAGCTGATCCAGGTTCTGCTCCACTAACATCCCCATTTCTTCCAGATTTTCATGTAATAATGATAATTCATTTTCAAAATTTGTTCTTGGTGACATCTTTTCTCCTCTTTCCTTTCCCAATATACCTGATATAGCATTCTTATCAACCGAAACGTCCTGTAATATAATCTTCCGTTCTCTTATCCTTCGGTCTTGAGAAAATGTTATCCGTTGTATCGAATTCCACAACCTCTCCAACCAGGAAGAACGCAGTATAGTCTGAAACACGCGCCGCCTGCTGCATATTGTGGGTAACCGTTACGACCGTATATTTTTTCTTTAATTCCTGCATCAGTTCTTCCACCTTTAATGTGGATATAGGGTCCAATGCAGAAGTAGGCTCATCCATCAGGATGATTTCCGGCTCCACCGCCAGCGCTCTGGCAATGCAAAGCCTTTGCTGCTGTCCGCCGGAAAGACCTAAGGCGGATTTTTTCAAACGGTCTTTTACTTCATCGTATATGGCAGCCCCTTTTAAACTATCCTCTACGATCTGGTCCAGCCTTGCCTTATCCTTGATGCCGTGAATTCGGGGACCGTAAGCGATATTATCATAAATGCTCATAGGGAAAGGATTGGGCTGCTGAAATACCATACCCACTTTTTTGCGAAGCAATGTGGTATCCACTTTTCCGTCATAAATATCCTCTCCATCCACTTCTACAAGTCCTGTGATCTTACAGCACTCCACCAGATCATTCATACGGTTTAAGGTCTTTAAAAAAGTGGATTTACCGCAGCCGGAGGGACCGATAAATGCAGTTACCGCATTGGGCTTAATCTGCATATTCACATCCTTTAAGGCATGATTATCTCCATAATATAAATTTAAGTCTTTTACGTTTATCTTAACATCACTCATGTTCTTAATCCTTTCTGTCAGCTTATGGTGTTCACGTCAAACTTGCGTGAAAGATACTTGGTCAGCAGATTTATGATGAAAACGATCACCAATAAGACCGCTGCAATACCAAAGGCTTCATTATACTGCGCTTTTGACATACATAAATACAACTGCACGGTCATGGTTCCGCCGGGCTGTAATATTTTCTGCAAAAGTCCCATTGCCGTTTTGGGCAGAAGGTATCCGCTTCCTGAGGTAAACATCAGTGCTGCGGACTCTCCCACAATACGTCCGATGGCAAGAATGATACCGGTGATGATGCCGGGCATTGCGGAAGGCAGTAAAATGGTGCGGATCATATACCATTTTGTAGTTCCCATTCCCAAAGCTCCTGTCCGATAAATTTCGGGAACGCTTTTTAAAGCCTCCTGGGTATTTCTGGTGATCAGGGGAAGTACCATCAGTGTCATTGTCAGCGCACCGGTCAGGATGGAATATTTCAAACGGAATATCTGCCCAAAGAAGATCATACCGAATAAGCCAAATATAATAGAAGGAATACCGGATAAGGTCTCTGTAGTAAATTCGATGATAGATACCAGCCTGCCGGGCTTTGCATATTCATTCAGATAGATTGCGCTTCCCACACCAATAGGCGTTGAGATCAGAATGGTGATAAAAACAACATATAATGTATTTAAAATATTTCCTGCAATACCAAAGGTTCCTTCTATGGTACTTGGCTGGGTAGTCAGAAACTGCCAGTCGATCACGCCAATTCCCTTCCAGAACACATAGAAAAGAATCCCGATCAATAACAGCACCGCAAAGGCAGCTGACAGATAGATCAAAGCCGATAGTACCACATCATAAACCTTTTTCTTTTTGTTATATATACTGCTATTATTCATCTCCCTGACCTCCTTTTTTGAGTATCCTGCTTAAGATCACGTTGATGATCATGATAAATACAAACAATACAAGTCCGATGGTAAAAAGCACCTGTCTATGTAAGCCGAAAGCATAGCCCATTTCACTGACGATGGCCGTTGTTAAAAACCTTACGGAATTAAACGGCAGCGGCAGATTTACGGAGCTGCCGGAAACAAGTGTGATCGCCATTGCTTCACCGATCGCCCTGCCCACACCTAAAACGATGGCGGAAATAATGCCGGATTTTGCTGCCGGGATCAACACCTTAAAAATAGTCTGTATATGGGATGCGCCCAATGCTAAAGAAGAAGATTTCAACTGCTTGGGAACTGCATTTAAAGAAGCTTCGCTGATATTGATCACCGTAGGCAGGATCATGACAGCCAGAACCAAAACAGCGGATATGAGATTCGCACCGCCCGTAAAGGTATGTGTATCCGATCCTTGAAAAATGGCAAGCTCCAGTTTATACATCAGGGGATTTAAGATCATAAGACCCAGTAAGCCATAGATAACGGAAGGGATTCCTGCTAACAGCTCAATGGCAGGTTTAACAATTTTTGCCAGTTTCTTTGGTGCTACTTCCGCAATAAACACTGCCGTCAGTATACCGATGGGCACACCGATCAGGATTGCCAGCGCCGTACCTATAATAGAGGTCAGAATGATATATAAAATACCGTATTGGGGCATCGTTTTGTTG
Organism: Lachnospiraceae bacterium; assembly: GCA_017936785.1. GTDB lineage: Bacteria > Bacillota > Clostridia > Lachnospirales > Lachnospiraceae > UBA2882. The sequence continues at coordinate 1,302 of JAGBEV010000012.1, read as the reverse complement.
GCAGGCTCCCAGACAGAGCTGAATAATATTTCTTTGACCCCCACTTTAAAAAATGCGGGAGTGCCGTTTATGATCATATACATTGTAATGGAAGCAACAGCAAGCACAGCGATCAGACCGCAGGCTGTAAAAATAAATTCCGCTGTATGTTCAACAGCCGACTTGTTTTTTCTGTTCTTCATAATGGAATATTGTTTTTTGTCGTCCATATCTCATCCTTATTCCTTTATTTAAGGAAAGAGGGTGTTCCCCAAAGTCATTTAACAACTTGAGGAATTACCCTCTTTCTCATGTCATTTTCTTATTTTTACATTAGTCTACTGTGATCAATCCAACAGACTGGATCAACTCTTTTCCTTCATCAGACTGTAAATACTCGAATAACGCCTGAACATTCTCATTCTGTTCGGAAATCTCTCCTGCAGTAGCCATTACGAAAGGTCTGCTGAGTACATAGGTACCGCCTTTGATATTTTCTACTGTAGGCGCTATATCATTTAAACTCAAAGCCTTTACGGTATCATCTAATACATCTAAGGATACATATCCGATCGCACCGGGTGTGGATGCAACTTTTGCCATAACAGCTCCTGTGGAATCCAGCTCATTTGCATATGCACACTGGTCTTCAATCTCCAACAGTTCTTCAAAAGCGCCTCTTGTACCGGAACCTGCTTCACGGCCTACAACAACGATTGCTGTGTCTTCTCCACCGACTTCGCTCCAGTTTTTGATCTCACCTTTATAGATAGCTGCAAGATCTTCTGTTGTTAAATTGTCGATGGTTGTGGAAGGATTTACAGCAACTGCAATACCGTCGATAGCCACGATGTTTTCAACAGCTCCTGCCGCTTTCTCATCATCGGTCAATGCTCTGGAAGAGTTTCCGATGTCAACGCTTCCTGCATTTAAGGACTCAATACCTGCGGAGGAACCTGTAAATTCAGCGCTTACGGTAACGCCGGGATATTTTGCCATAAAGCTTTCAGCTACTGCATTTGCCAGCTTTTCCATGGAGGTACTTCCTGCCATTGTAATTGTTCCGCTCAAATCAGCGTCTGCTGTTGCTGTAGGCTCTGCACTTTCATCTGTTGTGGATACTTCTACTTCAACTGTAGCATTGTCTGTCTCTGCAGTACCGCCGCAGCCGGTTAAAGCACCTGCCAATAATGCTGTTGCTCCCATAAGAGCAAGAATTTTTCTACTTTTGATTTTCATACATCTTCCTCATTTCTTTTTGATAAATTTTTTCTTTGTTCTGTGAACACATTTAATATAGCAAAAGGAAGATATTGCAACTAT
>JAGBEV010000011.1 GCA_017936785.1 Lachnospiraceae bacterium | reverse complement strand
GATAAATTCATAACCATATCTTTTGTTGAAAAAGCAGGAGACAAGCTGATCACGAAAGGAACCTATGCCAAGATGGCAAGAGGTGAAATGGTTCGCTATATGGCAGAAATGCATAGTAAGGATCCGGAGGATATTAAGACATTTGACAGGCTGGGATATGTCTTTAGAGAAGATTTGTCATCAGAGACGGAGTATGTTTTTGAAAGAAGGGAACAAGACTTCTCAACCGCAGATTGAATTTTCTTTTTTCGTGCAACAGATCGTGGAGTTTTTTGGGATTGACATAATAAAGATATACTCAAAGGATACTCAATTCGTTATTACAAACGAGAATGGGTATCCTTTCTTTTTTTCTAAAAGAAAACAAATTAATATTTCGTAAACAAAAGTCAAACAAAGAATAAACAAAAGCATGGTATCCTTGCGGTATCAAATGAAACAAAATAAATCAGAAAAGGAGATAAAAAGAAATGGCAAAATCAAAGTTAGTAGAAGTAAATGAAAAAATCGCTGAGAATGTAGTCGGAGGCTACAAAAAAATCGTAGAAGGTGTTGTGGGCGGCTATAAAAAAATCGAGGACGGAGCAGTTGGTGGCTTCAACAAAATTGCGGATAAGTTCGTAGACAATTTTTTAACCAAGGAAGGCGAGTCTGTGGAAGATGCAAAAGAGAGATTAGCCGCAGAACAGAAAGCAAGAGAAGAAGCCGGAAAGGCAGGTATCGAATAATGAAGAAAAGTACATTTGTGGCTATGATTTTGGGAACCATCGGAGGAATATTGTTTGCCCTTGGCATGTGTATGGCATTGATTCCGAAGTGGAATGCATTCAGACCGGGTGTTATTATGGGAGTAATCGGAGCAGTTGTGTTGCTGATCATGGTACTTGTATGGAGAAGGATGGAAAACAAAGAACCGATCAAACTGTCGGGTAAAACCATAGGTGCAACACTAATCGGGATTGCCGGAGCCTTGCTGTTAGGTGTTGGTATGTGCCTTACAATGGTGTGGAGCCATATGGTTGCCGGAATAATAATCGGAATAGTTGGTATCGTTATGCTTCTTTGCCTGATTCCTTTTATCAAAGGTTTAAAGTAAAAAGGTTTATAGGTAGGTACTTAAGGTACGGCAGAAGGAATTCTGCCGTATCTTTTTGTTGCAAAAGCCAGACAAGCGGCGTTGTGCTTGCACAATACGACATTTGTACTGACAGTATATGTTCACATTTTAGACACAATTTGCAAACAAAACTCAAACAAATATATTATATTATTAATATGAAGTTTACGAGAGGAATATCATATATGAAAACTCAAAAAGAAACAGAGAAGAAAAAAATGAACGGATATATTCCTCCGTTACAGTTACGATATCGGATTTTGTTGTATTTTGTGACGATAGTCTGTATTACACTTGCTTTGGTAAATGTGGCGTTTGCATGTTTTCCCTATCTGGCAGGCATACTGTTTTATGTGCTGGCAGCCGTTACACTTACTGCAAGCTGCTATTACATTACGATTCATATCAGACAGGATATCCGGGAAATCATAAAACCGGCAATTGCAGCAAATCCGTATACGAATAAAGTGACAACCGATTACAGGTGGAGAACTATTCTCTTTGCTGTGCCCGGTATGGTGAGTAATATTATCTTTGCGGCATTCAATGGTGTAATCGGAATCACCAGTCATTCCGCGTGGTTTGGTACATTGTCGGCATATTATATTCTGTTAAGTATTATGCGGGTTGGAATTGTCAGGCAGGAAAAAGAGATTGCTGCCATCAAAGAAAAACAGGAGCATATGAGTCGGGAATTGTCTGTCTACCGCAGGAACAGTGTGTTGTTTCTGTTTATGGCAGTGGTATTGGCAGGAGCGGTTATTCTGCTTTTGAATGCTCAGGGCGGTAAGGATTATCCCGGACTTACCATATATGCAGTGACGACATATACTTTTTACAAGATCATCATGTCCACGATACAGGTGCTTAAGGTAGGAAAAAGAAAATCACCGCTTCTTTCCATAACAAGAAGAATTGGCTATATAGATGCCTGTGTTTCCATCCTGACACTCCAGACGGCGATGTTTGCATCTTTTGCCGAAGGAGAGGAAGGATTGATAAAATTGATGAATGGGATCACCGGGACGGTTGTGTGCCTGATGGTTTTAGCTTTAGGAATACACGGTATCTGCTCTTCAAAAAAGGAAGGTAATTTGTTAAAAGGAGGGAATCAGGATGATTCATATACTTGTGTTAGAAGATGATATCAACTTAAATCAGATTGTCTGCACCTATTTAAATGACAGCGGATTTCAGGCAAAGGGTTGTTTGTCTGCAAATGAGGCATATGAGGAAATGTACAACAATCTGTACGAACTGATTATTTCAGATATTATGATGCCGGAGATTGACGGATTTGAATTTGCCCGGACAGTCAGGGAGGTAAATAAAGCCATTCCTATTTTATTCATGTCTGCAAAGGATGATCTTCCGTCCAAACAAAAGGGATTTCAACTGGGGATTGACGATTACATGGTAAAACCGATTGAGCTGGATGAACTACTGCTCCGTGTCAGGGCACTGCTTCGCAGGGCAAATATAGAAATGGAACGAAAGATTACAATAGGCAATCTGGAACTGGATGCGGACGGAATGAGCGCAACGGTGGACGGGGAAGAGATCAGCCTTACCACGAGGGAATTTAATATTATTTATAAACTGTTATCTTATCCGAAAAAGACATTTTCCAGAGCGCAGTTAATGGATGAATTCTGGGGCGTGGACAGTGAAACCAGCCTGCGGGCAGTTGATGTCTATGTGACAAAGCTCAGGGATAAACTGTCGGCATGTGATGGATTTAAAATTGTAACCGTAAGAGGTCTCGGATATAAGGTGGTACTGGTATGAGAGAAGATAAATATTATGGTATGGTGAAAGAGAGCAGATTTCCCCCTTCGCTTTTTGCAATCTATCTGGTGGTGCTTCTTTTGATGTCCGGTGTTCATACGGGACTGATTGTATTTATGAACCGCATTGGGTGGAATGCGGTAATCCAAAGTATCGTCCCAATGATTTACTGGGCAATCGTTGCGATGGCACTTACTTTGTTCGCTAGAAGAAAAGTTCGCACCACTTATGAAGAACCTATGCATAAACTGGCGGAAGCGACAAGTCGTGTGGCAAACGGAGATTTTTCTGTGTATGTTCCTGCACTCCATACACAGGATAAATGGGACTATCTAGATGTCATGATCATGGATTTTAATAAGATGGTAGAGGAGTTGGGAAGTATTGAGACATTGAAAACTGATTTTGTGTCAAATGTGTCCCATGAAATGAAGACACCTATCGCCATTATCAAGAATTATGCAGAACTGTTGAAAACAGAACATATCACAGAGGAACAGAAGAAAGAATATGCGGAAGGTATTGAAGGAGCGGCAATGAGGCTTTCCAATCTGATCAGTAATATTCTGAAACTGAATAAGCTGGAAAATCAGAGAATCACTCCGGATGTAGAGGCTTATGATGTGTGCAGACAGTTATGTGAATGCATCCTGCAGTTTGAAGATGCGTGGGATGAAAAAGAAATAGAACTGGAAGCGGAGATAGAGGATGTGGCAATGGTGGAAGCGGATGAGAGCCTTCTGGAGCTTGTATGGAATAATCTTCTGTCTAACGCCATCAAATTCACGGAGCCGGGAGGAACCATTACAGTGAGACAGACCTCCGAGGAAGGTTTTGTAAAAATATCTGTTTCAGATACGGGATGCGGTATGGGTAGTGATGTCATGAATCATATATTTGATAAGTTTTATCAGGGGGATACCTCTCACTCTAAAGAAGGGAATGGATTGGGGCTGGCATTAGTAAAACGGGTGCTGGAGCTGCTGGATGGCGATATTCAGGTTTTCAGTGAAGAAGGAAGAGGGAGTACCTTCCTTGTGACACTGCCTGCAGCAGGTGTATCTGTAAATGAGGATGGAGGAAACCTGTAATGGAAGATAACGGAACAAAGAAAAAAGAATATGTAGCATATGAATATAAAGAGGTAATTACGGATAAAAACAGAGTATCTTTTCTTTTGGATGGATATGAGAATTTTGGCTGGGAATTAGATGAGAAAATTACAGAAACTTTCGGGGAAAACAGAAATCCCATGAAACAAAACAATGTTATCTTAAGGCTTAAACGAAACCGGAAGATTATTAATAAAATGGAGCTTACAAGGCTCCAGAGGAATTTTGAAAGCTGTGTCAGAGACATTGATACGCTGGAAAAATCGAAAAATTCTGCAGCAACCACATATGCACTTATTATTGCAGTCGTAGGCACTGCATTTATGGCGGGAGCAACCTTTGCAGTGACAGCACAGCCGCCATATGTGATTTTGTGTATCTTACTTGCCATACCGGGATTTATTGGGTGGATACTTCCCTATTTTGTTTATAAGAAGGTGCAGGGAAAGCAGATAGAAAAAGTAACACCGCTGATAGAAGAAAAGTATGATGAGATTTATGAGATATGTGAAAAGGGAAACAGGCTGTTATCCTGAAGGAAATCAAAACAGAGTGTTTTGTTTTAAACTGAAAAGACATAATGAGAAATATTATCAAGTATTTTCCTTTGTAAAAATGAAATTTTATGATAGCATTAGTTAGTAATAGCTAACTGATGACTTAGTGGGGTATTGATCGTGAAACAGCAAAAAAAGGATGCTTAATTTTAAATGATAGGTGGAGGAATACTTGTTATGAAGAAAATACGTTTTGAACCGGAAACGGATGGATTTCATGGTGTTTTTTGGCAAACAAAGCAAAAGTCAGAAGCTGTAATGATTGCAATGCTTGGTGATGATTCAGAAGACTATATGGTAAAGTGTTGTGTGAAATGGTTTCACAAATTTGGTGTAAACGTAATGTCCATGTCTCCAAATAAAAAAGACTACGGTCATCATAATTATCCTTTGGAGCGGATAGAAAATGCAATTTTGTGGTTAAAGGGGCATGGTGTAAAAAAAATCGGAATCGCAGGTGCATCTACAACGGGGACTTTGGCATTGACAGCTGCTTCTTATTTCCCGGATATCACGCTAACCTTAGCAATGACGCCAAGTGACTTTATATGGCAGGGATTTATGCAGGGAAAAAGAGATGGATGTAAGGAGTGGCCGGTCGAAGGAGAATCACTTTTTACGTATCGCGGAGTACCTTTACCATATATGCCATTTGTATATCAGCATCCGGATTATTGGAAGACGATTGAGAAGGAAAGCAAAAGAACCGGTGATATGATCAATTCGTGGAAATTATTTGATGATTCTGAAAAGGCACATCCTCATACTGAAGAAGAAATGATTAAGGTGGAGAATATTCAAGGGAAGCTTCTTTTAATCGGAGCGAAAGATGATGTTTTATGGGATACAGCGAAATATATCAGGCGTATGGATGAGAGGTTAAAGCAAAAAGCTCATTCCTGTAATTATGATGTTGCTATTTATGAGCATGGAACACATTTTGTTTTTCCTGAAGGAATGATAAAACAAATGGTTCCAATCGGTTCATCATTGCTAATAAAGTTATGTTTTAAGGCGGCGAAGCAGCATCCGAAAGAATGCCTGGAGACCAGAATTGATATAGAAAAGCGAGTTCGTAATGCTATATCAGAGTGGAGGTGCTGAGTAAAATGGCAAATGTAATCATTATAGTTATATTGTTTATCCTGGTTATCATAGGAATACGTTCTTGTATCAGGCACTTTAAAGGCGAGAGCGGTTGTTGTGGTGGAGGCTCCTCCGTGAAGGCGAAAAGAAAGAAGCTGAAGCAAGTGGTTAAGCAGAGAATGGTAATCATCGAAGGTATGACCTGTGAACATTGTAAAGCCCATGTAGAAAGCAGTTTGAATGCATTAGATGGAGTGTCTGCCAAGGTGAATCTGAAGAAGAATACAGCTTTTGTGTCCATGGAAAAAGATGTGAGTGATGAACTGCTAAAAAAGACAGTGGAAAATGCAGGATATGAGGTCGTTGCAATAAGATAAAGCAGAATGTGCAGGCATACAGAGAATAATAAATTAGGATTATATATTTTGCTGTTGGTTGACAAACACCAATATATGTAGTAACATAACGGCGTTATCTAATGATGCTGTTATGGAGGTCCAATTTGGAAAAGGATAAAGAAACAAGAAATCATCTCATTCAAAGCGCTAGAAAAGAATTTTCGGAAAAAGGCTATATGAAGGCATCGCTCAGGACGATATGCAAAAATGCAGGCGTTACTACGGGGGCATTGTACTTCTTTTTTAAGGATAAAGATGATCTGTTTGATGCGGTTGCCGGAGATATTATTCATGGCATCTACGATGTCATGCAGGCGCATTTTCAGGATGAAAAAAGAATGGTCGCAGAAGGGAAAGGATTTACGCCGAGTGCAGAAGAGAGTACAGAACATATGGAAGCCACGGCTCAGGTAATTCATCAGATGTATCTTCACAGAGAAGATGTTCTGATTGCACTGACGAAAAGTCAGGGGACAAAATATGAAAATGTCGCAGACTGGTTTATTGAAACGGCAGAGAAACATTATCGCCTTATGGCAGATGTCATGATGAAGCAGAACCCCGAAGTGAAAACAGATGACAAGTTTATTCACTGGCTTGCCCATCAGCAGATTGATACATTTATTTATATGATCACACATATTGATAAAGAAAAGGATGCCTTACCATTTATCAGGCAGGCAGTTACCTATATGATGGCAGGATGGTATGGCATATTTTTACCAAGGTAGTAAAGGACTGAGAAATCAGTCCTTAAAACATAACATTTACATAACAGTGTTATGTAAAATATAAAAATGGAAAGGAAGAGAAAGATGTATCTACAAGTAAAAGACATGAAGAAAAGCTATGGAGAAGGAGGAAGCTATATACAGGTATTAAAGGGCATTACAACCAGAGTTGAAAAAGGAGAAATGTGTGTAATAGAAGGAACCAGTGGTTCAGGAAAGTCTACCTTTCTAAATTGTATCGGTGGTCTGGACGTTCTGGATTCCGGCAGTATATTAGTAGATGGAATAGAAATCGCTACCATGAAAGCGGATAAGCTTTCTGATTACAGAAGAGACAATCTGGGATTTATTTTTCAGTTTTATAATCTGATTCCCAATCTTACCATTCGGGAAAATATTAAGGTTTGTGAATATCTGAGTGACAATCCCCTTGATATGGATGAGTTGCTAGATGTACTGGGACTTACAGAACATCAAAATAAGTTTCCTTCGCAGCTCTCCGGGGGACAGCAACAGAGATGTGCCATTGCAAGAGCACTCATTAAAAACCCTAAGCTATTACTCTGCGACGAGCCTACGGGAGCACTTGATTCTAAGACCTCAAGAGATATTCTCGCACTTTTGGAAAAGATAAATGAAAGATATGGTACTACCATGCTAATTGTTACACACAATAATTCTATTCGAAATATGGTACATAAGGTGATTCGAATTAAAGACGGTCAAATCAGCAAGGAATACTACAATGAGACAAGGATACCTGCGATGGAACTGGAGGATTTATAAAATGCAGAAGATATTGGGTAAGAGAATTCTAAGAGATTTGAAAGAGAACTGTGTGCGGTATCTGGCGTTAGGTGCGTTAATTATTTTATGTATGTACATTATCATATCGCTGATCGGAACAGCAGATACCATCATGATTGGTTCAGAGAAGTTTGCAGAAAGTAATTATTTGGAGGATGGACAGTTTAGCCTGTTTGTGCCCCTGTCTGATGCAGAAAAGCAGGAATTGACAAAAAGGGGCATTACCCTGGAAGAACAGTTTTATCTGGATTATGCACTGGAAGATGGCAGTACATTAAGAGTATTTCAGAACAGAAAAAACATCAATCTGATTGAAATTGTAGAAGGGGAGCAGGCGGGAGTTAATACAGAAATTGTAGTAGAACGACGCTATGCTAAAGAACATGATATAGGGATAGGAGATGTACTTGTAATCGGAAACCATGAGTTTACCATTACAGGTATCGGCTGCAGTCCTGATTATGATGCTCCACTAAAGGATTTTACGGACAGCAGTGTGAATAGTTTTCAATTTGGAACAGCTTTTGTAACGGAAGATGCATACAGTGAATTACTGGGCGAGTCAAATAGCCTGAAGGCAGAAGAATATGTTTATGCTTATCTGCTAAATGGGGTGATGTCCGATGGAGATTTGAAAGAGATACTTGAGGAACTGAAGGTGGATGCTAATTCTGTTCCGGATGAGTTTTTCCGGGAATACTGGGAAGAACAAACCGTAGATAAAAACGAGTTGGAGAACGGAATAGATTCTCTTGTAGACGGATCAAAAGAACTCGCTGACGGGTTATCAGAATTAAACAGCATTCAGTTTGGAGTTCCTACATTGGAGGAGGCTGTTTTATCTGCTTATGATGGTGCAGAAGAACTAAATGATGGTTTAGTAGAGCTGCAGAATAAAACAGATGAGTTGTGGGATAAGTATTTTGACTTCGAATTGTCGAATCTGAGGAGCTTCCTGAAGGCAGGGGATAATCCAAGGGTCATGGCTGCAGCAGACGATCAGAGTATCAACAAATATGGCGGTATTCTTGCCGGAGCTATTATTTTAATCTTATTTGCCTATGTGATTTCAGTGTTTGTGGTGTATGAAATTGAGAAGGAAAATACGACGATCGGGGCATTATATGCTTTGGGCGTGAGAAGGAATGAGTTGATTCTTCACTATCTCTGTCTTCCTGTTGTAATTACATTTCTTTCCGGCGTGATAGGATGTATCATTGGATTCGCCTCAATAGGACACAGCACAATTATGGGAAGCTGTTACAATTATTTCTCTATTCCGCAGATGGAGAGTGTTTATCCGCCTTATTTGGTTGTGTACGGAGTTGTACTACCATCGGTTATTTCTGCGCTGGTCAACTGGCTTGTGATTCGAGGAAAATTGAACAGACCCGCATTACAAATGTTAAAGAATGAGCAAAAGATCCGACGAACGAGGCAAATCACTCTCAAAAGAATAGGTTTTGTCGGTGCGTTCCGCATTCGGCAGATGTTACGTGAGGCCAGGACGTCCTTAACTGTATTAGGGGGAATGTTTATTTCGTTGTTAATATTGATGCTTGGTCTGAATTGTTATGTCATGTGCCAGCATATCAGCGAAGATAATAAATCAGACACAAAATTTGAGTATTTGTATACCTATAAATATCCGGAAACGTCTATACCCGAGGATGGTTATGAAGCATTTTCAAAAGGGGTAAAAAAAGAGAACCTGGGATATAATTTGGATGTAACCATCTTAGGGATTACAGACGATAATCCATTCTTTGATGTCAGGTTAACAAACAGTAAAAGTGATGTGGTAATTTCGTCTGCCATGGCTGAAAAATATGGTCTGAAGAAAGGCGATGTATTTGTTGTGGAGGATGAAGAAGCAAAAATGCACTATGCTTTTACTGTAAATGATATAGCACAGTACTCCACAAGTTTCTACATTTTCATGGATATTGACTGCATGAGGGAAATGTTCGATGAAGATGATACTTATTATAATCAGGTGTTTTCCGACAGGAAATTGGACATTGAAACAGGAAGATTGTACGGTGTGACAACAAAAGATGATATAGAAATGTCAGCAGATGTATTTATACAGCAAATGATGCCAATGGTTACTATGATGACAATCTTCTCGTCACTGATTTTTGCGGTGGTGATGTATCTGATGATTAAGGTTATGATTGAACGTTGTGCTTTTCATATATCCATGGTTAAGGTGTTCGGATATAGAACAAAAGAAATCAAAAAATTATACCTGGACGGCAATTTTTATGTCATCGCAGTGGGTGCTGCTATCTGTATTCCTTTAGCGAAAAAATGTATGGATTTCATGTACCCTGTTATGGTATCAAATGTTGCGTGTGGTATGAATACTGATTTTGCATGGTATATGTATGTGGTAATTTATGTTGCTGTTTTAGTGATTTACTCTGTGATTAACGGATTGCTGACAGCTAGACTTAACAAAGTGAATTTGGCGGAAGTGCTCAAGAATAGAGAGTGATTGCTTGTATGTCTTCCTTTAGCATACTATATGAGTATTCAGCCGGGTGCCAGTCTGACTAAAATTGGATTTGCGGCACCAGCCGCTACGATGCTTGGAATTGTGCTGAATGTGGGATTTTATATCTGGCTAAGAAAGAAAAGACAAGTATAATATTTGCAAAAAAATGAGCAGATTTTTTCATGGATGAAGGCTTCTCAACCGCAGATTGAATTTTCTCTTTTCATGCAACAGATACGTTATTGTCTTTTGCCCTGCTATATTGCTACAATATGGGCAAAGGAGGACTTAAGTCATGGAGAGTAATCATATCGGCAGCATTATTATGAAAAAACGGAAGGCACTTGGATACACCCAGCAGGATCTTGCAGGTTATCTGAATGTTTCCTATCAGGCTGTTTCCAAATGGGAAAACGGAGTTTCCCACAGTTAAAGATATTACACCACAACCCACGCTTACAATATGCTTGAAAATAATATGGATGAGGAATACGAATTAGCATTGGTGACATTCGCTTTAGCAGATGTGGACGATG
>JAGBEV010000010.1 GCA_017936785.1 Lachnospiraceae bacterium | reverse complement strand
TTATTATATTTTTATTTCCTTAATTTGTCAAGAACTCTGCACAAATGCTGTAATACATAAAAGATACTGCCTGCTATAGTTTTTTTCTATGGCAAATCATTGCTCATTGACCGCTTTCTCCAGCCTGGTCAAAGCCAATTCCAGGGTTTTTCTGGGACATGCCACATTGATCCTCTGAAAGCCTCTTCCCGCATCGCCAAAAATGCTGCCGCTATCCAGCCAGAGACCTGCCTTTTGGATGATCAGATTTTCCAATTCACAATCTGCAAGCTGTAATTTTCTAAAATCCAGCCATACCAGATAGGTTCCTTCCGGCTCAGTCATTTTTACATTGGGAATCCTTGTTTCCAAAAACGCCTTTGTATAAGCAATATTTTCTTTGATATAAGCAAGCATCTCCTGATACCATTCTTCGCCGTGCTCATAAGCCGCCTGACATGCGGCAAGACCTGCTCCGTTAAGCTGGCTGTAACCTGCTGCGCCAATCTGTTTTCTGAATTTCCGCTTCAGTTCAGGATTTGCAATAAACACATTGGATACCTGCAGTCCTGCAATATTGAAAGTCTTGCTGGGCGCCGTACAGGTAATGGTAAAATCCCTGTATTCCTTTTTGATATCCACAAATACCTGATGCTTTCCTTTATACACAAAGTCTGCATGGATCTCATCACTGACTACGAGCACATGATATTTTTGACAGATATCTCCCAGCTTTACCAGTTCCTCTCTTGTCCACACCCTTCCTACGGGATTGTGGGGATTACACAAAAACAACAACTTTGCTTTTTCCAAGACGATCTTTTCTTCCAAATCCCTGAAATCCATCCAATACCTTCCGTTCTCATCCTGTACCAGCTGATTGTTGATGATTCTCCTGCCATTATCCTCGATGACCTCACTGAAGGGATAATAAACGGGCTGCTGGATGATAACTCCGTCTCCCTCATTTGTAAATGCCTTTACCGCCATTGCAAGTGCAAATACCACTCCGGGAGTCTTCACCAGCCACTTTTCATCCACTTTCCATTCATAATGTTTCTCCATCCATGCCTGCAAAACAGCAAAATACTCTTCCTTTACCTCACTGTAGCCGAAAATCCCATGTTCCGCCTGTTTATGCAACGCTTCCTGAATGTAGGATGAAGTCTTAAAATCCATATCTGCCACCCACAGGGGAAGAACCTCTTTTGGCATTCCCCTTTGAAGGGCAAAGTCATATTTCAGACAATTTGTATTTTTACGATCAGTCACTGTATCAAAATCAAGATTTTTCTCAGCCATTATTTTCTTCCTCTTTCAGTCTAAATACTCTCTCCAGATCTCCGATCAAATCCTCCACTGCTTCAATACCCACCGACATTCTGAGTGTCCTGTCACTTATTCCGTTTTTTGCCAGTTCTTCGTCCGGAACATCGGCATGGGTCTGGGTCACCGGATAGGTTAAAAGCGTCTCTGTTCCTCCGAGACTTTCCGCAAACCGGATCAGTCTCACATTGCGCAGTAAAAACAATGCAAATTCTTTATCATCCACCTCAAAAGTGATCATTGCCCCAAAACCACGGCACTGCTTTTTCATGATCTCATATCCCGGATGGGAAGCCAATCCCGGATAAATTACTTTTTTAACCCGTTTTTGCTTAAGCAGCCATTCTGCCATACGTGCTGCATTATCCTGCGCTCTGTCCATTCTGACCGGAAGAGTCTGTATTCCCCTCATGATCAGCCAGCTGTCAAAGGGCGCTAATCCGGCACCGGTGGTTTTAATAATAAATCTCAGCCGTTCACTGATCTTTTCATTGTTTGTAACCACAAATCCGGCAATGGTATCGTTATGTCCGCCCAGATATTTGGTTCCGCTATGAACAACAATATCAGCCCCCAATTCCAAAGGATTTTGCAAATATGGAGATAAAAAAGTATTGTCCACGATCAGCAAAATCCCCTTCTCTTTTGTCAGTTCACTGAGTTTTTGAATATCCGTCACATTCATCATGGGATTTGTGGGAGTCTCTATATAAACAGCTTTTGTTTTTTCCGTTATATAATTACCCACATCGTCCTGACTGCAGTTTACACTGGTAAAAGAAATTCCGTTTTTTTCACTGATACTGCCAAAAAGTCTGACGCTTCCTCCATACAGATCCGAATCTATGATCAAATGATCTCCCGGATGAAACAGTTCCATTACCGCACCGATAGCTGCCATACCACTGGAGAATGCCAGCGCATCAATTCCTTTTTCCAAAGATGCAACGATCTTTTCCAATTGTTCCCTTGTGGGATTCTGCAATCTGGTATAATCATATCCCGTACTTTCTCCTACTCCCCTATGGGCAAATGTTGCCGTCTGATAAATGGGAAAGCTGATCGCACCATATCTGTTTTCTGCATCGTCTCCTTCCAGGTGGAGACATCGGGTTTCTATTCCATAGTCCATTTTCATTTCCTACCTTTTTTGTGGGATTTTTCTTTTCACAGTATAACACTTATTTCACAGAAATAAATAATATAAAAAAAATACTGCAAGTCATAGGAAAATCCTATAACCCGCAGTATGTACATACGCTCCTGACTCCGCATACATGGGAATTCCTTTTAAATCCCGGCATGTACATCAGATTTTTGTCTCCTGTCAGCTATTTTTCTTTAGCTCAGTGCCTTATCCTTATATTTGGCTATTTCCTCCAGATATTTCTGTCCCAAAGCGCTGATCGCCACGCCTTTACGCACAAGATAACCGATTGTCATGACTTCATCGGATTTCAATTTGACTGCACAATAATCAGAGCCGTTTAATTCTTCACAGATGATTCCCGAACACATGGTATATCCATTCAGCCCTACCATAAGATTCAGCAGAGTCGCCCTGTCATTTGCCTTGATCAGCCGTTTATACTCGTAAGTGCTTAAAACCTCTTCCGCAAAATAAAAGGAATTATAATTTCCCTGTTCAAAGGACAGGCAGGGATATTCATCCAGTTCCTCTATGGCAATTTCCTTTTTCCCCGCCAAAGGATGTCCTTTCCACATATAGACATAGATACTGCACTTTAAGATCTCATGAAATTCCAGATTAAATTCATGGAACAGCTTGGTCAGCACCTTCTGATTAAAATCATTTAAATACAAAATACCGATCTCGCTTCGGAAATTCTTCACATCCTCGATCACATCATAAGTTCTTGTTTCATACACTGCAAATTCATATTCATCCATGCCGAACTGCTTTACCATTTCCACAAAGGCGTTGACTGCAAAGGTATAATGCTGCATGGACACGCTGAATTTTTTCTTGATCTTTTCCTTTGCCACATATTTGGATTCGATCAGCTGGTACTGCTCCACCACCTGTCTTGCATAGCCGATAAATTCCTCCCCTTCCGGTGTCAGGGAAATTCCCCTGTTGGTCCTGCGGAATAATTCCACTCCGATTTCCTCCTCCAGATCCTTGATCGCCGTAGATAAGCTGGGCTGGGAAATAAACAGGTTTCTTGCCGCCTCATTCATGGAATTGGCATTTGCAACGGTAATGGCATATTTTAACTGGGTAAGTGTCATTTGTAATTCTCCTCATCTCATCAATAAGGATATTGTAGCACATAAGTATTCCGTTTTCATAGTTTCTTTTTCAGACAGGATATGGCATTTCATTTTATGAATGTCTTCTATCCAGTTTTTTAGAAAGCATCATGCCAAGTCCCTGCAAGATCTGCACCAAAACTACCAGGATTACAATGGTAACGATCATGATATCCGTCTGATACCTGTAATAACCATATCTGATAGCAATATCTCCAAGACCTCCGCCGCCTACAGTTCCCGCCATGGCTGAATATCCAAGGATTGTTCCTATGGCAATGGTAACTCCTACCAGCAAAGATGTCCTTGCCTCCGCCAGAAGCACTTTCCAAATAATGGTACAGGTCCCGGCACCCATACTCTGGGCAGCTTCAATAACCCCTCTATCCACTTCCTTCAGTGAGGATTCCACCATACGGGCAATAAAGGGAGCTGCCGCAATGACCAGGGGAACAATGGTCGCAGAGGACCCATAGCTTTTCCCTACGATGGCTTTTGTCAGAGGGATCACCAGGATCAGCAGAATCAAAAAAGGAACACTTCGGACCACATTTACAATAAAGTCTAAAATCTTATAAACGCCTGCATTTGGCTTAATGCCCTCTTGATCGGTAACTGCCAGAATGATTCCCATGGGAAGTCCCAACACATAGCCAAATAAAGTAGAAACCAATGTCATATACAGTGTTGCTCCTGTCCCTTCCAGAAGCATTTTGATAATGGCGCTATCCCACATAACCGCTAACCTCCTCTACTCCCAGATTTTTTTTGCGGAAGTATTCGATCATTTTATCCGCAATCTCCTTGGAATCCGGCAGCTGCAGGATCATTTCGCCCTCTGCATTTCCATGAATGGTCTTGGTATCCGCATACAAAATATTCACCGGCGTTTTACATTCCAGAATTATATTCCCGATGATGGGTTCAAAAGCTGAATTTCCCGAAAAGGTAACCCGGATCTTCCTTTCTCCCTTCATGCGGCTGATATGGGCAAAGCCTGTAAGAACCAATTTCCTTGCTGCCTCTGTTCTTGGAAAACGGAATAATTCTTCCACAGTGCCGCTTTCCTCCAAAGTACCATGGTCCAGCACTGCCACATGGGAACAGATTTCCTGCACTACGCTCATTTCATGGGTAATGACCACAATGGTAATTCCCCGCTTTTGATTGATTTCTTTTAACAGATTCAAGATAGACTTGGTTGTCTGAGGGTCCAAAGCGCTGGTCGCCTCATCACAGAGAAGGATTTCCGGGTCATTGGCAAGCACTCTGGCAATTGCCACTCTCTGTTTCTGCCCTCCCGAAAGCTGCGCAGGATAAGCCTTTGCTTTATCCGAAAGTCCAACGATTTCCAACAGCTCCAAGGCCTTTTTCCTGGCTTCGGATCTTTTTACTCCCGCGATTTCCAAGGGAAAACAAATATTGTCCAACACATTTCTCTGCATCAATAAATTAAAATGCTGGAAGATCATACCGATTTTTTGTCTTGCCTTTCTAAGTTCCTTTCCGGATAAGTCTGTCAGGCTCTTTCCATTGACATAAACCTTACCGGAGGAAGGCTTTTCCAGCAGGTTCAGACAGCGTACCAAAGTGCTTTTTCCTGCTCCGGAAAGTCCGATAATGCCAAAGATATCTCCTTTTTCTATATCAAAGCTGATATCCTTTACTGCTTCTACTTGTCCGTTTTTTGCATGAAATGTCTTGCCCACATGATCTACCTTGATGATGGGTCCCATAAAAACTCTCCTCCCATAGGTTTATTTATCCTAAAACGTTTTCTTGCCAGAATATATCCGCAGGAAACTCCGCCTGCGGATATATCTGTCTGTCATTCTTTTTCAGCTTACTCTTCAAAAGGAATTACTGCACCGTCATAGGTATCCTCAATATATTGTTTGATTTCATCAGATTTTAATACATTTACCAATGCCTGAATTCCTTCATTCTTTTCATTGCCCTCTTTTACTGCAATGACATTTACATAAGTTTTGGCTGCCTCAGAATCGGATGTCTCATAAGCAACCGCATCCTTTGCTACGGAGAAGCCTGCCTCCAGTGCATAATTACCATTTAATACTACAAATGCCACTTCATCTTTCACACGGGAAACCTGTGCTGCTTCCAATTCCTGGATTTTAATGTTTTTATCATTTTCTTCAATATCCTTTACAGTAGCAGTAAGACCTGCTCCTTCTTTTAATTTGATAATGCCGTTAGCTTCCAGCAGAAGTAATGCTCTTGCTTCGTTCGTGGTATCGTTGGGTACTGCGATCACATCTCCCTCTTCCAGCTCATCCAGCGCGCTCTTTGTGCCGGGATAGATGCCAAAAGGTTCATAATGGATGCCGCCTACATTTACAAGATGTGTTCCCTGTTCCTCATTGAATTCATCAAGATAAGGAATGTGCTGGAAGTAGTTTGCATCGATTTCTCCGCTTTCCACTACCAGATTGGGCTGTACATAATCATCAAATACGGTTACTTCCAGATCCCATCCCTGCTTTGCCAGGATCGGTTTTGCATACTCTAAGATTTCTGCATGAGGTGTAGCGGAAGCTGCTACTGTAATAGTGCCTTTACTTTCAACGGGAGCAGCATCCTCTTTATCTGCATCTTCATCAGACGCATTTCCCTCTACAACTCCGCCTTCCACTACAAGGCTGTCAATATCAACTTCGGAACCATATACAGGCTCAAGAGTCGCTTTATAATCTTCATGGAAGAACTGTTCGTCTGCCAATCCTTTGATTTCTTCATTGATCCAGTTTAATAAAGTTGTATTTCCTTTGGATACAGCAGGTGCAATGGTATCCAGGTTACCGATGGATTCAATTCCTACAGTAAAGCCTTCGTTCTGGATCGCCCATGCCAGTACCTCTGTATTATCTGTGGAGAAGGCATCTCCCCTGCCGTCTAACAATGCGTTATATGCTTCTGTATACTGATCAAATTTTAATAAATTCACATCAGGATAGTTTTCCGTAAAGAATGTTTCTGCTGTTGTTCCCTTTGTGACGATCAGTGTTTTACCGCTTAATTCTTCAGGTGAAGTGATCAGCGCATCATCAGGAGATACAACGCCCAGAGCTACTTTCATATAAGGTAATGCAAAATCAACAGATTCCGCACGCTCTTCGGTAACGGTAAAGTTGGCAAGAATGATATCTACCTTTCCGCTTTCCAGATATTCCACACGGCTTGCGGCTTCTGTGGAAACATATTCCACATCCACACCCAGATCCTTTGCAAGGCGTTCTGCAAAATAAACGTCATAGCCCTGATAGTCTCCCTTTTCATCTACATAACCAAAAGGATTTTTGTCACTGAAAACGCCGATTTTGATGGTACCGCTTTCTTTGATCTCATCCAGAGTGCGGTAAACGGCATCTGTATCCTCTCCGCTTTTGCTCTGTCCGTTTTCTGCTGCAGTTTCTTCGGTCTTATTGCCGCATCCGGTCAAAGCTCCCAAAGCAAGTGCAAATGTTAATAGTAATGTTAAAAATTTTTTCATATAGCTTTTCCTCCTCTTTCTTTTTCCATATGAAATGAAAATGTATTCAAAAACCGTCTTGCTCTGTCGGTTTTCGGCTTAGTAAAAAATTTATCCGGCGTATCCGTTTCCAGTATCTCTCCGCCATCCAAAAATACAATACGGTCGGCAACTGCCCGGGCAAACTGCATTTCATGTGTGACGATCATCATGGTGGAACCGCTCTTTGCAAGCTCCAGCATCACATCCAGTACCTCTCTGACCATTTCAGGGTCCAATGCTGCCGTTACCTCATCAAAAAGCATGATCTCCGGCTTCATGATCAAGGCACGAACAATTGCCACCCTCTGCTTCTGACCTCCTGAAAGCTGTCTGGGATAGGCTTTCTTTTTGTCTAAAAGCCCGATACGTTCCAGAAGCTTTTCCGCCTCTGCTTCCGCTTCCTTTTTATCCCGTCCCTGCACTTTTACAGGTCCCAGCAAAATATTATCCATAACTGTCATATGGGGAAACAGATCATAGCTCTGGAACACCATGCCGATCTTCTGCCTGACTTCGCTCCACTTTGTCTTATTTCCTGTAATGACTTCTCCATCTAAAAGGATTTCTCCGGACTGGATCTGCTCCAGCCCGTTCATACATCGCAGTAAGGTACTCTTGCCGCAGCCTGAAGGGCCGATGATGACCACCACTTCGCCTTTATGGATATCCAGTGAAATGTCCTTTAAAATAGGACCATTCCCAAAATCCTTACATAAATGCCGGACCTCCAGCAGCTTTTCCTTTTCTTTCAAAACCATGCACCTCTGTTTTCTAAATGATTTCTAAATCTATATCAACTCTTTTACACTCCGTCTATCACTTTTATCCGCCTTTATTTTTCCTAATTCTTCCACTTCTTCTCCAGCTGCCCCGCCAACAGGGAAATTGGCCAGCATACAATGAAGTAAAGGAAAAAGATGGTTCCATAAATCCAAAGGGCTGAATCAGGCACTGTATACCGGTTTGCCTCAATGATCTGCTGCGCCACTTTTAACACCTCTACCACTCCGATCAGAACAATTAAGGAAGTAGTCTTGATCATTCTGGTGGTCAGGTTGATTGCCAAAGGCACCAGTCTCCGCAGAGTCTGGGGAATGATGATATATCTGTATACCTGTATCTTCCTAAGACCGATTGCCGCTCCGCATTCATATTGATGCTTAGGAATGGATATAAGCGCGCCTCTGACCAGATCTCCCATTTCCGCCGTCCCCCAAAGCGTAAATACAATGACTGCTGAAACCTCTCCGGAAAGATTGATGCCAAAACTCTTTGTCATTCCAAAGTAAACAAGGAACAATAATACCAGCTGGGGCATGATCCTGATAAATTCCAGATAAACCTTTGTGATACATCTGGTAACAGGATTTTTGAGAGTCATCACCATACCTAAAAGGGTTCCCAGAAAGACCGAAAGCAGAACTGCCATCAGGGAAATCTTAATGGTGATCCACAGACCTCCCAGGAGACGGATGAAATTGTTGCCCATAAACAGGACTCTAATTCCCAAATCCTGCATAACGAAGCCTCCTTTCCAGCCATGCCGCCCCTATGGATATGGGCAGCAGCAAAATCAGATATGCAATGACTAACATGAGTAAAGCTTCGTCTGTCTTGTAATATAAACCGATCAGATCCTTTGCCACATACATCAGATCCGCCAATGCCACCACGCTGAACACCGAAGTCTCTTTGATCAGAAAGATCACATTGGCGCAAAGTGCCGGAACCGAAATGGACAAAGCCTGGGGAAATATCACATATCTCATGACCTGACTATGTTTTAATCCAATGGATAATGCCGATTCCTCCTGAATCCTGTCAATGGCTTCCAACCCGCTTCGAAAGGCTTCTGCCATGTAGCTGCCTCCTAAAAAGCTCACCCCGATAATGGCACAGGCATGGGAGCTGAAATGGACACCGACCTTGGGCAGCCCGAAATACAGAAAAAACAACTGGACTAACAAAGGAGTATTCCGTGATAATTCAATATAGATACCCACAATCCTTTTTAAAACCGGAACCTTGAAGTATTGGATCAGCGAAGCAAATAATCCGATCAGCAAAGAAAAGAAGATTCCAACAATACCCAGACCGATGGTCAGTCTGGCTGCTTCTATATATAAAGGAATATATTTGACGATAAACTCCGTATCCAACTTTCCACTTTCCTTTCTTTATCTTTATCCCTCAGGGAATTGTATGCACAAGAAAACAGGAAGCCTTTTATGCTTCCTGCCATTAACCGAATATCATTTTCATCCGGTTTTCTCCTATCGTAATATAGAATGGAATTTTCTGATCGCATTTATGGCGAACTATTTCCATACGACGGTAAGTCAGGAAGCATTTTGAAATTTGAACCGCAACAGCCCATACATGTGCACATATCCATATATATGCACATATTTTCTCTTTGGCATCTTGTATTTCTGTTTTTTTCGATTTTATATGCCATACTTCCTGCTCCTTTCTGTTTATATTTTATATAATTCACATGGGAATAATAGGATTTTAACTTATGAAAATTTTTTTGTCAATAAGTATGGATATTGTATCTTACTGTTGCCTGTTATTGGCAAAATCTATAGCCGTTTGGCTTTTAGAAATTTTTCCAGTCTTATTTAAGTCATTCTAAATTTCAACCTTGTTTTTCATGATATTTCATTTCAGAGAGAAACAATCCTGCTACAGTAAAGATCATGCCGATTATGGAGAAAAGCGTTATCTTTTCCTGCAGGACCAGAATGGAAGTGACCACTGTAATAACCGGAACCATATAGATGTAGACACTGGTTTTTACAGCTCCTAATATCTTTACGGCATAGTTCCATGTAACAAAGCACAGGGCGGAGGCTCCCAGCCCCAGAAAAATAATGTTGAAAGCATACAGCGGATTGGCAAGCCGTTTTAAATCCGGATGGAAATCAAACAGAAATAACGCAGGAATCATAAAAAGAATTCCATAAAAAAATGTACGTCTTGTAGTATAAACAGTTGGCATGGCAAAAGTGCTGATTTTTCTTGTCAGTATGCTATAGCACGCCCAGACAAAGGCTGCCGCCATTGCTAAGAGATCGCCCTTCAAATTTAATGTAAGGGATGAACCGCCAAAGCTGATAAACCCAATACCGATCATTGCAAGAATGAAGCCTGCAAAAAAGCTGATTTCCGGCTTTTCATCACTTTTTATAAAAATATGGCTCAGTATTGCCGTAAAGAAAGGGGCTATGGAGATAATAACGCCTACGTTAGATGCCAAAGTAAAATTAAGGGAAACATTTTCCAGTAAATAATAAAGGCAGATTCCGCAAAGTCCTGCCGCCATAAAGGTTAGTTCCTGCTTCTTGCTGTTTAAGCCGGGGTTATGGGGAAATACACACCAGAGCGCAATGTATCCCAATATAAAACGGAAAAATAAAATCTCCACCGGCAAAAAATCCTTTAGCAATATCTTGGTAGAAATAAATGTGGTTCCCCAGATCCCAATGGTAAGCAGTGCCGCCAGATGTCCTCTTATCCGATTATTCTCCATGCTGATTTCCCCCTGTTTTGTTCTTTTCCGAAAAGATTTCTCTATATGCTCCCGGCGACAGACCGATAAAGCTGGTAAAATAATTGGTAAAGTGGCTCTGATCTGAAAATCCTGTTTCCATGGCAGCTTCTATGGGCAACACTCCCTTTTCCAGCAATTTCTTTGCTTCATTGATGCGGATCGTTTCCAGATAACGGTATGGTGTTACTCCCCTGGACCTGGTAAAGGCACGCAATAAAGTAGATTTGCTCACCCCCGCATAACAACATATCTGATCCAACGAAATATGTTCCGAAAAATGTGCCTCCATAAAGGCACATGCCTTCTCAATTTCCGCCCTGCATTCCGGTATGCAGTTTTCGAAAGGCTGTCCGTATTTCTGAATCAAAAGGGAAATCATCAAAATCAGATTTTCTTCCTTTTCAAACCCTTCAAAACCTTTCATCACCATTTTATGAAGAGATTCCAGACAGCAGCCCAATTCTCCATCATATATGACAGTAGAAGAAAATCCGGGAAGTTCCCGCTTTCCCATCACTTCTGCTGCAAGGTTTATCATGGTTTCCTTAGATATGTGAAATCCTCTGTAATCCAAGGACCCCCGATCGCTCTGGACACAGCCGTGATTATCTCCGGGATTAAAAATGACAATACTGTTATTGTGAATGGCATATTCTTTATTTTTACAGTATAATCGGCGTTCTCCGGCCTCCACGAACCCAATAACATAATACTCATGAAAATGATTAGGAAAGGGCTGCAGGATTCCTTCAAATCGAAATGCCTCTATTTTCAATTCCTCATCAAATACCGCGGTTCTGACTTCCTTTTTCACCGATCTGCCTCCTTATAGACATGATTTTAACACCTATAGAATTAAATGGCTTGTAAAATATCTTCATCTTCCGGTCTCAATTTTTCATATAAGAAGAGCCAGACCCCAAAAGCCTGACTCTCTATCTGATCATATTTCAGCAAATCCATTGATCTTTTGTTCAATATTGTATTCCTCACGCAATGCCTCGCGGTATGCAGCGTCCTCCGTCGCCTTTCTTAAATCTTCGATGCGGTTATCTTCAAGAAGAAATTTGTTAAGCAAAAGCACTTCTTCACGTCCCAAATCCCGTTCATCTTCCCTGATGAGCTTCATCTCTCGTTCTTCATCGTATTCATAAATACTCATCTTCACCACCTCCGCTCTTTGTTCAAGCAGGAAGTCTTTTAGTATGTTATGATCAATACATTCTTCTACTGCCCGCTCCACAGCATCATTCAATTCCATATCCCCGGCATATGTTCTTACCGTTTCCACATATACCATATATTCCTTTAATGAAGGACATTTATCTTTCAGGTCTTCATTCATCCCAGGATTGATATTCAACATTGTTACCTTCAATTCCAAAGCCGGATCATCAGTAAGCACTGCAAAGTTATCCGATAATTTCAATTCCATCTTTTCTGGAAGCTTCATCTGACCATTATAGAATACTACAAAATTAGGATTCGGTATGACAATCTTTTTATTACTATATATGGTCCTGTCCAAAAACATCTTCTGCATAATATCTGCAATATAAAATAAATCCCTCAATGGCATATTTGGTGCAGTAGTTGATTGTTGTTCATAAAGGCTCAACTGATTAGCTACCAGAAATGACAGATCATTCTTTACATTCATATAAATGGCATTTTTCAATGTGTTAAATTGAATCATTGCCGGGTCCTTATAATCCGTCCCGCTGATACTATTGTACAGACTCAATGCCCGTTCCGGTTCCGAATACAAAAGCCGGAAAACCGTGTCCTTATACTTCTTTCTCGTTTCTTTTCCTTGTGTTTCTTTCATTGGGTTCCTCCTGACACAGGAGTCTCCCTTCCTGCTGTCCGCTCCTGAAACTCCTGCTTTTAAATTTAATAGATTGGATTTTAAAAGCATTGATTTCAAGATGCCTTGTGGCAGAATAAAGATACACGTGACCGTGCAATAGAATGTTAGAAATATATGCTTTGATCACATTTTATCATTCGTTTTGACGTGTGTCAATAAACTTTTTATCGCTCCGCATCAGCTAAACTGTTTAAATATTCCTCCACCTCATCCGGCACTTCAGAATTTGCAGCATCTGTTACGGAAATCACCTAATGCAGATTATTACATAACCAACTTTCTTCCGATAAATCCACTCTCTTTTTAATATCATAATCTGATTTCTCTGCCCTCTTTCTTCCACTGCATAAATTCCGCAGTAGCCGCAAACATCACATCTCCTGCTGAGTTAATTGCCGTCTCAAAGGAATCCTGCACCACGCCGATGATAAATCCGATGCCCACCACCTGCATGGCAATATCGTTGCTGATATTGAACAGGGAACATGCCATGGGGATCAGCAAAAGGGAACCGCCGGCAACCCCTGAGGAACCACATGCCCCCAGTGTGGCTATGATACTTAAAATAAGCGCTGTAGGTATATCCACATGAATTCCCATGGTATTTGCTGCAGCAAGTGTCATGATCGTTATGGTAATAGCCGCACCATCCATATTTATGGTAGCTCCCAGGGGAATGGAAACAGAATATACATCTCTGTCAAGTCCCAGCTTTTCGCATAATGTCATATTGATGGGAATATTGGCTGCAGAGCTTCTGGTAAAAAATGCCGTCAGACCGCTTTCCTTTAAACAACGGAAAACTAAAGGATAGGGATTTCTTTTCAGGCAGACTGCCACGATCAGGGGATCAATAACCAGCGCAACTGTAAGCATACAGCCCACAAGCACCAGTAAAAGACGCCCGTAATCAGTAAAGATTCCGATTCCGTTTTCCGATACGGAATTAAACACCAGTCCCATAATGCCAAAAGGCGCAAGGTTGATGACCCAGTGGACAGCTTTCGTAACCGCATCGGAAACGTTGCTGAGAACACTTTTGGTATTGCCGTCTGCGATCTGCTTCAACGCCAGTCCGAATACCACAGCCCATGTAAGGACACCGATATAATTTGCCTCTGAAATGGATTTAACAGGATTGGAAACCATATTCAATACAAGTGTTTGTAATACTTCACCAATTCCGCTGGGTGCAGCGCTTCCGGTTTCTGCCGCCTGGGTAAGTGTCAGGGTAATAGGGAATAACCTGCTGGCGATCACGGCAATAAATGCAGCAAGAAAGGTGCTGAGCATATATAAAATAATGACTGTTCTGAACTTCTTTCCGATTCCGGCTCCCGCATTTGCAAGGGAGCTGATGACTAATACAAAAACCAGTACCGGTGCAACAGCCTTCAGAGCACCTACAAATACATCTCCAAACAATCCCACAACCTTCCATTGAGGTAATACAATTCCAATGACTGCGCCGATCACAAGCCCGATTATGATCCGGATGATCAAATTTGTTTCTGTATACTTTTTTAAAATCTTCTTCATGTTAATGCTCCTTATCTTACTTATCTCTATTTGCCTCCCGGCTGAATTTCTTCTTCCAATTTTATATCCGGTACTCCAGACAATCTTATCATCTCCCATATAGGCATCATTCCATACTAACGAATTACCCTGCTCTTTAGTGTAGACCTTTTTGGGATTTTTACTGGTATTGACGGAGAGATTTTACTTTCCAATCCACTATTATAGGGTATTCTTTTGTATTAAGCAAATGGATAGGGAACTATTTTATGAAAAAAGGAGCTGTCACATTAAGCAATGAACAACTCCCTTTCTATTAACATATTCTATTTACAGCAATTACCAGCTTTTCTTCTCCTTACTGCTGTCATGCCGGCTTTTACGTTCTTCAACCATTTTTACAAACCATTCGACCATAGCCGGATCATAATGGGAAAAGAAGGAGCTTTCCTCTTTGTCCAAAGCCTTGATCCTTTCCATATCGCCATCGCTGAGCTCAAAGTCAAATACGTTAAAGTTTTCCTCCATTCGTTCAAAGTGGGTGGACTTGGGGATCACAACAACACCGCGCTGAATATGCCACCGGAGCATAACCTGTGCCGTTGTCTTTCCGTATTTTTCACCGATCTCTTTCAGGGTATCATTTTCAAATAAGCCGCCTCTTCCTTCTCCGAAGGGTGCCCATGCTTCAATTTGAACATGGTACTTATCCATATATTGTTTTGCTGTGATCTGCTGATTATAGGGATGTGTCTCAACCTGATTTACCATAGGTGAAATCCGGGCAAAGGAAGCAATATCCACCATTCGGTCAGGATAAAAATTTGAAACCCCTATGGCACGGATCTTTCCTTCCTCATACAACTCCTCCAGTGCTCTCCACGCGCCGTAATAATCAGAAAAAGGCTGATGAAGCAGCATCAGATCCAGATAATCGGTCTGCAGCTTTTTCATGGACTCTTCTACGGATTTTTTGCAGTTTTCATACCCATAATGCTCAACCCATACCTTTGAAGTAAGAAAAATATCCTCTCTTGGCACGCCTGACTTCCTGATGGCAGTACCAACTTCCTCTTCATTAAAATAAGACTGCGCCGTATCAATGGAACGGTAACCTGCTTTCAGTGCATCCAATACGCACCGTTCACATTCCTCTTTTGTGACCTGATACACACCGTAACCTAAGACCGGCATTTTAACACCATTTGATAATGTTACATATTCCATGTTAAAGTCCTCCTTTTATTTTGTGGTTTCAACACTTCGTTTTTATTTTGCCTCTTCCTTCCAGATTTCCTTTGCCATGCGAAATGCCGCCCATGCTTTCGGCCAGCCGGCATAAAATGCACAATGGGTAAGAATTTCAACCATTTCTTCCTTTGTCACTCCATGATTTTTGGCATTCTGAATATGAAATTTCAGGGAGCTGTCCAAAATGCCTCCTGCCATTAAAGCTGTAACTGTAACAATACTTCTGTCCCTTGCTGACAGCTTATCTTCCCTTGCCCAGACCTGCCCAAAAAGAACATCATCATTTAATTCTGCAAATTTGGGAGCAAATTCTCCCAATTCATCTCTTCCTGCTGTTACCTTTTCCATAACCATACCTCTTTTATAATTTATCATATTCTTCATCGGAAACCGGCTCACACCATTCTGTTTTACAGTTCTCGCCGGGCACTTCGATTGCCAGATGCTGGAACCAGGAATCGGCTGCTGCCCCATGCCAGTGCTTTACTTCTGCCGGGATATGAACGATATCGCCCGGTCTTAACTTTCTGGGCTTTTGTCCCCATTCCTGATACCATCCTTCCCCGGCTGTGACCAGAAGCATCTGTCCTCCGCCCTGATCTGCATGATGAATATGCCAGTTATTACGGCATCTTGGTTCAAAAGTCACATTCCCGATGCTAACTTGCTCTGTTGACAACATATTCAGATAACTTTGTCCTACAAAATATTTTGCAAATGTATCGTTTGCTTCTCCTGTTGGAAATACACTCATTTCCTGCAGTTTCATTTCTTCTCCTCTGATATCCATTTTTCAATCTCCTCCTTTGCCCGCTCTACACTTCCGCCTCGTATGGCAAGTCCTTTTTTCAGATCAGCATGGGGACATAATCTTTTGATATCACTTTCACTGCTGCCCATGCCGCTGCCCTCATGTGTGCAAAAAGGTTTTATAATCTTGCCGCTAAAATCAAAATGCTCCAAGAAAGTAAATACCGCCATTGGCATCGTGCTCCAGTAATTCGGAAATCCCAGATAGATGGTGTCATACCGGTCCAGACTTTTGGGATATTCTTTCAGCTCGGGACGTGCCTCCCTTTTCTGGTCAGCCTGTGCCTGTGCGATACATTGGTTATAATCCTTTGCATAGGCATGCACCTGTTCAATCTTAAACAGATCGGCACCTGTCAACTTTTGGATAATGCCCGCAGCGATCTCTGTATTTCCTGTATCCAGCCTTTTGATTTCTCCATTTACATAATTTTCATCTGCCCTTGAATAAAAGACAATTAACTTATTAGACACTTTATTTTCTCCCCTTTCCTGCCCTGTACTGTTGGACTATGATTATTGTAGCATTACTTTTCTTGACCGGGAATTTCCAAAATGTTATTATTGTATAAACTTAATGTTTATACAGGAGGTTTCGTAATGTATAACCCTATTCTGGATACGTTTATTACAGTCTGCGACTGCGGCAGTTTTACAAAAGCAGCAGAACATCTGTATATTTCTCCCACTGCCGTCATGAAGCAGATAAATTCACTGGAAGATCATCTGGAATTAAAGCTGGTTGAACGCACTCCGGCAGGCATACGTCTGACAAATGCAGGTTCTATTATTTATCAGGACGCAAAATTCATAATGGACTACTCAAAAAAAGCCATTGCCAGCGCAAAAGCCGCTTTATACCCGGAGTCCACTACTTTTTGTGTGGGCACATCCCTCTTGAATCCGGCTAAACCATTTATGGATCTATGGTATCGTGTAAACAAGGATTTTCCCGACTATAAGCTGCACCTTGTTCCCTTTGAGGACAACTGTGAGGGTATACTGGGCGAGATTGAAAAACTTGGAGAAAAATTTGATTTTCTCATTGGCGTATGCGATTCCAGAGCATGGCTTTCCCGCTGTAATTTTCTGCCCCTTGGCAGTTACAAAAAAATGATCGCCGTCTCAAGAACCCACCGCCTTGCAGATAAAAAAATCATAGATATTGAAGACTTGTATGGTGAAACGCTTATGATGGTAAAGAAGGGAGACTCTGGAGTAAATGATTTTCTCCGCAGCAATCTGGAAAAAAATCACCCCCAGATCCATATAGAAGACACCCAGCCGTTTTACGACCTGTCTGTGTTTAATGAGTGTGCAAAGACCGGAAAAGTCTTACTTACCATTGAATGCTGGCAGGAGGTACATCCCGGTCTGATTTCCATTCCGGTAAATTGGGATTACAGTATCCCCTACGGCTTACTGTACAGCCATAATGCCCCGGATGATGTACTTGCATTTGTCCGGGCGGCACAGGCTGTCACAGAATCACAATACTAGATTGGAGGCAGGGGAATGATTGTCAGGAAATCATTTCTTCATCTTAACTCTGATATCCGATAACCGGTCCAATGCCTCATTTAAGGTAGCGTCCTGCTTTGCAAAATGGAAACGGATATAGCGGTTTTCCGGCTCTTTAAAGAAACTGGAGCCGGGAACTGCTCCTACACCCACCTTCCTTGCCAGATCCTCACAGAAAGCCAGATCACTTTCATATCCGAATTCACTGATATCTACCAGTACATAATATGCCCCCTGGGGACGCGTAAAGCTCAGTCCTATATTTTCCAGACCTTTTGTAAACAAGTGATTCATATGGGTATAATGAGCCTGAAGTTCTTCATAATAGGAATCTCCAAACTGCAGTCCCGTAACCGCAGCCTCCATCAAAGGCGCTGCCGCTCCTACTGTCAGAAAATCATGTACTTTTTTCACTCTGTCGGTAATTTCCGGGGATGCCATGACAAATCCCAGTCTCCAGCCTGTTATGGAATAAGTCTTGGACAGGGAATTACAAATAATGGTCCTCTCTCTCATGCCCGGCAATGCAGCAATACAGGTATGTACATTGGGTTTATAAACAATATGCTCATAAACCTCATCTGTAATGACATATATGTCATATTTAATAGCAAGCTCTGCGATCACTTTCAACTCATCATAAGTAAATACCTTACCACAAGGGTTGGATGGATTACAAAGAATCAATGCCTTCACACCATCCTGTTTGATGGCGCTTTCCAGCTCATCCCCATCAAAATCAAAAGCCGGGGGCTTCAAAGGCACATAGACCGGCTCCGCTCCGGAAAGAATCGTATCCGCTCCGTAATTTTCATAAAAAGGTGAAAAAATAACAACCTTATCCCCCGGATTACATACTGACATCATTGCTGCCATCATTGCTTCCGTACTTCCGCAGGTAACAACTATTTCCTCATCAGGATTAACCTTCATCCCATAAAAATGCTCCTGTTTCTTTGCCAGCGCCTCCCTGAAGTTCTGTGCTCCCCAGGTCAGAGCATATTGATGGGGTCCGATCCCTGCCACCTCTGAAAGCCTGTCCGTAATCTCCTTAGGCGGATCAAAGTCCGGAAAGCCCTGGGACAGATTAACCGCCCCATACTGATTTGACACCCTTGTCATCCTCCTGATCACCGAATCTGTAAATCCTGCCGTTCTTTCACTTAATTTTTTCATATCAAACCCTCACCTATTGCACGTAAGAAATCCCCGGATTCAGAATTTTCTTCGTATCAAATGCCTTTTTAATCTGATTCATCAATACTATATTAGCAGAATCCGTCTCCCTGAAAAAGTATTTTCTTTTGCTGGTGCCGATGCCGTGTTCTCCGCTGGTCACGCCTCCCAGCTCATAGGCTTTTTTGTAGAGGATCTCCAAGGCGTGGTCCAAATCCCTCTCCCATGTCTCGTCATCTCTTCCACCCCGGACTACACACAGATGAACATTACCGTCACCTGCATGGCCAAAGCTGATCATCCGCAGTCCGCTTTCCTTTTCCAGTTCATGGACAAAGTTTACATAAGTATCTATCCGGTTAATGGGCACCACCATATCCAAGGGCTCCTGCTCAGAAACCGCTTCCACTGCTTTTACAAGGACACCCCGGATTTTCCATACCTTTTCCGCTTCTTTCTGATCCTCAAGTCTTAACACCTTACCGGCTCCGTTTTCCAAAACTGTTTTTTCAAGCTGTGCCACATTATTTTCAATTTCAACCCGGTTTCCGTCAAATGTCAGAAGCAGAAATGCCGCTGCATCCCTTTCCGGAAATTTAAGCCCCAGATATTCTTCTCCCAGCTGCACGATCTTTTTTTCAATAAATTCAATGGCCGTAGGATTTACATTTGCCTTGATTACCTTTCTGACACATTCTATGCCTTCCTTCAGGCTGTCAAAGCTTACCAGCACGCTCAAAGCTTCTTCCGGCTTTGGTATCAGCTTTAAAACGCATTTGGTAATAAGCGCCAGGGTTCCTTCCGAACCGATCACGATTTCTTTCAGGTCCAGTCCCGAAGTATCCTTTCTGTTTTTCCCTCCTACAGTTATGACAGTTCCGTCGGAAAGTACCAGTTCAAGCCCCATGACATAATCTCTGGTCACACCGTATTTTACCGCTCTCATGCCCCCTGCATTGGTGCTGATATTGCCGCCGATGCTTGCTTTTTTTTCTCCGGGATCGGGAGGATAAAACAACCCCCTGCTTTCCACCAGGCTTTGAAAATCTTCCAGGATCACTCCCGGCTCTACTGTAGCTGTAAAAGTCTCTTCATCGATTTCCAGCACCCGGTTCATTCCGGAAAAATCCAGAACGATACCATTTCCCTGAGGTACTGTGGATCCTACCAGATTAGTTCCTGCGCCTCTGGGAGTTACGGGTATTTCATTTTCATAAGCATATTTCATGATTTTGCTTACTTCCTCAGTGGATGCCGGAAAAACCAAAGCTTCTGCCGTTCCGACCTTTCTTTCCAGATTGTCGGATAAATATTTTCTTTCGATCCTTCCGGTAATGACTCTGTCTTTATCCTTAATGATGCTTTCCAAATGTTTTGTCAGTTCACTCATTCCCATATCTCCTCTCTGTCACAGGCAGCTTATTCTTCCCATGCAGGTACAAAAAATCCTTTGAACTCGTCTTTAAAAATTTCTTTTGTGGTTTCAGACTGGAATGCTTCCACGATTCTTTGATAAATTTCATTATCCGCTTCATCGCTTCTTGCTGCGATCAGGCAGAAATAGCTGTCATCCTCATAATCGTTTTCAAAAAAGATTGCATCCTCCTGGGGATCGATGCCGTAATCCAAAGCATAATTTCCGTTGATCACCGCTGCTGATAAGTCGGGAAGAAGCGTGCACAGATCCGCTGCATTTGCTTCCACAAGTTCAATCTTCACATTATAATTTTCAATATCGGAAATCTCCGGATTGCTTCCTGCTGACTCCTTTAAAGTAATAAGTCCTGCTGATTCCAAAAGCTTGATGGCTCTTCCGCCGTTGGATGCGTCATTGGGGATTCCTACTTTGTCTCCATCCTTTAATTCACTGACATCTGAAATCCTGTCAGAATAAATATTCATTGCAATGACAAAGGTGTCGCCGATGGGTGTGATATCATATCCGTTGCTTTCCACGTCGCTGTTAAAATAAGCATGATGCTGGAATGCGTTCAGATCAATATCCCCGGAATCCAGCGCCTGATTGGGCAGAGAAAAGTCCGAGAACTGTACCAGTTCAATGGTAATGCCTTCTTCTGCAAATTCCTCTACAATGGGTGCCCAGATATCTTCATAAATGGTTCCTGTAAGTCCCACCTTAATAACCTTTGCTTCCTCCCCGGATTCTGCTTTACCGCATCCTGCCAATGTTCCGATCAATAAAACCAATATAAGTATTGCTGCTGACTTTCTGAATTTTTTCATTTTTTCTTCCTCATCTTTCTGACTTTTTCTTTTTTTTGCTTATCTTTTCTTTTTTTTGCTTATTTTATCTTTTTTTGCTTATCTCTTCTTTTTTCTGCTATGATCATTCATGGGTATTCTTTTTTGCCACATAATTTCCTAATATCTGTATAACGCTTACCATGAGTACCAGCACGATCACTGTGGTATAGGTCACATCCGGCTGGTTTCTCTGATGTCCGAAGCGGATGGCAAAATCTCCCAATCCTCCTGCACCGATGGCACCTGCCATGGCTGTAAGTCCGATCAGGCTGATGATCGTAATGGTTGTGGCGCGGGCGATACCTGCAATGCTTTCCTTGAGATAAACTCTTAAAATGATCTCCAGCCTGCCGGAGCCCATGGACAACGCCGCTTCCACCAGCCCCGGAGGCACATCTGCAAGAGCCGACTCAATCTGCCTTGAAAAAAACGGGACACATCCAAAGACCAGAGGAACAATAGCGCCTTCTACCCCGATGGCAGTTCCCATGATCAGCCTGGTCAGAGGCACCAGCCCTGCCAGAAGGATAATAAACGGTATGGACCTGAAAAAGTTTACTACCTTATCCAGCACATGGTATACTGCTTTGTTTTCCATAATATTTCCCGGTTTTGTGACGGTAATGATCACACCCAGCACAAGCCCCAGAACAAAGGATATGATACCTGACCATCCCACCATAACAATGGTTTCCCAAATACTTTCATAAAACATGGGCAGTTTATCCATTACATTGGGTATGATGCTATGAAGCAGTTCTGCCATCTAAAATCACCTCCACTCCTACATTTTTGTCTCTCAGATACGCCATTGCTCTGTCTATATCCTCGGATTTTCCCTGCACAATACTGACCAGCCCGCCAATGGGATTATCTCCGATCAATTCAATATTTCCAAAAATAATATTGATATCCAGATTGAATTTTCTGGATAACTGGGAAACCAAAGCTTCCGAAACATTTCTTTCCAGATATCGGAACCGCAGGATCGTCTCTCCCTTCTGTAATCTGGTAACACTGCTGCCTTCCTCCAGCAGTTCATAAATTTTGGAAAGGTTGGAGGTACTTTCTACAAATTCCCTGGTGATCTGCTCTCCGGGATTTGCAAATATATCAAATACATCTCCGTATTCCACCACTTCTCCATCCTTCATGACCGCTACCCTGTCACAGATTTCCTTAATGACCTGCATCTCATGGGTAATGACTACAATGGTGATCCCAAGCTCTGTATTCAGCTTTTTCAACAATTCCAAAATGGATTTGGTAGTTTTGGGGTCCAGGGCGCTTGTGGATTCATCGCTGAGAAGGATTTCCGGGTCATTTGCCAATGCCCTGGCGATTGCCACCCTCTGCTTCTGTCCTCCGCTTAATTGGGAAGGGTAGGCATCCTTTTTATCCTCCAGACCCACCAGCTTCAGCAGCTTTTGCACCTTTTCCTTTTTCTCCCGTTTGGTCAGACCGCTTTTATACAGGGGATACTCCACGTTCTGATATACATTTCTGGCGGAAAACAGATTAAACTGTTGAAAGATCATACCGACTTTTTTCCGCTGCTGTCTCAGTCTGGCAGGAGAAAAAGCTGTTATTTCTTCTCCTCCGATAAATACTTTTCCTTCTGTAGGTCTTTCCAACAGATTGATACATCGTACCAAAGTGGATTTTCCCGCTCCCGAAAAACCGATAATACCAAATATTTCCCCTTTTTCTATTTCCAGGCTCACATCTTTAACAGCTTCTACATTTTTTCCTTTACTGACAAATTGCTTGCCTACATGTTCAAATCTGATCAAGTCCCTCACCATCCTGTCTGTGATCCGAATTTTTTGTCGCTTTTCTTCACTGGTTGATAGTATATCAACTTACTAGGAATTGCGCTAATACATAAAAAATACAGCCCGCTATAGTTATTTGCTATAACTGGCTGTATTGTATTGGTTCTTCCCTTTTACAATATTTCTTCAAACAGATTTATAAGACCATCTGCCAGACTTCTATGACCTTCCTCATCCAGGTGCTCCCTGTCAGCCGCACTGGGCTTTGCATAGCTGGATGCGGCTAAAAAATAGGTTCCTTTTTCTTTTGCTATTTTGTTATAAACCTCTCCAAGCTCTTTTGAAACCGCCACAGATCCGGCATCAAATTCGGGATCAAAGCCCTCTTCCCACACCTTCTCTCCCAGGAAAATAGGAGAAACCAGCACAATTTTGCTTTCCGGGGATTTTTCCTGTATCTGCCCGATCAAAATCTCGATTCCCTTACCGATGATCTGAGGCGATGCATCATAAATACGCTTACAGTCATTGGTTCCCAACATCAGTACAACGGTATGGACCGGTCCATGGGTTTCCAGTAAAACCGGCAATATATCCGTTCCCTTCCTGCCTTTTCTGAATGGGTCCTCAAAAACGGTGGTTCTCCCACACAATCCTTCCTCCACCACCCGAAATCCTTTTCTGCTGATTTCATCATTTAAAATTCCGGTCCATCTGATATTCCAGTCATACCTTTGACCGGTTCCCGGTATCAGTCCATATGTATTAGAATCTCCAAAGCACAAAATCTGCTCCATCTTTATTTTCCTCCCTGCTCCTGCCAGCCTCTGACTTCGGGCTTCAGGAATATTAAATAAAATATTCAATCGTCTTGTCTTCCGTCAGTCTGGTCTCTTCATTAAACAAAAGTACTGCTTCCCTTCCTTCTATGGGACCTAACGCATAAATATCCTCTGTTTCCCTGTTAAAATAATATTCCGGCACAATTCTGTTATAGGAAAAAGGATGTAACATATCCAATATAATATCTTCCTGTCCAAAAGGCTCATCCCGGTAATAAGGGTCAAACATCCTGATTTTTCCTTCCTCTTCTCCTGTTAAAAGCACATAGTGGGGTTCATCATAAAACAGCCTTACTACAACTGCACCTCCATGGCAGAGGGCATCGTTGATCTCACCGCCTTTTCCCACATATACATTTCTTCCTGAGAGATACCGGCTGCTTACAGACAGCTGTCCGATCCTGCCAAAACCATTCAGCCAGTTACTCAAAAACATCATTGCCGCCGTAGAAGTTCCGCTTTTACCCGGTACTCCTTCTGCGCTGTAACAGTCCAGGCAATAGAGCATGATATTGCGGATAACCTCCGGCGGAATCTCCTCCCTGGAAAAGAGGTAACTCATTCCATTCAGCATTGCAGTCGGTCCGCAGTCATATTCAGATAATTGATAATGCAGTGGATTTTTCATAGTTCTGTCCCCCTTATCCATTTTCCTATATTTCCCACTTGTTTACTATGATTTAATTGTAAACAAATATACCCCAATATTTTCCATCTGTCAATATCTTTTATTTCATGGAAACCAATCTGCCCACCAGCTCCGCTCCCCGCTCCAGGTCGGATACCAGCGTATATTCTTTTACGGAATGGACCTGATACATGCCGCAGGATAAAACAATGCCGCGGATGCCTTTTTTTACGAATACATTATTATCGCTTCCTCCAAAAGTATCCATAAGCTCAAAGGGTAGATCCAGTTCCCTGCATGCTTTTACAAACCTTTGTACAACCGATTCATTTTCTTCAATCCTATATGCCTCTATATTGATTGTCGTTTCCAGCGTGAATTCAGCGCCGGTCCCCTCCAACGTTTCAGTTAAGGTCTTCTTTACGTCTTCCATGCTTTGCAATGCCTTTTCATGAGAAAAACTGCGCACTTCTCCCTGACATATGCAGGTCTCCGGCACGATATTGGACATGGTTCCGCCCGAGATCGTCCCTATGTTCAGCGTGGTTTCTTCATCCAGATGTCCCTGTTTTATGTCAGCAATCCCACGGCTCATCAAAGCTATGGCATGAATGCCTTTTTCCGGCTCAAATCCCGCATGTGCTGCCCTGCCCTTAATCGTTATGCTGAAGGAGATAATCGAAGGCGCCCTTAATGCTGCTTTGCCGATTGCTCCGCTTAAATCCAGAACATATGCCTCTTTTGCTTTGATCCGGCTAAAGTCAAATGCCTTGGTTCCTTTATCATATAGCTCTTCCCCTATGGGAAAAAGCACTTCAATATCCCCATGGGCAATTCCAGCCTCTTTTATACTTCTGATTCCCTCCAGTATTTCCACAATACCTGCCACATCATCTGCGCCTAATACAGTATCTCCCCGGGAAGTAATCTTTCCGTCATCATGAAAAACAGCCTTTTTTCCGGCTCCCGGCTGCACTGTATCCATGTGCGCCGCCAGCAAGATTGGTTCTCCGG
Organism: Lachnospiraceae bacterium; assembly: GCA_017936785.1. Taxonomy (GTDB): domain Bacteria; phylum Bacillota; class Clostridia; order Lachnospirales; family Lachnospiraceae; genus UBA2882. Next base: position 44,332 of record JAGBEV010000010.1, on the reverse strand, counting down.
GCAGCGTTCCCTTTAAAAAACCGTATACATTTCCCGCATTGCCTCCATAAACCTCTCCCGCCTTATCCTCTTCCACCGAAAAGCCAAGCTCCTTTAATTTTTCAATTAAACAATCCGCCATCTCCCGTTCCCGGAAGCTGACGGAATCAATAGCTGTCAATTCTGTAAATTCCTGTTTGATACGTTCTGTATTTATTTTAATTACCTTACCGCTCATGTTCCCTTTCACATTTTTGCCTTTCATTTTTCGTAATTCCCTTTATAGTATCTTCCCGCCGCCGAGCACTACATCCCCATCATAAAATACAACCGCCTGCCCGCAGGTGATTCCTCTTTGGGGCTCATCAAAGATCACTTTAACCTTATCATCAGCAGTCTTTTCAATCACTGCATCAGCTTCTTTCTGCTTATAACGGATTTTTGCCTTACAGCGCACAGGCTCCTTGATATCTTCAAAAGCGATCCAGTTTAAATCCGATGCTTCCAGCGTATCATGAAACAATCTTTCATTTTTACCCAGCACTACCGTATTGGTATCCATTCTTTTTTCACATACATACAAAGGCTCCGGAAGTGCCAGCCCCAACCCTTTTCTCTGACCGATGGTATATCTGATAATACCCTTATGAGTTCCCAGTACTGTTCCATCCTCGGTTACAAAATCCCCTTCAGGGAATGTCTTATTGCAGTAGGTTTCAATAAAGCGTGCATAATCTCCGTCCGGCACAAAGCAGATGTCCTGGCTGTCAGGCTTCTTTGCATTTACAAAGCCCATTTCTTCTGCGATCTCCCTGATCTCTGTCTTATGATATTCACCTAAAGGAAACAGCGTATGTGCCAGCTGCTCCTGGGTCAGATTGTAAAGCACATAGCTTTGGTCTTTGGATTCATCCACGCCCTTTTTCAGCAGATAGCGGTCTTTTTCCTGATCATATTCTATTCTGGCATAATGCCCTGTTACCACATAGTCAAAGGAAAGCTCATACATACGCTGCATCAGCTTTTGGAACTTCAAATAGCGGTTGCATTCAATACAAGGGTTTGGCGTACCGCCTTCCATATAAGTATTCACAAACCGTTCAATGACTTCTTTTTCAAAATCATCGGTAAAATTAAATACATAAAAAGGCATGCCAAAGGACCTCGCCACATTTCCCGCATCCTCTACGTCGCTTAGGGAACAGCAGGTCTTTTCTTTCTCTATGCCAATGTCTTCATTATCATATAATTTCATAGTGGCTCCCATACACTCATACCCTGCCTTTGTCATCAGATATGCCGCTACACTGGAGTCCACTCCGCCGCTCATGGCAATGATCGCCTTTTTCTTTTTGTTCATGTCCGTTCCTTCAGTCATAAATTTTAATTTCCTGTTCGTAATATTCTGCAAAACTACCTTTATTGGTTTCCTTTGCCTGATACAAAGCCTCATCTGCATGATGAAGCAGCTCTGTTATATCTTCCCTTACATCTTCCGCTATTGCAAATCCACCGGATATGCCGATAACCCGCTGCTGCCCTTTAGACATTTCCACAGGGTTCTGCTGCAGCTTTTCCCAAAATGAATGTAACAGAGAAATCGCTTCTTCCCGTTCTTTATAGCCGAAAAGAAACATACAGAATTCATCCCCTGAACGTCTTGCCGAGATGCAATGCTCCTTAGGTAACTCCTCAAGCAATCCTGCAAATGCCTTCAGATATTTATCTCCCATATCATGTCCGAAAGTATCATTGATGCTCTTGAAATCATCCATATCTAACATGACAGATACAGCAATTTCTCCCTCCGGCATCTTTTCCAATCTTTCCGCTGCCTGCTGTTTAAAATACTGGTATCTGCACAGCCCTGTCAACTGATCATGGTTATTTTCATATTGCATCCACTGTTTATCAAAAATTTCCGCCGATACATCAGTGACAACGCCCAGATAGCTGTCATCATCTTTGGACAGATGAATGCGTACATATCTGTCCTCTCCCATTTTATACACATCCCTTTCCCCTTCTATGGGAGATTTCATAATTTCTTCTATTCTGTTATAAAAAAGAGCAGCATCTTTATATAATTTTGCCCCCTCTTTTTCAGACAAATTCAAAAGTTCTGCAAGTCCGGATGTGACAAAAACCCGCTGCATTCCGGATTGATGTTCAAATGTTGCCAGCGATACACCGCTCATCTCAATAATCTTAGATATCCGGTCTGTGGTATTTACAATACTTTTTACCATGGCATTGATGCCTTCGCTTAACTGCTCAAATTCCCGGTTGCCTCCAACGGAAACGGTCGTATCCAGGTTCCCGTTTGTGATCTCCGACAGATCATCCAGCACATTGTGAATCCCCTGCACCACTTTTCTTTTAACCAGATAATTTAACAAACTGATGACTACAAGGGCAATGATCATCAGATATAAGCCGGTCATGAACATATTAGTCCAAAGGCTTTGGAAAAGCACACTTCTGGGAATGGCTACTCCGATTAACACATCTCCATACTGTCTGGTCACCACATAATTTACACTGCCATCTTCCATGGACTTAAATGCACCTTCACTACAGTCTGAAAGATTTTCCAGCCGGTAACATTCTCCAAAGTTTTTATACATGCCACCCGAATAACCAATTACCTCATCCTCATTACAGTCTATAGCAAAATACTCTTCCCCCTCCTCTGTGGGAAATCTGGCAAAAATATAATTATAGGTATTTCTCATCTGTGCCTCCATCTGGCGCACCGGCTCAAGACCTACCTGCACGATCCCCGGCTCTCCCAACCTCGCCACACCTACATACTTCATGATCTTGCCTTCCGCAGCATTGGGCTGAGCCTCTTGAATGATATAAGCATTTTCATCCGCGCTTTCCAAAATAGGCAGAAATCCCCTGGTTTGCTCTCCATCATGGAAATCCAGTCCGATATACTGGGGCACTGAGGAATCAGTGATAATCCCCTCTCCATCAATAACATGAACCTCATCAACATCCAAAAGCGCAGCAAGATTTTTCAACTCCTGCACATTTCCCAATATTTCCGGGTTTTTCTCTATGACATAGGCTGCCGCTTTAGCTCTTGTAAGATAATCCTCATCCAGATTGGCTTTGATGGAAACCAGTTCTATCTGATTATTCTCCATGGTGTGGATAACCTGATCTATTTTCATATTAAAGGTTTCCAACTGTTGTTTCTGCAAAGAATAGGCAGTTGTAATAAAATTAATAACCAATATGGTCATTATGGCTGCCGTCATAATAATTCCGATATTTTTTCTAAAAATCTTTTGCATTTGCATTATTTCCCCTCTAACCAAACAGCACAATAAAAATTCTTATTTATAATATCACATTTTTTTATAAAAGTCTCTGATCGTGCAGGGATATTTGATACAATTTCTCATTTGACCATTTCCCTATTGACTCCTTTCATAAAACGCAATATGATAACACCGTTATATAACACTGTTACAAAAGGATTGTAAATAATGATGAACGAACACAATACCTTGGAAAAAATCTTAAATGCCGGAAAAAAGGAATTTCTGGCAAAGGGCTTTCAATCAGCTTCCCTTCGCAATATTGTCAAAGAAGCCGGTGTCACTACCGGAGCTTTCTATGGATATTTTGGCAGTAAAGAAGAATTGTTTGATGCCCTGGCAGGTGAACAATATACCTGTTTTATGGATGTTTACAAAAAAGCACAGACAGACTTTACCAAGCTGCCTCCCATTGAACAGCAGCAGAACATGGGAGAAATATCCGGCAACTGCATGGACTGGATGGTGGATTATGTTTACGAAAACCTGGATGCCTTTAAGCTTTTGCTTTGCTGTGCCGAAGGGACAAAATATGAAAATCTTATTCACGAAATGGTAGAGATCGAGGTAAACGCAACCCATGATTTCATAAAAGTCTTAGCGGGATTGGGACATCCGGTAAAAAATATGGATGCCCGGCTGGAGCATATGCTTGTCAGCGGTATGTTCAGTTCCTTTTTTGAAATGGTCATTCATGATATGCCAAAAGAACAGGCAGTTGAATTTAACAAGGAGCTGCGCGCCTTTTACACCGCAGGCTGGAAATGTATTATGGGTCTGGATTAAACTTTGATCCGCCCTTTCGGGCTTGCGAATGATTTTGAGGAATATTTTGCCCATAGATTAGTTATTCCTAATTTATGTTAGTTCAATCAAATTTACTTTCTTTCACATTTTTCTTAAAGGAGGGATATGCTTGAAAAAGCAATCAAATTTATCAAGACTTCTGGGATATGCCGGAGGACACAAATATCTTACCTATGCATCATGGATATTATCTGCCGTCAGCGCATTGATGGCACTCGTTCCGTTCTGGTATATCTTCCAGATCATCAAAGAGGTGTTAGAGATCGCACCGGATTTTGACAAAGCCCAATACATGACACATAACGGCTGGATGGCGGTAGTATCCGCAATATTGGCTGTTCTGGTCTATGTAGCCGGACTGATGTGCTCTCATATGGCAGCATTCCGTATAGCAGCAAATATCCGCAAGGATGCAATGCGTCATATTGTTAAACTGCCCCTTGGTTTTGTAGAGGACTTCGGCAGCGGCAAGCTGCGCAAGATCGTCAATGAATCCAGCGCTGCAACGGAAACCTATCTGGCGCATCAGCTTCCCGATAAAGCAGGGGCTATTGCCACCCCAATAGGTCTTTTGGTTCTTCTTCTGACATTTGACTGGCGTCTGGGCTTATTAAGCCTGATTCCTGTAGTATTGGGCTTTTTGATCATGATGAGCATGTGCGGACCCCAAATGCAGCAGAAAATGAAGGAATATCAGAATGCATTAGATGACATGTCCAATGAAGCGGTGGAATATATCCGTGGCATTCCGGTCGTAAAGACCTTCGGACAGACGGTGTTTTCTTTCAAGCGTTTTAAAGGCACCATTGATTATTACAGCAAGTGGGCAATCGCTTATACCAACGACCTGCGCCTTCCCATGCTGTTCTATACTGCTGCCATCAACGGCGTATTCGCTTTTCTCATTGCTGCAACGCTTTTATTTACAAGAAACGGTGTCACAAATGAATTTTTGCTGAACCTGATCTTTTATATTATCATCACTCCGGTCATTTCCATCACTTTGACAAAAATCATGTTCCAAAGTGAAAATGCTATGATCGTGGACGATGCTTTGCAAAGGATCGACAGCGTTTTGAACCTGGAACCTCTGCCCGAAGCAGATCATCCTGTTTCACCCAAAGGCTATGACCTGGTTCTTAAAAATGTTTCTTACAGCTATGATGGTCAGAAAAATGCGCTGGAAAATATTTCTCTTACCATTAAGCAGGGACAGACAACTGCTTTTGTGGGACCTTCCGGCGGCGGCAAAACAACCCTTGCCAATCTGATTTCCCGGTTCTTCGATCCCGATACGGGAAGCGTATCCATCGGCGGTGTCAATATAAAGGAAATTTCCAAAAAAGAATTGATGAATACCATATCCTTTGTATTCCAGAACAGCCATCTGATCAAAGCATCCGTTTTGGAAAATGTCAGGATAGGAAAACCCAACGCAAGCCGTGCTGAGATCATGCATGCCTTAGAAGCAGCTCAATGTATGGACATTATCGAAAAGCTTCCTGACGGAGTGGATACGGTCATCGGAACAAAGGGCATTTATCTTTCCGGCGGAGAACAGCAGCGTATTGCCATTGCCCGTGTCATGTTGAAAAATGCACCCATTATTATACTGGATGAAGCAACGGCATTTGCCGATCCCGATAATGAAAGCCGGGTACAGCAGGCGTTTTCTGCTCTGGCAAAGGACAGGACCGTTATTATGATCGCACACAGGCTTTCTACCGTAGCAAACGCCGACCGGATCTATGTATTAAAGGACGGCTCAATATGTGAAAGCGGCACCTGTCAGGAACTGATCAACCAAGACGGCATCTTTTCTAAGATGTGGAACGATTATCGCCTTTCCGTACAGTGGAAAGTAGCAAAGGAGGCTTAAATATCATGATCAAAAAAATACAAAGAGCTTGCGCCCTTTCCGAAAAAGGTGCTAAAGATCTGATCAAAGGCTGTATTGCCTGCCTTTTTCAGAACATTTCCTTTATGATCCCCGTAGGACTTCTTTACTGGATCGTAGGCGATCTTTTAGGCGGCGGAATCCCGAAAGGCAAAATCCCTGTTTACATTGCAGGCTGCATCATCTGCATCCTGTTTATCATGATCACTACCTGGTTTCAATATAATGCCACCTACCTTGCAACCTATACAGAAAGCGGGGTTCGCAGGATCACCCTTGCAGAACAGCTTCGCAAGCTTCCCCTTTCCTTCTTTGGTAAAAAAGACCTTGCAGACCTGACCAGCACCATTATGGCAGATTGTAACTTTTTGGAACAAAGCTTTTCCCATTTCATTCCGGGATTGTTTGGCTCCATCGCATCTACCATATTGATCGCCATCTCCCTTTTCTTCTTTGACTGGCGGCTTGCCCTTGCTGCTTTGTGGGTGGCACCGATTTCCTTTGCCATTGTACTGCTTTCTTCCAAAGTGCAGGAAAGTCTGCAAAACCGCCAGATGGCAGCTAAAATGGCATGTGCCGACGGTATCCAGGAATGCATTGAAACTGTAAGGGATTTAAAGGCAAACAATGCGGAGGACAATTACCTGTCAGGTCTATATACCAAGATCGATGCAGTGGAGAAACGTGCCATTATTTCAGAACTGGGAACAGCTGTATTTGTTGTTTCTGCCGGGCTGATCTTAAAACTGGGAATTGCCACCGTTGCTCTTGTAGGCTCTTTCCTGCTCACAAGCGGCAAAGTGGATATTATGACTTTCTTTTTGTTCCTGCTGGTTGTCTCCAGATTTTATGACCCGTTACAGAGCTCCTTGGAAAATCTTGCATCGATCATCTCCACCCGCACAAATATAGCGCGGATGAATGAAATACTTGACCATCCGATACAGGAGGGTGTTGACAGCCTTTCAAATAAAGGCTGCGATATAGTATTTGACCATGTGGGCTTTGCCTATAACAGCGGCGAAACTGTGCTGCAGGATGTTTCCTTTACAGCAAAGCAGGGCGAGGTAACTGCTCTTGTGGGGCCTTCCGGCGGTGGCAAAACAACTGTGTCAAGACTTGCCGCAAGATTCTGGGATATTACGAAAGGCAGGATCACCGTAGGCGGAATGGATGTCAGCAAGATCAATCCGGAAACCCTTTTATCCCTTTACTCCATCGTTTTCCAGGATGTAACGCTATTTGATAATACGATCATGGAAAATATCCGTATCGGAAAGAAAGATGCTACCGATGAAGAAGTGCTTGCTGCGGCTAAACTGGCTAACTGTGACGAGTTTGCCGAAAAGCTGCCTGAAAAATGGAACAGCCGCATCGGCGAAAACGGCTGCGAGCTTTCCGGCGGCGAACGCCAGCGTATTTCTATCGCAAGAGCCTTTTTAAAAGATGCACCTATTATCCTGTTAGACGAAGCTACCGCCTCTTTGGATGTGGAAAATGAAACGCTGATCCAGTCCGCTCTCTCCCGCCTGATCAAGGATAAAACGGTACTGGTCATTGCCCACCGCATGCGAACCGTTGCCGGGGCAGATAAGATCGTCGTATTGTCGGATGGGAACGTTGCTGAAATGGGCACCCCGGAAGAATTGCTGCAAAAGGACGGCATTTTCGCCCGTATGAGCAGATTGCAGACGGACAGCCAGAATTGGGTATTGGAAACTTAAGCTGACTGACACAAATATTAAATAGAGTTGCTAAAATGAAGGGCTGTGACACTTATAATTTTATAAATGCCACAGCCCTTTTTATAGGTATCCAAAAATATCCTCTATTAATCTGCCAGCAGCATTTCCAGTTCTTCTACCATAGTCTTAATTGTTTCCACCTGCACTGTCATATTGGAAATTTCCTGAGCATTGGCATCGATCATGGCTGCAATATTGCGGAAATCCTGATTCTCATTTTCGATTGCCTTTGAAATTTCTCCGTTAATATCCCTGGTCTGCTCTATTACATTTCCCTGCTTATCATAGATACCATGAATTTCGTTTATGGCGCTTAAAGACTCCTTCAAAATAATGATCATTTCACGAATTCCTTCGAAGGTCTGTGTCAATGCCTGATTCTGATAGATCAGTTTTTCAGTATTATCATTAACAAATGCGGACATTTCCTCCACATCATTCTGAATTCGCTGTATTACCTCCTGTACATCCTTTAAGGAAGTTGATGTGTTCTTGGCAAGATTTCCCACTTCACCTGCCACAACTGCAAATCCCCTTCCGGCTTCTCCCGCTCTTGCCGCTTCTATGGAAGCGTTTAACGCAAGTAAATTGGTAGAAGATGAAATTTCATTGATCACATTTAAGGTAATACCGATCTCGCCTACACCGCTTAACAGTTTTTCCGCAACCTGCTTTGTGCTCTGGGTTGACTGCATAACCTGTTCACTGATTTCCATCAGCTGATTTAAACGCTCTTCATTATTTGTTGTTTCCTCCAGTAATTTTTGTGATATATTGTCCACAACACCCATTTTCTGATTCATTTCTAAATTACAGTTGCCAAGCTCCTGCAGGTTCTCTTTGCTGGAAACAGCCTGTCCCAGCATGGAATCATTACTTGTCAGCAAATTCTCACTGGTTGCCGCAATCTCCTCTGTTGAAACACTTTCATTTTGAGCAATATCCGATAAAACATCGCTTGCATTTCCCAATTTTTCTGCCAGAATTGTAACCTTATTCAGAACATTTTGCACTCTTTCATTATTTGCTTCTAATTCTTCCTTTTTGGCATTGATCAGAAAATGCTGTGCAAAAAAAGTGATCAGTCCGATAGCCGCTGACGACAGCACCACGCATACAATTCTAAGCGTTAACTCTGCGCCAAAAATCTCATCCTGTACAGGCAATAGTACATTACTTTTCACAACAGAAGAAACGACCAATGAGGTCAGAATAATCGCAATTGCCTTTATAACCATTTTAAAATCAAAAAAGAAAGCCATCAAAATCAGAAAATAGAAGGAAAATCCCCAGAAATCCCTGGATGGAATCATATAGGAAATATAATTAAACTGAATAAATAATAAGAGCAGAAAAAAAGTTTTTCCCCTTTTTATCATATTGGGTATCAAAACTTTCTTTCCATTTTCGATTCTAAAAGAATATTTGATAAACCACAAACCAATACAAAAATATATGATACAGGACCCTATAAATATTCCCAGAGCAATCCATGATACAGCAGGGTAAAAACCCAGCAGCTTTAACGCAGACAATGTGATTCCCGCACACAGACAGGAGCCGGTCACAACCAACATGACAAATACATATACCTTTCCTATGTACTCTTCAATAATCGACTTGTTCATAAACAGCCACCCCTTGTATACTTACTTATATTATGTATATTTATACATTTCTGGTTAAATTGTATCATATTATTTGATTGTTTGCCACTCTTTTGGCTATTTTGTATATTCCAAATAAAACTCTTCAAACAGATTTCCACGACTCTGCCTCCATGACGAAGGGCATCTAAAGCAAAAGCCTTAGCCGATTTCATGGGGGAAGTCTGTTTGCCCATTGCCTTTTTTATTAACGGCGCACAGTGCATTGCCATAAGCAAAGCAAGATTGCTTTACCTGCTGCCCCAATTCCTGATGGCGATCATTTCCTGTATAGGCATATGCCCTTACCGCCTTAGGAACGTTTTACATTGAAAGCTGATACCCTTTATCTTTAGTCTATGGATTTTAGGGCTTCTACCATGTCTATGTGTTTTGTTTTTGAGCAGACCAGAAGGCTTAGGGCTATGGAGAAGGCGGCAATGATGCATAGGATCAGGAGAAAATGGAAGGGAGCGATATACGGGGTCCATTCCATATTTTCCATGGAAACTACTTCTACGTAAACGGATAGGAATATCAGGCTTGCGGGGATGCCAAGGATGATTCCGGGAAGGAGGGTTGTCAGGCAGTCCTTTAAGGTCATGTGGCGTATTTCTTTTTCGTAAAAGCCTAAGACTTTCATTGTGGCGTATTCTCTGTAACGTTCTATGAAATTAAGGGTTCCTAAGTTGTAGAGGATCACAGCGCTTAGGACGAAAGCAGCCAGGATCAGTATGTAGACGATGGAGTTGATGCTGTCTAACATGGTGTTTAAATTGGCTTTCTGGTTCTCTATGGGGGTGATGCCGGTCACCAGAGAGCTTTCCTGTGCCATGTCATATGCGGTGTCATCTCCCAGGTATACGCTATCGGGCAGGAATTCTTCGTCATATGTACGCTCCCATACTTCGGCGGATATAAATATTCCCTGAGGGAGTTTTGCGTCTATGATCTGCACCACTTCTATTTCCTTTCTTTCTGATGAATCGGAAAGCTGGAATGTAACAGTGTCGCCTTTTTGGATGTCCAGCTGCCTTGCCATTTTCTGATTCATAAATGCTCCCTGGGCAGGGAGGTCCAGTTCTTCTTTTTCTTTGGAGAGTCCATTATAAAGGTGGATGTAATCTCCTTCTGATAGTATGGTGACAACGCCGCTTTTTTGGATGCTATCCTTTTCAAAGTCGGCAGTTAAAGTGGTACCGTACTGAACATTTGTATTTGCAAATTCTTCTTTTATGGTTTCAAAGGGCGCGCTTTTCAGCTGTGTTGTGTACTGATAGGAATATTCTCTGGCAAATACATCTTCATAGGAAGAATTTAATGATTCCTTCATTCCTACTCCTGCTACCATTAAGATCAGGCTACCCATGACAGCTATGATTCCCATGAGGAAACGGGCGGGATGCATTTTAAGGGAACGGATCACCCATACCCATTCATAGGACAGCCTGGAACGTTTCATCTTCTTTCCTTTAACTGTTTTTTGTTCTACATTGCCTCTGATAGATTGCGCCGGAGCCGCTTTGATGACCTTTCCTGCTGTTATCAGCGCCGCCAGAGTACAGATCGCCACCATGATGAATAAAAGTAAGATTACTTCCGGTGCCAGTTCGATTCTCCATTCAGGCATGGTCAGTGTGGATTTTTTGATATTCAGAACAAGACCGGATATAAAGCGCATTCCCAATATGCTGCCGAGAATTCCGCCCAGCAAAGATACGGACAGTCCGTAAAGCGCATAATGGAAATAAATCTGTCCGTTGGAAAATCCCAGAGCTTTCATGGTTCCAATCTGCACGATCTGATTGTTTACCAGCCTGCTCATGGTGGTGTACATGGTCAGAAGGGACAGCAATATAAATACTGCAGAAAACAAGATTGCCATCTTTTGTATCTGCTCCTGTTCCTGAACAACCTGCCATATAGTGAGCATATCTTCTCTTTCTGCCGCATAGTAAAAGTCAGCTCCGAAAATCTGCTCCATGTCTTCCCTGATAACTTCCATATCCGGAAGTCCTTCTGCTGATGCACAGATCCTGATCTGGTTGGGCACTATGCCTCCAAGAAGCTTTTGGGCATATTGTTCGCTTATGTATCCATATCCATGCCGTTCATGATCCGGAACGCTTTCTGAACCTGATGTGACAAAATATATGTATTCCGCATCCAGAACAGTTCCTTTTACAGTTACCGGATATTCCCGATCTGCCAGATAAAGGCTGATCTCATCTCCCACAGAAACTTCATGGGCTTTTGCATAATCCTCATCCAGCCAGATTCCTTCCGTTTCTTCATATAGGGGTTCGCCCTGTCTGATCAGGGGATTCATGACATCTTTTGTTTCTTCATCAAAGGTTGCCAGACGGATGTCCGGAGAAATGCCCTCATATTCACTTCCCTGTACAACAAAGGTCGTGGATTCTTCCCCTTTTTCTACATAAGAGAGGGCCCTCAGCTCATCCATTTTTTCTTCTGAAATATTTCCCGCATATACCCACAGATCTGCCAGATCAGTCTCCGAAAAATATTGTTCTGATGAGACTTCCATTCCCGTCCACACTGAACTCATTCCTGCAAAGATCATCAGCGAGATGACCGCCATGGCAAAAACCGAAAAAAACTGTGACCACAATCCTTTTATATCCCGAAAGAATTTTATAAATAAATATTTCATTACCACTCAACCTCCTCCATGGACAACGGATGCTCATTATTTACGATCTCCGCGATTTTTCCGTCCTTTAAGCGGATCAGACGGTCTGCCGTAGGTGCAATGGCGCCGTTATGGGTTACTAACACAACTGCATTTCCGTATTTCTGCGCCATTGATTGTAAAAGTACCAGTACCTTTTTGCCGGTCTGGCTGTCCAGAGCCGCCGTCGGCTCATCACAAAGCAGCAGCTTGGGATTTTTGCATAATGCCCTTGCAATAGAAACCCTCTGCAATTCTCCGCCGGACATCTGCGACGGCAGATTATCCGCCCTGTGGGATAATCCCACCGCTTCCAGCGCTTCTTCTGCTGTGATAGGAGTTTTGCTCAGTTTTGCGGAAATATCCACATTTTCATATGCTGTCAGATTGGGAATCAGATTATAAAACTGAAATACAAAGCCAATATCATGCCGTCTGTACACTGTCAGCTTTTTATTGTTCAGATCGGATATTTTTCTTTTTCCCACCTGAATTTCTCCGCTGCTGCAATGATCCATACCGCCCAAAAGATTGAGCAGCGTAGATTTTCCGGAGCCGGACGGTCCTAAAACCACTGTAAACTGCCCCTGTTCGATTTCCAGACTGACCGAATCCAGCGCCTTGATCACACCTTCTCCTGATTTATATTCTCTTGTTACATTTGTAAAACTGATGAAACTCATACTTCCTCCTCACTTTCCTATATCCTTTAGCCACATTTTAACCTGCTCTTTTATTTAATATGAGTTTTTGCTCATATTTTGAAATTATCATATTGTTAAATTGCCGTCAATAGAAAAAAGGAATTTTTGTGAGTTAATGCTCACATTTTCTCAATAAAGATTTTTCATCTTTATTTCATGCAGCTTCCAATTACAATCATGATCTACGCATTCACAGAGCAGATATGATTAGCAACAGCCGTCAAATGAACATAAATATTCACTTGATTTGCTGCTTTGTGATATAATGAGCATTAGCAAGCGGGAACAAGCATCGCTTGTCTGACCGCAGGCAGGAAATGATGATCTATAGAAAGGAACGGGGAAATGAGCGAAAAAGAAGTCCGCATACCAAAGCAGCAGCGAAGTATCGAAAAGAAAAACCAGATTAAAACTGCCGCCATTGCCCTGATTTCAGAAAAGGGTTATCACAAAACAAGCTCCAATGAGATCGCCAGAAAAGCCGGCGTTTCCATCGGGACCTTTTATTCCTATTATGCGGATAAGACCGCTCTTTATGAAGATCTGGTCATGGATTTATATGATGATGTCTTAAATCAGATTCCCGAAATGGATCTTACGAAAGTAACCAATCCCGTAGATTTGGTCCGCAATTATATCAGAATTGTCATGGCAGGGCACGCATACATGCCCGCATTCCAAAAAGAAGTGACCTGTCTTTCCCAGCAATACGATCATTTTCATGAATTGGAAGAGAAATCCCGTTCCCATGCCACAGAAAAAATTTTCCGCCTGATGATGGAAAACCGGGAGTTATTGCGGATCACCGACTTTGAGATCGCCGGTCTGCTCATTCAGAATGCTCTAGAAGCCGTAATCCATCAGGTTCAATTTTATCCCAACGATTATGACAAAGAAAAAGTCATAGATGAATTAACAGATATGCTGTGCAGATATGTTTTCAAGCCGGAATATCTTCCGCCATCATAAATGGTTTACAATTTTAATATTATGTCAACCTAATGAGTCATTCCATATTCTAAATAAAATTGTTTTCTCATAGTTTCATCATTTACTGCCAGTCTGGCATCCTCGTCCCGATTATCCGAAAACAGGCGGCTCAAAAGATTGGCTAACAAATTCTCTCCTTCTTCTTTTCCGCCTTCCCACTGGTCATTCATCAATTCCTCAAATGCTCTGCACATGGTCATTTCCTCCTCCTGCATTTTTATCACTACTTTTTCCAGCTTTAAACTGACTAAGATCGCTCTCTGTGTTTCAAAAGTCAGATTTTGAAACGCTTCGGTCCGAAAAAGTCCCTTCAACCGCACTTTATCATTGCGGCATTGTAATGCTTGAAAAAATTCATTCAGATCGGTCTGATAGTCTTTCGGATCTACAAAGTCCGATTCTATTACTTGGATCTCATAATCCTCAGAATCAACAGGCAGCCTGGTATCAGCAAACAGATCAGACAATTTTGTGGGTCCATCCCACCTGCCTTCTCCCAGATACAGAACCATGTTTTTGACACGGTTCAGTTTATCCTTTGCTTTTAACCTGCTTTTCTTTTCTTCATAGTTTTTATAAGCTTTCTTTTCATTATGTTCAAATACAATTTCCCGGATTTGCCGTTCATATTCTCCCGTATCATAATTCATCATGCGTTCCGGCATACTATAATCCACAACTTCTTCCAGCTCCAAGCCATAATATACCTGGGACTTCCTGTGTTCCATAAGAATATCACGTTCTTTTTCTCCTGACGGACTGGAAACAGAGGGATATTTTCCTTTCAACTGCCGAAGTTCCTCCGGTCTGACCAGCTTTTTCCCGCCATATATATGTACATTGACCAGCTCCGCAAACCGCTCTTTATTTTCAAAGAAAGTCTTGCCGCATACATCTATTTTTCCCATATACTCCTTTCCGGCTATATCAAACAACCTTGCAGGACAAAATTGTTTTTCAGCCACTATTCAATTATCATTTTGTGAAATTTGGCTGATACGCCGGAACCGGATATGCCGGTCTATGGTCCCGATCGGGACTGAGATTTTCACACCAAGGAAAAAACTTATGGTTCTTTCCTTGGTATATATTATAGAAAAAAGCAATAAACATGTCAATATATTTAAAATTATTTTTTAACGTTTTTTCGATTCATTATCCTTGAACACATCATTGTAAACTTATCCGTTCATCTTCAAACCCTCAATCCAATGGCAGATGCTATCCAGTGCCAGCTTTGTATTTCCGCAATTACAATGATCCTGCGCATGCTCTTTATCTGTAAACAGCCGGAAGGTTAAAGATCTTACATTATTCAGCATATTGATCTCCTTGCCCACCATTTTATAATTGATAAAATGATCCTTATTTGCTCCCAAAATGAGCATATCCTGATCAATCTTATCCGCCACAGGTTCCAGATCGTATAATTTCAGCTTCTGGGCATAACCATAGGCACTGTCTGCCTCATAAGCATACATGCCATGCTTTAACCCCCAGTCTATGACAGGCATCTTCTTAGCTTCACTGTTAAAGATCATATTGATAACCGCCTTTGCATGAAGCTTCATCAACAGGTTGAACAATTTTTGTACTGCCGGAGTTTGATCTCCGATAATAACATCCAGAAAACAAGGGAACACAGACCATGCCACAACCCGCTTAATTCTCTTATCAAAGGCTGCTGCCCTGGGTGCCAGATAACCACCCAGTGAGACGCCGATAATGGTCACATCCTCCAGTTTAAAATAATCCAACACACTCTTAACAGGCTTTTCCCATTCATGGGTAAAATGCATATTTTGAATGCGGATGACTCCTCCCTGTCCCGGTCCTTCAAATAAATAAACCTCATAACCCTTCTGCCTTAAATAAAGTATCGGGAAAAAGAACTCTTCAAAATAAGAATCATTTCCTCCATGCAGCAATAAAATGCCTTTGCTTTCCCCTTCCGGAATCACATGCATGACCGGCAGCATCACATTTTCATAAGGCACCTGAAACTGCTCCACTACAGGCTTCCCTGTAACAGCATCTTCCTCAAAAAAACTTTCATAATATTCATAAAATAATTCCGTAGCAAGCTTATAGTATTTCTTTTTATCCGGATCTCCATCATACATAAAGAACTCGCTCATACGGTAATAACCTATTGCATTTTCTATCCGTTCTTCCGCCATGGCATGATCTCCCAAAGCGATCAAAGTCTTTTTCCAGTCATCACTATTCCTGATCGCTTGCGAAACCTTCTCCACATCCTCAAGCCTCCCGCCATCCCAGTTGATCACACGGTTTAACTGAAAATTAAAATTCGCCTCGCTGTTTAAAGTATGTACACCGGTTTTAAATTGTATAGGGGTATTCTGATCAAATTTTTTCATAGATATGTTCCTTTCTGATGTTTGATTTCTTTAAAAAAATGGCAAATCGGTAAATTTGAAGGCAGGCAGGAGCATATGGGCAGAATGAGGAATTGCTTTTGGTTTTCCAAGGCTTCTGTGGTAAAATGAGATTTTTCTTACAGAATGACTCGAAAACCCAGGGAGAACAGCCCCGGATGGGCTGTTCAGCCGTCACGCGGCACGGATGCCGCATTGACGGCGACCCGAACACTTTCCAAAACCTTTCTCATTCTGTTAGAAAAAACCATTTTATCACTCAGCCTTGGAAAACCAAAAGTAATTCCTCATTCTGCCTATATGCTCCTGCCTTCGCCTTGACCAATATTTATTTTTTCAAAAAAATCATAACATCAGAAAAGAGCGAAAACTTTCAAATGGATGCTATTTTGTACTCCTTGCATAATCCGAAAAAGAAATACCAAACATCCGCTTACATGTTGCAGCATAATGGGAAGAACTGTCAAACCCTGCCCTTAATGCCGCTTCTGTTATATTGCCGCTCTGACTGAAATACTCATAAGCCTTCCGCATTTTCTCCAACACCAGATAACGGTTTAAAGGAATTCCCACATTTTCCTTAAATAGATGGGACACTCTGCTCTTTGATAGAAAAACACTGTCACAAATCTGTTCCATCACATCAGAATCAATGATTTCCATTTCGTGGACTATATGGAGAATTTTTATGACACGTTTGTCATACCCCTTTTCCCTTTCCTTTTCCACACCACAAAGGTTTAATATTTTTTCATCTACAGCCCGAAGATCACTTTGATCTTCATGCCAGATCTGCCTCATTTTTTCTACTAAATTTTCTTCCATGACCGCAAAATCATTTCCCTTAAGAAAGTTTTCTTCCAGTCCTTTGGCATGATCGCTTGTTTCATCAAACAAAAACATCAGCATACTTCCGCCTTCTGCATACGCCGTGTGAGAAACATCCGACGCAATGCAGATTCCATAACACAAAACTTCATGTTCATTGATTCTACAGTGCAGTCTACCTTCCGTCGCCAGAAGAATATGCGAAGCCAAATGACTATGCATATCCGGTGTTTTATATGCTGAAAAAACCAGCAAATGGTCATATTGATAAAGTTGTCTTGTTAAAGCTTTCATTAAAGATTCTCCTGACTGCCCTATAATCGCCCTATAAAGCTTTTCCCAGTTTACATAACTCAATCGCAAGCTATTTCTCTTTCAAAAAATCAATGATTTCCTTCTCAGCTTTCTCAAACGCTTCCATACATTCCTGTCTGTATTTTCCAAAACTTTTATACATAAAACCGATAAAAGGAATCATCCGGTACAACATTTTATTTTTCTCCTTACTTGGCATCATTCCGGTCAAATGACTGACATTTGGATATATGACCGCTTTATACTGCTTCTCATAACCCGCTTTGTCCAGATAATTTTTAAGATATTGTACAGAATAGTCAGAAGGCCATGCCTCGTCACCGGTTCCTGCGATCATCAAAATTTTCGCTCCCGTTTTATCAAGCTGCAATTCCGCCTTTTTTTCCAGTTCCTTATTTTGGTAAGCATCAAAATATGCCTTCCACATCCTCATGACCTTTCTTCCAGCCTCAGGAACATATATGTATTTGTTCATACCACCCATGGAAAAATCAGGTTTCACATAGGGGATCTCCTGCCCATGCCATGTTGCCATGGATTTTCCTGTCATATGTTTTTTGTCAGCAAGGGTTCCTTCAAAAGGCACATGGGTAGGCGATACCATGATCACGTTGTCAATCCCTCTCAGATACTGTGCGATCAACGCTGCAAAAACAGAACCCATGGACATGCCATAAGTGCTGATGGATGCCACTTTCTTCTTTTCGCGCAAATAGGTTATGGCAGGTTCAAACATATCTAACGGAATCCGGTCTACTCCCTGAGGCAGCCCGTCCGTTCCAAAAAGAGAGACCGAAAGCCCCAGAAATCCGTATTCAGCAAAGCGTTCTGCTATTTTTATCCCCGGAAGCAGACTTTTTTCGCCTCCCATAATGACAATGACCGCATGATCTGCTCCTTCATCCGGTTCAGCAAGATGACCTGCAAAACCATATTCTTTTACCGTAAAATCCTCATATTTCATTCTGTTCCTATACACTCCTGTTCTAACTTTATAAAGGAAAGCCGATATCTCTTTTCATCCTCTCCACAACTGCAATCATCCAAAGGGATTGACATTTCTCTCCATTTTCTCAAATCTCTCAGACTTCACACACTTTTTCCACCAGCCCGGTCCATTCCACAGGCTTTACCGCTAACAGCTCTTCATGAAGCAGATCCATTTCTATAATATCCGGCGTTTCAAAATATACTTCCAATGATTCCATGATCCATATGTATTTTTCTCCCTGCTATCAAAAGTCCGAAATTTCCCTTCCAATAGCAGCAGGTTCCCGGCAGCAGCAAAATGACTGGCTTATTTTTATCTCCAAATTCGTATACTTTCATTTTCTTTTCCTTTAAGACCTCTGATCTACTGTTCAAAGCATTATCTATCTAACATCCGTTAGTTCAATCAAACTTATTATATCATTATTCAATTACAAAAAAGCATTGGTTATTGATACATTTTATCAACAACCAACGCTCCTGTTTTTTACCTTTACATTATAACTTATCTGATGCCTGCTCATACTTTCTTTCTATCTTCCAGCTTCCTCCTCACGATCACAAAGCAGATCACATGGGTTGCAAATGTTATTAACCAGCTTACGGGATAAGTCATATAAAGGGAAGAAACTGTATGAAACTGCTCCATTCTAAAAAATGTAAAAATCCACAAAAGCCGCAGTCCGCATGCTCCGATCAGGGACACGATCATAGGCATTACCGAGTATCCAAGACCACGCAGGGAACCTACCATGACATCCATCATGCCGCACAGGGCATAGGTCCTGGAAACAATCTTTAACCTGATCATTCCCGCCTCTGCCACCGCCGGGCTTTGGGTATACATGCCAAGAAGGGGATATCCCCATAATATTGCCGCATTTCCTAAAACCACACCCACAATGATAACACATAATTCCGCAGTATAAAGGATCCTGTTAATTCTTTCATACTTTGCAGCACCTGCATTCTGGCTGGTAAAGGAGATTGCCGCCTGATGGAAAGCATTCATTGCCACATAAACAAAGCCTTCAATATTGGCTGCTGCAGAATTGCCTGCGACTGTGACCGCTCCAAAGGAATTGATGGATGACTGGATGATCACATTGGAAATGGAAAATACAATTCCCTGAAATCCTGCAGGAAGCCCTACCTGGATGATCTTTAAAAACTTATCCTTATGGATATGAAGTTTTTTCACTTCCAGACGAATGGCACTTTGCTCTTTCATCATACACAATGCCACCAGAAAAGCGGAAATACATTGTGAAATAACAGTTGCTGTTGCAACACCTGCCACATCCATTTTAAATACGATAACGAACAGCAGATTTAATCCCACGTTAATAATTCCCGCAAAGGACAAATAATACAACGGCCGCTTGGTATCTCCCACTGCCCTCAGGATCGCGCTTCCAAAATTATAGATCATGGTAGCGGTCATCCCCAAGAAGTAGATCCGAAGATAAACCACTGCCAAAGGCAGCACTTCTTCCGGTGTCTGCATCCAGATCAATATCTGTCTTGCTCCAAAACATCCCACCAGAGTCAGGATAATTCCGCTGAACAGACTTAAAAGCATTGCTGTATGGACGGTTTCCCTTAAATCCTGTTCCTTTTTTGCCCCATAATAATGAGCCGCCAATACATTTCCGCCTACGGACAGTCCCAGAAAAAAATTAGTCAGCAGACTGATCAAAGAAGTATTAGAGCCAACCGCCGCCAGAGAATTGTCCCCCGCAAAACGTCCCACCACAATAATATCTGCTGCGTTAAACAAAAGCTGTAATATGCTGGAACACATCAGGGGCAGGGTAAAAACAAGCATCTTCTTTAAGATCGAACCGCTGCACATATCCATTTCATATTTTTTTGTATTTTCTTTCTGCTGCATGATAACCGCACTCTTTCCTCATAAGTTTTCTTGTAAGACCTACGTTATCATTATAAAACATATTGTCAAAAGGTAAAGACCGCAATCCGGTCATTCATGTTCCGAATGCCCGGCAGCAGATTAAACAGCCTGCCTCTGATGGAATATTTCTTCATGATCACATTCAGGCTCTCTTCCTGCTTTAACTTTAGTTTTGGACAGATTTCTTCCAATTCATGACCGGATCTGGTTCCCCAGCCAAAAACAGCATTGGTATCTTTTATTGTATCATGATGCTTACTGTTTGCTGCCATCATGGGATGCATCAGTTCCGCTATGAACACACCTTCCCCAAAGGCAGTTGTTATGATCCTCAACAGTTCTGTTACCTGCTCTTTGGAAAAGTACATCAAAAGCCCTTCCGCTATGATGATCACTTTTTTATCTTTAGGAATATCCGCCGTCCATTGCTCTTCTAACACAGAACCGGCAACCATATGGACTCTTTCTCTTTCCTCATAAACCTTTTTTCTTACCATAATGGAATCCGGCAGATCAATATCATACCAGATGACTTTTCCGTTATCCACTCTGGAAAACCGGTTATCCAAACCGCACCCTAAATTGATACACACTGCATCAGGATATTTCTTTATGGCACTTCTGACACTCCTGTCAAGTAGAATCGTTCTGGCCACAACCCCTTCATGGCTGAAAAACTTATCATATTGTGCTGCATCAATTCCCAAGGCATTGATAATCTCCACAGCTTTTTCATCCTGTATCCTTGCCCGGTTTTCCGTTTCCATGGCTCTGACTGCCAAAGGGATCAAAGCTGTCTCCTGTACATCTCCCAATTTTAAATCCATTTTTATTCTCCATTAAAATAATAATTTTACCAAACCACCGATAACCACTGCCACAACGGTTCCTGCTAACAAGCTTCTTGGAATACTCCTCAGATAAAATCCCCAATCCTGATAAGCGCTTTTGCTTTGACATCACTCCATATTCTTTAGCGCCTCATCCATGGGGATCTTCTGTATTTTTCTAAACTGCAGAAGCGCTACCAACAGATAGGCTGCCATTCCCATGATAAACATTTCCCCATAAAGCTTTGGCTCAATATACAAAGTAAACCACCCTGTAAAATCACTCATGACCGCAACATAGATCTCTTCTATAAACTTTGTGGCGATTACCATGCTGAGCAAAATGGACAGGATGACTACCCAGGTAGTGACTAACAGATAGAGTCTTGCGATCTCTTCATTTTTATATCCCAGGATCTTTACCATGGAGATCGCATGGGTATTTTTTTCCAGGATCAGCTTTGTCAAAAGATAGATCAGCAATACAAACAAAATAATCGCAAAGATATTGAGCATTTCAAACATAGATCCCATGGAAACGTTCAACTGCCTTGATACCTTGGTAAAATCCTCTTCTGTAAAGCAGGAAGCCACATATGCTTCATCGATTTCTTCAAGCTCCTCATCAGAAAAATATCCGTTAAAGTATCCTTCCTCTTTATCAAACACATGACAAAACTCGTTCCGGGACATAAAGACTGTCAAAGCTGCAGGATAGTCATAAATTCCTTCGATCCTGAAGGTGTATTCCTCACTTCCGAAGGATTCCCTAAGGGTCAGCATATCTCCCGTTTCCAGCCCATACTTTTCTGCAAAGCCGTCTGAAATAAGAACTCCCTCTTTTGGCATTTTTGCATCAATATAGCTGCTGTCTTCTGCGATGCCGTAAACATTGATACCTTCTCCTTCTCCATTTTCTCTTAAATATTTCAGAGAAGTTACAGCAAACTCTTCCGCCTGCTCATTTTCCGCTTCTACCGGATATTTCAGGATATATTGATAATCCGCTATCATATTCTCCGTAATATCCTTTTCAAATTTGGAAAACAAGGGTTTCATCATCATTCCAAATAACAACAGGATATATGCAAATGCAATTCCCACAAACAGCGTAATATAAGCAGAACGGTTCTGAAAAACAATGCGCAGACGGAACCGATGGAAGAACTTAAATTCCGGCAGCCGCATAGCCTTCTGATTCTTCTTTCTTTTCAGATCCCTGCGTATAAACTGCAAAGGCGAAAGGGATAAACGGTATGCCAGGATCAATATATTTGCTGCAAGCATAATGAGCATGGGTACTGCGGTTGTCAGCACAAATGCCTCCGCATTCCATATGGTCTCATAAGCAGGCAGGCTGTAACTGCCATAATACATATCCACAACAATATTCTTAAATACCGTATATCCTAATATATTTCCTGCACCAGCCGCTAACAGGGTGATCAGCAATGGCATGGCAAGGTAATGGCGCAGCATTTCCCCCTTTGTGTAACCGGAAGCACGCAAAGTACCGATCACCGCCGCTTCCTTTGCAATGGTATGGTTTATGGTAACGGCAAACACAAATGCCAGAATTCCGATCAGGATATAAAGAAGCGCCAGCATCATAGACCTGTCGCCACCCATGTCCTCGCCTGTAAACTGGATTGCCTGATTGTTGTAGCGTGGAATATACTCCTTTGGCAGCGCCCTTGCGGCAAGCTCCTTCATAAATTCATCTGAAAATTCTTTTTCTTCTATTTCATCTGCCGGTTCCCTGTCGTACTTCCATGTATATTCATAGTGCAGATGCGTCTCTTTAAAGTCGCCAAATCCACCCTTTGTCATAATTCCCACACCGAATTTAATGGAGTCAAACATCATATCACCGTTGTCGGAAAACAGTGCGCTATAATCGGACAAAGCCACCAGACCTGTTACTGTAAGCCTTCTTTCTCCTGCATCCAGTTCATCTCCCACCTGGATTTCATTATTATCCGCATACATCCTGTCTATGGCAATCTCATCATCTTCCTTGGGAAGCCGTCCTTCCATCAGACAGACTTTATTAACATCTGTACGTTTTTCAAAAATGCGCAGGGTGGAATCCGTATCCCCATCCAGATCAGTGTCTGTTTCTTCCTCCAGATAAAACTGGGGATAAATGGTAACCCCATTTTTCCTGGCTACATCCTCTTCATCCCGGATTTCAAGGGTAATGCCCTCCAATTCCTCCAGCAATTCCCGGTCTGCTTCTTCCTGTAATTCAAAATGCCCGTCTTCGATATTGTATTTATCAAAGCTTTCATCATAGGCTATGATCATGCTGTCTCCCGCAACCAGAAATCCCGATACAAATCCGATGGTCGCAGTCATAAACAGAAAAACGACCAGATACTTGCTGATTTCTCCTAAAAGCTCACGGGGTAATCTTTTATTTAAAGGATTTCTCATTTTACCCACCGCCTTTACCAATCCAGTTCGCTTGCCGGGATTTTTTCTTCATTCCGGTAATCCTTGCGGATCTGCCCGTCCCTCAGTTTGATTACCCGGTCTGCCATATTTTTAATGGCATCGTTATGTGTGACCATGATGACAGTATTGCCGTATTTCCCATTCACGTCCTCAATGAGCTTTAAAATTTCCTTGGAAGTATTGTAATCCAGGGCTCCCGTAGGCTCATCGCAAAGAAGGATGTCGGGATTTTTCACAATGGCACGACCGATAGCCGTTCTCTGCTGCTGTCCTCCTGACAGTTGGTTGGGCAGCTTATTCCTGTGTTCATACAGCCCCAATGTATGAAGTAATTCATCAATATCCAGCGGATGGTCGCTTAAATATGCGCCCACCTCTATATTTTCCTTCACATTTAAATTGGGAATCAGATTGTACATCTGAAATACATAGCCCAAATGCTTTCTGCGATATGCTGTCAGTACCTTTTCTTTCATATCCGCAGTTTTCTCTCCTCCGATGGAAACATAACCGCCATCCGCACAGTCAATGCCTCCGATGATATTTAATAAAGTGGACTTTCCTGAACCGGAAGGTCCTAACAAAACGCATATTTCTCCTTTATCTGCAGAAAAATTAATCCCCCGCAGCACTTCTGTTTTATTGTCTCCGCTTCCAAAACTTTTTCTCAGATCACTAATTTCCAAAAACACTTTATCTCTCCTCCTTGCCATAATAGCAGCGTTTATAGCCGAAGCAATAACGAAACCTACGGTTGCTGCTACCCATTTTATAAGACTGACCCATTGTCTGAATCCCTCTTTACTTTATATCCCAGTTTTTCAATGCACTGTATCAATATTTCATCTTCTATATCCGTTCCCAGCCTTATGACTGCTTCTTTATTTTTCAAGCTTACTTTTGCATTTACCTGTTCTATGGAATTCAATTCATTTTCAATCCGCTTCCTGCAATTATCGCAGCTCATTCCTTCTATTTTAAAGACCTTTGTCTCTCTGATTTCTTTTAATTTCTGCTTTTTTACCTTAGGCTGTGAACCGCCGCCACAGCAGCCGCCTTCACCTTTCATATGTTTAAAAGAGCCTCTCAGAGAAAAGCCTGCAATAATTATTAAAATCAATCCGATAATGACTGTTCCCATTTTTTCATCCCTTTCATAAAATATCATTTAAACATCAATTATTTGGGATCTGCTTTTTTATATATTCCAATATTTTTCGCTTAATCACACTTAGAAGGAACACAAAAACTCCTGTTGCAAACAGTGCTGCAATTCCAAATAAGAATGATAGAATTGTATCTTTTTCCATTTCATTCCTTCTTTCTGTATCATTTGTCACCCCGAACATTCACAGGGTCTGGCTTTTACGCTTAAAAGCTCCCTTCCCTGCATATATCCACATTCCTTCAGACCGCTGCGGACGATCTGGTTCCACTTTTTTGCCGACAACTCTATGACTGTACCGTCATCAAATTCCACAATACATACATTTTCTGCTTCACATCCGCTGCCGCATGCCACCTTATACATATTTTTTCTGCTGATAGCTCCGATCTCTTCCAAGGTATTGATCATCCGGTAAACTGTAGCTGTACCTATTTTTTCATCCTGCCTGATGGCTTTATAATAAATCTCCTTACAACAGGAGCACTCTTCTTCCAATATAATATCCAAAAGCATCAACCGCTGCTTCGTTACCCTGCATCCTCTGTCTTTTAATTGCCGGATAATCATATCCTTCTGCATCTGCGTCCGATGATAATTTCTGGAGTCATGAACATTTCTTTTTTCAAGATTCTGTATCACCGCTTCTCCTCCTTCTTCATTCCTCTTTTCCCGAACAATCTATCATTTTTCCACAATTTACAATCTAAAATTTCCTATCAGGTAAAAAATAAGGGGACCTGCACTTATTTCATGCAGATCCCCGCTTTCATGCCGGACTGCTTATCTTGCGCCAGCTAATTTCTTCATATTTACATTTAAAGTTTTGCTTTCTTTATAAGGTCTCATAAGCATATAGATGAATCCGATCACGATCAGGAATGCAACTACGGTTCCAACACCGAATGTACCCGTTGTGATCAAAGTACCGATCTGATATACACACAGGGAAACCAGATATGCAAGACCACACTGATATCCGATTGCAAACCAGAACCATTTTGCGTTGTTCATCTCTCTCTTGATGGCACCCATAGCCGCAAAACAAGGTGCGCAAAGAAGGTTGAATACTAAGAAGGAGTATGCCGCAACCTGTGTCATGCTGCCTGCCAGCTGTCCCCAGATCTCTGCTCCGTCTTCTGCAACTTCAGCAAATCCGAAGAGTACACCGAAAGTACCTACAACGTTTTCTTTTGCGATCAATCCGGTTACTGCTGCAACAGCCATCTTCCAGTCGCCCCATCCTAAAGGTGCAAAGAGAGGTGCGATCACGCTGCCTGCAGATGCAAGGATACTATTGTTGAGTTCTTCTGCTTCCAGCATGCCGAAAGAACCGTCAACCCATCCAAAGCTCATTAAGAACCAAAGTACGATAGTGGATAACAGGATAATGGTACCTGCCTTCTTAATGAAGGACCAGCCTCTTTCCCACATGCTTCTCAGCACATTGCTTACTGTAGGCAGATGGTATGCCGGCAGCTCCATAACGAAAGGAGCGGGATCTCCTGCAAACATTTTTGTTTTCTTTAAAATGATGCCGGAACAGATAATTGCTGCGATTCCTACAAAGTAGGCACTTGGTGCAACCCAGGAAGCGCCATCGAATAATGCGCCTGCGATCAGGGCAATAATAGGGAGCTTTGCTCCACAAGGGATAAATGTCGTTGTCATAATCGTCATCTTGCGGTCTCTGTCATTTTCAATGGTCCTGGAAGCCATAACGCCGGGAACACCGCAGCCCGTACCGATCAACATGGGAATAAAGGATTTTCCGGAAAGACCAAATTTGCGGAAAATTCTGTCCATGATAAAAGCTACACGAGCCATATAACCGCAGGACTCTAAAAATGCAAGGAAAATGAACAATACAAGCATCTGAGGCACGAAACCAAGAACTGCGCCCACACCGGCAACAATACCGTCAAGGATCAATCCTGATAACCAGTCTGCACATCCGACAGCATTTAAGAGATTTTCAACTAATACAGGAACACCCGGTATATAAACGGACTCAATACCGAATAAATGCCAGCCGTCTCCAAATACGCCGTCATTTGCCCAGTCGGTCGCCCATGTTCCTACGGTCGTAACGGAAACATAATATACCAGCCACATAACAACAGCAAAGATCGGCAGCGCCAGCCATCTGTTTGTTACGATCTTATCAATTTTATCGGAAACGGTCATTTTTTCACCTGTTTCCTTTTTGGTCACACATTCTCCCATAATAGAGGTAATATATACATATCTTTCATTGGTAATGATACTTTCCGTATCATCATCAAAGGAATCCTCCAACTGTTTGATCTGCTGTGATACATCAGGAGCCTGCTTCATCTGTTCTGCAATCTTATCATCCTTCTCAAGCAGTTTGATCGCAAAAAATCTCTTCTGTTCTTCTGCAACTTCATTTCCCAGCATATCTTCTACTGCTTTGATGGATGCCTCAACAGCAGGAGCAAACTCATGAACAGGAGCTGCAGCAGCCTTCTTCTGTGCCAATCCCACAGCTTTTTCAGCCGCTTTCTGGATTCCTGTTCCCTTTAACGCTGAAATTTCAACAACCTCACAGCCCAATTTCCTGCTTAATTTATCAATATGTATGGTGTCGCCTGTCTTTTCCAGAATATCGATCATGTTGACTGCCATAATAACCGGAATGCCCAGTTCCATGATCTGAGTGGATAAATAAAGGTTTCTTTCAATGTTTGTTCCGTCTACGATATTGATGATCGCATCAGGTCTTTCATTGATCAGATAAT
Organism: Lachnospiraceae bacterium; assembly: GCA_017936785.1. Classification (GTDB taxonomy): domain Bacteria; phylum Bacillota; class Clostridia; order Lachnospirales; family Lachnospiraceae; genus UBA2882. Next base: position 16,879 of record JAGBEV010000010.1, on the reverse strand, counting down.
TTCTTGCCACAACTTCTTCCAATGTATAGGGAGAAAGTGAATAAATGCCCGGTAAGTCCATGATGCTCACATCTTTATGTCCCTTTAACTTACCTTCTTTTTTTTCTACCGTAACACCCGGCCAGTTACCAACAAACTGATTGGAACCCGTCAGAGCATTAAACAATGTTGTTTTACCGCAGTTTGGATTACCTGCTAATGCAATTTTAATTGACATTTCAATACTCCTTTTCTTTATTGAAAAACATTTTGTTTACATACACATTTCATATTTGTCTCAACTGCTTTTAATTAGTTTAGACTAACCATCATGTAAATTTTTATTCCACCTCTATCATTTCCGCATCAGCTTTGCGAAGGGATAATTCATATCCTCTCACCGTAACTTCAACAGGATCTCCCAAGGGCGCTACTTTTCTTACAAAAATATCTACTCCTTTTGTGATTCCCATATCCATGATGCGTCTTTTGACCGGACCTTCGCCAGTCAGCTTTTTCACTGTGACCGTCTGCCCACAGGCAACTTCTCTAAGCGTTTTCATAAAATACTCCTTCCTCATAAATATGTTCTTAAAAAATGTTTCTATCATAAATATTTTTATGAAACCATGATCTTATTAGCCATATCCTTTCCAATGGCTATTCTCGAATCCTTGATATTGACAATAATGTTGCCGCCGGTCTGGGAAACGACAGTTACAGTTCCGCCTGCAACAAAACCGAGATTTTCCAGAAACCTGCGTGTTTCATCCTTGCCTCCGACCTTCTGGATCACATTAGGTTCTCCTTCTTTTACCATAGATAACGGCATCATGATCATCCTCTCTTCCTTATTGGAAATAATCTTATTGTTGAAAATGATTTTCATTTCCTTCTTCGTGGTTAGTATATTCTAACATTCATTAGTTGTCAATAAGCATATGGAAATTTTTTTCAAAATCTTTTTCAAAAAACAGTTCTCTGCCTGACAGCCTTCCGTATCCTTTGCATTCCCGACTTTGAAAACATTCCTATAATGTGATATACTGATATCAATTCGTTTTTACTATCAGATTTATATCCGGTCAGTCATTTCCATGAACCGGTACAACAAAAAACATATATAATAAGGAATAAAGGGGATACAAGCATATGGCAAACAACGAATCCGCTGAAAATTATCTGGAAACCATATTGATATTAAGCAAAAAGCTTCCCGTTGTCCGTTCTGTAGACATTGCAACGGAGCTGGGTTTCAAAAAATCCAGCGTAAGCATTGCTATGAAGAATCTGCGCGAAAAGCAGCACATTACCGTAAATGATTCCGGCTTTATCTATCTGACCGATTCCGGCAGGGAAATCGCTGAAATGATCTATGAAAGACACGAACTGCTTTCCGCCTGGCTGGAAAGGCTGGGCGTACCTGCCGATATTGCTGTAAGAGATGCCTGCAAAATAGAACATGTCATCAGCAAAGAAAGCTTTGAAGCAATCAAAAAGCATGTGAAATAAATATCACATGCTTTTTTGTTTCCTGTTTTATCAAAAATAGCCAAAAATCAATTTGGGCAAAATCTTGCAACCGTTTGTTATCTTTGCAAATCCTCATATTTAGCGGTTTCTTGACAATTCATGATCTCATCAGCTCTTTTTATATTTTAAAATTCAATTCCCCGCCTTGCTCTTATGCCTTTTTCAAAAGGATGCTTTTCACACTTCATTTCCGTTACATAGTCTGCCGACTTCACCAGCAATCGCTCCGGATTCCGTCCTGTCATGACCAGTTCAATTCCCTCCGGTTTATTGACCAGCAGATCTTCCAGCTTTTCCCTTAAGATCAGTTTCCAGCTATAGGCATAAGTAATCTCATCCAGAACTACCAGACCGCCATCCTTCATACTGCCTATTTCCTCAACGACCTGTTCTAACAGCTTTTCCTGCTCCAAAGCAAATATTTTCTTTTCCTCATCAGCCATTTTGCTGTAAAACCCCTTAGGTATATTGCCGTGCATGATTTTGATACCGGGTATTTTCTCTAAAACGGTAATCTCCCCCGATGAGTTATCTTTCATAAACTGCACAAATAACACTCGTTTCTTATTCCCGGCTGCCCGTATGCACAAGCCTACAGCCGCAGTAGTCTTTCCCTTGCCATCACCATGATATAAATGAATCAGTCCTTTTTCCATAAATTATTCCCTCTGTTCCCCAGTATTCTCTGATATCCATAATTTAATACAGCTTTTTCTTCCTGTGCCTTCTTCTCTTTCCGGTTGGGGCAATTCTTCTGCCCACAGTTCTCACAGATCCTTGTACAATCAGCGTTTCTCTCTTCTGACAGTTCAGTTAAAAAAACAACCGTTTTTTGTGGTATCAGAGCAAATGACTCATTACATTGTACTTCGTCTATATCCAACCGGGATAAAATTTCCGGTATTTTTTTCATTTGTTCCTCATCTAAGAAGCGGAATTCACAGGGATACTTCCCCATATGGTCATACAACACATCTTCAAACAGCCCATATGCCTTCCTTAAAATCTCCATGGCAAGGCATTCCAGGGCATAGGCTTTCAATAACTCCCCCTCTGTTTCATACCGGTCCATCAGTTTATCAAATTGTTTTCCCAAGGTCATGACTACCAGAATCTCTTCTTCCTGTTCAAATCCATACCATGACTTTACCTTGCAGGCACTCCCAATTTGCTCCCATATTTTTAAACACTTCAAAAGATCCGCTTCCGGGAAATGCCAGCGGATTAAGGCATGCTCATATTCAGTCTGCGAAAAAGGAACTTCAAATTCCAGACAATCTGACTTCTTCAGCTTTCCTTCCACTCTTCACAACACCTCAGTTTTTTCTGTTATATCTACCATCATTCTATTTGTTTTTCTTTTTTTTGTAAATGCACCATAAAGAAATTCTAAATTTTCCATGGACACAGAATATTCATTTGCATTTTAAAGACAAATCTACTAAACTGTTATAGTACAGACAGGGAAAGGAGTCTTTGAAATGTCTTTTATTTCTTTTTCCCACGTCCGCAAGGATTATAAAATGGGCGAAGTCACCATTCAGGCACTTGAGGATGTGAATTTTGAAATTGAAAAAGGGGAACTGGCAGTTATACTGGGTTCTTCCGGTGCCGGCAAGACTACGGCGCTTAACATATTGGGCGGCATGGATACTGCATCCGGCGGAAATGTCTATGTAGACGGTACGGACCTGACTGCCTGCAACAAAAAGGCGCTGACCAGATACCGCAGGGAGGATATCGGATTTGTTTTTCAGTTTTACAATCTGGTGCCAAACCTGACTGCCTTGGAAAATGTAGAGCTTGCTTCCCAGATCTGTAAGGACTCTTTAGATGCCGCTTCTGTTTTGGAAAAGGTAGGATTAAAAGACCGCATGTCCAATTTTCCTGCCCAATTATCCGGCGGCGAGCAACAGCGTGTGGCAATCGCCCGGGCAATTGCCAAAAATCCCAAGCTGCTGCTTTGCGATGAGCCCACAGGCGCTTTGGATTATACCACCGGAAAACAGATATTGCAGCTTTTGCAGGATACCTGCCGCAGGGAGAATATGACGGTTATGATCATTACCCACAATTCTGCTCTGGCTCCTATGGCAGATAAGGTTATCCGTTTTAAAAGCGGCAGGGTAACGGACATTACAGTCAACAGCCAGCCCACTCCCATTGAAGAGATCGAATGGTAATCTTATCAGATATTTAATGATAGAAAGGAATCATCAAACATGAGTCAGGAAAAAGTAGACAAATACAAAGAAGAAAAAAAGAACAGAAAAGCAAGGATTGAAAAGGAAAAAAGGCATAAAAAGCTGTGGAAAGTTTTAGGACCGGTTTGTGCTGTTGTCATAATTGCAGCCCTGGGCGCAGGAATCTATTACATTCCCCAGTTGACCAACCAGGCTGTGGAGAACTCTTCCGAAGATGAAATTGACATGGATGCTTTAATGGAAATGATCAATTCCTCCTTATCAGAAAATGGTACTACAGAATAAATAACAAAAAGACTGCTGTAACTCCGGCGTTTTATGATCAGATCCGCCGGATACAGCAGCCATTTTTTCTTTTATTGAACTGATATTACACCAAATTTCAGTCTTTCAACACATCCAGATACCAGAGAGCCTCCTCTGACAGATCTTCACTGGTAAATCCACTTGATTTATTACAATCCACCTTAAAGAATGCGGAAGATTCATCTTTATTGGACAAATTCCAGATACAATAGCTGATGCCGTTCTGGTCCATGAGATCGATCCACTTATTGGCTTCCTCCACATTAATGGCACCGTTGCCGGAAGCATCACAGATGCCAAATTCACTGACAAAAATAGGCAGTCCCTGATTATATGCGTTCTGAAGGGTATTTCTCAGATCATCCCTATGGGTATCTGCATAAAAATGAAGGACATACATCAAATTGTCATAGCCTGTAATAGGGTCTGCTGCTGCTTCATTGACAAACTGTGACCAGTTAGGCGTTCCCACCAGAATAATGGCGTCCTTGTCATTTTCCCTGATGACGGGAATCACTTCATTTGCATAAGTCTTGATATCGCTCCAGCCGGCTCCGCTGTTAGGCTCATTACAGATTTCATAGATCACATTGTCATATCCCTGATAGCGTTCTGCCATCTCTGCAAAAAATTTCTTTGCTTCCTCCTTATTCTGGAGAGGATTGCTATCACTTAAAATATGCCAGTCAATGATCACATACATTCCAAGGTTTGTGGCATGATTCACACCTTCGCTGATGACATTTTTTAAATTCTGCTTATTGCCTTCATCTCCCACACAATATCCGTTGTATTCCGCAGTGTACATGGCAAGCCTTACAACCTCCACATTCCATTCGTCACGCATCTGTCTGAAGAAATCTTCATTTACATATTGGGGATACCAGGAAAGTCCATGGGTGCTGATTCCCTTAAGCTGTACCTGATTTCCATTCTCGTCCGTTAATCTGTTTCCCTTTACCTGCAGCGCTCCATAAGCCTCAACCGGTGTTTTTCCATTCATTGCTGTACCCTCCGTATTTGAATTCTGATTATTGACATTTGTGTCATTTTGGGTGTTTCCTATGCTACCATCTGTTACAGTCTGATCTTGTCCTGCTTTCTGTTCATTGGATTCAGGTGGTATGACATCTGTTTCATCCACCCATACGCCATCAGCAGCTTCATCACCTGTTTCACTTTCCACCTGTCCGGTATCTGTTGATGTGGTATTCATTTTCTGCTGCATGGTCATTCCCACAATGACTCCTATGGCTCCCATCAGCAACGCCGCCAAAACAGCGATAATGATTAAGTATTTTTTGTTTTGCATCCGCCCTCGCCTTTCTCATATACTTTTCTTATTCTTTTCTTATTCTTTTCTTTTTTCCTTATGTTGTTCCGTATTTTCCTCTTGTGCTTTTTCTTATTTCCTCTTATGCCGGTTTTATAAGAAGGACCTTTATCCCTTACAGACAAAGGTCCCCTTTTTATTCTTTCGAGATTTCTTTATTTAAAATACTGAACGCCGGATTCAAAGATCTTCATATCCTGCTCGCCATAGATATTCATTGCCACTGCCGTATCACGACGCTCGGAATGTGCCATCTTGCCCAGACATCTTCCGTCAGGGGAGGTGATACCTTCGATCGCACAGTAGGAACCGTTTACATTCCATTCCTCATCCATGGAAACATTGCCTTCAAAGTCCGCATACTGAGTAGCCACCTGACCGTTGGCAAAAAGCCTGTCGATCCATTCCTTGGGCGCTACAAAACGTCCCTCTCCGTGGGAAGCCGGGTTTACATAGGTTTTGCCCAATTCCGTTCCCATAAGCCATGGAGATTTGTTGGTAACAACCTTGGTATATACCATCTTGGAAATATGGCGGTTAATGGTGTTAAAGGTCAGTGTAGGAGAATCCTCTTTCTGTCCCACGATCTCACCATAGGGCACCAGTCCCAGCTTGATCAATGCCTGGAAACCGTTGCAGACTCCCAATGCAAGACCGTCTCTTTCATTTAACAGCTTCATAACAGCCTCTTTGATCTTTTCATTCTGGAAGGCCGTAGCAAAGAACTTGGCACTTCCGTCCGGTTCATCACCTGCGGAGAAACCGCCGGGGAACATTATGATCTGTGCCTGACTGATGGCTTTTTCAAATTCATCTACAGATGCACGGATATCTTCTGCCGTAATATTCCTGAATACCTTTGTCACCACGTCAGCTCCTGCCCTTTCAAAAGCCTTGGTGCTGTCGTACTCGCAGTTTGTTCCGGGGAATAACGGAATAAATACCGTAGGTCTTGCCACTTTATGCTTGCAGACATATATGTCACTGGTGTCATAAACTTTGGATTCCACAGGTTCCGTTCCCTTTACTGCTTTGGTCGGGAATACCTTTTCCAATTTGGAAGTCCATGCCTCAAGGGCTTCCTCCTCACTTACGCTCTGTCCCTGACTGAATGTAAAGCCGCTTTCTGTCACTTCACCTACCATTACATAAGGAACATTGACTTCCTCCAGTTTATCCGCAGGTATTTCAGCCAGAATATTTCCAAGCTGGTTTGCAAATAAATCCCTTGTAGAAAGGTTTTCATCAAAGGCAACCCCTAATTTATTACCAAATGCCATCTTAGCCGCCGCTGCGGTATAACCTTTGGAATCCAGGGTATAAGCGGAAATAATGGTCTTATTCCGGATCATCTTTGCAATCTCATCATATAATGCACAAACCTTATCATATACAGGCAGATCATATTCATCCTTTTCAATCTGGAACGCTACCAGCTTATTGCCGGCTTTCTTTAATTCCGGAGTAATCACTTCTGAATATTTTGCCACATCTACAGCAAATGACACGAGTGTCGGAGGCACGTCAATATCATTGAAAGTACCGGACATACTGTCTTTACCGCCAATGCTGGGAAGTCCAAAGCCGATCTGTGCATCATAAGCGCCCAGCAGTGCTGCAAAAGGCTGGCTCCAGCGATGCTTGTCCTCTGTCATTCTGCGGAAATACTCCTGGAAGGTAAAGCGTACTTTTCTGTAATCTCCGCCTGCTGCAACGATTTTGCTCAAAGATTCCAGCACTGCATATACCGCACCGTGATAAGGGCTCCAGCTTGATAAATAAGGATCAAAACCATAACTCATCATAGTGACCGTCTCAGTCTTACCCTTTAATAAAGGCAGCTTTGCAACCATGGTCTGGGTTTCTGTCAGCTGATATTTGCCGCCATAAGGCATGTATACACTTGCTGCTCCAATGGAAGCATCAAACATTTCCACAAGCCCTTTCTGGCTGCACACATTTAAATCGTTTAAAGTCTTTAAGAAAGCTGTCCTTGCGTCCATTCTCTCAATAACCGCCACTCTGATTCCGGGAATGGCAAGCTTGTCAAAATAGTTATCTTCTTTTTTCGGTACATCCACAGCTACATCCGTTTCCTGATGTGCTCCGTTGGTATCTAAGAATGCTCTGGCAATATTGACGATTTCCTTGCCTCTCCATTTCAGTACCAGTCTGGGGCTTTCCGTAACAACTGCCACTTCCACAGCCTCCAGGTTTTCCTCTGCAGCATATCCCAGGAATTCCTTTACATCCTTGGGGTCTACCACAACTGCCATACGCTCCTGGGACTCGGAGATCGCCAGTTCCGTTCCGTCCAGACCGGCATATTTTTTTGGCACCTTATCCAGATCCACTACCAGACCGTCTGCCAGCTCACCGATAGCCACTGAAACACCGCCTGCACCGAAATCGTTACATTTCTTTATTAATTTGCTGACTTCCTCTCTTCTGAACAATCTCTGAATCTTGCGTTCTGTAGGCGCATTACCCTTCTGAACCTCAGCACCGCATGTCTCAATGGAGCTTTCCGTATGAACTTTAGAAGAGCCCGTTGCGCCGCCGCAGCCATCACGTCCTGTCCTTCCGCCTAAAAGAATGATAATATCGCCCGGATCGGAATTTTCACGAATAACATTTCTTCTGGGAGCAGCGCCCATTACAGCGCCGATTTCCATTCTCTTTGCTACATAATCGGGATGATACAGCTCTTTTACATATCCGGTTGCAAGACCGATCTGGTTACCATAGGAGGAATAACCGCTTGCAGCACCTCTTACCAGCTTCTTCTGGGATAATTTTCCTTTTAAAGTATCCTTTACGGGAACCGTAGGATCTGCAGCGCCGGTAATACGCATTGCCTGATATACATAACCGCGTCCTGACAAGGGATCACGGATTGCTCCGCCCAGACAGGTTGCCGCACCACCGAAAGGCTCGATCTCTGTAGGATGGTTGTGGGTTTCGTTTTTGAAAAATACCAGCCACTCTTCCGTCTTTCCATCGATTTCCACAGGAACCACGATAGAGCAGGCATTGATTTCATCGGACTCCTCCAGATCCTGCAGTTTGCCTTCCTTTTTCAGCTTTCTCATTGCCATCAGGGCAAGATCCATCAGGCAGACAAACTTATCGTCTCTTCCTTTAAAGATTTCTTCTCTTGTTTCCAGATACTCCTTATAGGTTTTCTCAATGGGCGCCTTGTAATATCCGTCTTCGATCTCCACATTTTTTAATTCTGTAGAAAATGTAGTATGACGGCAGTGATCAGACCAGTAAGTATCCAGAACACGGATTTCTGTCATGGAAGGATCTCTGTGCTCATCATTTTTATAATAATTATGAATATGAAGGAAGTCCTTAAATGTCATGGCAAGGGATAAAGAATCATATAAAGTTTTTAATTCCTGCTCATCCATTGCAGCAAAGCCGTCAAAGATCTTTACATCCGCAGGCTCTTCAAACTCGGTAACCAGAGTTTCCGGTTTAACCAGATCTGTTTCCCTGGAATCTACCGGGTTAATACAATATCCTTTGATTTCTTCAAATTCTTCATCGGAAATATCTCCTGATAACAGATAAGTAACAGCGGTCTTGATGATCGGTTCCTCATCCTCTTTTAAAAACTTCACACACTGCATTGCCGAATCTGCTCTCTGGTCAAACTGTCCCGGCAGGTATTCCACGCTGAAAGTTCTTTCCCCCGGCTGTATGTCAAAGGACTCTCTGTAAAGAATATCCACAGGCGGCTCTGAGAAAATCGTCTTGCAGGCTTTCTCAAAAATTTCATCGGATAAATTTTCCACATCATATCTGATGAACACTCTCACACCTGTAAGCCCTCCGATTCCCAGATAGCTTGTCAGTTCCTCCTGCAGCTCTTTTGCTTTCACTGCAAAGGCTTCTTTCTTTTCCACGTAAATACGTTTTACATTTGCCATGGTGCTTCCTCCATTGTCTGTTTTCTTCATGCTTTTTTAACCATTTCATCAGGCAAGTCCCGCAGGCTTGCACACTACCTTTATTATACAAAATTCAGCCCTTTTTTCAATAAGAAGGGGGATTTTTATTTCATATCATTTGTTATCTTTATATATAGTGGTTTACAGCATTTTATCGCCTATATATTGTTGTGGTGTTATAAAATTTCATTTTAAAGGATTTTCTTTCAGGTTTACCGATAATCTCACAAAATACTTGTTCTTATGTATACTATATGTTGTGTTTGCATTGTGATATTTTATCAAAATATAGATTGCACACTTTATTTTTTGAAATGGACTTTTGGGTTTTTAAATTCCAATTTCTTCTCTGATTCTTTATAAAAAATGGTTTTATGATTTCTGTTATTTTATCTTTGCTGAAATTTAAAATTTATCTGTCATAATTGTGTTTCTAATTTCTGCTTTGTTGCTATTTTGTTTACATAATACTTTTATTTTTTGACCCAACAACACTATATCTTGTATTTAAAATGTTTTTCTCTTTTATATATTGTCTGCTATTTAAATTTATGTAACCCACTATTATGTAAACAATTTTATTCTGATATTATTTAATAACAGATAATCTTTTATTTTAAAATCTGTGATCAAAAGTGCAATACCTAATATATACATATTGATAAAAGTTATAAATGGAATAATTGCCTAAAAAAGCGGAAAGTTAAGAAAATGCTCCAGTAGAATATGAAAAACAAGGAGAGAAAAAAATATATAAAGAAAAGTAACAAAAAAGAGTAAAATAAAGAAATTCAAAACGATATTCAAAAAGGGCATAAAATTATAAAATCCAAAAGAAAAAAGCAGGAAGATACAAATTTTATCTTCCCGCTCTCCTTGTTTTTGTTTTCATATTAAGTTTATCCTGAAATCATCATTTTGATCTCATTTTCCATCTCCCTGAGCTCTGAAGAAATATTGCGGAATCTTTCTTTTTTATCCGGCGCAATTCCTTCTTCCTTATAGCAAATCCGATGCTCCATGCTCGCCCATAAATCCATTGCCATAGTCCTTAACTGTATTTCCACCGGATAATACTCCATGCCGTCTGTATGATAAACAGGCATTCCGATGATCAAGTGATAGCTCATATAGCCGTTTAACTTGGGATTTTGAATATAATCTTTTTCGATCAGCACCAAAATATCAGACTGCTTTTTGATCAATGACACTACAGAATAAATATCCTCTTCAAAGTAACAGATAATCCTTACCCCTGCAATATCCGTTAAATTTTCTCTGGCTTCTTCGGCAGAAACCGGCAAATTCTTTTTTAGCAGCTTCTTTTCAATACTTTTTTTATGCTTGATCCGGTTCTGTATGTGATGGATCGGATAATTCTTATATTTCAGTCGATAATCCCTGTTTAGTGTATTCAGTCTCACTAACAGATTTTCCGTTGCATCCCTATAAGGAATGACAAGCATGTCATAATCAGCATCAGGAATATGTAATGCCATTAAGGCTGTTCCAGCCTCCTTTTCCTGCTCAACCTCCACCTAATACCTCACTCCTTTTTCTTAATAACTATATATTATTAGAAAGTTTTGACAGAAGTGTGGACGAATCCTAAAAGGTTTCTAAAAAAGGTATTAAAAATAGGTTATTTATTCTCTTCAATTATTTGCATCCTTAATATCAAGAGATCCACCTGTCTTTTCATCACTATAAAATTTAATGGCTAAGCTTATATATCCTGCTGCTCGTGTAAGTCCCATATCCGGATATGCGCACGCACTGTTATATCACTCTAAAGGTTTCCCTGCAATATTCACTTTTGCCGCGGACTTGGTCCTCCCCTGAAATACCCCTTTTTGGAGTCTGAACCGGTGTTTCTCCCGGCAACGGTAACTTATTAACCGGTACCACTGATTTATGGTTCTGGTCTGTAACGGAAGGATCGGCAAAAATATTTTCCGATCAAAGCAAAGAGGCTTCCCATGAAGCCATGACTTAAAGGCTGTAGGTGACGGCAGGATGATGTCTGCCCTCTGGCAGAAGGATGCCGTATCAGAACGCTACTGCACCTGTTTCTGTTCAAAATCCGGCATATCAATCTTTTTATTCTTTTATCAGCTCTCCTCTCTCAAACTGTCCGTCTTCTCTTTGTATGAAAATCCACTCCGCTTCTTCTATATCATCTGCCTCAAATTTTTCTATTAGCATCACATCTGTCAGTCCGTCCCCATTAATATCCTCTGTATAAGTTTCTACAACCCATGCTCCGGTACGTAACGGCGCATGAAACTGATAAAATACATCTCCTTCCTCATTCGTCAGATATAATATCCCATAAAACTTTCTTCCTGTATCGAATCTCCCTCCTGCCAACCGGACATTTCCCCATGAATCTAAAATAACTTCCTGCTCTGTAACAATTGTTATATTATTTTGAAGCGAAAGATTATACGGCTTAAGTATCTCTTTTCCCCTTGATCTGTCTGTCTCGCCTGCATGAACATAAATATATTCAAATTCCACTTCTATCTCATCTTTATTTTTTAATATTAGACTAAATTTCCCTTTCGTACCGCTTTCATCTTCAAAATAACATTCCCCACTACCATTTTGAATCGTTCCCGAAAAGCTTCTCAAATTCTCTTCCGGCTTAGCAATCCCTGTTAATTCTATTTTTCCTTCAATTACGCCATTTTCTACACCCGTAATAATAGAATGAAATTGCATTATCATGTGAAACTCCAACATCGCTTTCCTCCCAATTCTCCGGTATCCATATTTTATGCAGATAGTCATCATAATCAAAGGTATCTTTCTCTATAAAAAGCTGTGGTAAATCGTTACCCAATGCCGTTATTTCATTCTCTGTTTCCGTTCTTTTCCAATTCTCAGGCATCCATATCTTATGCAGACAGTCATAATTGGTACTTGTGTCTTTTTCCCCACAGCCTGTTAACAAGAATGTTATAATACATAAACATATCAATATTACCCGCTTTGTTTTACTCTTCATTTCATTTTTTCCTCTACTTTTCTAAATCATTCGTCTCTTTAATTTAATAATCACAATCAATCCTCCTACAAATACTTTTATATTATCATACTGACACAGAATAATAATCCTCTTGATTACTGCATCCAGATAAAAAACTACATATATAAAGCAATATGAATATTTTTAAAATCTTTTTCAAATCTAATTTCCCCAATTATAATTAAGATTCTTATTTACAAATTACCCGCGAAAATCTTCCATTTTCCTGTTGGTAAAAATACACCTTTTCACTGGTTTGAATATTCTGTCCTTCACTGTCTGTTTTCTCATACGATGGGATTACTGTAATTATGATATCCTCCAGATCATCTTCATTATAATCTTCAATTTCAACATTTGTTACCATAACTGAATTATCCGATTCACATGCCCCGCCTAAGTCAAATTCATACAAAATATCTCCATCTGATGTCGTCAAATATGCGTACGCACAATAGTAATTGTTTTCCACATGTCTTGCTGATACAGTTACCAACTGAACGTTTCCCCAATACTGCATATCTACACTATAAAAAGACTTATCAACTATTTCCATTCCGTTTTCTTCCTTTTTATCATACATTTTTTCCAAATTCCAGGTTCGAAATGAATATGTCCCGTCTTTACCCGAAAATTCTATCCCATCATGAGGGTTTTTCCTCGTCCACTCCAGTTCAACTTCAAGGCTGTTTTCTTCCCAATTTTGAACTTTCAGCCATCCTTCATTTCCGCTCTGATCCCAAAACCTGCACACCAGCACTCCATTTACAAACTCTCCGAAAAAATATCCATCCACACTTGTATTTCCATATTGATAAGAGACTCTGGATGCTTCATCATACCAATCCTTTCTTACTAAATCACCCAATCTGCATCTGCCATATACTTTTCCGTTACAAAATTGAGAAAAATAGAAAGAAAACTGATAACGTTTAAAAACATTTCCTTCAATCTCAAAATCATATTCCAGACACCATATTTTCTCTTTATATTTATTATAATCCAATTCTTGTTCTGCGTTTAGACCATCATCTTCTATTCCTTCCTTCTCAAAAACACCCTCACTTTGTCTGTAAAAATCCCATTGTAATGTGTTTGCCGAACCAGATATTTTCTCCTCTAACTCAATACTAATATCTGCATATCCATCTCCATTCAAATCCTCTATAGATAGATTTGAGACCTCCATTCCAATCGCATACCCCATTTCAAATGAATATAAAATATTTCCCTCTTCATCTGTTAAATATACGCAAGGATACATTTTCTCCGCCTGTTCAATATTTCCTCTTACAATCTGTACTTTTCCAAAATCATCTAACTTTACTGTCTCACTTTTTAAACTATCCTGTACTAATCCATTTATCGATTCTAATGTCCAAGGCGTGAACAAATTAGTCTCACTATAATCACCTGATTCCTGCAACGGATCTTGAAGTCTGTCTGTATCTATTATCACTAAAATTTCATCCGCTTTCTGAAATATTAGTGATATATTTCCCGAATATCCTCTATGATCCTTAAACTCACAGGTTGCCATATCTCCCTGTACCGTTCCCGAAAAATCCCCATTAAATGGAAAACTTATCATTTCTTCCGTTAGCCCCTGATAGTAATACTCCTTTTCTATTGACTCAATAGTCTTTATTTTCCCTTTTATATTCCCGTCTTTTATATCTGTAATATAGAATGCACATAATACGGGGTCTGAAGAGTTATAAGGCAAATCCAACTCTGTAATCCAAATCTTTTTCAGAAACATACTATAATCCGCCTCCTCGCTATCTGTTTCTTTTAGCGGAGTATCTTGTTCATCTTTTATTATTTCTTCTTCACTTTTTCCACAGCTCACAAAGCCGATACCAAAACACACCAATATTAAATATAACAAGACCAATTTTTTTACAACTTTTTTCATACAATTTCACACCCTATACTTTAAATTAATAATTCTTTTTATATCTTCATATTCAACGGCATTTTTACACTTTAATAGGAACATAGTTTAGTTATCTTGAGCTACTTTCACAATTTCATCATACGTATATTGATATTTTTTAATTTCCTTCTCTGCCCATGCTCTTCCATCCCCATTTGTTATTTGATACGAATTTTCGTATAGCACATCCGATACTATTATTTCTCCTTTATCATTTTTACAAGGAATAGCAATAATATATTTAAAGCCACAATAATTCATATAAGTACTTTCCGCTTCTCCGTATTTATTCAAAACATCCATATATTCCGTTCTTCCGTCTCCGCTAAATACCGTCCTTGTTCCTCCCAGCTGACTAAAACTCCCTGTTTCGTACCAGAGATACTTACCGGTGCCACCACTTCTACGCAAAGTTCTTGTTCACCATCTCCGTCAAAATCATAAATGTAATAATGATTAGCCTCCATATCATAATAAAAATAACTGCCGTCGGGTTCGTTAATTTGGCGTGCGATCAAATAATCCAGTGTTGCCTTTTCTCCATTTGAAGGATTTGCATATTCCCTTTCCATTAGCAACAATTCCTTATATTTCTGCAAATGGAGTTCCAACTCCTCTTCTTTTCCCGTTTCAAATTTCGGATACCATTCTACTTGTCCAAGAACCTCCTTTAATTCTTCATATGCGGCATCATCTATATATTCTAAATCTGCATCGCGTAAAGAAAAAAATCACTATATTCTCTTGCAGTTGTATCATTTATATCTAAGTCTTCCCTCTTTGCTGTTTCATTCTCCGAAATTGAACCTATTATATCCGCTGAAAGCTCTGTATTCCTTTGAACTTCCGGTATTCCTTTTTCTATATTTGCCTCTAACCTAATTATTCGATAAATTGAAATCAGAAAAAAAGATTATTAAATTTGTTACAACAATGACATATATTAATATTCTTATCTTTCTTTTCATTCTAAGTATCCCTTTTTTCAAACAATTCCCTATAAGTATAAGTCACGTTTTCTATATTATCTTTTGCACTTTCATACGAAATCAAAAAATCCCGAATAAGTTCCTGATATTGCTCCTCCGATACACAGAAAAATACTAAATCCTGACTTTTATCATAATAGCCCTGTTTCTGCATTTCATCAGTAACTTCTATTTGCTGATCCGTTTCTTTATATTTTGGAAGCGAAACCATATATTCCACTTTTCCGGATTCATGAAAAAAATCCCTTATAAAATAGATTAAAACTGCTTCTTCTCCGCTTTCATTTAATCGACTGAATACGAAATGTTGATCTTCCCAAGCCATTCCTATTATTCCGCTTCCCATAATTTGAATATTAGCGCCATTTAATGTTTTCCACAAAACAATTTCATCTATATCTTTCCTATATTTGAAAATATAATAGCTACGAATACCCGCACCAACCTTCTCCGCAATACACAATTCCGGCTCATTATCTAAATCCATATCAAAAAAACATAGCCCATATTGATCATTCCCACCATTAAACAAATCTTCTGGTGCATAATCTTCCTCAACTCTTAAAAATTCAGATAAATATAACCGTTGACTTACTTCTGAATAAGTATACCGATCTGTTTTTAAAAATGTTACTTTTCCATCCAGTAATTCTTTATACTTTTCCTTATAAAACTGATTTTGCTCTATTTTCCCATTACTAAAATCGCTGTACCATTCCATATTTTCATATGCACTTTTTATCTCTGCATATATTTTTTCATCCACGTACTGCAGCTCTCCATAAGGAAAATCTTCAAGTCTTTCATAACTCCTTTCCTCCGGAAATGATGAATTTTCTTTCGGACGTATATTTAAAACAATTTCTTTAACAGTTTCATTCCCAAATTGGTCCTCAGCCTTTAAGGTCACACTTTCTCCATACTGTAAAGTTGTAAAATCCAGCTGGACGCCTCCCGGATTACTTAACAGGCTAAGTGTAACATTTGAATCATCAATGGCTTCTGCCAAATCTTCCGCTATTACCTGATCCCCTTCTTGAAACTCATTCTCCTTTACGTTAATAATCGGTGCTGTTGTATCTACCACACTGACCGGAACAATAACCTCTTCCCTTCCATATGTGATTTTTGCTACATATTCTCCCACATTCATTACATCAATATTTGATATATCTAATTCTGCCTTATTTCTTATACGATCTGACCTATCACTTTCAATACAAACATAATCTAATATATTTTCAGATGCCACACTCCCTATCTCTATTTCTACATTCTTAGGATATATTTCTACTTTGGCACATCCAATAAGAAGCATTATACACAAAATAATCAACCAACAATTCAATTTCCTTTTCATTTGACCCTCGCCCCTCTCACTAAACGCTGATTAAATATATACTTTTACCGTTTCTTAATGCTACATTAGTAAAATTCCTTACTTATTGTAATAACTTTTACTACTAGTTACAATTTGTGGCTTTATTATAACTTATACTTGCATAATAATTGCATAATTTTTCTATTCTACAGAAAAAAAGCCTTTCATCTACAATTAACAGATAAAGACTTTTTAACAACCAGCACTATTCTGTTTGAAATAACT
>JAGBEV010000009.1 GCA_017936785.1 Lachnospiraceae bacterium | reverse complement strand
ATGGATGGCTGTGTTAGGCTTCCTGTGACATGGATGTCACTGGAAGCCGCCCCGTCCGTCACCAGCCGCTCTCCCGTTCGGTTAAAAAAACCACCATTTATTCATCAGCCCCCAAACACATATACCATCATCCGCCGTCCCCGCCACCATCTCCCCTACTCTATCCCCACCAACGCACATACAATTGCCCCGCCTTCGATGGAATTGGTAACTTCCAGAGATCCTCCGTGCTTTTTACACAAGGTCTTGCAAATAGTAAGCCCCATTCCGAAATGTTCTCTGGCAGTTGTAAAATATGGGCGGGATGCTTTTTCCAGAGCCTCTTTGGAAAATCCCGGACCGTCATCCTTTACATACAGATATAATTTTCCCATATCCAGGGCTGCTGTAAGGACCACCTGCTTTTGGGCATAGCGCAGGGCGTTGGATAAAAGATTGTCTGTCACTTCTTCTATCAGGCTTACATCACAATGGAGGATTTGATCCTGATCCTTGTCATAAACAACGGAAATGGAAACTGTTTCATTGGACATACCGCCCAGATTGCCTGACAGCTTTTCCATTAACTCTGTCAGCGATATTTCTTTTTTGATGATTTTCCATTCATCAATGGAATGCATTTCCTTCATGGTTTCTGAAAACCGTTCTACCCGGTCTGCCTGTCTGTCTATCATCTCCAAAGTTTCCAACAGTTTTTCATCAGAAATCTTTCCCTGGGGATAAAACTTTAAGAGCATCTGACTGTATCCCTTCATAACGGTCATAGGTGTCCTGATGTCATGGGCAAATGCTGCATTTAATTCCCGCTGGTCCTCCATCAGATCCCACAGGTTTTTTCGGTTTTCCACAAGCTGAAGCCGCATTTTATTAAAGGCATTACATACGGCTTCCATTTCATCATTGCTGCAATAGCTGCAGTCAAAACTCAGATCATCCCTGCCGATATACTCCATTTCCAGTTTCAAAATAGCTAAAGGCTCTTCCAGTTTTTTCTTAAAATACAAATGGCTGAGAATCATAATGGTAGCAATAACACATATAAAAAGTGATATCGTCTCACAAATATTCAAAATATTGATCTGCCCTAAAACCCTGTCAGAAATACGTCTCTGCTCTATGACATATGAACTCCCTGAATACTCTATTTGGGTGTTGATCTCATCCTCATTTACCTCATAGACTATATTTTTCCAGTTTTCAAAAAAAGTTATGAGCACAACACAAGACGCAGTCATGACCAGAATAGCTGTAATGATATAAACTATCAATGCTGTTTTTAATCCTGCGCTTCGCTTCTTCCTTTCCAGCTTTTCTTTCAGTTTCCTTATAATACCCATCGATAACCCACACCCCAGACCGTCTCTATGACACTTACTTCTGACTCTTTGGCAAATTTGCTCCGGATTCTCCTGATATGTTCCGTAATGATGGCGCTGTCTCCATCTTTGTCAAATCCCCAAAGTCTTTCATAAATAGTTTCTTTATCAAAAATCCTGCCCTTGTTGCTGCATAAGAATTCTATGATATCAAATTCTGTTTTGGTAAATGACAGTTCCTTTTCACCTATAAAAACGGTCCGGTCATAAAAATTGATCAAAAATTCTCCGGCTGTTCTCAAAGCCTTTTTGTCCCTTCCCCGCTCTTCCCGCCGCAAATGGGCAATAACCCTGGCATGCAATTCATCCATGCTGAATGGCTTCATAATATAGTCATCCCCGCCTGCCATAAGCCCCTTTACCCGGTCCTGTTCCTCTACCTTTGCCGTCAGAAAAACAATGGGAACATTTACCTGATTGCGGATTCTTTTGCAAACTTCTATACCATCCATCTCAGGCATATTGATATCCAGTAGAATCAGATCAGGGTTACCCTTCAATTGATCAAGTGCCTCCAGTCCCGTCCGTGCAAGAGAAACAGAATATCCTGACAATTCAAAAAAATCCTTCAGCATGGTACGGATATCCCGGTCATCATCTACAATCAACAGCTGATACTGCATGTTTTTCACATCCTTTCCCTATTTCTCCTATCATAGGATTACACAAAATCATCTATAAAATATCTACAAAAAATGAGGTTGTTTCATTTAGAAATATCATATATCAAAAGAAACGATTCAAAAATGCGTTCCCGTTACATATATAATATTCTAAATGAAACAGCCTCACTAAAATTCTGTTTATACTGCTGATTTGAGTCTCTCCCTATGCTTCCTGTTCAGAAAGCTGTGATGTACAATGAGGACATCTGGTAGCTTTAATGGAAATTTCACTTTGGCAATAAGGACAGGTTTTGGTAGCCTTTTCTGCAGGCTCTTTTTTCTTTCCTACACTCATCAGCTTATTGATTCCCTTGACCAGACAAAACAGGATAAATGCCATAATAATGAAATTAATGACCGAAGAAACAAATGCGGATGCAAATCCCGCAACATCCCGCCATGAATAAACAGCATGTCCTGTCAGCAGATTCAAAATAGGATTAATGAAATTGTCCGTCAACGAAGTAACGATTCCAGAAAAAGCACCACCGATAATGACACCGATCGCCATATCCATCACATTTCCCCTCAGGGCAAAGGCTTTAAACTCTTCTATGAACTTTTTCATTCCGCACCTCCTGTGTAATCCTTTGTGATCTTTAATTTATAATTCGATTTGGGGCTCTTCTAATAAACTCTCACCGTTTGAAGCCTGATTCATGGCACCCACCGCATCAGAAATGATCTTGATATCATCGCCCACCTGGGAATAAATCTCTCCGCTCTGCTTGGAAAGATCACTTTGCTGCTTTGCCAAAATACTGAAGGATGCACCTGCGGTTCCCAGTCTTGCTGCCTCGATTGCAGAGTTCAACGCTAAGATGCCCTCCTTGGATGCAAGTTTTGTCAGTTTCTTGGAATTGTCCTCAATTCTGTCTATAACGCTGTTGATCTTTTCCAGATTATCGGAATATACCTGCATCTTTGCTGACTCAATATACTCCTGATACTTTTGATTTACAAATACATCAATTACCATGCCCAGCAGATCTGCACAGGCATTGATCTGTGCCTCCGGCATAGTAGGAACTTCATATAATGCTTCAATATATGCGTCGGGGTCCACACCGATTTCTTCTGCGATCTTGCGGAAGGCTTCTTCATCAACAGGCTGGTCACTGGGTAATGCCTGACCGCCGATAGCAGTCATGACTACCTCGCCTGTAGAATGGATCTTGATCGGATACGCAAAATCCATCAACCCCGCATGGCACTTATAACAGCCCTGTTCCAGACAGGCTTTCTTTAATCCGTTTTGATCAGTATCAACACACCTTCTCATACCTTCCCGGCTTCCTCTGGTCAGCTTGATACAAAAATCAGTAAAATTATAATCGCCTGTAATATATTCACCTGCTGCATCTGTAAAGATGGCTGCTAATCCTGTGGCATTTGCCCATGCTGCCTGTATTGCTTCCAATTCCTCTAAATTCACAAATTCTCTAATATCCATAGCCTTTTTCTCCCCTATATCAGATTTGTACATCTGCATAACTGTACTATATAATCTTACAATATTTTTACATTTTTTACAACCTTAAGCACCCCTGTTTATATAAAAAAGAATTCCTGCTGCGTCTGCTAAAATCCACCCTATGGGGATCGCCCACCATATCCCATATACACCAATATCGGGAAATGGAGATAATATATAAGCCAACGCTACCCTGCTTCCAAGTGAAATGACTGTCAGCACAATAGACATTTCCGGTTTTCCGCTTCCTCTGAAATATCCATACAGCAAAAATAACAGCCCAATTCCCCAATAAAAGGAACCTTCTATATGAAGATACCCCGTTCCAATGGCAATGATCCCTGTTTCTTCTGCTTCTACAAATGCCCGCATTAAAAGGGGCGCTGAAACATAAACAAAAGCTGAAACCGCCAGACAAAATAATACAGAAATGCCAACTGCTGCCTTTGTGCCCTTTTTCAGTCTCTCCGGCTGCTTTGCTCCGTAATTTTGAGCAATAAAGATTGAATAAGCATTGGCAAATTCCTGTGCCGGCATATATGCCAGCGTGTCGATCTTAACTGCTGCCGCAAATGCCGCCATGACTGCTGTTCCGAAGGTATTGACCAGCCCCTGTATCATCAGAATGCCGAAATTCATAACAGACTGCTGGATACATGCCGCAAGAGAAAATCTGACGACCTGTGCTATAGCTCCTTTGCTGCTGCCCGCCTTGAATATCTCCTTTCCAAGACAGGCTCTCAGATCCGGCTCTTTTATCAGGGAATAAATTCCGATTCCCACTCCTGAAACCGCCTGGGCAATGACCGTTGCTGCCGCCGCGCCTTTGATTCCCCATGTAAACTCCACCACAAATAACAGATCCAAAAGCACATTCAGGATCGCAGCGGCTCCCAGAAACCACAAGGGCGTTACGGAATTTCCCATGGCACGTAAAAGATAGGCAAAGTAATTATATAGAAATATAAAAAAGATTCCCACAAAGATGACCGCCACATATTCCCGCATCATTTCATAAATGGAAGTGGGAACCTGCAGCAGCCTCAGTATTTTATCAATGCCCAGAAATACTGCGATATTTACTATGATTGTCACAGTTAAAATAAACAGAAATGAAGCAGATGCAGACTTATGTAAACCGCATTCATCTTTTTTCCCGTAGTAAAATGAAAACAAAGAGCCGCTTCCCATACAAAGCCCGATCAGAACGGAAGTCAAAAATGTCATTAAAGTATATGCCGATCCTACTGCTGCAAGGGCATCAGCTCCCAAAAACTGTCCAACGATCAGACTGTCCGCAATATTATAAAACTGCTGCAGCAGATTTCCCAAGATCATAGGTGCTGCAAAAAACAGCATGGTCTTTGTCACGCTGCCTTTTGTTAAATCATTTTTCATAGCCTGTTTCTCTTTCCTTTACCAGGACTATTATATCACATTTTTTAACACTGTATATTTGATCTGTGATTTATTCTCCGGATTCTTCATAGTATATGACAACATTTAAAGAGTGCTGCACGTCCCTCGCCGTCTCGATGGCTTTCTTTAAATCCTTCCATGCAAACTCATGGGTAATGATGGATTCAATATTCCATTTTCCGCTTTCCATGATCGCCATTACATCCCGCACATCCTCCGGCATATAGCCGCCACTGCCGATCAGCGCGTGCTGTGCATATGTCATGGCTAAAATATTGACCGGTCTCATTCCCGCAAGAACAGCCACTACCACCATACGGCATTCAATTTTTCCCATTTCCTGATAGGTTTCTAAAACAGCCGGCGCTCCTGCCGCATCAATATAAATATCCACATCAGCCGTAGGTCCGCTGATGGATGGCGCCTGTCCGAAATAGGATATCGCTTTCTCCTTTAAGTCCTCTTTTCCATTGTTGCAGATTTCAAAGCCCAGCCCTTTTGCTTTCTCCAGACGGAAATCGGACTGATCACAAACCATGACCTTCTCACAGCCGAAGTATTTCAAAGCGATTGCCGCGGCGATACCTATGGTCCCGGCTCCAAATACGATGGCGCTTTCCCCCTTTTTCGGCTCTGAACGCCTTGCAGCCCTGCAGCCTACCGTAAAGGGCTCAATGAGACTTGCTGTTTTATCTGAAATCCCATCATTTACGGCATAGATCTGCTGTTCCCATTTTGCATCTGGTATCAATACGTATTCGGAAAATCCGCCCACTGTACCGGCACGTTTGGGGTCTCCTTTTGCCAGCCGCGGATAAGGATATACTCTGTCTCCCACTTTGATGTCTTTTACATTTTTCCCCACTTCTACAACCCGTGAAACCATTTCATGACCAAATTCCCCACCTTCTGTAATGCGGTGCCCGGTTCCCGGTCCGTGGCTGTATACAGCCACATCCGTTCCGCAGATGCTGGCATAGATGTTCTTAACTACAATGTCATCATCTCCCGGATGGGGTGTTTCCAGTTCCGCTAATTCAATATTTTCTTTTCCCTGATATAATGCTGCTTTCATTTCCATTTCCTCCCGACCAGTTTATTGTTTATCCCGTCACTTGTCTTTTTAATACAATTATAGTATAATTCGCTTCTGATAAAATTTGCACCATCAATATTCCGTCAAACGTCTGCCGCCTGAAAAAAGCTTTACCTGTCACCGGATAGACTGCCTTAATCCCGGGAAAATTCTCTCTTTACGCAATACTGCAGGACTGATTCCAATTGGGGAGAAATCCACTTATCCCTATGATATAAAAGCTGTTTCCATACATCAATTTCAAAGCCTTTTACATTTACGAAAACCATTTTACCTGATCTGACTCCCTGGTCCGTTACATAATCGGGCAAAAAAGAAATTCCCACTCCCTGTTCCACCAGAGAACAGATCAGAGATGCACTTCCGATCTCCAGAACCGGCTGAATCTCCAGGGACATTTCTGCCAGCTTTTCATCCATCAGCCTGCGGTAACTCATTCCCTTTTCTGTGAGAATAAATGGATACTTTATCAATTCCTCCACGGAAATAGATTTCATTTTCCCCAGAGGACTTCCTGCTGCCGTCACAAAATGCATGCCAATCTTTTCTTCCTTTACGATCACATATTCCGTATTATAAATGTGACTGTCCAATGTCAATATGGCATCTGCTTCATTGTGATCAATCAGGCGGAACATTTCTTCTGTTCCTGCTGCAGTGATCTTTAAAGTAATGCCCGGACATCTGTTCCTAAATTCCATGAAATTTTCGCATATAAGAGAATCACATAGGGAGTCCGCCATAACAAGACGGATGTGCCCGCTGAGATTTTTCTCATTTTGCATATGATCTTCCAGCTCTCTGGTCAGCTTACTGACCTGATGGGCATATTTTAATACATCTCTTCCCTTCTCCGTCAAAACAACCGTGCGGTTGATCCGCTCAAACAACTGGGAATCCAGTTCCGTTTCCAGCTGCCTGATCTGAAATGAGATAGTGGATTGGGAATATCCCAGCTTCTCAGCTGCCTTTGTAAAACTGTTCAGTTCAGCCACATGAATAAATGTTATGAGATTTTTAATATCCAATGTTATTTCCTTTCGATCTATCTTTTCGATTAGCTTTATCACGATTATCGATTTTACAGATGCTCTTTTCTACTATATACTAAATAGAGAAATAATACAAACATAATTGAGAAACAGAAACGAGAGGGAAACTGCCATGGCTGTTTTTAAAGCTGTCTATAATTTACTTTGGGGAGATCTGATCACCATTCCTTTGCCCGGTGGAAGTTCGCTGGGACTTTCTTTATTGATTCTGATACTGATTCCTTCAGGAATTTATTTTACGATCCGGACTAAATTTCTTCCCTTCCGCCTTTTCCCTGAAATGCTGAAGATCGCAACGGAAAAGAAAAATGCAAAGGAGAAAGCATCTATTTCCGGTGTACAGGCACTGATCATATCCACTGCCACCCGTGTGGGAATGGGCAATCTGGTAGGTGTGGTCGCTGCGATCTCCGCCGGAGGTGCGGGAGCAGTTTTCTGGATGTGGGTTACTGCCTTACTGGGCTCTTCCACCGCATTTATTGAAGCCACCCTGGCACAGTTACATAAAGAAAAAGATCCCCTTTACGGCGGTTATCGGGGCGGTCCCGCATATTATATTCATCATCTTTTTATAAAAAAGAACAGCAAACGGAAACATTCCATGATTGCTGTTTTATTTGCCATTTCCGGTCTGATCTGCTGGTGCGGTATCAGTCAGGTCATCGGAAATTCTGTTTCATCTGCATTTACAAATGCATTCCGGATTCCACCCATCTATACCACCATAGTCCTTGTAGCTGTGGCGGCAGTCATTGTACTGGGCAAAAATGCCACTGTAAAAGTATTGGATGTGATCGTACCGGTCATGGCAGGCTTTTATTTTTTCATTACGATATTTATCATTGTAAAAAATGCCGGACAGCTCCCTTCTGTCTTTCAGCGTATATTTGAAGAAGCCTTCGGTATACGTCAGGCAGCAGCAGGCGGCTTTGGTGCTGTGATCATGAACGGTGCAAAACGGGGATTGTTTTCCAATGAAGCCGGTTCCGGCTCCGCTCCATGTGCGGCGGCTGCTGCAGATATCAGCCACCCTGCCAAAGAAGGTCTTTTACAGGCGTTGGGCGTATTCATTGATACCATCGTGATCTGCAGCTGTTCCGCAATGATCATGCTGCTGACACCTGCTGGTCTGACAGAGGGATTAACAGGCATGGATCTGTTACAGGCAGCTATGCGTTATCATATAGGTGAATTTGGTGTAGTCTTTATTGCCATTATCTTGTGGCTGTTCAGTTTTTCTACTTTTATCGGCATCCTGTTTTATGCCAGGTCAAATGTTGCCTACCTTTTTGGCGATAACTGGCTTTCACAGACTCTCTATAAGATCCTGGCACTGGTCATGCTCTTTATAGGCGGACTTGCTGCCTATACCTTTGTCTGGGACTTAGGCGATGTTGGTGTGGGTCTTATGACGATCTTTAATATGATAGCCCTGTTTCCCTTATCCCGGCAGGCTCTTGATTCCCTTAAGGATTATGAAAAAAACAGACATTCAGCTTAGTTTCCTGCTGTATCTGAAATCGCAGAAATCCCCGCCCTCTGCAATGGTTTTGGTTCTTTCCAGCCTCATTCCCATTATATCTGCCATCACAAAATCCAGACGGCATAAATATTGCACCAGTTCAAAACAGCCTTCATCCTGACAAAGCTTGCAGACACCGCACCGGTGATAGTCATATCCAAGGTCATAATCATCTGTTTTATCCAACACATCCACGATCCAGTCATTTTCATATTTTTGCTCATGAGATTGTTTTTCCCATGCTTTTCTTCCCGCCATTTTGCTTTGATCCAAATAGCTGTCCGCATTTCCCAGCACTTTATGAAATAATTTACTGTCATATAATCCCTTTTTCAGTAATTGATAGTTATCCTCCGGCGGCAAGCCTGTACTTCTGTTTAATGCAATAAAATATGCCGCCAGCAGATAGGCATTCAACAGTCTGGAGTTTCCTATGCTCTTAGCTCTTAATACAATGTTTTTATATTCTGTTTTTACTGACTTTGGCATATTTTCATTTGGAAATCTGCTTTCCAGTTCCTTTTTACAGGCACTTGCATAAAATGTCCCATAAAGCCCGCACATCAATGTATATTTCATGACTTTCCCCCGATCAGTATTTTTAGCCCGGATTTTTTTCTATCCTCTGTCAAAATTCCAGTTCTATGATCTGGCACATTTTATGTTTGTCCACATACCGGAACACCATATTTGTAATTGCACCATATCTCTTATCCAAAGGGCGATAGCCTGTCAAATAGCCTTTTCTGACTACACCGGAAAATCTATCGCTCCAGTCCATCAATTCCTTTTCATCTTCCATGCTGAAATATACGCCCACATTTCCCATTTCTGAAGGCTCCAGCCAGGTTTTTAACATACTCTTTAATCCTCTTTTATTGGTTGCATCAAATACCAGTTTTCCACCGGGAAAATGTTCTGCCATGCTGCAAAACAGCTTTTTTACATCCTCCCGCTTAAAATAGTAAAAAACGCCTGATGCAAAAAAGACTGCACCATCCTCCGGATTAAAATCAATCTGCTCAAACCAGGAAGTATCGTTTAAATTCCCCGGAATATTTCTTTCCCGCTCTGTTTCCGGCAGCAATTCATTTCTTGCTGTGATAACATCCGGAAAATCGATGTTATATCCCTTGGCAGTACCGTTATCCACCTGACGGAAAGTGGTATCAAGACCACAGCCCAGATTTACAACACATGCCTTGGGGTGCTTTACCAGATATTCCTTACAAACCGATGCAAGGTCATATTGTCTCGTTGCTGCCATGATGGCACCAGCCTTAGTCATCAACTTTCCCTGTTTGGGAAAATCATAATCAATCCTTTCAAACAACTGCTGGCAATGCCGGTCTTCAAAATTTCCCGGGTACATATCCATTGCCAGTTTTCGCCCATATAACGGGATGATCAGGGTTTCCTGCACTGAATCCTTTTGAATCTTATATTTCTCCATAACGCTTTCTCCTTTTCTCTTTATTCCAAACCGATGCCGCAATCCATTTGTATCCCGTTCTGAATAATACGAAGCAGCGTCTCATAAGCCTGCACGCTTTCTTCATCCATACTTCCCTGATGTTCCGTATTCTCTAATAGAGTGCACAAAGCAAGAAATTCCGCCTGGCAGAGCATGGAAACCTCATTCATGGAATAAGTCTTTTTTGTCAGCCCCCGCTTATACAGTTCATCATAATAACGGATGGCATATGCCGAACAAAACTGAACATACTCCGCCTTTTTGCGGGCATAATACTCCGAATTGCCATGCAATACGATCATCTGCAGAATCCCAAAATGATCTTTAAACCCTGACAGCATTTGTACTGATGCCTTCTGTCTGAATATCTGCAGCAGTTCCTCATCTGTCTTATGCTCAAGATCATCAGGAAGAAGCTGTTTCTGCATGGCAAATAATTGATTGATGATATCATCACAGATGCTTTCAAATATTTCCTCTTTTCCCTGAAAATGTTTGTAAAGCGCCCCTGCCGTAATGCCCGCATCTGTGGCGATCTTCCGCATGGAAGCTTTGGGATATCCTACGCGGAGCATCTCGGCTGTGGCCGCTTCCAGTATTCGTTTTCTGGTTAATTCTGTTGACTCTCTCATCCTTTTCACCTGCCCTATTCCCTCTTTTTACCTGCCAATGTTTCTTTTTTTATATGCTTATCTCTACAGTCAAATCGGGTTTGGTAAACACCGTTTACCAAACCCGATTATAGCACTGCTTTATTTATAATGCAACTTTTTATCAAACATTGCATCTGAATCTTTATGTCCGGATTTACACCCGGCAGAGGATCATTTTAATTCCAAAAAAGGTAAGATCATATCCGGATCATTATAGGCAGGTATCAGGATGTATTTTTTATCTGCACTATATACAAAATCCACTCTGCATGTCATATCCTCCATATGGGCATCCAGATCCATAACATAATATTCCCCATCCATTTCCACAACCGGTAATTTGTCCATGTCACTGGTCCTTGCTGTATAAAAATACTGGTTCGTATCAGGAACATAAAATCGTCTGAAATAATCCTGATCACTTTTTATTTCTGCCGATAAATCCAACCCCACTGCATCCAGATATTTTTCAATAAACTCATCATATTCTTCCTGTGTACTTTCAACGGAAACAAGTTCTTTAGGACGATAGGGCTCTATTTCATCTTCCTTTATAGCTGCATAATACCCATCAAGGGCATCATCCATGTAAAACAGATCTGTTATTTTCTTTATATCCAGTTCCATCACATCAATAACATCCTGCAGGGTGCCTTCCCTTACATCTTCATCCGTAACACCAAACACATCCGTAAGAAATTCCGGTGTGACTATCTGTACTTCACCGTTTCCCGTCAAAAGTTCCTCGCCGAGGATTTCGTTATATCTATCAATAAAATCTTCCCACCCATCAGGAAAAGTATCATATCCTCTTCTGTATATATTGATACTTTCTCCATTTTCGTCTTCATAGGTTAGAAAAATATAAAAGGATATATTCTCTCCGTTCTCCTGATCAGAAAAATCCGGCAAAGATAAAATATAATCAATAAAATATTGAACCTGCTCCCGGGACAGATCTTCACACTCTATATGCTGATCCAGATCATACATACTGCATTTATCAGTACTGAAAGCATAATAATAATACGGATATTCTACATGATATATCCGGTCATCATTTTTCACTGCAGAACATACCTCTATTCTGTTTATCTGCAGCTCTCCTGCTGTAGAATTTTTACTGCCAGAGCTATAAGAGCTACACCCTGTGATCATCAACAGCAAACACACAGCCATCATTAGTTTTCCCTTTTTTCTTCCCATATTTTTCTCCCTCCTCAGTACAGCTTATATCAAGATATTGTCATATGCCGGATTCAAGAACAACTATTCAAAAATGATAACTCCATGATATATTTCATAATCTGCCCACAAAAATCCCTCTGTTTCTTCGACAGTTTCTTTTTCTGCTATCTGGATACATTCAAATCCTTCTTCCTCCGGATCTTCATCCGCTCTTGCAACATACGTAAGCGCAATTTCATAATCACCGTTATCCGTTTCAATTCCATACAGAACCTTCATTTTGATTCTTTTTACACCATATTCATTATGGGTATTTTCTTCAACAGCACCTGCCTTGCTTAGTATCTCCGTACCCTGATAAAAACGGATCAGTTCTTCTATCTGGCTTCTTAATTCTTCCTCGCCCACCTCTTCTTTTACTTTGTCAGAAAATAAGTCAAATACTGCATCCTCATCGCCTTCACTTACTGCATTGAAAACGATATCAACATATTCCTTTCCCTTTTCCGTATTTGACTTGGGAAAAATAGCGAATCCATCCATTGAATCATCTTGGCTTTGACAGCCGCTCATAAGAAGTGTCATGCTTATCAGAATAATACTGAAAAGTGATCCGGCTTTTTTCATTGAGACTTTCATGATTTTTCTCCGTTTCCTTATATTTTTTGACTCTTTATTTGTATTGCCGCCTATGATAAGATTTTTGAACTCTCTTTTTATTAACACTTTGCTATGGCGTATAAGGTTGCGGAAATTATTCCAAGATACTTAATATGTACTGGTCCAGTAAGGAATCAGCCCGCTTCGATGGGCTGCTGCTTGTGAGCCGATATTAGTTATTCAAATTTCCCCACAATCCAAAAAATTCTATCACAGCTCTATTTCTCATCCGATTCTGTATAACTGCTGTTGGATCATTACTTTTGTATCTGGCTGTTTCTGTCAATGAAATAAATTTATATCATTTTCATCTTTCATTTAAATTAGCTTGCAGGCGGAATAAGTCGAAATGAAGTTTTAAAGGGGGTTGCACATTCTCAGGAGTCTGCAAACTTGAAAAAATCCTTTGGCTTATAAAAATTTTGAATTGCCAAAGTCTGTAGTTATGTCTGAGGTCGACAAGATAGTTATGATACAGGCTGTCCCGTAAGAGCGTGCAAAAGGATTGCCATCAGCAAACACTCTGCCATGATCACTTTTTTATGGCATAAAAGGTTGCAGGCTTTCAAATTTAATCCGGTATTAAATCTTTAAATACTGATCCAGATCCGCCTTCATATCAGCCAGCGTTATGGATTTTAATTCCGTCTCCATTGCATCCTGCACCCGGATCAGCTTATCATCCAGAATATTATGGATATTCTTTCCAACCGGACAATTCATATTGGGATTTTCGTGAAAATGAAATAAGGTATTCTCCTCTATGCAGTCTACCGCCCGATAAACATCCAGAAAGGTTATTTCATCCAAAGGCTTTGCAATGGCGGCTCCACCCGGTCCTCTTTTTACTTCGATCAATCCTGCATCCTTTAATTGTGATAAAAGCTTACGGATGATGACTGGATTGACATTGATGCTGGATGCCAGAAACTCACTGGTGATCTTGTAATCATCTTTAAATACGTCCATACATGCCAGCATATGCATGGCAATGGTAAATCTGCTTGAAATCTGCATCATTATTTCCTCTCTTTTGAAAATTCTTTATCTTATCCCCTGACTTTCATCAGCGGGTTTCCAGATTTCATTTTATAAACACCGTAATGTAATGTCAAGGATTACATCGGCTGCAGCCGCTTAAATCCTTCCTGCATCTATTTTAATTCTTTCCGATACAACTCCATATCCACATCTTTAAACACATTAAAAATGATCCTGTCAAAGTCCAATTCACTTTTTTTCAGAAAAGCGGTCACTGTTTCTACTGCGATCCCGGCTGCTTCATCATTTGGGAAATGAAATTCTCCTGTGCTGATACAGCAAAAGGCAACTGAACGGATTCCGTTTTCCACACAGCACTTTAACACATTTTCATAACAGTGGCGCAGGTCCTGCCTAAGCTCATGATTTAAACCATTTCCCACAATAGGTCCCACTGTATGGATCACATACTCCGCAGGCAGATTATAGCCTTTGGTCAGTACCGCCTGCCCTGTTGGTTCCTCATACCGTGGACCATACTGTATTCTCCTGCTTTTCATATAATGATCACACTCAGCCCTGAGCTGAATCCCCGCTGCACTATGGATCGCATTATCAATACACTGGTGACAGGGTACAAAACATCCCAGCATTTGGGAATTTGCTGCATTTACAATAGCTCCTGCCTGAAGCCTTGTAATATCTCCCTGCCAAACAGATATCTGATGGGCAAAAGGATGGCTGCTTCCATACTGCTCTTTTACTGTAGGAATATCATAAAGGGAAACAATGCCTTTTTCTTTTGCTTCCTCCATCAGAAACTCATCCTGTATCTGTATTACATCCTTTTCCATAATTCCGGGCATTCGGATATTCATAAGAGCACGGAGGGTCATTCTTTTTTCCCGGTAGCTGCCTTCTGCTTCCAAGTTCCTGTATTGCACGGAATCTTCCTTAAATTTTTCCAACAGATAATCCAGTCTGCTTTCCTGTTCCTTATTTTCCATCATTTCCCTGCACCTCCATTTGCAGATCTTCTATGCTTTTTTCCATGTCTTCATTGATTCCTACAGCCCGCTCTCCAAATTCTTCCGGTACAACTGCCTCATCCAGATTTAAACGGACCAATGACATATTTTCATGCTCACGCATCAGCTTTTCAAAAGGAAAACGAATAATGGCAGGGGTGTTAAATCCTACTCCCAGCTCCAGCAATACCGTTTTTTTCTCTTCACATTCCTCTAAAAATTGCCCAAAACGCTCCTCCGCTTCATACCACTTTTCATCTTCCACAAAATACTGATCACTGCGCAGATTCATTTCCATAGGACCTCCACACACCGGACATACGGGAACCATGTACGAGGGCACAAGACAATCCTTTCTTGCCTGATCCATCTGCCGAAACATTTTAATCCCATCATAGGTTTTGGGATGGCAGCCCTTTTGGCACTGGATCAATCCATAATCTCCCTGGGTTGCAAATACATTATTTTCATCAAAGCCGGAAAGTAAAAACTGATGGTCCACATTGGTTGTCAGAACAAAATGACGCTTATTTTCTGCCATCCTGCGCACTTTCTGATACAGCGGTAAAGTTCCCGGAAGAATACGGTTGACCATAGCGCTTTTTGACCAGTATCCCCATTTTGCTTCTTCTGAGGGAAAAGGATAAAAGCCGGCGCTGTACATATCCTTCATAAAGGGACCGCCATATTTTTCTATGAACTCTTTAAAATTATCCGTAAAGCGTGCGCCTCCCATAGTCAGTCCTGCTGCCGCAGACAGCCCTGCTCCTGCCCCGATCAAAAGATAATCAGCTTCTTTTATAAGCTTTGCCCCTTTATGGATCTGCTCTCTGTAAGGCATCTTTTGAAACACATAATCCTTTGCGGGAGCTCCGCTTAAAAAAGATTGAAATGTAGTCCGTGTTTTTCTTCCTTCCAAAATACGCTGTGCCATTATGCTCCCTCCATTCTTAACCTTCCAAATATTCATTATTTACTGCACCTGCAGGACATACCCTCATACAATTGCCGCAATGCAGACAATTTTCCTGACGGATCTGAAAAGGAATTTTATCTGTAACAATACTTTTCTGAGGGCATACCGCCACACATGCCTGACAGCCTGTACATGCCTCTGTAATACAATACCCCTTTGATCTTTTGGGGGCATTTTCTTCCCGGGTTCCTACAAAAAAAGACTCCCGTTTAATGGGCTTTACGGAAAGATCAAAGTATTCTCCCGTTCCTTCCTTAATACAAAACACTTCCAAGGCTTTTTGGGACGCTGCATCCGGGTAAATCTCTTTCATATAGTGATTTTTCTCAAAAACCTCATTTAGCTTCTGACTGCCCAAAATTTGAACTGTACCTCGGATAGAAACTGCCTTCATATGAATGGATGCTTCCTTTTTGTCCATTCCTTCTCCGCCGTATGCCCCGCTTATGGAAACATATGCCTGTGCCATAAGCTGTCTGTAAAATTCCTTTCCCTTTGCCGTAATAAAATATAGTGTTTTATCATCTGCCAGCATCACATCAATGATTCTCGTGACCGGATGCCCCATCTCATCAACTGTTGCCATGACTGTTGTATGAATATCATTTTTTATAATTTTTAAAAAGTCTTCTGTTTTCATATGCACCTCAAATCATTTCATGAAAAACACTTTCCTCTTATTTATGATCTGTCACTAAAATTTGCCGTTGTCATTCTGCCATGTGGATTTTTCAGCAATGGTTTCCATTACATCCCAATGTTCTGCGATCCTGCCGTTTTCTACTCTCCAGAGATCATAATAGCTTGTAGGCGCACCTCCAAAGGTTCCCTCGCTGACTGCTAATACATAATTTCCCTGTGCCAAAACCTGATGTACCTTGTCATAGATCATCCGGATTCCCTGCTCAGCAAGGGCATCTAAAGCAGCTCCCAGCCCGGACAGACCATCTGCAATTCCCGTATTGTGCTGGATATACACATCCCCATCAAAGTATTCCGGTGTCTTTGAAGGGTTGTTGCCCTGCAATACATCATAGAGAAATTCTTTCACAAGCTGTCGGTTTTCTTCTGTTTTCTCCAAATCCTTAAGAGGAGAAACGTTGTCAATCTGCGTATGACCGGATGGATTGGGTTCTGCTATTGCTGCCAGATTATCCCAGTGCTCCACAATTCTGCCTTCACTGTCAAAACGGAAAATGTCAAATGCCACCTGCTTTCCGGCTCCGGCAAAATTGTATACAGTCTGTAAAAACACCTTATCTCCGTCTTCATAAGCACGAATGTTGTCCACTGTAGTCTTAACCGGAGTAGACGCCAGATACTGAACACTTCCTACAAAAGCATCCCTTCCTGTACCATATGCAAGGTTATGCTGAATATAGCCTTCTGCCAGAAGGGATGCCGCTTTCTCTGTGTCACCGGTTGCGAATGTGTTGATAAGTTCCAATGCTTTTTCTTTGTTTGTCATAATAACTACCTCCATTTTTGTTTTAACATATTTGATGTAATCATTGTTATTACATCTGATAGCGCCACTATATCACCTCGCAGATGTAATGTCAATAGTTACATCAAAACTTTTTTTCTATACTGATATCATGATAATTGAAAACAAAATGCCCGAAGACGAAATTTATTTCATCTTCGGGCTTTGTTCAACCATTTGCAATATTCAAAAACCGTTCAATTAAATCCACAGCTCCCTGCGGTCCAATTCTCTCCGTATCAATAGCCATGTTATAATTACTTGCATCTCCCCATTTCCTGTTTGTGTAAAAATTATAATATTTCTCTCTTTCCTTATCCATTTTCCGTATTATAATTTCTGCCTCTCTCTGTTCCAGCCTGTCTCTTTTACATACTCTTTTAATTCTTTCCTTCAGCGGCGCATGAATAAATATATTGATGCAGTTATCAACTCCTTTTAAAACATAATCCGCACATCTGCCAACAAAAACACAGGATTTCTCATTTGCCAGCTGCCTGATAGTATGAAATTCTGCCAAGTAGATCTTTTCTGACATTGGCTGATTATAATTGGCTCCTGCACCGGTATTCATAGAATACGCAGCAACATCTACAGGGCTTTCATCATAGGACTTTAATAAAGTTTCATCAATATCACTATTTTTTGATGCCTCCATCAATATTTCTTTATCATAAAATGCAATGTTCAGTCGTTGTGCCAGCAGCTTTCCTACTTCATGCCCTCCACTGCCATATTGACATCCTATGGTTATAATAGTTTTTTGTCCCATATATCTCCTCCCTGCTGTTTTTGTTTTATCAGCTTTGAATAATACCCATCAACATAAACAGCATAAATGATTGCTCCAATGATATAAGTCACAGCCGTAACTGCAAAACCGGCAGCAAGACCGATGCTTTCCTGAAACATTCCCATTAGGAAAGAACCGATACCGATTCCAATATCATAGGATAACAAATATGTAGCATTGGCAGTTCCACGCTTCGGTGCCGGAGTTGTTCCGGTTACAAATGACTGAAACAACGGCTGTAAAATACCATAACCAAGTCCCAATAAAAATCCTGCCAACAGCAGATGGACTGCCGTGGTCATAAAGAAATAACTTCCCATTGTGATCATTAAAACGATCAGGCAAAGCCCCACTAAGATCCTGTGCTTTCCGGCATCGATCATCTTTTGTGTGGAAAATTTTGAGATCAGCATTCCTGCCACCAGGAAGATATAAAAATAAGGAATGACTGCCGACAATCCTTTTTCCTGGGCAAATATGGATGAATATGCGATCACTGCCCCAAAAGGCACCATGATAAACATCATATTGAACATAAAGGGCAGCGCCGGTTTATAAAAAGCATCTGCTAAAACAAACTTTTTCTTTTCTGCTTTCGGATATTTTATCCGGCAAAAAGATACACAGATCAAAGCTATTACTGTCAAAGCAAACAATACAAGGAAAGATGCCTTACTGCTCATATGATTCTGAACCTGGATGCCGATGAAGGGACCGGCTGCCATGCCAAGAGAAATCGTCAGTGCGAAACGATTAACGCCCTCTCTTACCTTACTCTGGGGAAGAACATCTCCGGCAAGGGTGGTAGTAGCAGAACCGCATACGGAATATACAACACCCATATAGAGACGGATCAGTACCAGCACTCCATAAATAGGAAAAGCCGCAAATCCCAAAAAGGGCAGGCAGAACAGAGCCAGAAACAGCATATACACATGATAGCGGTTAAAGTTATCCAGAATATATCCTGCAAAAGGTCTGAATAATACAGTTGTTACCGACATAGCTGTTAAAACAATGCCGATCTTAGAACCTGTGATCCCATTCTGCTGACAATAAATGGGCAAAATGGGAACCGAAGCATAAAATGTTGCCATCATCAGCAAGTTCGTTATAAATAGTAAAACAAATTTTTTATTCCATATCTTTTCTTTTCCCATATGTTTCCTCCGTCATGTCTGTAA
This sequence comes from Lachnospiraceae bacterium, assembly GCA_017936785.1. GTDB lineage: Bacteria > Bacillota > Clostridia > Lachnospirales > Lachnospiraceae > UBA2882. The sequence goes on along the minus strand of JAGBEV010000009.1, from coordinate 116,173 downwards.
CTGCATTTTTCTCATTGACAAACCACTGATCTGCGACGCTTCTATAATTGACGGTCAATGATAATATTCAGATTTTCTATCCTTATTCTGCCTCCCTGGATATTTTTCCGGCAAATACCTGTTCCTTTATATTTTTTTCTTTAAATTTCTAATATCCCGTTGTATCCTCCTGCACACGCCCTGATTCTCCTTTTCCCTGGCAGATAATATCTGCAATCTTCTTTCAAGTAATTCAATTTTTGCTTTCGTTTCCATTTTCCATATCCTTTCTTTTTTTAAATCGTATTACCAGTGCATCCGTCACCGGTGCACCAAAAAAATACCACTGTCTGTGGTTTCTTTCATTTCGTATGTGGAATCCCGTTCACTTTTTACTTCCGGTCTATATATAGTCTTTTGACTATTAACAACCGCACCAGCCAACCAGTTTTCAAAATGTTTGTTTGCGAATAATATTAAAACACGAATAACCTTGAAAGTGAATTGAAAAAATAGTATTATTGATGACATAAACGCATCAATAGGGGATGAAGATATGAATACACAGCAGTTAGAAAGCTTTGTTCAGGTGGCAGAAAATCTTAATTTTGCAAGAGCTGCCGAAGTTTTAAACATTACACAATCAGCGGTTTCCCGTCAGATCAATTCCCTTGAAACGGAATTGGGAACCAAATTATTTAACCGTTCAACCCGAAATGTTTCCTTAACCCCGGCAGGAATCAGTTTTTTGGATGATGCAAAGGATGTTCTCACCAAATTACAAACGGCTTCTCTGAAGGTACACAATCACGGGAAATCCAATATCCAGATAATTTCTATTGCATGCAGCAATGAGTCCAATCTGATTTATTTATCCAAAACTCTTTCCCGATGCAGGATACTAATGCCTGAACTGCATCCTTTTTTCAGGATCATTCCTCACAGATCCATTGTTAATCTTTTTATCCATGGTGAAATTGATGTACTCTTTGGTTTTAAAGATGATATTCCTATTCGCAATGGGATTTGCTTTAAAGAACTCAATAAAATAAGAATCTGTTGTGCTGTTCCAACGGATCATCCGTTTTCACAGAAAAAAGAGATTACCGAGAAGGAACTATATTCGGAAAATATGATCATCTGTAATTCCTATGAGATTCCGTCTAAAGTGGCTAATATCCAAAACCGTCTGGAGTATCAGTTTCTGCCAGAATCTATTTACTACTGTGAAAATCTGCAGGTAGTGCTTTCATTTATTAAAGCCGGATATGGATTTGCCGTGTTGCCGGAAGGCACTTCTGTTGATTCTGATATTACATATGTTCCACTATCCGGCAGCAGTCCTATATCACATGGGGTTTTCTATAAAAAAAATCCTAACAGCCCCCTGATCTCAAAGTTTATATCCACTGTACAGCAGAAAAATACGGAAAACTGATTTTTTCTTTTTTGATCAATAATTGACAATTACACAAATAACATCTAAAATATATTTATTACATCCGTAAGAATTAAGGAGGATTTGAAATGGGCAATTTGCCGCAGATTTCTGAAGCTGAATTTGAAGTTATGAAAATCGTATGGAAACATGCTCCGATCAGTACCAATGAAATAACGGAAAAATTATTACAGACTACACGCTGGAGTCCTAAAACCATACAGACACTGATTAAACGTCTTGTAACCAAAGGTGCTCTCACTTATGAAAAGCAGAGCCGTGTATTTGTTTATACTCCGGTGGTGAAAGAAAGCGAATATATCGGTCATGAAAGCAATTCTTTTTTGAAACGTTTTTATGACGGGGATATTACTGCCATGCTGTCTGCGTACATAGAAAACGACAGACTGTCCGAGACAGAAATAGATACTCTCCGTTCCCTTCTTTCACAGCAGCACCACAAAGGAGACAATTAACGTGGCTGATTTTATGATACGCTTTTTAATATGCAATGTTTTTATCAGCGGTATCATCGGAATACTTCTGATAGCCAGGTGGATATTCAAAAACAGTCTGTCCAGCCGGATGCAGTATAACCTGTGGTTCCTGCTGCTGGGATTGCTGGCAGTTCCTTTTGTACCGTTCCCTTTCATCGGGTTTCCTCAAATTTTCTCATGGCTCGGCAGCCTGCAAAATCCCCCTGTTTCCAATACTGAAACTGCTATGGGCAAAACTATGGGGACAGATCTGACCATAAATGCAGATTGGATGAATGATTTTACTCTTTCCGTAAATCGTGGAATCCCACCCATTGCCGGATACATATTATTCGGAATCTGGATTGTGGGTATTATTGCAATGATCATATTCGCAATAAAATCCGCTCTCCGTCTGCGCGCTTTAAAAATATCTGCACTTCCTCTTCAGAACCCGAAAGCCCGCAGCCTGTATTTTCGCTGTTTAAATGAAATGGGGATTCACAGAAATATACCTATCTACAGTACCGCATTTTTGCAATCCCCTATCATCGTAGGACTGTTCAAACCAGGCATTTACCTGCCGATACATTTAATCTCGGACTATAAAGAATCGGATATACGGTATATGCTGCTGCACGAACTACAGCATTACAAACACAAAGATGCCCTTGCAGGCTTCCTGATGAACTTTGCCGGAGTGATCTATTGGTTCAATCCCCTTGTCTGGTACGCATTAAAGGAAATGCGTAATGACAGAGAGGTCGCCTGTGACACTTCTGTTTTGAAAATGCTGAAAGAAGATGCCTATGAGGATTATGGCAATACGCTGATCAACTTTGCAGAAAAAATTTCTCTGTCTCCCTTTCCGTTTGCCGCCGGACTCAGCGGAAACATGAAGCAGATGAAACGGCGCATTATCAATATTGCCTCTTATGAGAAACCCACAATTTGGAAAAGATTAAAGGGTATGACTGCATTTATACTGACTTCCGTTCTCCTTTTAGGACTTGCCCCATTTATTTCTACATACGCAGCAGACGGAAGTCACTACCAATGGAACTCCTCCTCAGAAAGTATTTCCTATGTAGACCTTTCTGCATACTTTGGAAATTATGAAGGAAGTTTTGTTTTATATGATTTGGAAAATGATACCTGGAGCATATATGATATGGAGCATGCTGCTCTGCGCGTTGCACCAGACTCCACCTATAAAATATATGATGCCCTGTTCGGTTTAGAAGAGGGTGTCATTACACTGTCAGATTCCTTTATTGCATGGGATGGGGAAAATTATCCCTTTGAAGCATGGAACGCTGATCAGACCTTGCAGTCCGCTATGAGCAACTCCGTGAACTGGTATTTTCAGTCAATAGACAAACAGCTTGGAGCCACTGACCTTTACAACTATGTTCAAAAAATCGGGTATGGCAACGAAAACATGGGTGGCGATCTCGCCACTTATTGGATGGAATCTTCTTTAAAAATTTCTCCAATAGAGCAGGTGGAGCTTTTAACAAAACTATATAATAACAGCTTTGATTTTTCTTCTGAAAATATCAATGCCGTAAAAGATTCCCTCCGCCTTTCCTCTTCTGATGCCGGAACACTCTACGGAAAAACCGGGACCGGACGTGTAAATGGTCAGGATGTTAATGGATGGTTTGTTGGCTTTGTGGAAACCCAAGATCATACATACTTTTTTGCCACAAATATTAAAGCCGATAGAAATGCCGCCGGAAGCACCGCAGCGGATATCTCTTTGTCCGTTTTATCCGACATGAATATCTGGGAATAATTGCTGAATGCCTTATTGCTCCTTTTCTTTATTCCTCCGATCGGTTGTTACAAACTATATTTTTTACTGATTTTAAGCTGTTTCGTACTTTTGTCATAACAGAAAACATCCCGGCTGAAAATCAGGAATGGGCTTTCCTTTTTATTCTGTTCAAATAATTTCTGTGCCTGAGCGTGGCTTGCCCTCACACAATACTGCCATTCTATGGGATCAACAGTGATAAGCACCAGTTTTTTATTTTCCCTCCTTCAGACACCCGGGCAACCGCTAACAACTCCACAGCTATTTATTACCAATACGATACTGATAATCAGGAATGTCTTTTATTCCATTATCAAGGATTTCATTGCCCAAATATCGGAAACTGCCGTCCTCTGCAAAACGCACTGTAAGTTCGTGGGTTATGACTGCATCATCACAGATGACCATATCGCATACGGCATCCACCGTTAAAGTAACTGTCCCATCTTCATTTTCTTTTATATCTGTAACCTCCGGCAAAGAGGTTCCAAAGAAAGTCGGTGCATAATTAGAGCAGCCAAGCCGCACCCATACATAAGTCCGGTTTTTCTCATCAAATACTGCATATTTCTGTATCTGCTCTGCTGTTACCGGCAGATATTCCATGATCAGTTTTTCGAATTCCTCTTTCGGTATTCCATTTGGGTAATCCTCAGAATTGAACTTTTCCTGATATTTCATTGCATACAGATATTCATACATCCCATTATAATCCAACGCTTCCATATGGTCTATATCCCAATTGGAGCATAAAAGGTTATTCCCCTGATATCCCAGACCAAGCACACATCTTTCAGACATTTCCCGCTGTTCTTCTGTCATTGGCTTTACTCTAATCAGACAGCTCCCATCAACCATCTCCGTTACTTCAGGATACTCCGGAACACATAGTTCATAACAAAACCCCCCTTTATCTGTATATTTCCACTCTTTGACCCTGGTGTGGGAAATATATAATATTCCCGGCTTGTTATTATCGTTCCATACGCCCGTTGTACTTACAACATACATATCTGTTCCGTCAAAAACAAATTTCATTCTCCCTATGCCGCCATCATTATGTATCTTGTAGACTACTACAGAACCGCTTTTTCCATCCATACATTCCTCAAGAAAATCATCAACACTTTCATAATTTCCCAAATTAGAATACACTACCGATGCAGCAACCGGACACCCTGTTTTCATTACCTTTTTCTGCATCTCAAGAATTGTTTCATCCTTCAAAACAACATTAGATGCCGTTCCTTTATCTGCATCTCTATAAATATCTGATATAAGCTCCATCATCTTTCTGCAGTCATTCTCAGCTTCTTCTCTTTCCCGCTGATTTACCGGAAGGTCATACCCCTTTACCCATTGTTCTGCTTCTTCCCCATCACCCTTTGCTTCCTCTGTAGAAATTATTTCTTCTGTATCTTCCACAAGTGATTCACTTGAAATTTTATCTTCTTTCCCACAAGCCCATAAGAAGCATGGGATCATCAATGCCATAATCAGTAGAATGCTTTTTCTCTTAAATAAAACCATAAGTTTTGTTTTTGCCATTAGCATCAACCTTTCGTTCTTGCTATTGGTGGCAGCTCCAATTCTTTTTGTTCTATAGAATTGGAAAGATATTTGAAGGTTCCATCCTCAAAGGGCTGTACTACAATCTTATTTCTAAAGGCAAAGTCGGAATTGTAATCCGGCCATACTCCATCTACGATCAGCGTAATCGTTCCATCTTTGTTATATTTATAATCAATGACTTCTCCAAAAGGCGGATATGGACTTGCATAGATCATTTCGTATGGATAACTGTCACTGTTCTCATCATATCCACACTTTTTCCGTAACTGCTCCACCGACACCGGAAAATAAGTGGTCATGATATTCTCATATATTTCTGCGGGAATCATTCTATTTTCTGTTATTAGATTTTCTCCTCTGTCAATACTATATATATCTTCAAACATACAGGGCATCAAAATATCTTCCACGTTGCTGCTGTCCCAATTTGTCACAAGCACATTATAGTTTACATAACTTAATCCCGCTATGTATTTTTCTGTCAATTTCCTGCATTCATCTGAAAGAGGCTTTATTCTCCAGTACTGACGCATACTCCCATGGGCAATCATTTCTTTATAAGCATAGATGAAGTATCCCTTTTCTGTCAGATTGATTTCCTCCACATCACTTACTAAAGTGTCTCTTATTTCAGGAATACCTCCTTCCTGCCATCCGATTCCCACATAATAGGTCTGCAGTTTATCTTCCCTGTATATAAATGTGACGGCACCGATCATACCATCCCCATTCACCTCAAAAATCGTAACCATTGCATCCTGCTTTTCCATCTCATATACTTCTTTTGCCTGCCCTGCTGCCTCTAATGCCATGTCCTGCAGTTGTGCCTTTTCCTCTTCTGTAATAAGGCAATCACTGGATTGCGGAATAAACCAATATGCTGACTCTGTGGAAGTTTCTGTATCGTTTTCTTCTTTCGTTACCGTTTCACTGTCCTCAATTTCCACCAAAGGCTCCCATACTTCCTCTGCCACTTTCTTTTCTTCCGTATGCAGCTTCCCCCAACAAATCACTCCTGCTATTACCGCAATTAGCAATATCAACATTGAGAAGCCCCATTTCTTCAACAGCCATTTTACATCTTCCATTATTTACCTCCATACAGTTCTTCCCATTCCTCTGCTGTCAAACGAGGTGTATGCCATGTTTCCTCACCATTATCCTCGGAAGGTATGATTCGATTAGATACATATTGTCCCCCGCCATCCTTCAAAGGACGGACCACAACCTCATGGGCATATACCTTGGAATTACCTGAATGCGGAAATACCACATTAACTGTAAGTGTAATTGTTCCATCGCTGTTCTCTGTGAACCCGATTACTTCTGAATATGGATATTCCGGGTACTCCACTTCTTCAAACCCTCTCGGCTTATATTCATAGGTCGAATCCTCTGAATAATAGACCGTTTTGGATTGCAGCGTTTCACTATCGATATTGAAATATGTCATAATAACGCTTTCAAATTTCTCCTTCGGAATCCGGTAAACCGCACCGACTCCTAAGTTGTCATCTGCGACATAAGGAACATACTCTCCATTTTCTTTTTGATAGAGAATGTCATACATATCATAAAAATTCAGTTCTCCAAAATCATCCTCACTCCAATCCACGATAAACATATTATTCTGTTCAAAGCTGATTGGAGTAAGATACTTCCGAGTCAGTTCTCTGCACGTCTCATCCAAAGGCTGCACTCGTAATGTAGTGTTCTCCTCCACTCCACTTAATGTAAGAATATATAATTCTTCCGAATACCAGACTCCAGAAAACATCAGGTATCCTTCTTCTGTATAGTTCCAGTATTCTGCCTGATAACTTTCTGTTGTGTTTCTCTGTATAATTCCGTTTTCATACTTGTAATAGCTTCTGACCACATCTACATTTCCATCTTTTGTCTGCAAATCATATTTTACAAAACCGGGCAGATAACTAACCTCAATTATGGTTATTTCTGCCTCATTCTTCGCATCCACCATTTCGCAGAACCCCACCACCTGCTCTGCCTCAGTCATATCAATCTGGTTTTTACTGTCAACTGCTGAATAACCATTTTCTCCAAGGCGATTTACAATACTGCGGATTGTTTCCAAATCAGCTAACTTATTTTCTTCTTCCGCTTTCTCATAAAGATCAATGCATATGCTTATAATCTCGTCTGTATCCTCCTGTGATTCTTCTGGAATAGTCTGAACATCAATTATTGTTTTCGAAACTGTATCTTCTTTCAGGGGTACATCATTGCACCCCGAAATACTAAGCATCCGTGCAAAACTAATTGCTGCCAAACCACTCTTCCAGAACCAGGTTGTCTTTCTTAACAACATATCCGCTTCCTCCTCTTCCTTTTACATCTTCTACCATGCTTATAATCAATATAGGACGTTCTACGTCTTTCTCTGCTGTGTAAATAGCAAACCATCCTAATTCCGTACCAGAAGTATCATCCTTCGATTCCTTAATTTCTGCTGTACCTGTTTTTCCTGCTAAAAGAACGTCATCCCGATGGGCTGCATATCCAGTTCCATTAGAATCATTCACAACCTTCTTTGTTCCTTCCAATACATGATTGGCAGTTTCTTCTGAAAACGCTTCTGCAATCCAGTATTCAGCTGTTACCTCTTTTTGATAGACCAGATAAGGTTTTATAATGTTACCGCCATTACAGAAAGCAGAATAGATACAAGCCATATGTAACGGATTCACTAAAACCTGTCCTTGTCCGTAGCCGCTGTCAGCTAACTGTATTTCAGTTTCAATGCCTTCTGTATTGGAATACTGCGACTCTGCCATCTTAATCTCAAATGGCAGTTCCTCATTAAAACCAAGTCCAGTCAAAGAACTCTCCATCTCTTCTGAACCAATCTTTAATGCTGCCTTTGCGAAATAAATATTGTCGGAATATATCAGGGCATTCTCTAAAATGACTGGTTCATATGCATGGAGTGTTGTTACATGATAGGACCCCCACGATGCGTCCTTTTGCCAACTTAAGCCTACGTTCCCGTAATCTTCCATTGGATCGATTGCTCCTGATTCCAAACCGACCGCAGCAGTAATTGGCTTAAATGTAGACCCCGGACACCACACTTGCCGGAACCGATTATACATAGGCTTATCCTCATCCTCGTTCAGTGCAGTCCACTTCTCACTGGACAATCCCATAATAAAATCGTTATTATCATAGGATGGAGTGCTGACCAAAGCCAATACCTCTCCGGTATAAGGATTCATAGCTACCGAGCAGCTTTTATCTTCTTTAAACTGTTCGTACAGGGAAACCTGCAAATCGGCATCTATCGTAAGCTGGATGTCCTGCCCATGCTGCACCATGATACAAGCGAGTTCATCCTTCTCTTTGCCTTCCGGGTTTACAATGTAAATCCTGCAACCGTTCTGACCTTTCAGTTCACTCTCGAACAAGCCCTCCATTCCGCTTCTACCTATTACACTATTGGCTGTATAACCTTCTCCTGCATGTTCCTCTAAATCTTCCGCAGTAACACTTTGAACATATCCGACCAAATGTGCAGCTGCTTCCCCTAATGGATATTCACGCACTTCAACATCAGATATCATCACTCCGGGAATCGCCAGCAACTTTTCGTGTCTTTCCTTTTCTTTCAGTACCTCTTCGTCCAGTTCAATCTTCATGAGTTCGATTTCTTCAACTCTCAGAATTGTTTTAATCGGTACAAAGGAATCATCCTTTACCCACTGTGCTGACAGCTTTTTTTCTATCTCTTCCGGTGTCGTTTCCAACAGTTCTGCAATCTGTGCGATTGCTTCCTCTCGGTTTTCCAACTTGCCCGGAACGATTCCAACCGAAGATGCTGTACCTTTTCCTGCAAGAACACGTCCATTCCTATCCAGAATTTCTCCTCGTTCTGCCTGTGTAGTGGAAACTCTTACTTTATCAGAAGAAGTCAGATTCGGAAAAATCATGGAATCATCCCAAACCAGCTTATATCCTTCTTCGCCCTTTAGGAAGAGTGCTTCATTCTCAAAGCTGATATTTCCTGCAACTGTATCGAAGGAGGTCTGATAGGTTACCGTCATTTGCTCCTCATCATATGCCAGAATTTCAACTGTCATATTCCGCACCTCAATGCCTTCATAAATAGCTGAATTTCGAGTTACAAAATCCTCCTGGCTGACATTTCCCGATGCTTCAATGTGCAGCATTGCATACATTTCTTCATATTCCTGTTTTGGAATATGATCCATGTACTCCACCAGAAGTTCTTCCGGTGTCTTACACGTATTTTCTTTTGTTGCCAACATTCCTGCCACGCATACTGCAGCAGTTACCGCAGCTATTCCTATAACAGCAATCCATAGGAGCCTGCTTCTTGTTTTCTTTCGCTTGTTTCTGTTTTTTCCTTTTTTCATATTGACCTCCATTCATTTTGCTTTGTTGATATGGTCATGTTCTATTTTCAACGTACGTTATCTCTCCAGGTATTACATTTGTAAGATTTTGGAACAAAAAAATTTATTCGAAAACTTACTGCACTTTTGTAAATATTACATCAGTAAGATTTAGAAGTCAAGTTATCTTTATATAAAAAGGCTTCTGCCGGAAAGTATCATACATTTTCGCAAAAGCGATACTTTTTAGCAAAAGCCTATTATTCAGCAGAGTTTCAAAACACCCCACTGCTACGATATTCAAATAGTTCATTCATAAGGCTACAAAACACACATCCATTTTCGTTCCTTAATATCCCACAAACTGCAGAAAATCAAGGTTTCTTTGAAAAACTGGAACTTGTTTATATGTTTTTATTTATCTCTTTTATAATCTCTTTCACCTCGATATCACCGTTAACCAATATTTCTTTTATAGGTGGATCACCTTGCAAATTGGGAAGTTTTTTTCAATAGCGTTCAGCAAACAATAGAATATGTTGACCTACCCCAAGCAATAAATCATTCTGCCCATTTCTCCGATTCCTCAATACTTTCTGAAACATATAAACTACTCATTCTTGATGGATACTCAGGATACTCCCTTTTTCTTATTTTTTCTAGAGCCAATTCTCTTAATGCTACCTGTGTATGATGTTCTAATTTTTTGATATCATATTTATCTGGGTATTTATAAATATCATTTACGATGGAAAGTTTACTCATAACTCTGTCGTAAACACCACTATGGTTTTCATCATCAAAAACTATGTGCTGTCCTATCTGCATTGGTCTATCTGTAACTACGTGATAAAATTGAATGAAATGCAGAGACAAATGGGCGGAATAAGCACAGATAACAAAAACTAAATATGCTTTTCTGCTAAAAACAGAGCCGATGTACTAGCTATATCCATTTCTTAATCATCTTTACCAAAGCAATGTTGTTATTCAACAGACATAAAGATTTATTCATTTCATATTGCTTTCTTAAAAATCGGATCAATATATTTTTTTATGAATTCAATCCTATCCTTTGCTCTTGGTCGAAAAAGAGAAGTGATCGCAACTACCATTCTCTCCTTTGGATCGACGTAAATAATATTTCCGCCGTCGCCCATAGCCGCATAACCTTTATCTTCTCCAAGCCACCACAAATATCCGTAAGGCAAATTACGCTGTTTCCATCGGCTCTTTTCCGATGTACTTTCAGCAATCCATTTCTCAGATACAATACGGCTTCCGTTCCATGTACCACCGTTTAGAAACAACTGACCGATTTTAGCCATATCCATAGGCGATAGGGTAAGTCCCCAACCCGCTGCATTTACTCCCGTTGGACTCGCAACCCAGCCGCTGACATCTGTTGCTTTATAAAATGCCATCTGTTCTTCTTTACTATGAAAAGTAATATTTTTTTCAACTGTAATTCCTAATGGAGCAAACAGGTTTTCCTTTGCAAAATCAAATACTGATTGTCCTGTTGCTTTCACAAGAACACCCGACAAAATGTCTGGACCGACAATTGGAGCATATCTAAATTCTCCAATATGACCTCTGCCACCTAATAAATCAAGAGAAAACTTTACCCAATCCATACTTGAAAAATATTTTGTATAAGGATTGAACTTATATTTATAAGGGGCAGTCATGGTCAGCATATCTCTAAGTGTGATATTCTGGATCGTTTTTTCTCCTTTTTTAACGGTGTATTCCGGATAAAACTCTAACACTTTTTGGTTAATGCTTTCTATATAGCCCTTATCCAATGCAATTCCGAATAGTATAGATAAAATGCTTTTGGTTACTGAAAAGACATGAATACGGTTGGCTTCTGTGCAACCATTAAAATAATTTTCATAGACCGTCTTATCGTCTTTCAAGACAACCATTCCCACAATATTGGAGTAATTTGTTTTGATTAGATCTTCCATTTTTGCTATTTCTTCTTGCTTCATCCATTTTTTCCTTTCTTAATGTGGCTCACAGCATAAACTATAGTGAAATCTTTTTTACAGGATAGTATACTTCTGTGATATGATCCATTTCGTCTGTAACCTGTGATGGATCAGTCACATAGGCTTCAAACAGCGCGTTTGTGCCTTGGTATCCTTCTTTTTCTGCCCATTTTATCTGCTTAGCGTAAATAGAAGAAAGTTGCGTATATCCCTGTACAACTGTTTTCAAGCATAAACCTGGGCAAAAATCTCGTGTACCTGTAGCATACTCTTTCACAGGTATAGCAAACTCTGTGTCTAAACCAGACGGCGAAAACTCCGAACTGTGAAAAAGTGCCATTGGTGCACCAGCTATTGTCAGTTTATCAACCGCAATTCTTTTAAATAGCTTTCCAAAGCAATTTCTATATTCTGTAGGATAATCTTCAACTTGTACGCTTTTTCTGATAGATAGAAGATACATCTTTGGCAATTCTACAAGCTGAACATCAATATCCTCCATATAAGCCATAATGGATTTCCCCTGCCTAACAGCCGTTATATCATCTTCCAACTGTGTTAGAATTTGTCTGTAATTATGTACTTGTTTTTCAATTTTTTTCTTTTTCTGAACTAATGCAAGATAAAGACTATCGTCTTGTACTTCTTCCGATTGCAAAATTGCCTTAATCTCATCTAAGGAAAAGGAGTATTCCTTTAAACGATTAATAAACAACATCCTTTCAAGTTGTTCAATCGCATAGTAGCGATATCCGTTTTCAGGATTCACTTCACTTGGCTCAAGCAAACCTATTTCAGCGTAATAACGCAGTGTTTTTGTTGATACCTTGCATATATTCGAGAACTCTCCGATTGTCAGCATTCATTTACCTCCTTCCAATTCCAGTATAAACTTTACCCTTAGGGAAAAGTCAACGACCCTTTTGGCACACTAATAAGCGTACCTTCCCCAAGGTAGTAGCATATTAATCTAATTAAAAAATGATTGCAAGTCATTTTCTCTCAATATATATCTTTACCTGTATCAATCCTGTCCACTTGACCCCGTTTTAACAATCCCATCTACACAACCTGCCCATTATCTATCTCGCCAACTCAACCCTCCTGCATTTTGAACCGTGGATTTGTTTCCGCATACTGCGGAAAATAAAAAAATCCGAGCGGCGGAACTGCTGTCCAAACAGTCCAACCTCTCGGAAATCCTTTTATTTCAGCACTTTTTCCTATCCTTATTTCTCGACCCTTGACATCAATACTGCCGTCTCCACATTCCCCGTCCCCGGAAACATATCCACCGCACAAGCCTTCTCCATCTCATACCCATTTTCAAAAAATACTTCCAGATCCCTTGCAAGGCTGGTAGGCTTACAGGAAATATAAACGATCCTGTCCACCCCATAAGCAATGATCTTATCCAAAGCCTTGGGATGAATCCCGTCTCTGGGCGGGTCCAGAATGATCAGATCCGGCTTTTCCTCAATGGTATCGATCACCTTCAGTACATCCCCTGCAATAAATTCGCAATTATGTAAACCATTCAAGTGAGCATTTTCTTTCGCAGCTTCCACAGCTTCCTCTACAATCTCCACACCGATCACTTTTTTGGATACCGGTGCCATCATCTGGGCAATAGTTCCGGTTCCGCTGTACAGATCAAAAACCACCTTATCAGGTTCTCCCCGGGAAATCTCTCCTATATATTGTCTTGCTGTATCATAAAGCACTTCTGCTCCCAAAGAATTAGTCTGGAAGAAAGAAAATTGGGATATTTTAAATTTCAATCCCATAAGCTCCTCAAAGAAATAATCCCTGCCATATAACAGTTCATTATGATCCGCCCTTACCACATCCGCAACAGAGTTATTGATGGTATGAAGGATTCCCGCAATGCTTCCTTCTAATTTTCCTTCCCGCTCCAGGGATAAAAGAGCCTCTTTAAAGCCCTCTAAGACCTGTGCTTCTTTCTCTGCCCTTTCACTGCCGTCTTCCCCGGTATTGTTATCCAACGAACCGACAACGAAATTTCCCTTCTCTTCCGGCATTTCTTCTTCAGTCAGCTTACTTGTACTATATTCTGCACTGGTTACCAGGGCGATCAGAATCTCTCCGGTCTTTACGGCTTTTCTCACCAGCAAATGCCGCAGATAACCCTCCTGCCGCATCCTGTGATAAAAACTGGTCTGTTTCCTGGCAAAATAATCCAAAACTGTTTTTAAGATCAGCCTGTAATCTCCGTCTACGATCATGCAGTCCTCTACGGTGACGATATCATAAAAGCCGCCTCTTTTATGTAAACCAAGAGACAAAGGACCGTCTTTATATTCATCTCCAAAGGAAAACTCCATTTTATTGCGATAGCCAAACTGTCTGGGGCTCTCTTTAATGCCCTGAAACTCATAATCCGGCTCCCGGTTCATTTTTATGTAAACTTCATCCAGCAATTCCTTTACCTGCCCTGCCTTTAAGGAAAGCTGATCCTTGTAGGACAGATTCAGATAATTACAGCCGCCGCATTTACCAAAGTGAGGGCATTGTGCCGCAATTTCATTTACCGCAGGTTCCAAAACCTCCAGCAGGGTACCTTCCGCCTTTCCTTTCCGCTTCTTGCTGACGCGGAAAGAAATCTTCTGTCCGGGAATCACATTTTTGACCATGGCTTTGGTATCTTCCTCATCTACTCTGACAACACCCTTTGCAGGAAACTTTACATTTTCCACATAACCTTCATAACACTGACCTTTTTTCATCATGTCTTTCTTACTCCTAAGCACAAAACAAAAGGGGCTGCCATACCGGAAATCTCATACACAAACAAAACATACTGAAACAACAGTTTGTTTGAATATAACAATTTCAGGCTACGACAGCTCCTTACTTTTTCAATCTGAATTATTCTTCGGAAGCAGTTGTATCTTCTGCTTTATCACCTGCAGCATTCTTTAAGTCTTCATCATCTTCTGCAAAGAAATCATCATCAAAATCATCGTCAAAATCGTCGTCAAAATCTTCCAGATAATCAGGTGTAAAATAACGATATACTGCATAAGCGATTCCTGCCATTGCAGCAATGGCACCGATAATAGCAAATATCCAGAGAAGTGTATGGCTCTTCTTCTCTTCCTTAACTTCTTCCTGTTTCTTCAATAAATCACTTAATGTTGCTGCCAATTCCTCAATTCTAGATTTATTCATAAATAAACCACCTTTCCATATATTACTTGTTATAACCCGATTCATTGTAAATAGTGTATCACTTTTTCCTGTATTTTACTATGACTTTTTTTCATTTTTCACAAAAATATGCAAATGATGAAAACCCATTGTATATCAGATCTTTTGTAGTTTTGCAAAAGCCGCAAAGAGGATCTTCTGACCATATTCGTCAAATTCCACCGTAACCTGATAATCTTTGGCTCCCTTTTCCAGCGCTTTTACAGTTCCCTGACCGAACTTGATATGGGAAACCCGGTCCCCCACTTCATAATCCGGCTTTTCTCCCGGAGCCTGCACGCCTTTTGTGATTCCTTTGGCTCCAAACATGGCAGTGCCTTTTGCAATAAAGGGTTTTACCTCCGCTCTGGTTTCCTTGGGTTTTACAACAGCCTTAGGCTTCGTAACAGCACGGTAGCCGCCTGCTGCCTCCCCATTTCCCGTTCCGCTCCGGCTCACATAGCCTGTCTGTCCGCTGCCCTGTCCATAAGTTTTCCTGCCGCTGTAAGCACTTACCATATCATAAGGTTTTTTCTTAAAAATATTCCTCTCATAGGAATCATCATCATATTCCACATAATCCTTTGCCCTGCTATCCGGCACTTTATTATCCAGCAGTTCGCCTGGAATTTCCCTGAGGAATCTGGAAACCGGATTATACTGGGTTTCCCCCCGTATCATTCTGGCTTTCGCTGCCGTCAAGGTCAGATCATCCTTTGCCCTGGTGATTCCTACATAGGCAAGCCTTCGTTCCTCTTCCACTTCCTCCGGATCATCTGCCGTAATGGTCATATAGCTTGGGAATACCCCGTCTTCCATTCCTGCCAGATAAACATGAGGAAATTCCAGACCCTTGGCACTATGTAAAGTCATGAGCAGTACTTTATTTCTGTCATTGTCCACATTATCAATGTCCGCAACCAATGCCACCTCGGCAAGAAATTCAGATAAAGTAGCATCCTCATGCTCATCTTCAAAAGAAACCACCTTGGAAATCAACTCATCGATATTTTCGATTCTGGCATTTGCTTCTTCATCAGTATCCGCCTCCAACTGGTTTACATAACCCGTTGTTTCAATAACATCCTTTAACAATTCACTTAAAGAATATGTTTTTGCCTTGGCACGGAATACCTGGATCATAGTCACAAAAGGCTGCAATTTTACTGCGCTCCGACCGATAGTCATAATATTTTGCGCTTCCTCAAGGGCTTCATAAAAGCTGATGCCCCTTCCATCTGCATATTCCTGGACCCGGACAATGGTAGTGGCTCCGATTCCTCTTTTGGGAACATTGATGATCCGCTTAACTGCCAGATCATCCGCACCATTGTCGATCGTCTTCAGATAAGCCAGCAGATCCTTGATTTCTTTTCTTCCGTAGAAATTAACCCCGCCTACAATGTCATAGGGAATCCCGGCCCTGACAAACTGCTCTTCCAGCACGCGCGCCTGGGCATTAGTCCGATAAAGAACTGCACAATCTTTATAGTCACAGATGCCTTCCCGCTTCTTTGCCGCAACATCATAGGCAATATATTCCGCCTCTTCCATGGCATGGTCAAACTGTCTGAAATGCAGCCTGCTGCCGCTTCCCTTATCAGTCCAGAGAGCCTTTTCCTTTCTTCCTGCATTATGTCTGATCACGGCATTTGCCGCATCCAGTACATTTTGTGTGGAGCGGTAATTCTGTTCCAGCTTAATGACCTTCGCTTCGGGAAAGACCTTTTCAAAATCCAGGATATTGCGGATATTTGCTCCCCGGAATTTGTAAATGGACTGGTCATCATCACCTACCACACAGAGATTATGGTCAGCACTTGCTAACAATCTGATAAATTCAAACTGAATGCTGTTGGTATCCTGGTACTCGTCCACCATGATATATTTCAGACGTTTTTGATAATCCGCCAGCACATCCGGATTGGATTTAAACAGTTCCACCGCATTGACCAGCAGATCATCAAAATCCATGGCATTATTTTTTAACAGAGTCTTCTGATATTCTCTATATGCCTTGGCAATCCTGGTTCTATTAAAATCGCCCATGGCATTCATTTCATATTCATCAGGAAGGATTCCCTCATTCTTGGCAGAAGAAATTGCTCCCAGTATGGTTCTCTCCTTTAATTGTTTGGTATCGATCTGGAGCTTCTTGCAAATATCCTTCATCACGGATTTGGAATCATCCGTATCATATATGGTAAAAGCATTGTCATAGCCAATACGGTCTGCAAACCTGCGCAGAATACGGACACAACTGGAATGAAAAGTGGAAACCCAGATACTTTCCGCTCCAAAGCCTACCATATCGTTTACTCTTTCCCGCATTTCTCCTGCAGCCTTATTGGTAAAGGTAATAGCCATGATATTCCATGGATTTACCCCGCATTCTTCTATGAGATATGCAATCCTGTGTGTCAGCACACGGGTTTTTCCCGAACCTGCTCCCGCTAAGATCAGCACCGGTCCTTCCGTAGCAAGCACCGCTTCCTTCTGCATATCATTTAACATATCCAAACGACCCATTTTCTTTCTCCTCATTACCCTAATCCGGACAGCCCTGTTCTTTTTATTTCAACAAGTCTTTCCTCAGCAGGCTTTTCACTTACATAGCTTTTGGCAAGTCTCCCTGCGCAAGTTTAACTTTAACACATTTCGGACTATTTTACTACAAAAAGTATCGGACCAGTTATGATCCGATACTTTTGTGATTTTATCTCTGTTAAATACTCTTTATAGGGAAATTCTTTTTATATTTATGTAAACTAAATCAATTTTTGACCACAGTTGCTGCAGAATTTTGCTCCGTTTGTAGGTGTTCCGCAGTTCGGACAGAATTTAGGTCCCTGACCGCCTGCCGGCTGAGTTCCTGCATTATTTGCGCCCTGCATATTGGGGTTCATTCCCTGAGTCATATTGACATTGTTCATCATCTGCTGCCCCATCATCATGCCCATCTGTACGCCCATCATCTGACCGGCAAGATTGGCACCGCTGCTGCCGCCGTTTCCTTTTTCAATGGAATTTGCCATAGCCATCTGGCTGTATTTATTCATATCACCTACCATGGACTGTGCAGCCGCCTTCTCCTGCATCTTCTTAACTTCTTCAGGATAATTAAAGCTTTCAATGGTAAAGCCTGTAATGCCGATACCGATCTTGCGCATTTCCATATCCAGATCTTCTTCGATACCTTTTGCAATATTGCGGGCATCCATCTGAAGATTGAACATGTCCCTGCCTTCTTTACCGATCCAGCTCATCAAAAGCTGATCCAGGCTTGCAGTAATACGGGTCTTAACATCATCTACGCTGTAGGTCTGCATAGTACCTGAAAGTTTTTCCAGCATAACCGCAAAATCCTGTACCTTACAGTTAAATGTACCGAAGGCACGGATGGGCATTCCTCCGGGAAGTCCCGGTGCCGGCAGGTTAATGGCATTTTTGGTGCCCCATTTACAAAGAAGCTCTTTGGTATTAATAAATACCACTTCGGCTCTCATACCGGAATTAAATCCAAACTTAAACCCCTTCAAAGAAGATAAGAAAGGAATGATCTGTGTCTCAATATCATAACTGCCGTCATCCTCAAAAACACCTTCGATCTTGCCGTTATACATAAAGATCGCATCCTGTCCCGGACGGATGAAAAGCTTAGAACCTTTCTTGATCTCATCATTGGGCCATTTCCAGAAAATAACTCCTTCTCTGGATTCGTCCCATTCTACAACGTTGGATAACTGATTAGAAAAAAGTCCCATTTTCTTATATCTCCTTCTTGATTAGATTCCCATTTCAGCTTTTAATGCTGCAAGCTCATCATCCACATTGGACTCTGTTTCACTGTCTTCATATTTTGCAGCCAGGGCATCAATGCTGTCAGAAGGCTTTTCATTTAACTCTGCCAGAGCATCAGCCTCATCCATCATGCGGTTTACTTTATCTTCCATTCTGCCGAATGCCTCCAAAGTAGAGCCAGCCCCCTTGCCGGATTCACCTACACTGTTCATTTTCTTCTTAGTCTCAGCTACAGTAAGTTTTGCCTTTAAGGTAGCCTGTTTTCCTTTTAACTGCTGAATATCGGATTCCAGCTTTTTGGTCATTTCACGCATCTTTGCAGAATTATCTACACAGATCCTGTAATTTTCTTCCAAAGCTGTTCTTTCCTGTGATAATTCGGACTTTCTGCCCAGGAACTGACGTGCTTCATTGTCATTTCCTGCTGTGACAGCCTTTCTTGCATATTTATCCATCTTGGCGATCTCTTCGTCACATTCATCCAGTTTTCTCTTGGCAGCCTTCTCATCTGCGATTACAGATGCGGTCTCGCTTTTTACCTTTCCAAGATCGCTTTCCAGATTGCGAAGATACTGGTCGATCATTTTTTCCGGATCTTCACATTTGTCCAGTAATGCGTTGAAGTTTGCTGACATAATGTCCTTAAATCTTGTAATAATACCCATTAAAATCCTCCTCTGCCCCTTTGGCAACTTTATGATAGTTTTTTGTCAATGCGCATTGGATATTTACACCCGCTCCGCTGTTATCATTATATTATATTTTCCAAATACTGTCGATATGGAACTTTATTTTGCTGTCTCCCATGCTTCCGTCAACTACAAGTTGCGAAAAGCTGTTCATATGCCATCTTTACATAACTGCAGTTACGATTCCTGCCACCACCAGTATGGTACAGAACATTCTGTGTAATATATGCTTCTCATGATAAATCCACTTCCCTGCCGCCAGAGTGACCACGCATCCTGCCTGCTTGATCAGCGTCATAACAGTGATCCTGCTGTCCGGTGAAGCATTTGCCACAAACAAAGCCCTGTCAGCAATGACAAAAAGAAGTGCCAGAAGCCAGATCCACGGATTCAATGCTGCCTTCTTTAAATGGACTTCTTCTTTACTGAATAAAAGATATCCTCCATATAAAAGCACCAGAAACAGCATATACCAGAATTGAAGCTGGGAGCTGTTTAAGTCACGCATCAGCAGCTTGTCCATAAGCCCCGATACGGCATTGAGCATACAGGATGACAGTGAGAACAGGACAATGACCGGTTCCACTTTTTCCTCATCTTCATGGCTTTTTTTATGGAATTTCAACAATAATAAGCCTCCTGCTACCATGAAAAGCCCAATGATCTGATTAGTTGACATAACTTCATGCAATACCAGGCTGCCAAGCAAGGTGGCAAAAAGGACTCTGGACAGATCCAGTACTCCGTAAAGGCTGATGGGCATTTTCTTAATTGCCTTAAAGCTCAAAATCCATGCGCAGAAGATCACAAAGGATTTCCCAAAAATCCAGAACATTTTTTCCAAAGGAACTCCCATTGCCCGCTTTCCATCCGGAACGACCATCAGAAAAGCAAACAGAGTATAAAAAAACAACACCTCCATAACAGAGCTGTATTGCAGGGATTTTTTCTTAACGATCTCCCTTGTACCTTTTAACAATCCATATACTAATACCAATGCCATCCACATCTTACTCATCTCCCGGCAGGCGCTGATTTTACATATTTTTTACATTTGCCATAGGGAGAATAACACAAATAAGAACCTTTTACAATCTTTTGCAATATCATATATTACAACCTTAGGGAGGTATATTATGAAAAAAATTGTTTCTCTTACACTTGTGATGACACTTCTGTTATCCCTTCTTTTAACCGGATGCGGTGCTAAGGAATCCGGCAGCAAAGAGGTGGTGTTAAACGAAGTCGCACACTCTATTTTTTATGCACCTATGTACGTTGCCATTGAGGAAGGCTATTTTGAGGAAGAAGGCATTGACCTGACTCTGGTTACGGGATTTGGAGCCGATAAGACCATGACCGCAGTATTGTCCGGCGAGGCAGATATCGGATTTATGGGAAGTGAATCTACTATTTACACTTATCTGGGCGATACCAATGATTATGTTGTCAACTTTGCACAGCTTACCCAGAGAGCCGGCAACTTCCTTGTTTCCCGCACTCCTGTGGATGATTTTAAATGGGAAGACCTGAAAGGAACAACGGTTTTAGGGGGCAGAAAAGGCGGTATGCCGGAAATGGTATTTGAGTATATCCTGAAAATGAACGGCATTGATCCTGCCGCAGACCTGACCATTGACCAGAGCATCGACTTCGGGTCCACTGCTGCCGCGTTTTCCGGCGGTCAGGGGGATTACACAGTTGAATTCGAACCTCATGCCACCTCTCTGGAAGCAAAAGGCGACGGCTATGTAGTAGCTTCTCTGGGCGAGGATTCCGGCTATGTACCTTATACTGCCTTCAGCGCCAAATCCAGCTATATCAAAGATAATCCCGAAACCATCCAGGGCTTTACCAATGCACTGCAAAAAGGTATGGATTATGTAAACTCACATACTCCCGCTGAAATTGCAGAAGTCATTGCACCCCAGTTTGAAGAAACCGACTTGGAAACCATTACCACCATTGTGGAACGCTACTACAATCAGGACACCTGGAAAGAAAATCTGATCTTTGAAGAAGACAGCTTTACCCTTCTCCAGAATATCCTGGAAGAAGCTGGAGAATTGTCAGAACGGGTTCCTTATGAGGAACTGGTAGATACCACTTTTGCCAAAGAAGCTGCAAAATAAGCTTCAGACTCCTCTACTGCTCATGACAGATAAAAAGGGGACTTTTGCCCTGACCGGGGATCATCCTCAAAGGTCAGCGCAAAAGTCCCTTACTACATACAAAAAGCCAGACTTCCTCAATCTTTTTCCTCAGCTTTTTTCGCCTCTGCCTTCTTAGGCACCGGCTTTTTAGCCTGCTGGCTGTTTTCCCTTCCTTTTTCTTCCTTCATGCTGTCGATCAGCTTTTCAATGAGCAGTTTTTTTACATAAACATCATAGCTGAGCATACAGATAAAAGAAAACCGCTGCAAAAACTCCCTGTCTTCCTTTGCAGCATCCTGAAAGGTATCTACTGATGCCGCATACATTTTTTTCACATCTTCTTTTAAGGCTTCCACCTTGTCCTTTTCCAGACTGAACACTTCATCATAAATATCTTCCATTTTCAGTCCTGATCCAGCATGGAAAAACTTTTCTGTCAAAGGATTGAGCAATTCCTGAATATCCCCTATGGATAAAATTCCTTTAAAATAGTAAATAAAGATCAGCACCAGCACATGTTCTTTGGAATACTTCTTCTTAACAGGTGGTGGCAGCAGATCATTTTTGGCATAGTTGTTGATCATCGTCTTTGTGAGAATCTTATCCTCTTCAGGATTGCGGGTAGTTGCCCGCATATGCTGCTCCATAAAGGTCGTGACCTGATCCATGTACAGATCGATATTGGGAATATCTTCTGACTGGATGTGTCCGATCCTGTCAAAACTGGTTAAAATACTGTTTAATAAATCATCTGTAGATATTGTCATCTTCCGCCTCCAAAGGCATTCGCCTATTACTTCTTTATTATATAGTATTGAAAACTATTTGTAAACGTATTAAAATACATATTGCTGAAATACTGCTGTAAATACACAGGATATGAATATAACAGAAAGGATACGATCCGGACCGGTTCTGCCCGGATTTGAATTAAACAATGAAATATGTTTTAGATTCCCATACCCATACTCTTGTAAGCGGACACGCATTTAATACCATACGTGAAATGACCCGTGCCGCTTCCCGGAAAGGGTTAAACCTGCTGGCAATTACCGAGCATTGTGTCAATATGCCCGGCACCTGTCATGAATTTTACTTTCAGAATTACCGGATACTGGACAGGAATGCCTATGATATTCCCACCCTGTTCGGTGTAGAGCTGAATATATTGGATGAAAAAGGTTCTGTGGACATGTCCTCGGAGCTTCTCTCCACCATGGACGTGGCTGTGGCAAGCCTTCATCCCCCATGTGTTCCTTTTATGAGCAAAAAGGATGTAACAAACAGCATTATCCGCATTTTGGAAAATCCGCTGATCCAGATCATCGGACATCTGGATGATGACCGTTTTCCTGTAGATTATGATGAAGCTGCCCGTGCCGCTGCTGCCAATCATAAGCTCTTTGAGATCAATAACTCCTCACTGGCTCCCACCAGCTATCGTCCCGGTGCACATCGGAACTATCTGCGCCTGTTGGAAGCGTGTGAAAAGCATGATGTGGAAATTATTTTAAACAGTGATGCCCATGCGGACACCCTGGTAGGCGCCCATCAGTATTCCGAACCTCTGATCACAGAAGCCGGATTTCCTTTGGAAAAGATCGTAAACGACAGCGTTTCCCACTATTTTACCTATTTGAAACCGGAGGTCAGGAATTATTTCCCTGATAACGCTTTTCCTAACTGATTCTTCTCATTGATTCTTTTCCAAATTTTGCTTTACCTTTCCACTTTACTGTGATAGAATGAAGAAAGTTAAGACGTTAAAATTTTACAGCGTTAAAGTGATTGGAGAAAAGCATGATCAAGAAAATAAAAAATGAAGCCGTAGATTCCCTTTTTGATGCGATTTTAACACTGGAAACCAAGGAAGAATGCTATTCCTTTTTTGAGGATCTGTGTACTGTAAACGAACTGCTTTCTTTATCCCAGCGTTTTGAAGTGGCAAGTATGCTGCGGGACAAGAAAACCTATTTGGAAATTGCGGAAAAAACAGGCGCTTCCACCGCTACCATCAGCCGGGTAAACCGTTCTTTGAATTATGGCAGTGATGGTTATGAGCTGGTGTTCAACCGGATGAAAGAATCAGACTAAACATACTTTTGCCATGAAATTTAAGTAAAACATAAGCCGGATATGCTGTTTCCTAAGACATATCCGGCTTTTCATATTTATTTTATTCTTCTATTTTTCAATTATCACAGCTATCAATATTATACTTCCAGCTTCATATCCCCTTCTTTGATCCATCCCTTTTTACGCATAAATTCACTGATACCAAGAGAAAGGATCGCCGGGAATACAAAATGAAGCAATACAATCTTCAATAATACGATTCCCGCGGACGCTTCTGCCGTCATGGTCTGATATGTAGTGATCTGTCCCACCAGTCCTGCCGTTCCCATACCGGAACCTGTTGCATTATTGGTCATATGGAATACCAAAGTAGAGACCGGTCCTAAAATCGCACTGGATATAATTGCCGGAAGCCAGATAACAGGCTTTTTCACAATGTTGCCGATCTGCAGCATACTGGTGCCCAGTCCCTGTGCCAGCAGTCCGTTGACTTTATTTTCACGATAGCTTGCAACAGCAAATCCTACCATATTGGCACAGCAGCCTACTGTTGCCGCTCCTGCTGCAAGGCCGGACAGATTTAGGATAACGCCCAAAGCTGCGGAACTGATAGGCAGTGTCAAAATAATTCCCATTAAAACAGATACGATAATGCCCATTAAGAAAGGTGCCTGCTGGGTTCCTGCATTGATCAGACTGCCTAAGAATGTCATAAATGCAGAAATAGGCGGTCCTAAGATCAAACCTACTGCAGAGCCTGTTAAGATGCAGACAAGGGGTGTGATCAAAATATCAACCTTCGTCTTGCCGGAAACCAGTCTGCCGAAATAGATCGTCACGATAGCGGCAATAAATGCTCCCAAAGGTTCTCCCGGTCCTGCCAGATTTACCACACCTTCGATCAGAAAAGTTCCTGCAATGATCTTGGATGCAAAAGCTCCTGTCATGCCGCTGACTGCCGCCGAAACAACTACCAAAGGGCTTGATTTCAGCCGCTGGGCTGTTCCCACACCGATACCGGCTCCTGTGGCTGCTGCCGCAACCTTTCCGATAAAAAATAAGTAATCTCCTATTGCTCCGGGAATCAGATTACCGATCTGCTGGATGATGGTTCCCACGATCAAAGTAGCAAACAGACCTGTTGCCATTCCGCTCAAGCCGTCAATAAAAATCTCATTTAATAGCTTTTTTACTTTTTCCATCTGTGCTTTCCTCTTGATTTTCTATTTTTATGTGTTGCCTCACAGTTGTCTTGACAGTTATCTTGACAGCTGTCTTGTCAGTTGTCCTGGCACAACTTGTACATTAGCACAGCAGCAATAAAAAAGCAAGCGAATTTTACTATTCGCCTGCTTTTGCCTTTTTTATTTACCGCTTCTAAGCCAGATTCCAAGGTGTTTTAATTTTTCTTCTATCTTATCAAGGGTTTCCTCATTCTCCGCTTCAATGGTATGATAATGAACTCCATCTGTCAGAATGTTTAAAGGCTTGGTATTTTTATCCCTGGTCTTTTCCACATAGGCTATGGCATCCTGGCGGTTATTGATGATCAGGTCCACCGTGATCTGACCATATATTTCATGTTCCACCACCACATCCAGCACCCTGCCGCCGCAGTCCACAATGGCATAAAATTCATCCAGAATATCTTCATCCTTATGACAGACACAGACGCTCCTTCTGACCTTGCCGGCGCTTCCGTCATCAAAGAGCAGATAGCCCTTATTGGTAGACAGAATATTTTTATTGACTGCCCGAAGGAGGGCAATATCCTGTACCACAACCTGTCTGCTTACCTTCAGCCGCTTTGCCAGCTCCGTTCCCGACAGAGGGGCATGTTCCTCTTTTAAGATATCCAAAATCCGTTTTCTTCTTTCTTCAGCGTTCATTTTTCCACCACTTTTCCTCTATCTGAAACCTATCTGAAACAAGTATAGCATAAAAAATATTTCCATCAAATATTTATTTATTTTCTTTACTTTTTCCGTTTACTATGCTATTCTGACTTTGTTGTAAGAAACAACAAGTTATTATTTTCGGAGGTATCAAAATGAACAAAGGTACAGTTAAATGGTTTAACAACCAGAAAGGTTACGGATTTATCTCTGACGAAGCAGGTAATGACGTATTCGTTCACTACTCAGGATTAAACATGGAAGGCTTCAAGTCTTTAGAAGAAGGCGCTGCTGTTGAATTCGAAGTAGTTCAGGGCGAAAAAGGACCTCAGGCAGTTAACGTAACCAAGTTATAATTGAAAGATTATAACAATTAATCAGTTTTTCGATGTGCCTTTTTAAATATAAATTTCTATAGAAATTTGATTTGAATTAGCAGTATTGTTTTAACGGATTAAAAGGAAGAAAAGGAACGGTGGTCAGCCGTTTCTTTTTTGTTGTGAGGGGACGATATTTGAGGCAATAGCACAGGGCAGGAGGAATGGGTTTTATATATATCACGGAAACGCGCTCCCGCTCGGATAAAAATGTAGCGGTACATAAGATTGCAAAAGACGCAATCTAAGTACCGACATTTTTATACGGTTTCCTTTGATATATATAAAACCCATTCCTCCTGCCCTGTACTATTGCCTCAAATATCGGCGTTTTCTCAACCACTACAAAAGACAGCGGCTAGGTTTTTAATAGGGTGCAGATTGTTTCAAAGCTTAGGGGACCGCCAAAGAGATCCAAAGAGCTGCCGATGGTGGCGTGGATTTTGTTTTTTCCCAGTTTTCTGAGGATTTCAAGATCATCATAACTATGGATGCCGCCGGCATAAGTAATGGGAATATCTTCACAGGCTGAAAGCATTTCTACTAACGGCTCTTCTATTCCATTATTTTTTCCCTCTACATCTACAGCATGGATCAGATATTCATCACAATAGGAGGACAGCTGGTCCAGAAGATTTAAGTTGACTTTTACACTGCTTTTCTTTTGCCAGCGGTCAGTCATGACGTAATAGGCATCTTCATATTTTCTGGCGCTCAGATCTAAAACGATATGTTCTTTTCCTACGGCTTTTTTCAGTTTTTCAAGGCGCTCCAAGAGGATTTCTCCATTTTGAAATACATAGGAAGTGACGATGACATGGGATGCGCCTGCTTTCAGGTATTCTGAAGCATTTTCTGCAGTAACACCGCCTCCCACCTGCATTCCCCCCGGAAATGCTGCCAGTGCAGACAATGCTTCTGCTTTTGTTTTTTCATAATACGGGCTGTCGGCAGCATTTAATAAAATAATATGTCCGCCTTTTAAACCGTGACTTTGATATAGTCTGGCATAGTATGCTGCATTTTTGTTTGAAACAAAATTTTCTTTTGCGGCATCTTTTTCATCAGACAGGCTGCTGCCTACGATCTGTTTCACTTTTCCGTTATGAATATCAATACAGGGACGGAATTCCATCTTTTTTCTCCTGATCTGTTTTACAAATTTATTCTTTCCTATTTATTCTTTTTTATTTTTCCATTCTTCATGCACAAACAAAGCCGACAAATTTATTATTCAATTTTTTTTAGAATACCTGAATATTTTCTTTTAAAAATGCACATAGTATTCACAGGCATTGAAAGGAGAATGAAATTATGAAAAAAACTCGATTTTTATTTACTGCCCTTTTGATCCTGATGCTCTTTAGCTTTACAGGCTGTGGCAGTAACGGCAACAATAATACCAGCGATAATGCCGATTTAGCACAGGATTCTGATACTGATACAAATCAGGACCAGAATTCCGACACAAACAACACCGATAACGCAAATGCCAACAATACCAACAACGGCAGCCAGGCAAATGATGCTGCCAATGGCAATTCAACTGCCAGCAATGCCACAAACGGCAATGACAACAACGGCGGAGTCGTTGACGGTGTTACGGATGCTGTAGATGATGTTGGAAACGCAGCCGGTGATATTATCAAAGATACCGGCGACGCAGTCAGCAACGTCACAAATGACGTAACAAACGGTGTTGACAACGCTGTAAACAATCAATAACCCCTCTGTGCCAAAGGACTGGGTATCGGCGTGGGATCAAACGTCTTTTTCCACAATGATACCCTCTCTGTAGGCTTCCAGAAGTTCTTCTAACTGGTGGATAGATTCTCTCAATTCATCACCAATATCCGTATCTGCAACTCTTTGCCTCCGAATTGCTGTTTCCACGATAATAGAATCCGAGAAAATATCCGATTCATTGCGGATCGCCGCATCGGCAGATTCAAATGGTTCATGGGAAACCAACCGCATTCCGTAGGAATTGGATACAAGAGTATATCCTGCGATTCCTGTTTTACCCTGATATGCCTTGCTGAAGCCTCCGTCAATGACAAGAAGCTTGCCGCCGCATTTGATGGGGGATTCTCCGTTTTTCAGTTCTACCGGTACGTGACCGTTGACAATATGGGATTTATCAGCAGAAAGACCGAATTCTTCCAGAATTTTGTTGATGATGTCCTCTCTGTCATAAAGTCTGTAATAAGCATTTTTCTTTTCCACATGGGTTTCTTTATCTTCCACAAAATAACGTTCAAAGGTGGTCATCTTATCTTTTCCGAATACGGGAGACTTAGGTCCTGCCCAGATATACCAGATGATATCCTGACCCTTTAATTTCTCACCGGATTCCCTGGTGCCATAATAGCCCTTTCTGGCATAATTATCCAAAGCATCATAAAGTGCTTTTCCCTCATATTCCCTGCCAAACAGATTGACCTTTAAGAAATTGCCCTCCTCATCCATAGGCACACAGCCATGAAACAGCAGATTGGAGTTATATACCTTATACATACTGCCCTTGGAGAACAGGAATCGGATATCCTTCTGAAGCTTGTCACAGCGGGTAAACGCCTGACGAAGCCTTTCCATCACTTCTTCTTCCTCTTTTGTGAGCCTGTAAGGGTCTTTGGGGTCCACCGTAGGAAAATCCGTATCCTTTATGGGATAAATCTTTCCTTCAATGTTGATGGTATGGTTTTCATAGTCGATCTTATCCAGCAAAAGCCTGTTTTCCATTTCAAATTCCGGTCTTCTCATAATGATCTGACCTTCCAGCTTCATCTGGATAATGGTGATCGCCTTATGCATTTTCATATCAAGGCTTAAATCCTTGGTATTGTAATTGGTATTATATTTTATAAAAAAGGCATCACAGTTTACATCCTTATATTGTTCCATGGCAAAGGTGGCAAGGGGGATCAGATTGATGCCGTATCCCTCTTCCAGCGTATCCAGATTGCCGTATCTGGCTGACATACGGATAACTGTAGCGATGCAGGCAAGCTGTCCGCTTGCTGCTCCCATCCATACCACATCATGATTGCCCCACTGCACATCCACAGAATGATAATGGCGCAGGGTATCTAAGATAATATGGGGCCCCGGTCCTCTGTCATAAACATCTCCCACAATATGCAGATGATCGATGACCAGTCTCTGTACCAGCTCACAAAGGGCAATGATAAATTCCGGAGCACGTCCGATACGGATAATGGTATGAACGATCTCATTATAATAGGCTTCCTTATCCTGGACCTCTGCTTTTTCCGTGATCAGTTCTTCAATAATATAAGCAAAATCCCTGGGGAGTGCCTTTCTGACCTTGGATCTGGTATATTTGGAAGAAACATGCTTGGTGATCTGTACCAGACGGTATAAGGTAATCTTATACCAGTCCTCAATGTTATCTTCCTCCTTTAGCACGATCTCCAGCTTTTCCCTTGGATAATAGATCAGAGTGGCAAGGCTCTTTTTATCCTTGTTGCTCAAGGTATTGCCGAATTCTTCATCAATTTTCCTGCGCACGGAACCGGAGCCGTTTTTCAGCACATGATTAAACTGCTCATATTCTCCGTGAATATCCGTCAAAAAGTGCTCTGTGCCCTTTGGCAGGTTCAATATGGATGATAAGTTGATGATCTCCGTACTTGCTGCCGCAATGGTCGGATACTGCTTTGCCAGACTTTTTAAATATTTTAATTCTAATGTGTTGTCCATTTTAATCCCCCGATGACTGATCATAATCTTTTTGCTGCTGTCTGTTTTCTTACCCGTTTGTATTGTGTATTTTTACTGGGCATCTATGACATGGCTCATATTGTAAAGCCCTGCACCTTTGCCCTTTAAGAATTTTGCTGCCTGAATGGCACCTTTTCCGAATACTGCCCTGGAATATGCCGTATGGCTGAAAGTAATGACTTCATCCTCGCCTGCAAAGATCACATCATGTTCTCCAACAATCGTTCCGCCTCTGACTGCGGATATACCGATTTCCTTTTTAGGACGTGGCTGTCTTCTTTCGCTTCTGTCATAAACATATTCATATTCATGATTCAGCTCTTCATTAACGGAATCAGCCAGAGCAAGTGCAGTTCCGCTGGGCGCATCCACTTTTCTTCTGTGATGCTTTTCCACCACTTCAATATCGAAGCCTGCGGGAGCCAGAATGGCAGTTGCTTCTTTTAACAACTTTAAGAGCATATTGATACCCAAAGACATATTTGCTGATTTTAATACTGCTGTTTCTTTAGCGGTTTCCTCCACCTTTGCAAGCTGTTCTTCAGATAATCCCGTGGTGCACAGAACCACAGGCATTTTCTTTGCCGCACACCAGTCTAAAAGCCCGTCCACACAGCTGAAGTGTGAAAAGTCTATGACTGCATCCGCTTCCACATCACATTTGTCAATGGAAGTAAAAACCGGAAAAGAATTTCCTTCTTTTTCACTAATATCCACACCTGCTACGATTTCCGCCTCTTCATCTGCCGCAACCAGATTGCAGATCATCTGTCCCATTACTCCGTTACAGCCATGCATGATAATTCTTGTCATTTTCCTTGTCTCCTTATGCTTTATTTCATTTTTTCTTTGATCTTTTTGATTTTCTGATTTGTAAAGTCTCTTAATACAATTCTCTTCTAACTGAAACCGCTTTTATTTTAACACAATTACAAAAAATCTCCTATAAAATTCTTATGATCTGCTCATATAAACAAGCGCTGCGTTCTCCCTTTATAATTTAAAACATTCCGGCATATGCAAAAAGCATACACCGGAATATTCCATTCAACGACTTCAATTTCTATCCTATAAAATGCCAAATTCCTTCATAGCCTTTTCCAAAACTGCCGCATGGGCATCTTCCATTTCTGTCAAAGGACGGCGGAGAGGACCTGCCTCCAGACCCATCAGGTTCATGGCTTTTTTTACGGGAATGGGATTTACCTCACAGAATAAGCCATCGATTACAGGAAGTGCCTTTAACTGCAGATCCCTGCTGCCTTCTACGTTGCCCTCAAAATACATCTGGCAGATATCGTGGGTCTGCTTTGGTGCCACATTAGAAAGAACGGAAATAACGCCCTTGCCGCCTAAAGAAAGGATCGGTACGATCTGGTCGTCATTGCCGGAGTAAACATCCACATCTCCTGCTGCCATGTGCATCAGTTTTGCCACGCCGGAAATATTGCCTGTTGCATCCTTAACACCCACAATATTGGGCACTTCCCTGCAAAGGGTGCAGATAGTTTCCGGTGCAATGAGCACGCCGCCGGTCCTGCCGGGAATGTTGTAAAGAATGACCGGCACGCTGACGCTTTCCGCTATCATTTTAAAATGCTCCAACAGACCTTTCTGGGTACATTTATTGTAATAAGGAGTTACCAGAAGCAATCCGTCAACTCCTGCTTTTTCTGCTTCTTTAGAAAGATAAATGGCTGTTTCCGTGCAATTGGAACCTGTTCCTGCAATAACAGGGATTCTCTTATTTACCTTTTCCACACAGTAGCGGATCACATCCAAATGCTCCTCATGGGTCAGTGTGGAAGCCTCTCCTGTTGTACCGCACACGATAATGGCATCTGTACCCCCTGCGATCTGACGCTCGATCTG
This sequence comes from Lachnospiraceae bacterium, assembly GCA_017936785.1. Lineage (GTDB taxonomy): Bacteria > Bacillota > Clostridia > Lachnospirales > Lachnospiraceae > UBA2882. The sequence goes on along the minus strand of JAGBEV010000009.1, from coordinate 84,702 downwards.
CTTTTCAAAAGCCTCATAGTTCACACTTCCGTCTTCATGAAATGGTGTAACGATAGCAACACCTGCTCCTTTAAAAATTGACATCTTTTTTCCTCCTTATGCCCTGTGGGTCTGCTTTGCGGTCATTATTGACATCATAAAAGCCGTTCTGGCGGGAACGGCTTAAAAATCATTTCCGATAGCTCCCCATCTTAGTAGATGACAGTCATACAGCTCTTAACTGCATGCCCAAGAAAATATCTTCAGGTAATATTTTCTTTCGGCGTCTTTTCCTTTCGCTATCCTTCCTCTGCTCCTTGACATCAGGACAGGTACTGATAAAAAACGCAACCTCTATCTTTTCATATTAATGAATGCGTTCTGCGCATCCTTAAATACAGAATATCACTATTAACTTCATTATGCAATAGGCATTGACTCAATTTTTGAAATCTCATCGGCTAAGGATATGACTTCTTCTTTTAGCTGAATGCCGGTCATTATGATCGTAGTTTCTTCATCCTTTGCAGAAAGCAAAGTTTTTAAATCCTCTACTGTAATGATACCCACATCCAGGAGTCCCAATACCTCATCCAGGATCAGCAAATCACAACCGCCTGTTGACAGGACTTTCTTGGCAAAATTTATGCCGTTGCGGATGTTCATGGTTTCTTCTTCCTGTTGTCTGCTGGTCAGATCAGCATATTCCGCATCAGTTTTCTCAAAACAGAAAAATTTAATCTCAGGCTCCAGCCTTCTGGTAAATTCGTTTTCCGAAAGACCTCTGCCCTTCATAAACTGAATGATAATTACCTGTCTGCCTTCTGCAGCCGCATATAAGGCTTCCCCTAAAGCAGCAGGAGTTTTGCCGTGACCGTCACCGGTATAAATATGAATTTTTCCTTTTTCCATTATGCACCTACCAGTTATAAGATTGATGTATCATAGCACATTTTTCCAATTCTGGCAACTTTTATACCGCTTAAGGCTTCCACATTTTGCCTGTAACCTACACCATTTCCTCTACAGGAACTTCCAATTTGCTGACAGAGACCTCATAAGCGATTCTCTTTTCGACCTGTTCTTCCGTGATCTTTTTCATATACTCCCTGCTCTGAATCCTTCCGATCACCCTGCAGCGGCTTCCCACCTCAAATTCATTGGCAAATCTGGCATTTCTGCCCCAGCTGATACAGGGTATGTAATCGCTTTTTCCGTAAGGGCGGTTCACTGCCAGCAGGATATCCGCAATTTCCCTTCCCAAAGGTGTCTTGCGGTAAACCGGTTCCTTGCAGATAAATCCATCTAATTCAATATGATTGGTCATCTCACTGCGCTCTACCTCATCAATAAACTCCCAATCCCTGACAAATACAGATAATACCAGTTTATTTTTTCTCTCTTCATGGCGGTTATAGGAGCGGAACTGTCCCGATACCTTTACATTCATACCCCTGTAATCCTTTTTAATATCCAGAAGCCTTTCCGATACCATCAGGGGAATCCGGTCCGCACTTTCCGAAAGCCTCGGAACAAGGATATCTATCATATAGAATCCCTCTCCGTAAATCTCGTGACTAAAAGAAAATTCTCCAACGATTTCTCCCATGACCGTCACTTTGTTGTTTTCATTCATCTTATCCATTTCCTAGTTCTCCCTTCTTACACAAATAAAGAATTTTTTCCTGTCATGTACTACTATCATATTTCATTTTGGAGTAAAAATGTAAAATTCTCATCGTCAAATTCCGTCAAATTTCTCCATTTTAAAGTCATTTCATTTCATATTTACTTGATTTTTGCAGAGGATGTGGTAGACTAAAAACGTTTGTAATATCAATCATTCTAAAGTATTTGGGATCATTTGCATATGTGCAGGTTCAAAGACATACTTTGGAGAAAATTGTTGAGGAGAATTATTTATGAAAACAAAAAGAGAAGATGTGAGAAACGTTGCCATTATCGCCCATGTAGATCACGGCAAGACCACTTTGGTGGACGAGCTGCTGAAGCAAAGCGGCGTTTTTCGTGAAAATCAGGAGGTTGCGGAGCGTGTCATGGATTCCAATGACATCGAAAGGGAACGGGGCATTACCATCCTTTCCAAAAATACCGCAATCACCTATAAAGATACCAAGATCAATATTATCGATACCCCCGGTCATGCGGACTTTGGCGGCGAGGTAGAACGTGTTTTAAAAATGGTAAACGGCGTTATTCTGGTGGTGGATGCCTTTGAAGGCGCTATGCCCCAGACCAAATTTGTGCTGCGCAAGGCTTTGGAATTAAATCTTCCCGTTATTGTATGCGTCAACAAGATCGATCGTCCCGAAGCAAGACCTGCTGAGGTAGTGGATGAGGTTCTGGAATTATTTATCGATCTGGAGGCTGATGAAAGCCAGTTGGATTGTCCTTTTGTATTTGCTTCTGCCAGAACAGGAACGGCAAGTCTGGATATGGATATGCCGGGAACCAATATGATCCCTTTGTTTGATACGATCCTGGATTATATTCCTGCTCCTGAGGGAGATCCTGATGCAGGAACCCAGGTATTGATCAGCACGATCGATTACAACGAATATGTGGGACGCATCGGTGTCGGCAAGGTGGACAACGGTGTGATCAGAGTAAATCAGGATGTTGTCATGGTAAACCATCATGAACCTGATAAGATGCGTAAGGTAAAGGTGTCCAAGCTTTATGAATTTGACGGTTTAAATAAGGTAGAGGTAAAGGAAGCCGGTATCGGTTCCATCGTGGCTATTTCCGGTATCGCCGATATCCACATCGGCGATACCCTCTGCTCTCCTGAGGACGTAAAGCCCATTCCCTTCCAGAAGATTTCCGAGCCTACCATTGCCATGCACTTTATTGTCAATGACTCCCCTCTTGCAGGTACGGAAGGCAAGTATGTAACCTCCCGCCATATAAGGGACAGACTTTTCAGGGAATTAAATACGGATGTTTCCCTGCGTGTAGAGGAAACGGAAAATACCGACTCCTACAAGGTCTCCGGACGAGGCGAGCTGCATTTGTCAGTTTTGATCGAAAATATGAGACGTGAAGGTTATGAATTTGCTGTTTCCAAGGCAGAGGTATTATATAAGACAGATGAAAAGGGCAAAAAACTGGAGCCTATGGAATTGGCTTATATTGATGTGCCCGATGAATTTTCCGGTGCAGTCATCCAGAAGCTTTCTGCCAGAAAAGGCGAACTGCGCAATATGGGAACCGGCTCCGGCGGCTATACAAGGCTGGAGTTTTCCATTCCTTCCAGAGGCTTGATCGGTTACCGCGGAGAATTTATGACAGATACCAAGGGAAATGGTATTTTAAATACTACTTTTGATGGTTATGGTCCTTATAAGGGAGATCTGAATTACCGCAGCAACGGCTCTCTCATCGCTTTTGAATCCGGAGAAGCAGTTACTTACGGACTTTTCAGCGCTCAGGAGCGGGGAACTTTATTTATCAGTCCGGGTGAAAAGGTATATGCAGGCATGGTCATCGGCGAAACGGGCAAGGCTGAGGATATTGAGATCAATGTATGTAAGACCAAGCATCTGACCAATACGCGCTCTTCCAGTGCGGATGATGCTTTGAAGCTGACACCGCCTAAGGTGCTGAGCCTGGAGCAGGCGCTGGATTTTATTGATACGGATGAGCTGCTGGAAGTGACACCGGAGAGCCTGAGGATCAGGAAGAAGATTTTGGACCCTACCATGAGGAAAAGGGCGGGGTTTAAAAAAGGTTGAACGGGCGCGTTCTGGTAACGGACGGAGAGCTGCAAAAAATAATCTGTAGGAATATGGAGTAAAATAAAAAGGATTTCTAAGTGTTTTGAGGATGGTTGTGAAAGACGGACGCAAGCGGCTTGTATTCGCCATCCATGGCTCAGACAAGCCTTTTGCAGGCGTCCTGCCTGCAAATTGCTGGGAGCTGGACAAAACACTAAGAAATCCTATTTTATTTTACAACATATTCCTACAGATTATTTTTTGCAGCTCTCCTGCTTGTTGGCGAGAGTACGGATGTGCCGTCTTTCCCTTTGACGGGGAGTTATTGTTGGCACTGGAGAGGCTGTGATGTAGAGACGGCTTTACCGAGCTTCTTTTGAAGGGAAGTTTATGGTTACATATTCTATAGTTTTTTATGGGGTCAGGTCCTTGGTTTTATAGCGGATCAGGGCTATAAACAGGGTTATTGAGGTAACTGCTATGGCTGTCATGCAACAGGGGAGGTTGACTTTGGTGGTGGTAAAGATGTCGGCGGCGTTAGCGTAGTAAAAGGGGGTCAGGTATTTCAGGTTTTTGATGGCGGGGATGATGCGGCACATCATATCGGCGGCAAATAGGAAGATGGTGAGTCCTAATGCAGCTCCGGGCAGGGGTTTTCGGGTAAAGGCGGAAATCATGAAGCAGATGGTGGCGATCTCTAAGTGCATGAGGGTGGCGGCAAGGTGGTACAGCCAGAATTCCTGAGGGCTTATCTGCTCTCCCATGAAACAGAATCCCAGAAGATAAATGGCTGCGCAGACCAGGTTAAACAGGATGATGTTGGAGAAAAGTGCCAGATATTTCTGGAAAAGGATGTTTGTTCTTCCTACGGGAAGAACATTCAGAAATTCGGAGGTGTGTCCGGATTCTTCTTTGGATAAAAGGCTGATGCCTGAAATTGCGGCAAACATGGCTCCGCCCAGACCATGCATCATGGCGATTTCTGTCCCATAGAAGCCCCTTAACGTGGCAAGGCTCATTTTATCCATGCCAAGGGCTACGGACATAGCGCCCATATTGGAATACATATCTGCCATTCCCTGTATGGAATCTTCCAGGCTGGTGTAAAGAAGTATACAGCCAAAGCACATGGCTCCCACACAAAGAGTCCATATCAGAAAACTTTTTAAATTCATTCTCATTTCATGTCTATACAGTATCATCCGTTTCCTCCTCATAATAGTGCATAAAGATTTCTTCTAACTCCGGTTCCTCGATGGTAATATCTTCTATGTTGTGTCCTGCAAATCCGGCAAACAGGTCATTCAGATTCCCTTTATAAACAAAATCCTCTTCTTTTCCATCCTTTACCATGCGGACCCGTTTTGTGTTGGTCCTTGTGAGATTTTCCACCGTATCGGTGCAGATCAGCTTTCCTTCCTTAATAATAGCCGCATGCCGGCAATATTTCCTGATTTCCGACAATACGTGTGAAGAAAGAAAACAGGTGGTTCCCTGACGGTTATACTCTGTGACCAGTTTAAAAAACTCCGCCTGCATCAACGGGTCTAATCCACTGGTAGGCTCATCAAAGATGAACAGCCTGGGTTTATGCTGCATGGCACAGATGATACTGATCTTTTTCCGGTTTCCCAGGGAAAGCTCTTCAATTTTTTTATTCCGGTCTACCAGGAGACGTTCACAGAGCATATCCGCCTCCTCCCTGCAGTCCAGATTCCTCATATCTGCGGCAAAGCGGATCACATCTCCTGCCTTCATGGAAGGATAAAACATCGCTTCCGACGGCATATAGCCAACCTGTCTCAAGATTTCTTTTCCATTGGTTTTTACATCCATTCCAAGGATTTGGGCACTGCCCTCTCCAAATGTGATCAAGCCCAAAAGACTGCGGATGGTGGTTGATTTTCCTGCCCCGTTGGGTCCTAAAAACCCAAAGATATCCCCTTCTTCCACCTGTAATGACAGATTTTGGACTCCCCTGTGCTTTCCATAGCTTTTCGTCATGTTTTGAATCCTTATGGCATATGACTGCCTTGGGCTGGTTTTTTCCATCTATTCCTCTCCCTTCTGATTTTTAAACTGCTCCAATTCCCTGTTTAAACGGATGGTATCAGCATCCCGTTTTATTTTATATATAAGGAACACACACAAATAGACAAGCAGCAGATAACAGAAGAAAAGAACTGTTGCCAGCCAATTTTTGTCATACCAGTTCAAAAGATAACTTGCAAGCGTGTACACTACTGAACAAATAAACGCAAAAGCCCCTTCTTTTTTGCCAAAATGCTCCAATTCATCAAAATTATGAAGAAGATATACCTGTATATATCCAATAAAATAAGCCGTAAAGATCATTTCTGTCATAATAATGATACTTGCAGTAAGACTTCCCTGCAGAATCTGATACACAAAATAAAAAAACAGAATAACACAAAAATATAAGCATGCCTTAAACTCAATTCCGATTTCAGAATATAAAAATCTTTTCAGCCATTTCATAGCTCATTCCCCCTTAATATACTTCGCAATTCCTTGGCGTAATGTCTGGAGATCACAACGTGCTCTCCATTATCCATAGTTACATCAATACGGTTGCCGGACATACTTTTCAGATTGCCGATCCGGTAAATATTGATGATCATGGATTTATTGCACCTGAAAAATCCTTCTTCCCCATACAGTATTTCACAAAGGGAAAGGGTCAGATCTGACTTATAAACCTCTTTTTCCGTATACATCCAGGTTGTGCCGTCCACGCTTTCCAGATAGATCACCTTATGAATATCAAGAAAGAACTGCTGCCCATCCTTTGTTCCAAACAGTTTTTTCCCCTGTCCTTCTATATACTTTATGATTCCTTCTACCTGCTCGGTCATCTGTTTATATTTAATGATGACTTCCTCATTGCCCCGGTCGATCTGCTGTAATGTAATCTTCATTTTCCACTTCCTATTTCCGAACCGCTCACTTTTTTCTATCTGAAACCTTTATATTATTTTTGCAGCCTGAATACAAGTTTATTTCCATAAGTTGCACTTTTTCAACTGCAAGCTGCATTTGCCCGGCACATTATCCGTACCCGAAAGAGGCTGTGACATTTATAAAATTTTATAAATGTCACAGCCCCTTCACATAATTGCCTTTTGATTTATTTTATCTTAATGGCATAATCGCTTGCATACATCTTTTTGGTTTCTTCTACTGTATTGTACTGCTCTCCAATACAGAATTCTTTGGACCAGGTCATATAAAATGCCCATGGAACCCTGCTTTCTTTCAGCATGTCCACATCAGGAATATAACCTACCTCTCCCAATGCTGCCACTTTCCTGTCCGTAGTGTTGGCAATCAGTTCTTCATATTCTGCCTTATAATCTGTAGGCTTCTTTTCCGTCAAATATATATCACGGGAAATCACATCCACATATTCATCTCCCGGATAGCCTTCCTTTGCCGGAGAATTCCATACCCAGAGCAGGTTATTCAGATGCTTTTGGTTTACATAATACTCAAACATCAGCTTATATAACTCTCTGCCCACTGCATCGCCTTTTGCTCCCCACCAGAACCATCTGCCATCAGCTTCATGGAAGGGTCTGAACAAAATGGGAATATTCTCATCCTGAAACTTTTTCAGTTCTTCGGCAATCACATCCATATCCGAATAAAAGGCTTTCCTTTCTTCTGTTCCTTCTTCTAATACCTTTGACGCATCAAAATCCGTATGTTCCGTATAAAACGCTTTATCCCTGCCGCCTATGGGGGAAAACCAGTGAAAACACATTGCCACGATACCATCTGTTTCCTTTGCCCACTTTAAAGCAGTCGCCATGGTACCTTTATTTTCTTCCACCTCTGTCAGACATGCCTCGGAAGCATCATCATAGTTTATATTGGGAGAATACCCCAGCAATTCAAATCCCTGAAGCTTCGGTTTCCATCCGGTTTTCTCTTTTATGTAAACCACTTCTTCCATAGGATTGGTCTGTGTGTGCTGCCCGGTAATAATACCGTTTCCAGCCACCTCATACAGATAATTCAATAATTTTTCTGCTTCCCTTGTTGCATTAGGATTTACAGGTTTCATAATAATCCCCCGCCTTTCTTTTACATTATGTCAACTTATTTTTTATACTTATTTTCAGCCCCTTCACTTATTCAAACAGCCATGTCTGTCTATATACCGAGAAGCCATGTAGCAATCTGGAAATAGATCAGCAAAGACAGTGCATCTACTATGGTGGTAATAAAAGGACTTGCCATAACTGCCGGGTCAAAGCCTATTTTCTTGGCAGCAAGAGGAAGCATGCTTCCTACGATCTTTGCGATAAATACTGCTGCGATCAATGTCAGGCATACAACTGCCGATACGGTAAGACTCACCCTGTCAACCAGCATCAATTTCACAAAGTTGGCTGCAGCAAGGGTAACTCCGCATAAAACAGAAACCCGGATTTCTTTCCATAACACCCGTAACGTATCCGAAAATTCAATTTCATTCAGAGACAATCCACGAATAACAGTAACACTTGCCTGTCCTCCGGCATTTCCTCCCGTATCCATCAGCATGGGAATAAAGGTTGTCAATACCACATAAACGCTCAGGGCATTTTCAAAGGATGCAATGATCTTTCCTGTAAATGTGGCTGAGATCATCAAAAGCAAAAGCCAGGGAATTCTCTTTTTCCAGATTTCAAAAACAGTCGTTTTCATATAGGGCTTATCACTGGGGACGATAGCCGCCATCTTTTCCATATCCTCCGTAGCCTCTTCCTGCAGGATATCCACAACGTCATCTACAGTGATAATACCAACCAGACGTTCTTCATTATCCACAACAGGCATTGCCGTAAAGTCGTATTTCTGGAACTGCCTTGCCACCTCTTCCTGGTCCATCAGAGTATGAATGCTGATGACATTTTCATGCATGATATCCCCGATTCTTTCATCGGGGTTCGTAAGCAGCAGATAGCGAAGGGCAACTGTTCCCTTTAATTTTCTCTGATTGTCCAGTACATAACAGATATTGATAGTCTCAGAATCCACTCCCAGTTTGCGGATACGCTCGATCGCCTGGGAAACTGTATGTCTTTCCTTTAGATCCACAAATTCCACTGTCATGATACTGCCTGCAGAATCTTCCGGATAACGGAGCAGATGATTGATATCCCTTCTGGTTTCCTGACTGGCATTTGCCAAAAGCTTCTTGACAATATTGGCAGGCATTTCCTCCAAAAGGTCCGTGGCATCATCCGCCATCAGGTTATCGATAATGTTTCCTGCCTCTTTATCAGAAAGAGAGGTAATAATGTACTGTTCCACTTCAATGGGCAGATAGGAAAAAATGTCCGCTGCCATATCCTTTGGCAGAATACGGAATACTTTTAATTTCTCCTCCTCTTCCAATTCTTCGATCATGGCAGCAATGTCGGCAACGTTTAATTCTGCCATCCATTCCCGCATTTTTACATATTGCTTTTTATTCAGATAATCCTTTAAAATTTCTAATCCTTCTTCAATTCTTTCTTCCATATTTTGACCTCACCTTCAACGGGAGCATAAAGAACTTCTTCCACAGACTGTAATGACCCTTTTCCGCTTGTTATGTCAACCACTTTTTCTTCCATGGTGTCTTTTAACTCCATAGGAATCAAAATCTTCATTTTTACCTGCTGCTCATAAATGCTTTCCAATATTTCGATCTGGTTGGAAGCAAAAAGATACTGCAGTTTACCCACATCATTATAATCTGCGGTTATTTCCGCCTTTATTCCCTTATGTTTTTCAATGAGAACGCTGTTTGCAATTCCCTCCTTTACAGCAGCCTGATAAGCTCTTACCAGCCCGCCGGTTCCAAGGAGTGTGCCGCCGAAATATCTGGTCACTACAACACATACATTTTTTATACCTTCGTTCATAAGCACTTCCAACATAGGTTTTCCCGCAGTTCCTGAAGGTTCTCCGTCATCAGAGGAATGCAATATATCCACTGTATCGGCAATAATATATGCCGAACAATTGTGTCTGGCGTCCCAATACTTTTTTTTGCAGGAAGCTATAAAGGCTTCCGCTTCTTCTTTACTGGAAACAGCCGCTACCGTGGCGATAAAACGTGATTTCTTTTCAACCACTTCTCCTGCACCGCCACGGTACACGGTCTTATCTATGTCTGGCATATATCATCACTTCCTTTTTCCTGGTTTTTTATAAAAATTATTTCCTATAGTATATTAGCACAAGTTGGAATAAAAGTGTATCCAATTGTGAACAATCCTAAATATGGAATTATCTTGAAAAATTTTTTCTCATTGCCCATTGATTGGCACATTATCCTTATGGAATAATTTACTTTATTTTAAACCCACATTTTGGTATAATGACCTATATTAGGGAGGCTTTAACATATGAATTACAGTAAAAAAGGCATTCGTAAGAAACAGCAGCAGTTAAATTCCAAATCCACCAAATTCGGTAAGATGATCCTGTTGGCTTTTCTGAAAGCATTTTTAATATGCTGTCTCAGTGTTGTTATTTTAGCCGGATGCATGGGCATCGGCATGTTCAAAGGTATTCTTGCCTCAGCACCGGACATTTCCAATCTGGACGTAACACCAACAGGCTATGCCACTATCGTGTATGATGCGGACGGAAATCAGATTACCAAGCTGGTATCCACCAATTCCAACCGAAGCTATGTGGGTATGGAATCCATACCACAGGATATGGCAGATGCTTTTGTGGCAATTGAAGATGCCCGTTTCTACGAACATAATGGTATTGACATCAAAGGTATTGTACGTGCCGCAGTGGAAGGCGTTAAAAACAAATTTGAATTTTCCCAGGGCGCTTCTACCATTACCCAGCAGTTATTAAAGAACAATGTTTTTGATGACTGGGTAACTGAAAAGAACATGGTAAACAAATTCAAACGTAAATTCCAGGAACAATATCTGGCTCTGGAGCTTGAAAAAAGAATGTCCAAGGAAGATATTCTGGAGTTATACATGAATTCCATCAACTTAGGTCAAAATACTCTGGGCGTTCAGGCTGCATCCATGCGTTATTTCAATAAGCCTGTATCGGAGCTGAACCTTTCGGAATGTGCAGTCATTGCAGCTATTACACAGAACCCTACCAGATATAATCCTATTTCCAATCCTGATAAAAATGCGGAACGCCGGGGCAAGGTTTTAAAAGACATGCTGGACCAGGGTTATATTACGGAATCGGAATATGAAACTGCCATGGCGGATGATGTATATTCCCGCATCAAGACAGTAAATGAAAGCTTTGACAAGGATTCCGTCAACTCCTATTTTGTAGATGCCCTGATCGACCAGGTCATCGAGGATCTGATCGCAACAGGCGATTATAACGAAACCCAGGCATACAACCTGGTCTACAGCGGCGGTCTTCAGATTTATTCCACACAGGACCCTGCGATCCAGAGAATCTGTGATGAAGTTTATCAGAATGAGGAAAACTATCCCTCCAATGTCAAATGGTACTTAAATTATGAACTGACTGTACACACGGCTGATGATGAATATGTAAATTACAGCACGGAAATGCTGAAGTCCTATTTCCTGCAGAGCAATGCAAAATTTAATCTGCTCTACTCTTCCCAGGATGACGCTTATGCGGCTGTAGAGGAATATAAAGCAAGTGTATTGGGCTATGGAGATGAAGTGGAGGCAGAAAATATTACACTGACTCCCCAGCCCCAGGTTTCCATTACTGTGGAAGACCAGCATACCGGTTATGTGGTTGCCATGGTTGGGGGCAGAGGTACCAAATCTGCCAGCCGTACCTTAAACAGAGCCACAAACGTTACCAGACAGCCCGGTTCTACTTTTAAGATCGTATCCACTTATGCCCCTGCCTTAGACAGCGCCGGTTTGACGCTTGCCTCAGTGGAATATGACGGTCCTTACAATTATGCCAACGGAAGACCAGTCAACAACTGGTATACAGGTTATAAAAATATAAACTGCTCCATGCGTTATGGTATTGAACAGTCTTTAAATATTGTAACCGTTAAATTTCTGACTAAGATCACCCCACAGCTGGGCTTTGACTATCTGAATAATTTTGGCTTTACAACTTTGGTGGAACGTAAGGAAGTGACCAATTCCACCACCGGCGAAGTGGAAATCTATTCCGATATTCAGCAGTCTCTTGCCCTTGGCGGTATTACAGACGGCGTTACCAATATGGAGCTGAATGCTTCCTACGCTACTATTGCAAATGGCGGAATCTATATTGAACCTGCTTTGTACTCACAGATACTGGATCACAACGGCAAAGTAATCTTAGACCGTACCCAGCCTGAAACCAGACGGGTTATCAAAGAAACAACCGCATACCTTTTGACAGATGCCATGGTAGATGTAGTTACCAAAGGAACCGGTACATCCGTTAATTTCGGTGATATGGCAATTGCCGGTAAGACCGGAACCACCACCAGCTACCGGGATGTATGGTTTTCTGGCTATACGCCTTATTACACAGCTACAACCTGGACGGGATATGACAACAACGAGATTTTGAACAAAGATAACGGTGAACGCAATTTATCCAAAAAACTTTGGCGCGCAGTTATGAGCCAGATTCACGAGGAGCTTCCCAATGAATCCTTTACAAGACCTGAAGGTATTGTTTCCGCCTCAGTCTGCAGTCAGTCAGGTAAGCTGCCCATTGCCGGTCTGTGCGATGCCAGCGGATGTGTTGTTACGGAATTATTTGCAGAAGGAACAGTTCCTACAGAATACTGCGATATACACTATCAGGGCAATGTATGTATGGCAACGGGACTTCCGGCAACCGAAACCTGTCCATACAGAGTACCCGGTGTCATTACCCTTCCTGTAAACGACGATGGTTCATCAAGTATTACAAACCTTTGTCCTCACACAGCGGAGTATTATATCAACAATCCGGCAGCAATGATCACGGACAGCCAGGCAGCTCAGCAAAATGCAGCCAATGCAGCTTTGCAGGCGCAACAGGCGGCTCAGCAGGCGCAGCAGCAAACGCCGGCGCCGGATACTACAACACCATCCGATACCAATCCGGAAATTACAGTTCCGACACAATAGAACAATTCATAAAGTTCAGATAAAGCAAAATTACAAAAAACCATATATCTATTCCGGAAAATTCATTTTTTCCTGATAGATATATGGTTTTTCTTCTTACAGACAATAAAACTTTGCTATTTTTAATGATAAAATCTGATGTCTCTGATCTCACTGACTCCGCTGACTTCAAATCCGGTAATCCTGGAGTACTGCCAGAAGGGGGAAGATCCTACCGGAATCAGATAGACAATATCTCCCTTCTCTGATACCTTATCTTCTGCCGCTCCTGACAACAGGCTGAATCTATGATCCTGACCATCCACATCACTTTTAAAGGAAAATGACCATTGCTCATCTGCCTTTCCTGCCGGAACACTGACTGCTATATAGGATATTTCCATTCCGCTCCTATCCTCCCGCATATGGATCTGAAATTCCCTGCTCTCCTCTCCTGCTGCAGGCACAAGCTCATAATCCACATCTACAGATTGGAGTCCCATGTCTTCTGCATCCGCTTTCATGGAAGCTCCCCAGATATAAGGAAGCATTCCCATATAATCTTTATGACAGATCAGCCCCAGGGCTCTTCTTCCTTCTGCCGCCTCCAAAAGATTTGGCTCTTTGTCCAAAAGATAGACCACATCCTCGTAAACATAAGGCTCATATCCCATTTCCACCAGAGTTGTGTAAAGCTTCATGGACCGCAGGCTCAAAGGCGCCAGATCAAACCGGATCAAGGGGGAGATCAAAATAAGCCGGGGTCTCTCAGCTTCTATCAGGCTGATCGCTTTCTTTTGCATTTTTTCATTGCTGATGTTATAAGCAGAGGTAAACGGAAGCACACTTTCCTTATCCAGGATCACATAATGGGAAATTTTATTGGTAAGATCCAGATAGCTTTCCCCCAAGGCTTCCGTATTTACAACTGTCTGAACATTTTTAAGACTGTTAAAAGTACTTCCCTGAATAAATCCCGTCCCCAGGTTTGGCATATCCACACTTTCTCCCGAAACAAACACAATGGGATCTTCTATTTCCTCATCCATGATTTTCACTGTTCCCACAGAAGGAATCTTTTGCACTGCCATAGACTGTCCCATATGAGGAAGGTATCCCCGGACCAGCCAGATCGTAAGACCCATGCACAAGATTCCTGCTCCCACCTGAATGCTTTTGGTTATTTTCTTATCTGCCAAAAGGTTTCCTGCATAAAGTACCATAAAAAACACTGCCAACACTGCCAGTCTGGCTCCTTCATCATATCTGACGCAGGCATAATTGCTGATCACAAGGAAGCAGGTAAACATGCTGACAAAAGCGGATTTTCCCTTTTTGCTTCCCGCCAGGGCATAAGTCAATGCTACAATATAAGGAAGCAGAAATCCAAAGGTTCTTACCGGCTGAAACTCATCCCCAAATACAGGAGTGCCATTTACATAAAGGGTAGTGCCCGCATTTTCGCTTAAAAACCGCAAAATCTGTAAAAACCATGGAATGTAGCAGATTCCTATGACAAACAGGATTCCATAAGCTGTCAAAAATCTCTTTCTTTCCCTTTTATCCCAGTTTTTCCAGCTTTTCAGCTTCGGCAGAATATCCCTTACGATCCTATATAAAATTTCCGGCAGGAAAGCAACAGCCATGGAACTGCCAATAGAAACATTCCAGGATATTCCTGCAATACAAAGTAATATCCACCACCACAGAAATCTTCTGCTGTCCCCTCTTACCCTGTCACAAAACAAAATGAAAAATGCTCCAAAGAACAACAGATATCTCACGCCAGCCTTCTGTACCAGATAAGGCATGACCAGATAGATCAGTACCAATGACAGATACCTGTTATTGATGCACCTGCCCATGATAGCTGCCAAAAGAGCTGCCATGATCATCCCTGCTGCCATGACTGCCACATTCTGGCAAAAATAGCTGCCATCAAAGAAAATCACATTGACAAGGCTGTAAAAATAATCACATAATCCATGAATGGGGTCTAAATCAAAGTAAGGGATTTTTCCATAGGACAATAACTGCTGCATCGGAAATGCCATTTCTCCATTATGAAAAAAGTCCACACTTAAGATTCCTTCCGGTGTTGCCGCCACCCGTCCTATTGCCAGCAGCATCAAGGTAGTCAGATAAATTCCCTTTTTCCTTTTCCATACACCCCTTATCTGGCAAAATAAAAAGATTCCCAGCAATACCAGACAGGACCATTTCCATTTTGCGGAATAAAACAGTTGTATCAAACCTTCTTCAGATTCATATTCATAAAAAAAGCGGTAATATCCCAAAAATTGGAAAGGCAGAACCAGCTGAAATATCATAAGAAACCATTCCGCAGTTTTCCGGCTCTCTTTATGCTTTATTCTCTGCCAGAGGGCAAGTCCCAAAATTCCCACAACTAAGACCGCTGCTGCCGCCTGACCAATCAAAGACAGCTTATTCTGATGTCCCGGCCACATTCCTGCTGCCGCTGTTTCCACTGCACGGACAGCTTCCACACCCAGAAAAGCCGCTGCCGGATACAAGCCCCGGATTTTCCATGCTTCCCATGATTCTTTGGAAATACTGCCTTTATCTACCTGGTTTGTTTTATAAGATTTCATAACAGTATGTTTCACATATAAAAACAGACAAAAATACAGGGGAATCAACAGATATAACAGATAAAACAATGTCATATCTCCCTGTTTATTATAGCCGTCCCAGACATTTCCGCCTGCTACCAGTTCCTCATATACAGGCCATTTGCCATATAAAATTCCACTTAACCCCCATAGGCTCAAGCCTGCTGCTGCCAAACTAAAAAGGGCAGCAACCAAAGCGTCTGCCCCATGATCTATCCTCAATTTATCTGCCAGTTTCCGAAAATTACTGCTCATTTTCCATCTCCTGCATTTTTTTATATTCTGCATAGGTCAACGGATAATCATCTTTGATCCATTTTTGCAGACTGGATTTTACTTCATTTACATTAATAGGCTTGGATATACAATCTGTAAATCCCGCTTCCCCATACTCCTTCTTTGCTTCTTCCTTGGTATTGATGGTCATCAGGATAATAGGAAGCTTCTGATAATATTCATCCTCCTGATACCGAAGCTCCTTTACCGTTTCCAATCCGCTTTTTTCCGGCATCATCTGATCCATAAATACAAGCTGGTATTCCTGAGTTTCCAACAATTCTATGGCACTTGCCCCATTATCTGCACAAACAACTTCCACACCCATGGAGCTTAAGATCGCATCAATAAGTTTACAACTTTCCTTGTTATCATCCACTACCAGAGCCTTAATCTGATGATGAAACAGTGCATGTCTGCCCTGTCCTGCCGCTTCATTTTGTATTTGCCGCAATTCCTGTAACTGTTGTTCTTTCCTGTAGGCAATAGTCCTCTCATCTTCTACCCGCTGCAGCAGACAAATCCTAAAAACTGCCTCTTCTGAATTGGACAAATCCTCAAAGCTGCCCTTTAACTGTTCAATAACCTTCTGGCTCAAATAGTAGCCCAAAGCTGCTTTATTGGCTGTTACTGCCGTAATATCCGTATAACCGCTGATTTTTATAATCAGGGTAATATTCTGGTTCTTTTTGGGAATGATACCACTGTCATAGGTTACAAACATTTTTACCGCTGCTTCTGAATGATACATTAAAAGATCGGAACAGATACCTGCCAGCGCTTTTCTGATCTCCTCTTTTGCTCCCGCCAGTTTAACCGGAAGGTGAGGATCGATCTCCATTTCAAAAAATTTATTCTTTCCTTTTATCATAGCCTGCATGTCTTTTTCTATTCCGCAAAACATGCCCTGGACATCATAAACACTTTCCTGCAGGGAATTTTCCCGTTTTCCTGTCTGATCCTGATCTGAAACTGCCAAACCACTTTCCCTAACAGCTGTGTCCCCTTTTTCCAATATCATGCCTTCAAAGAATCCGGCTCCATAGCTGACAATAACTGCTACTGCCCCAAATTCCACGGTAAACTTTAACAAAGTCAGATATATGACTTCATCACTATAAAGTCCCGTTCCGCTTTCTTCTATAACAAAAGCCCGATAAGCGCAAACGCCCATCATCCCCATATAACTAAGAAGACTGATTCGCTGGGTAATTTTCTGATTACAATAGATAAGGCTGACGACCGGAACCACTACATAAATAATGGAAAGCTCTGCATGAGGATTCATGGAAAGCATCATAAGCAATATTTCCATTGACAGCAAAGTTATATTTGCAATCAACTCTTCATTATAAGACAGCTTATTAAATATCCCCGGAACCACACTTAAGACCAGGATCAATACAGTCACGGCAACCAATTCCTCCATAGAATTATGGGAAACTCCTGTTGCCTGCAAAATGTATATGATCGGTATAAGAAACAGAAACAATAGAACCGATTTTGATAAAATGCCGTTTGCCCTTACGGCTGCTCTTTTCATCTTTTCGTTTGACACCTTGCCGCTCCCCCGAATAAACATGACTACAGTTAGGATAATTTTACCACAAGAAAGCGGGTTTATCAAACAATTATAGGAAGTACAGCAAGCACTTCTGCACTATTAACTATCCTATTTCATTTTATAATCTTTATACCACTTACGAAGCTCTGAAACCGTTGAAAATACCGGTTTTTATCCCCTATTTATTGACAAATCAGTAATAAAAACTAACCCTTTTTGTCCAATACAATTTTCCGGAAAAAATACAAAACAAATTTCATCGACAAACTTCCAATCTTCAACAGTGTCTTTATATTTACCTAGTTGCAAAGAAAATTTTAAATCTGTTTGAGATAATTGAAGCCTTGTTTTATGTATTTTCTTGTTCCCTTGCAAATTCGTTATTTCAATCCAAACTTCTTTTATACTTTCTGTTGCCATGTAACTAAACTGTAAAGAATAGTTTTCATTTACAAAACTTCTCCAATCTCTCATTGGCATTGATTTTATGCTATAGCCAATCCATCTATTCTTATCTGGTTTAGAAGTGATCTTCTCAAAATCTGCTGACAAACATAATGTATTGGAATTTTCAGGTGCTGTCATGTTACATGTATTCGGAGATATTCCCTCTTGATACTTATCCATCTCTGTCGCTGAAATTGGATAATATGATTCTGTCAGCACAGGTGGTTCGTCAAACTCTCCCATAATTGTTGCCCCGCTATAATCATTATATGTTGCACTGGAATTATTATCAGCCATCACTGCATGATCCTTTGCCATTTTATTCCCCTTTCCTTGTTGTATCCCACCTAAATTACTATTATTTGAATCTGATAATTTTATTACTTTAGATGCTACAAATAGTGAAACAATCAGGCTTGCAATAGAACATATACTATCAATTAAACTAAAAAAATTCATATTACTCCGCTCCCATCATCTTCATATTTCGACCTTTTATATCATAATTAAAATGCTTTGTAAATACCGAATATGGTAATACTAAATATAGTAATAGTATAATACATACCCATGGGAAAATTGTAGAATATTGCAGAAATGCGTGATATAATTGGCTTGTTGTCCAACCGATACCCGACAACGGGAGGAGGTGTACATATGGAAATACTCATATCACTTTTTGTTACTGTTATGGGCGGTGTGGTTTGCCACCTCATCATCAAATGGCTTGACAGTAATGACAAGGACAGCAAATAGCCTAGTGGGTGCTTTGCCACTACAAAAGAAAAGAAGAATCCCTCAACTGTATTCGGGTACAGTTGGGGGATTCGTTCCTTGTACATATGGATACTCATATCCTTTTGCCTAATGGCATTATAGCATACGCAGATTTTGATTGCAAGATGCGCTTCTGTACTATTAACTTCTCTAATTTTCCTCATGCGGAATCAGATATTTTTTAAGTTCCTTCTTGATCTCTTCTGGTGTCTTTTTCTTATGGCTTTTACATTGTTCAACATATGCATCCCAAGTACCCTTTTTTTGCATCTCTAAAGCTCCTGAGTGTAACATTTCCAACATTTCACCATATCCTCTATCCCTAAATTTCTCCAAATCTTCTTCTGATAATTTTTTAAATGCCCTTCTTTATTAGCCAATCAATCCGTTCCACCGATCCTTCTTCCATTATATTGTTGATAAATCTCTCTATCATAATGGCTTATTGATCCAGCGTGTAATAACTCATGTAACCCTGTATCATCCCCGCATCAGATGCCAGTTTTATATTGCAATTCTATTCTTTTGAGCTGCATCCTTGACAAAGACCTGTCAATAGCAGTTTGTCTTGCAGCTTATGGCACTTTACGACGTTCTGAAATATGTGCTTTAGATTCCTCTGATATTGATTTTAAAAATAGCATAATTCATATACGTTCTGCTTTGGTTATGAATAAAAATAAAGAATTTGATTTGTTGAAATGACCAATAATCATTTTGAAACCATGCAACACGAAAATAAAGAGCCTTGAAAATTCAAGGCTCCAAATAAGCTGATAACGGGACTCGGACCCGTGACCTCCGCATTACCAATGCGACGCTCTACCACCTGAGCTATATCAGCCTGGCTTTTAACCACCGACGACTATTGTAGCATAGGCGGATTTAGTTTGTCAACTACTCTCTGAAGGCATCTTCAAAAACTTCTAATTCGATGCGGTATGCGTCTTTTTCCAGTGTCAGATCTTCAATCTGCTGATCCACTTCTTTGACTTCCTTCTTGGTAGCATCCAGATGTTCCCTGATCAGTTTGCTGCCCTTTTCCAAAAGGTGGTCATCCAGACATTTATTATATAAATCAATCTTGAACTTTAACAGTTCCTTGTATTCTTTTCTCTCTTTGATCTGCTGTTCCATAGACTGAAAAGAAACCTTTAATTCCTTATAAATCTCATTTTTCATTTTGTTTTCTTTTTCCATAGCTTTTCTCCTTTTCCCCGACTATAAGTTTGCAGTACATATGTAATAAATTCATATGCTTTTACACCGTCTGCTATACCAACCTATATTCATTCGATGCAATTCCGCCTAGGGTCAGTATATCACAAGAGACTTTTTCTGCCTAGAGAAAAAATCTTATTCTGTCATTTTTTGTTTAAAGCCTTGCGGATTTTCGTCTTAACACGGCTGAGGGCATTATCTGTAGACTTTACATCCTTTCCCAAAAGTTTTGCAATCTCCACATACCCCATTCCGGTCATGGATAATTCCAGCACCTGTTTCTCAAAAGAGCTCAGGTCATTTTCAATAATTTTCTCTATATCTGCTACATTTTCCTTGTCGATAAGAATTTCTTCCGGATTGCGTTCCCTGTGATTTTCCAATGCCTCTATAAGCTCCGTCCCCTCTTCCTCATCATGCCCCTGGTAAATGGACACATAAGTATTTAAAGGGCTGTGCTTCTTTCGCCCCGAAGCCTGTAATGCCGTATACATCTGTCTGGAAATACAAAGCTCCGCAAAGGTATAAAAGCTGGCATCCCTGCCGCTGTCATAATCCCTGACTGCCTTAAACAGACCGATCATGCCTTCCTGGATCAGATCCTCCCTGTCCGCTCCCAGTATAAACATGGTAGATGCCTTGCTGCGCACCAGATTCTTATATTTATCCATAAGGAATTCAATAATTTCTTCTTCTCCGTCTCTGGCACGGATGATCAGTTCTTCATCTGTAAAGTCATGATATTGTTTCAATATATCCCCTCCACATTATGTAAACCGTAAAATCCCATGAAACTCTCAGAACATTCTGTTTGGCTAATCAATTGAATCTCTGTCTTACAATTTCATATGCCAAAACTCCTGCTGCCACAGAAGCATTGAGGGAATCAATATCCCCCTTCATTGGAATGGCTGCAGTCATATCACATTTTTCCTTTACCAGACGGCTGACTCCCTCCCCTTCATTACCAATGACCAATCCGATTGCCCCCTTCAGGTTCAGATCATACATTTTCGTTCCATCCATATCAGCACAGACGAACCAAAGTCCTTCTTTTTTCAATTCTTCAATTGTTTTGGAAAGATTGGTCACCTTTGCAACAGGGGTATAGTTCAAAGCTCCCGCCGAGGTCCTTGCAACGGTAGCAGTCAGTCCCACTGCCCTGTTTTTGGGAATGACAACCCCATGGGCTCCGGCCAGGTTGGCTGTACGGATAATAGCCCCCAGATTATGGGGATCTTCAATACCGTCTAAAATAAAAATGAAAGGGTCCTCATTCTTTTTTCTTGCATTTTCCAGAATATCTTCCACTTCCACATAAGAATAGGCTGCCGCACTGGCTATAACTCCCTGATGTTTTCCGGTAGAGGACATCTGGTCAAGACGCTCTTTATCCACATATTTTATAATCGTATCATGCTTTTTGGCTTCTCTGCGGATCGTTGCCATAGGTCCGTCCTGACATCCGTCCAAAATGTAAATCTTATCAATTGTCTTTCCCGAACGGAATGCTTCGATCACTGCATTTCTGCCTTCTATCATCAATTCTTCGTATGCCATAGTATCTCCCATTGTTTACATATTATAATTTTATGTCAATCTTATCTAATCCTGTTTTTGTCAGCTCCAACAGCCTGTCCTCCCGGTCACAAAGATATAAATATCCATAAAGGGCTTCCAGACCTGTTGCCTTCCGATACTCTCCCACCGAGGCATTTTTAGCAACTGTATGGGATTTTGCGTTTCTGCCACGCTTATAACATGCCAATTCTTCTTCCGTCAGCTCCGGCAGCAACGCCTCTGCCAGCCTTGCCTGCACCTTTGCATTTACCACTGCGCTTTTACTTTTATGTAAACCTTCTGCCCTGCGGTTTCCCCGCTCCACTACAACGGTTCTGATAATGATCTCAAAAATACAGTCACCCATAAACGCAAGTGCAAGAGGAGAATAGGTTTTTACGTCTATCTCCCCGCACTGAAAAGTTTCTTTAATTTTCCCCAGTAAACTTAAGCTCTCTTCCATTTTACTCCCTCACGGGTATCTTCCAGGATAATGCCCTTATTTAACAATTCATCACGGATTTCATCGGCTCTTGCAAAGTTCTTTGCCTTTCTGGCTGCCGTACGCTCCTCAATAAGCGCTTCAATATCTGCATCCAGCAATTCTTCTTTTTTATCCACTTCCAGACCGCAGATATCACAGAGCATCTTCACTTCATCCAGCAGGGCATGTAAAAATTCCTTTGATTTTGCCCCATCTCCGTTAGTGTTGGCAAATTTGATCAATTCAAAAATAGCGGAAATGGCATCTGCCGTATTAAAATCATCATCCATGGCTTCATCAAATTTAACTCCAAAAGCCTTGGCTTCCTCTAACAGTGCCCTTTCATTATCATCCATAGCTTCTTTGCCGGAAACGCTCATGGCATATTTAAGGTTCTCCACGCCCGTAATAATACGGTCCAAACCATTTTTTGCCGCTTCCATCAAGTCTGCACTGAAATTCAGGGGACTTCTGTAGTGGGCAGAAAGCATAAAGAATCTAAGTACCTGAAGATCATATTTTTCGCTGATATCACGTACTGTAAAGAAATTGCCCAGGGATTTGCTCATCTTCTTATTGTCGATATTTAAAAAGGCATTATGCATCCAGTATTTTGCAAACTCTTTTCCATTAGCAGCCTCTGACTGTGCGATCTCATTTTCATGATGAGGGAAAACCAGATCCTCTCCTCCTGCATGAATGTCGATCTGCTCTCCCAGATATTTTTTGCTCATAACGGAACATTCAATATGCCAGCCGGGGCGACCGTTGCACCATGGAGCTTCCCAATAAGGTTCCCCTTCTTTTTTGGGTTTCCAGAGAACAAAGTCCAAAGGATCTTCCTTCTGGTCTTCTCCGCTGACTAACAGGGATCGGTTTCCTCCCTGAAGATCATCCAGATTTTTGTGGGAAAGCTTTCCATATTCTTTAAAGCTGCGGGTACGGAAATAAACAGTTCCGTCCTCTGCAGCATATGCATGGCCTTTTTCGATTAAAGTGCTTATCATATCAAGCATACCGTCAATTTCTTCCGTTGCCTTAGGATGGGTGGTAGCCGGTTTTACATGCATCGCCTTCATATCCTTTTTACATTCTTCAATATAACGCTCAGAAATCACGGAAGCATCCACACCTTCTTCAATGGCTGCTTTGATGATCTTGTCGTCCACATCCGTAAAGTTGGAAACATAATTGACATCATAGCCTTTATGCTCCATATAGCGGAGGACTGTATCAAATACGATCATTGGTCTTGCATTTCCGATATGAATCAGATTGTATACGGTAGGTCCGCACACATACATTTTTACCTTGCCTTCCTCAAGGGGTACAAATTCTTCTTTTTTCTTTGTCAGTGTGTTATAGATTTTCATGATGTTCTCCTTTTATCTTTTTCTTATTATCTATTTTGTGCTGCCCAGTATCAAGTTATGTCAACTAATCATTCTGAAGTTTTTCTTCCAGATGCTCCACACGCTCTAAAAGTAAACGGTTGCTTTCCCTTAGATTTAACAGTTCTTCCTTTACCGGGTCAGGCAAATGCACCTGATCCAGTTCATCCTGGGGCAGACTCACATTGTTGCGTTTTACGACCCTTCCCGGAACTCCTACTACTGTGGAATTAGGCGGTACTTCCTCCAGTACCACGCTTCCGGCTCCTATTTTACTATTATCTCCGATGGTAAAGGACCCTAATATCTTTGCCCCGGCACTGATCATTACATTATTTCCAACAGTCGGATGCCGCTTGCCCTGCTCCTTACCGGTACCGCCTAAGGTTACGCCCTGGTATAAGGTCACGTTATCTCCGATAATACTGGTTTCCCCGATGATCACGCCGTTTCCATGGTCAATGAAAAAACCTTTTCCGATCTGCGCTCCGGGATGAATCTCGATTCCCGTCTTGCGTACACCTCTTTGGGATACCAGCCTCGCCCAGAAGTAATGCTTTTTCAAATATAGCTTATGCGCCAGCCGGTAGTGCATCATTACTTTAAAACTGGGATAGAGAAATACTTCCATGTTGGAATGGATTGCCGGATCTCTTTCTTTGATGACACGTATTTCTTCTTTTATTCGCTTCATAAAGCTCATATCATTACCTTCTTTTTAGTTGCCGGATTGAAACTGACAGGCAATTGTATAGGTAAACCGATAATGGGGCAGGAAGCCCACCTTAAAGTTCCCACAAAAAATCGTCCCTAATATTTCACTATTAGAGACGAAATAAATCCGCGGTTCCACTCTGTTTTCGGCATATACCGACACCTTAAATCCCTTAACGCGGGGAACGGAATCTGATACTGGGAAGGAATCATATTACTGAATGCCCGGAAAACACTCTTCCTTCTGTTCACAAATTCAGCTTACGGATGCACTTCCATATCATGTGGATGCAGGAATGCTCTCAGCCGGTGACACTCCCTCTCTGATGCGTTCATGACATGTACTCTTTCCGATCATTGCCTCTGCCTGTTATTCATTCAATCATAAATGCAAATCTATAAATAGAATATGCAAAAAGGCTGGTTTTGTCAACTTCTTTTATTCTACTTTCAAATCCATTTTTCAAATCCAGACAGCCACCTATTGGTCTTTGATTTTCTCTGCCAGTTCCTCCAGATACATCCACCGCTCCATCTTTTCTTCCAAAGCCGTTTCTGCCTTCTCCTTTTCTTCTGTCAGCTCCTTCAGCTTCACAAAGTCTCTGGCAAACTTTAGCATATTCGCATCTGCCTGTTCTATCTTCTCTTCCAAAGCTGCAATATCAGCTTCTATGGTTTCATAATCCCTTTGCTCCTGATAGGTAAATTTCAATTTCTTTACCCGTCCGGTATTCCACTTTGCCTTTCCGCTGCTGCCCGAAAGACCTGTTTCCGCTTCCTCCGGGCTGCCATCTCTGCTGCCTGTTTGCCCGCTGCCGGAATTTGAGTTATCATTTGCTAACTGTTTTTCTGTCAGAAGCCTGTTTTGATAATCGGTATAACCACCTTCAGACTGGCGCAGTTTTCCGTTTCCTTCAAAAATAAACATTCTGCCCACTACCCGGTCCAGAAAATACCTGTCATGGGAAACTACAATGACAATCCCCGGAAATGAATCCAGATAATCTTCCAGGATAGTCAAAGTAGTAATATCCAGATCATTGGTAGGCTCATCCAGGATCAGAACGTTAGGCGCTCCCATCAACACCTTGCACAGATACAGCCTGCGTCTTTGTCCTCCCGACAATTTTCCCACAGGACCGTACTGGTCTTCCCCTGCAAACAGAAACTTTTCCAAAAGCCTTGCCGCAGAAATCTTACCATCATCCGTTTCTACATATTCCGCTACATCCCGGATATAATCAATGACCTTTTGTTCCGAAGGCATTTCATCATCTTTTATTTCCTGGGCAAAGTAACCGATCTTCACCGTCTGTCCGATTTCAATCCTTCCCTCATCAGGCATAACTTCTCCCATGATCATTTTCATCAGGGTGGATTTACCGCAGCCGTTATGCCCCATAAATCCCACACGGTCATTTCTCAAAAAAAGATAAGTAAAATCCCGAATGAGCACCTTATCCCCATAAGCCTTGCTGACATCATGAAGCTCCACGGTAGTACGCCCCAGTCTGCTTTTGACGCTTCCCAATTCAACAGTACCATCCTTTGCCGCATCCGTCATGCGGCTTAACTGTTCAAACCGTTCCAGACGCGCCTTCTGCTTGGTGGAACGCGCTCTTGCTCCCCGCTTTACCCACTCCAGCTCTGTTCTTAAAATCGAATGTCTTTTTCTATCGGAAGCTGCTGCCATTTCTTCCCGTTCCGCTTTTAAGGAAAGATAGCCTTCATAATTTGCCTCATAGGAATAGATTTTCCCTTTATCCACTTCTATGATCCGGTTACATACACTGTCCAGAAAATATCTGTCATGAGTGATCATGATAATGGAACCCTTAAATTTCTTTAAAGTATCCTCCAGCCAGTCTGCCATCTCCTGATCCAGATGGTTGGTAGGCTCATCCAGGACCAGAATATCAGCCGGAGCTAACAGGGTCTTTACCAGAGCCAGGCGCTTTCGTTCTCCTCCCGACAGCCGGCCGCAGCTCTGTCCGAAATCTGCCACGCCAAGCCTTGTCAGCATTGCCTTGGCATCACTTTCCTTATGCCCGGATTCCCTTAAAACAGCATCCATCAAAGTATCTTCATCCCTGAATACAGGATTTTGGGGAAGATAAGCAATTACCTTCCCCTTTGCACGAATGATGGTTCCCATATCCGGTTCATCCTCACCCACGATCATTTTTAACAGCGTGGATTTTCCTGTTCCGTTGATCCCCAGGACTCCCGCCTTTTCACCTTCCTGCAAAAAGAAGGATGCCCTGTCAAATATTTTTCTTTCTCCGTATGCTTTTGTGATCTCATCTACGGTAATGATATTCATACCCGATTCCATCCTGTTTCATCAATTTCTCTATTCATCCAAGTAAGCCTTTGCTAACTACATCATTCCATTCCGCCTTACGGCTCTCGTACTGTTCTGAAATCCACGCAGCAGCTTCCTCTTTTCCCTCATTGGAGTAGGGAAACTCTTTGGAAATGATCTTCTCCGGCGGTGTCTTGGCAAAACATTTCGGTCCCGGCCACACATAGGCAATCAGGGTAGCATTCATTTTTTCTTCTACAGGAGCAAATTTCACATGCTTCATTGGATTGCGGTTTACCCTGTAATTCATTCCTCCCACGCTTCCATAAAATGCCTCTCCGTATTCATAATGCTCCAATAAATATAAATCCTTGCTTTCTACTACCATTTTCTGCCTCTGCTGTCTATAGTCTGTCTGTACCATTTTCCTGTTCACCGCTTCCCTGGATCTGCATCTGATTTCCGGAAGCATCCTGCCGCATTTCTGCCTGTTTTTTCATCTTTTTCATTTTTTTGTTCTTTTTTGCTCTGATGATTCCCTTAATGATCATCACAACAGCAAAGATCATAACAGCCCACACAATCAGATAAGGCAGTTTGATGATCAGACCGATTCCAAAATTCAGCATTCCATGCCCTACATTGGAAAGACTCTCCGCAAAACCTGTGGAGATTTTTTCCCAGACACTCTGTTCCTTCACAGGTGTCAGCTTTTTCACCTCATTGACATTTAAATATACAGTACTGTAAGAAACCTGATTATCATAGGTCCTAAGCTGGGATTCCA
The DNA here is from genome assembly GCA_017936785.1 of Lachnospiraceae bacterium. Lineage (GTDB taxonomy): Bacteria > Bacillota > Clostridia > Lachnospirales > Lachnospiraceae > UBA2882. The sequence continues at coordinate 57,750 of JAGBEV010000009.1, read as the reverse complement.
TACTCTCTATCTGATAGCGTACTTCTGAAAGCCTGCTATCTAAAGTAATGATATCCTCAATGGTCTCTGCCTGTTCCATCAGTTCCAGCAAACGGTCCTGTTCTGCCTGTAAAGCTTTTTTATGACTTTCCAGATCCACATACTGAAGGGTAATATCCGTTACACGGTCATTACGGCTGATCACATTGGATTCTTCTGATACAGCGGATAAAAATTCATCCAGCTTATCTGCCGGAATCCTGATGGTAAGATTTGCGTTCCTGTTTGTCTCTCCATAAAAACTGCTGCCGTTATAAGTATAACTGCTCTCAATATACCCGCCTAAGACATTGGTCTTTTCCTCTATGGTATCCAAAAGTTCCGTAAAGGTCTCTGTTTCAACCTCCACATCCACATTTTTAATGAGCTTCCGCTGGGCAGCCCGGGCACTTTCATTTACCTCCACTGCCCCCTGACCGGAAGCTGCATCCGACATAGGCTCTTCTGCCATAACTTCCGTTTCGGCTGCTTCGCTGTAAATATCATTGGTGGCATAACTATAGGTGCCTGCATCATCATATGCACCCGCCTCTGCTGTTTCCTCCATGAAAGCTGCCTTGGAATTGGAGCCGCATCCCGCCAAAAGCATGACTGCTAATGCAACAGCTGTAGTAATTTTCCATTTACCGGTTCTTTTCTTCATATCGATTCCTCCCTTGCCATACCTTTATTAAGTACATGCATTTTGCTTTATATGATAGATACGCACCGGACTGCACGGATTTATGGAAAATTTATCGATTTTAAATTCTTTTAAATGATCCCATCCTCTTACCGGTAAATTCTTCTTTCGAATTCGTCGATTCTCATAGGTGTCGCATATAAAAATCCCTGTGCCACATCGCACTTTGCCTGAATCAGGAAGTCCCTCTGCCTGGTGTTTTCCACCCCTTCCGCCAATACCTTCATGTTCAATTTTTTTGCCATATCAATCACATTTTCGATCATGACCTGATTCTTAAAACCGTCATCGCCATCCATTTCCGCAATGATCTGCTTATCCAGCTTTAAGACATCCACATCCAGATCCTTTATCATATTCATGGAAGAAAATCCCAAACCGAAATTATCAACAGAAGTCGTAAGACCATTTTCTTTGAGTTCCTTGAAAATCTCTGCCATAATGGAATACTCTCTGTAATCCATGGTCTCTGTCAGTTCGATCTCTATGTATTTGGGATCTACATGGTATTCATTCAAAATCCCCATAATATCATTTACCAGGGTTTTACTGTGCAGGTTCCAGCTGGACAGATTGACGGAAATCCTCACTGGCTCTTTCCCTCGCTTGATCCAATTAGCAATAAGGATACAGACTTGTCTTAATATTTCAAAATCCAGCATACAGACAGCTCCGTCCTTTTCCAGCATGGGAATAAACCATTCCGGGTCGATAACCTTTCCCTGATATTTCCATCTGGCAAGCGCCTCTGCCCCACAGATACTGCCGTCTTTCAGATCCACTTTTGGCTGAAGATAGGTAATGAACTTACCATCTGCCATATTTTCCACAAATTCCTGGGCAACCTTTTTTTCATACAAGATCCGCTCAGACAATTCCGGAGTGTAATATACAAATTCCTTTTGATATACCTGTTTTGCAGCCTGAATAGCTGTAGAGATCGCCGTCATGACCTCATTCATTTTGGTCACGCCCTCTTCGATTTCATAAATGCCGCACACGGCGCTTAAATTGATCTGCTTTTTCCCTGCGGAAGTATCCACCTCCACCATAATATCTCTAAGATACTGCAAAAAAGCTTTTGTCCGGTCACGTCTGATCAGTGCAACATAATTATCTCCTCCAAGCCTTGCGATCATCTCATCCTCGATCAAAAAGTCACAGACCTGATGGGCATACTGGATCATAACGCTGTCACCGCCCTGATAATCTACCATCCGGTTAATATATTTAAAGTTTCTTACATTAAAATATAAGGCATCATATCTTGACAGCTTTCCTACGGAGATCAGCCTGTTGCCGTGGGCATAAAAGGTTGTCAGATTGGGAATTCCCGTCAATCCGTCCTCTCTCATGGCACGGCTGAACATCATGCCGGATCTTGCCCTTCCGATAAAAACAAACAGCTGTTTTGACACAAAATTCAGATTTTCCTTTTCCTGTTTTGTATATTCATACCCTTTGGGCGCATAAATATCAAAGCTTGTTTTTCCGCCTACTTCCGTTTCAAAATCAAAATGAAGGTCTGCCTTCTTGGCAGTTTCTCCCCTGCTATACAGGGTTTTCTTTCTTCGTTCACCGTTTGGTACCATTCTATTTGCAGGTGCATCGATCTTAACCTCAATCTTCCCAATAGGAATATCCGCAGTTAAATATTCCACAGCTCTGCCTGCTGTATCCATACACCTTTTTGTATCAATGGGCGCATCTAAAAGCGTATTAAAAAAAGCCATAAATGCCGGGCTTATCATGTAGTCATTCTGAATATTTTTTTCCATACCCAATACCCCCTTTTATCCTGATGCCATTATTTATGGGAATATTTATATCATAGCATAAAATAGTATGAATGTCATTGACTGTATTTTAAAAAAAGACAGACTCCAATTATAAAAGCGCCCTTAGCCGGGCGCCCTTATGACAATTCTGTTTTCCTCCACTTCTATCCGGACCTTATTTCCTTTTACACCGATCTTTTCCAGATCTTCCTTGTGAAGCTGTACCCTTCCCGCTTTATCCAGCACTGCAAAGGTTTCATGGGAAAACGCCATCTCCAAATCCCCGATTTCCGCCAGTCTGTCCGCATAGCTTTCCCGCCGACGGATGATCCAGCCCCTGCAGTGCCATGACTTCCAGATTCTTTGTTTTATGGATCTTGACCAGATTTTCACACATGATGATATTTTCCGACAATTTTACCATCCTCCATTTCATAACAGACATCCCCGATATCAAACAAGCACGGATCATGGGTCGTCATGATAATGGAAATTCCTTCTTTGGCAATGAGTTCTTTGAACACTTACCGGAAATGGAACGGATCTCTTCATCTGCCGAAAGAGTCAGTATGGTATCTGCCTGCCCTTTTTCATTTTCATCTGCCAAATTGGTAATTTCCGGTTCTTTGGTATCTTCTGAAAGTTCATTTCCGCTGTCTGCCCTGCTGCATCCGGCTAAGATACTAAGCATCAGAAATAAAACACCCCAATTACCTATTCCCAGTTTCTTACCGCTTCCGAATAGTACTGTATCAGAACCGGTTTGGATAAACTGTTGATCTCCACATTATCTGCCATCTCATCTTTTCCAAAAGCAAATAAGGCATCGATATTATCTTCATTCAGATACCTTGTATGAACTGTGATCTCAAAATCATTTCCAAGTTCCTTTTTGGATGCCATATTAAAGCCCCAGTCGCCAAAAGCCGGCACCTGCAGATGATAGGGTTTTACATAAAAACCTTCGCTTTCCAGTGTTTCATTTATACACCAGAACGCCTCAGTAGCATAATAAGGACTGGTTGACTGTACTACCAGAATACCATCATCTGTAAGCGCATTGCTGCATAACCGGTAAAAAATATTCGTATAAAGTTTATTTAAGGATTCATTATTAGGGTCCGGCAGATCTACGATGATCACATCAAAAATTTCATCTGATTCCTCCAGATAACGGTAAGCATCATCATTGATGATGGTAAGTCTGGGACTTTGCAGGGAATTTTCATTCAGCTCACTTATGTTCTTATTCTCACTGCAGATCCGGATCATTTCCGCATCCAGATCCACCAGGGTAATCTGCGTTTCTTCATATTTCAGCAGTTCCCTGACCGCCATGCCATCCCCGCCTCCCAGAATCAGCACCCTATCTTTTTTGGCTGCCTGGGACATGGGAATATGGACAAGAGCCTCATGATAGCGGTATTCATCCAGAGAACAAAATTGTACATTTCCGTCAATAAACAGGCGCAGATCATCCTTATGCTTTGTAATGACTATATGCTGATAGGGAGTCTGTTCCGAAAAGACAACCCTGTCCCGGTACAAGCCTCCCTCTATAAAATCGGAGATATTCTCAGAAAAAACGGCTCCGAACATCATCAATATAAATAATACAATGGTTGAAATACGAAAAACAACTGCTTTTTTTATCCGGTCCGAATATTTGAATACGATCAGGATCGCTGCCAGAATATTCATGCTGCCCATCAAAAATGCAGTGGAAAAGTATCCAAGGTGTGGAAGCAGCAAAAGAGGAAATGCAATAGAACCGATCAATCCGCCGATATAGTCAAAGCTGAAAATGGACGATATGGTTATGCGCAGGTTTTCCGCATCGTTTTCTATGATCCTGGTCAACAGCGGAATTTCCACCCCTACAAAAGTACCGATGATTATGATTTCCAGATACATGACAAGCTGGTACTGTTCCAGATAGAGATTTGCCAGAAACAGAATCAAAGAGCTGGCGCCTCCCATAACTCCGACACCGATTTCCACAATGACAAACCAGTTAAACAGATCCTTTTTCATATATTTGGAAATAAAAGAACCAAGCCCCATTGCGGACATATATAATCCGATGGTAACGGAATATTGCAGTGTACTGTCTCCAACCAAATAAGAGCTGACCGCACTGATGATCAGCTCATAACAAATGGAACACCCTGAAATAATCAGTGTGGTAAGCATTAACAGTCTATATTTTTTCATTAATAGATCACTCCACTGATGACAATAGCCAGACCTACGAAAATACCGAATACCATAATTCCTGCTGCGGTATTTCCCTTCCCGATCTCATCATCCAGATTATACTTCTTATTGAATAATTTTACCACTATATACCCTAACATAAAGAAAATAATGCCGATAATAAAATAAAGTACACTGCTGGTAATCCCACTTAATAATGTTTCTTCCACAATCTCTGCTGACGGGGACATAATAGCGGAACGCAGGATAACGCCGATACCGATAAAAGAACCTGCGCTGAGCCAGCCAACTGCATTGTTCCCCTTTTTTATTTCCGTGGGAAAATGACAGGGCACGATCAGGTCGATCAAAAAATTTCCGATCATCATCAAAACGATGCCCAGCACCGAATAAATTGCAACTCCCAAAATATCATTTAATAATTCCATCATAATCTTTCTCCTTTTTCTTTATTTTCCGCTGCTTGTACCGCCGCCTGATGAACTGCGGGCATTGATGCTGGACTGCCTTACACTATCAGAATATTCGTTATAGGTATCGTAATAATTGCCGTCTACGGTATCTCCCGAATAATCACTATAGGGTGATGTTCCGCTGCTGTAATCCGATATATCCGAAAAATACCCCCAGGAGTAATAATATCCCCTATAATAGCGTCTTGTGTATGAGTTCGAATGATAGGGTTCATCATCATTATAATAAGCATATTTTCTGGTGGATATCTGTATCAGGGTATCACCATCCTCCGAAGTATAGATCAGACAATATTCCCTGGATGTGAGGATCGCCACGGATTCATCACCATCCTCCGTATTCTGCTGCACATTTTCCGTATTGCCGTCAATGCCATCGATAATATCCTTTGCAGCCCAGTCTATATCCCCGTAGGTCTTATATACATCTGCCTTTTCTCCTTTGTCTCCTGTTATGGACGTAACATATATATAGCTTGCTTCCTTCTTCAGATACTTGGCAATAGTTGTAGGTCTTGTAGATAAATAATCTGACAGATTGTTGATACAAAACGCTGCCACCCAAAAAATCACAAAGCAAATGACCACTGTCTCATATTTTGAACTTTTTCTGCCTCTGCCGCCCTCTCCGGTCTTTTGTATCTCCTCCGGATCCAGATAATATCCAACAGACACTTCCTTTCCATCGTCCCAGACTTCCCATGAAATGATCTTTTCTTCAGTCACATCTTCAAACTCCACAAAGTCTGCTCTGTCACCAATCTCCACATCCACGTCTCCCCAGGCGCCGATTACTTCTTCCGTTCCTCTGTCCACTTCATGATACCCGCTGGTAGAGGCATTTCCTGTTGTTTCTGAAATGGAATACTCCTGATATGTCTCATCATAACTGAGCCATTTTTCACGCCGCATATTCTGTGAGTATAACCGGTATTCCATCCATGTACAGTTATCATTTCTGTTTCGGTAAGCAATTTTACCGATTATCTCATAGACATCTCCGTCAACCCGGAGTATATCCCCTACTGCATAGTTCACACTTTGCTCCTCCCCTCTATATCCCTCTCAAATTTATGTACCACTACATTTTTTGCCCCAAATGCCTTTCCAAGCTTTTCTGCCACCTGATCCGGCAATTCCTCATCACAGGAAAAAATGTCCACTGCCGCATATTCATATTCCGGCCAGGTATGGATGGAAAAATGCGAAGTGGTGATCACTGCAATATAGGTAATTCCTATGGGTTCAAATTTATGAAAACACTCTTCCACAATTTCTGAATGAATTTCCTTTATCATATTGCGGGCGATCTCCCTGATCTTGCTCAGATCATCTATGATATTGCCATCACATCCATACAGATCAACCATCAGTTGTCCCGCCATCAAACCCCTCCCCTTTTTATCAGATTTCACACATATACATGCATATCATAGCACATATATATAATGTTCACAATCGCTTAAAAAGTGCTCATGGGGTAACTGCAGGTTGCCAGATATTTTATTGATTTGAAAGCAACTATGATTTTTTCACTATAAAGTACTCTCCTTATACAATTTTCCTTCCAGAAGCAGGCTCAGTAGCATCAACCCCTATTTTATCCAGACATTCAATCAGTGTAAATTCCGGTTTTTGATAACACTCCGACTTCTTTGCTACATTTTTATCATCTGTATACCGGATATCCAGATCAACATTTCCACTGATTCCCGGTACACTGCCGCAAGATGTAAACTGCCATCCTGTCAGCGCTGAAGCAGAGCCAGCTGCCACAACAGGCTTTTTACTCTCATCAGGCATAGTTCCAAATGCCATCCTGCTATGACCTGCATAATATCTTGCCAGCCACAGCCTGTCATGAATTATACAGCCTGCTTTCCAAGGGCAAGGAGCCTGTTATATTCCACATCTGCCCAGATTATCATATCCTGAGACGGCTCCATACCACGCTGTTTCAATACCTCTACAACTTTTAAAGCTTCTTTCTTAGCTTCCGAGTTAGTCATAGCATATAGGTATTTGTAAAACTCTATGGGAATTCCATTGTTTTGACACCCTTGAATATTGACTGATAATTGTTTATCCGGTTTTCCACTGCCTCTTGTGCTTCTAAGGATGGCAAACTCCACGCCTGCCATCCTTACCTTAGACCAGTCAATGACGCCCTGACAGTCTGATACATCAATCCCTAATCTCATGACTTGTTTTCCTCTTTTGCCTGTTCCCTGATATTCTCCATGTGTACCGGTGCAGCTTCCGGTAATCCGGCAACAGATGTCAGCAGGGAAATCATTCCTGCTACTGTTGATACTGAGATCACATTGATCCAATTTACATCCATAACAGCCTGCCCTACTGTCAGCATGGACACTGCAGTCTGCGCAAAGGTTTTTAATGCCCTTACGCCTGCCGCTTTTGCCCACTTTTTCCACTCTGCGTTTTTCCTTTCAGTCCCTCTCTTTCTCCAGATCTTCTATCCGGTGGTTTGCCACCCTTAGTTTTTCATCCTGAAGGGCAGCCTGCACTTCCAGTTTATAGGTTCTTTCAATTATATTATTATGTTTCTCAACCTTTTGAGTAAGATTATCTATTTTCACATTAATAATTGCAACCGTCTCATCCATTTTTGCATCTGATGTCTTTTTTTGTGAACTGTTATTGAGCAAGCAGATAAATAATGCTACAAGCCCGCTTATAACACTTGAAATAATCGTCTCCATTTTTTCTCCTATAAACTTTTATGCAATAGCAGCCCAACTTCCCTGCCAGTTTCCATCCCAAATATTTCTTTTTAAAGTTGCTGCCACACCACCGCCATAGCCAAATGCGATTACAGTCTGACGAGATTTATTTCCCGGTTGTCCCAAAACAAGAATTGTCCATTCCGACACGTTTGTTACTACCATTTCCGGTCCGTCACCTGGTCTATAGGGATTCACCATCATTCCTATCATCAATCCATTACACTCTTTTGCCCACTCTAATATTGTAGGTTTTAGCTGCATATTCGGAATAAAAGTAATATAATTTTGAAGTCCTGCTACTATCGCTGATGCACTGTTAGCTTTTTCTATGGCATTAGCAGCCATACTTTGCGCATTATTTGCCACAACAGTCGCTGAATTTGCTGCAGCAGTTGCTGAATTTGCAGTAACTGTTGCTTCTTCCGCAGTACTTTTGGCATCTCTCGCTGCAGAATCAGCTGTTGCAGCTTCCTTCGCTGCACTGTCTGCTTTTACTTTCACATTCTCAATATTAGTAGAAACAGACTCTGTAGATACTACTACTTCATTGATTGCATTTACTAAATTGACTTTATCAATAGTTCCCAACTGTTCAAGATTACCTATCTGATTTTGCAAATTACCTGCTGCATCCTCCGAAAGCTGTTCTTTGATATTTTTATACCAAGACAAAAACTCAGTTTCACTTACATTCTGGAATTCTGCCAGATCAGACTGCACCTGCTGATATAAAGTTGTGGTATCAAACCGGCTGATGGACGATATCACCCCACATCTGGAGGTCTCATATCTGGTATCCGTGATCCGTTGATTGGAAACTGCTGCTGTATTCTTTGCCACAAAAATATCCGCAAGACCGATTTCCCAAACAGTACCTGTTCGTGTCAGTTGCGGTCTGACCGGACTTGTTGCCGGTGTTCCCTCTAATACGTATAGATCACAATTTCTTGCTTCATCATTATCATCAAGCCGCATGACTACCGTATCGATACGGTCATAAGAAGTGCCGGATGACTGTATGGCAAGGATCCTCTGCGTCTCTTCCAGTTTCAGGCAACCATTTACAATAGCAAATCCCGGTGAAACGACCACGCTCATGCCCGTACCGGCAGACACCTGCAGGTTGCTTGAGGGGTTGGGCAGCACCCCGTCTGTTACCAGTTTTCCGATCAGTGTCCTAAGGGGTGCTGATGAAACTGCCCTGTCATAAACGGGTGTCCCGTCATTTTCATAAGTTACATGTGAATTAAATGGAAATCCTATCCTTTATTTGTCCTCCTTTTATTTTATGATTGGTTCTCCGAATTCCAATGTCAGAGACCATTCTCCTTGTTTGATTACTTCATAGCATCCGATCAGCCTGGCTTCACCGGATACATCAATTTCAGGAATTTCAATGCTGACATTATCACCCAGGTCAAAATCCGTCATATATCGGTAACTTCCTTCCATGGCATCAAATTCCACATTGAAATCCTTCTTAAAACTCTCCAATTGAAGAAAAGCTTCATTTCTGAGCGCATCATCAAATGAATCTTCATCATAATCATTTCGATTTATGCCGGAATTTTTATAAACAAAGTGATCATCATTATCCGCAGGTCTGTCATATGGTACAAAAACCATGACCTTGGTAATATCTTCACCTGAAGCATTCTGGTAATCCGCATGTTCTATTACAGCATTTTTATAATCGGTATCGCTGATCACAATATTGGGGTTTTTAATATTTCCGTATTTGGTTGAAAAAACAATGGGATTATTGACACTCTGTTCCTGCCGCCTGTCCACACCGCTCCATACCTGAAACACTTTTTTGTTCTCATCAAAATCATAACTGATCCGGTATGACATCCCGGAAGGCTTTAAAATACTGTAAATTTTTTTATCCAGTTCTTCGTCCTTTCTGGTCTGCTCCGTATTATTTCCCCTGCCGTAATCCGTTCCCGGAACAATTCCCAGACAGCTGTAAAGGGGTGGATCATCAGGTGTGTGTATATCTGTATATACTAAATCTTTAAACCCATTAAAAAATGCAAAAGCTACACTTTCCGCCTTTCCCCTTTGAACAGTCCAGGAAGGCGCATTTTTAATATTAGTAACCTTAGCATAGGGATATACGATCCGCCTTCCCAATTCCTTCTCCAGAAAATATCCGCTCAACTGCACATTCCGATAGCCTCTTTGGTTTACATAATTTATCTGTGTCACCACTCCCAGCTCCGGTCTGTCTTTAGTATAAATATGTCTGATCTTAGAAGAATACTGCTCCAGAGGTATCTGCACCGAGAAAGTACCTGTTTCATAATATTTTCTATTCCACTGCAGGTTGGTATAACGAAGCAGGGAAATGATATTAAAATCTGCATCCAAAGCGATTACATTAAATGATTTCCTTGATCTCCCTCCTACATGACACCATACAATTTGTTGTAATAAATGGAAACATCCAGTAAATTTGATCCATCATCGGCATCAAAGGAAATTTCTGTATCTCCCACCTTTAAGATCATTTCGTCAAAAGACGATCTCCTGTCACAATGACCGATAAAATTGGTCCCATTCTTTTCCACTGTTGGCGGATTGCTGGTAAAATCAATAATGATCACATCTCCTTCTGCCATTTCATCAATGATTCTTACAAATGACCCATCCATGATCAGTTTTGGATTCTGTACTCTTCCTTTCGCCGTAAAGACAGCTTTACAATAGGTTTCCACATCACCGTCATTTTCCAGTACTACCTTTTTGGCAAAATGAAATCTGCCGCCGGTTATTCCCTGTTCCTTTCTGCAAAGGTAGGGAAATGCAATCATTCCCACTACAGAAGCAATATTTTTTCCGAAATCTTCATAGCTTTTCAGATAGGGGTCCGGACACAAAAAGGTCACTGTCATATCCATGGTCCTGTGTACATTTCCGTTGGGAAGATTAAATTTATAAATTTTTCCTTCACACCACCTGGTTATTCCCATATAGGTCACAAAAATCCTGTATGTAAATTTTGAATTAAAAAACGATATTGCTGAACGCCTTAATACATCGTTTAAGCAGGGATTTCTGGACTTTGCCGTAATCGTCCGGTCCTTCTGGGCGATCCTGCTTGAAGTGATGATCCCGCCGTCTCCTACTGCATTGTCCACTGTACTGATATCATTTTCAAAGGTGCCGAATCCCTCAAGTCCGTCGGAAGGTATCTTCCAGTCATTTCCGTCTATGGTAAATTCTTTTTGATCCTCCCTGATAAATTTTACTGTTACTTTAGTATCCATATGCCACTCCTCTCATCAATCCATATCTGCTCTCTACCCTTACGGCTCTTGCCAGTTCATCGGGAGTAGCGATTTCCCTGTTCACATTAATGACCTGGGTATATCCGCCATGGGTACCGGATGTCCCTCCGCCGAGGTTTGCCTGAATGTTTCCTAATGTTGCTTTGACATTTTTGGTCACACTATCGGCTGCAAATAAATCTTCCGTTCCCTGTTCCCAGCCAGCTACGCACATTCTGCCGATGTAGGCGAATTCTTTGGATGGGGATTTAATACCAAGAGCTTTCTTTGCTGCTTTAAGCATACTATTTGCCAAATTATCAACATAATCCATGAGTCCATTCCATCCGCTAGTCATACCACTCTGAATGCCATCTATGATAGCCTTTCCTATACCGGAAATTAGTGGATGCTGCGCCTTAAAGTTCTGTACTAAATTATCAACCCAGTTGATAACAAAATTTTTTATTCCTTCTGAATCTCCTCCAAGAGCATCTATTATATTTGCCAAAAACTTTGTTCCAACATCAAAAAATAAATATGCCTGCGCTAAAAATACATTTAGTATCTGAAAAGCTACATCAGGTATTATTGTCAAAAAGGAAGGCAAGTTTGACAAAAGAGAAATTATTAAGTTTGTAATAATTTCAAGACCAACTACTGATAACATTGGTATGTTTTTAATAAATGTGCTTACCATATTGCCTACAATCTCAATAATTTTTCGAAAAATCATTGGTGAAGATTCTGTCATTCCAGCGTTTAATAATACAATGGCTTCTGCTCCCACCTCCAGCAACTGTGGAAGTATTTCTAAAAACCCCATAATGAGCGCATCAATAATGACAACTACGCCCGCCATGATCTGCGGTAAATTCTCCTGCATGCCATCCAATAATGCCTGAATTACTTCTACTGCAAAACCAACTATCTGGGGGGCATATTCCGCCGCTAATATTGCGATCTCAGCCAACACGTTCCCAATGGCGCCTGCCAGACCTACAATTCCATCTTCTTCAAATGCCAAAGAAAGCTGGTCTACCCATCCCTGAGCCATAGGCAGTAATTCCTCTCCAATGTCTTCAGATACCCCGACAAATACCTCTCCTGTCAGAATTTGAAAGTTTTCTTTTAACATTTCAAGCTGCCCGTTTACAGTCTGGCTCTGTTTCTCCATGGATTGAAAAAATGCACCACCTTCAGAAGTGGCTCTCTGCATGGAATCCGTAATCTCATCCACCGAAAGAGTGCCTTCAGAAATTCTATGATAAAGAGATTCCACGGACTCTCCCGTACTATCAGATATTTCCTGAAGCGGATTAAATCCTGCATTGATCAATTGCTGTATATCATCAAGCTGTACTTTTCCTGCTGATGACATCTGTCCATATGCTTCTGCGACCAATTTCAGTTTATCTGCCGATCCCTGTGAGATATCTCCAAGCATCATCAGACTGTCCTGAGCCTCTTCTATGGTAAATCCATAATTTATTAAAAGCTGGGTTGTAGAAGCCAGATCTTCAAAACCAAAGGTTGTATCCGCACTGAGATTTTTCAGATTCTCCATAACCTCCGCTGCTTCCTCAGAACTTCCCAGCATCATTTCAAAGGAAAGTTCATATTGTTCCATTGCAGCATTATATTCAATAGCACTTACACCAAGTTCATACATTGCCCCTGCTGCTGCCGTAGCCGATTTAGCAAATGCCTTCATTGCATTATTAGCTATGTCCAATAGTTCTTTTCCCAGCTCAGATAATATTTTAGTTGCATCTAAATCAATTAGTTTTAATATTCCATTTGCCCTTATCCTTACCTCTCAAATATTTTGCTAAATTCCATTAACTCTGCCTCATCTTCCTGTGAGATCCTTTCAATTTCCCACATCGCCCTCAGCTCCTCATAAGGATTTCTTTTGGAATCATTTCTGCTTTCATAGCATCGGTATCCCATAACCTCACGAAGTTTCGTGCTCTCATTCAGCCCTTTTATAAGTGCCAGAAACTGATACCAGTGCATGTCTTCCACCTTCAAAAGATCAATTCCATATTGCCCCAGAAAGGCTGCATAGATCAAATCTGCGTCCAGTTCATAATCCAGCACTATCACATCACTTTTTCCCATAGCCCTTGGAAGCGGGTCTTTAGGTCTGCTGAATGCCGTCAATTCCTCCAATGGGCAAAATAATGGCATCTCGTTTTTAAAAAGATATCCAACCTCTATATGATCTCCGCTTTTCATATGGGACAAAGTGATTTCAAACTTCATCCACAGGCGGAAATCAGTGTAGACGGAGTAGGCTTTACCGCCTACCTCTACGGTATTAGGTAAAGCCGCCTTTGTCAGATCCATCATAAGTTCTTCTTTGCCTCTGCTTCTGCTGCCATACTGGCGATTCTGGCAGATGCTTCGGAAAGCTTGGAAATCTTGTCTACAGGCAGACTGTCAAACGACATTCTTGCCTGCTCTGCATTGTAATCACTAACAGGCTTTTTATATGCATCAAAAATAGTTCTGAATGCAATCGTCAGTTCCGACATATCCATTTCATCAAGATTGTCTGTTCCCAAAATTTCTCTTGTATTTTCTTCTCCCAGAGTCTTTCTGATAAAATCCAGTACCGCCTGGAATTTGTTTCTGAGCTTTACGCCCTTCATTCCATCATTTTTGATAATGTTTTCCATTTCCTCTGCGATCCTGAGAGTTCTTTTGGGCAAATCATAAGAACGGCTGTTAATAATTGCTGTATACTGCATTTTCTTTCCTCCTAAGCTGTTTTTGTAAATGTGGGAACTTTATCCGTTACAGTACAGGTTCCCCGTTCAATGCTGAAGATCTTGAACTTAAAATAGATTTTTTCCGCTACAGAATCAAAATGATCCAGAATCAGTGTGGACTGGGTATTCCATGCACGATACTTAGGCACTTCATCCGTGCCTTCATTGCCTGCGAACACAAGGAGCATATTTTTCTTAACTTCTTCTCCTGTAGGCAGATTAAAGAACATTTCATACAGATAATCAAAAGCTTCATCGCCTTTATTACACTGTAATTCCTGAGACAGTTCCGGACTGTAATACTTCACATCCTCTGTAGGCATTTCGTCCTCAATAAAATCATTGGTTTCTGTAGTTGCATTCAGGATCAGGTCAAAAACTGTTGACCTCCCGATTCTTGCATAAGCTGCTTCCGCTGTGTCGGAAGTGTTTAAAAAAGGTATTGTTTTGTGTTTTTTTAATCTTTCCATGATTAATCCTCTCTTTCTCTTGTATATGTAACAGATAATGACATTTGATATGTTGTTTCATTATCTTCCGCTGCTATGGAACATGATGCTTTTGCTATTTCCATACTGACAATGTTTCTGCCGCTGCCAAGCTCAGGGAAATCATTGTAATAAGATGTATCATCCACCCAGTATATAAACTCTTCCAGCCATGCATCCGTTTCCATTCTTTCAGTTCCTGCCGAAACCTTCTGCTTTGCTGTAAAGCTGTACTGTTCTGTGATCTCATATGTTCCATCGATGAGATTTTTGACTTCTCTCTCCGGCTTTCTGCTTAATCCATTTTGATCGGCTCCGTCCAAAGCATGAACCTTATCAATTTCAAATTTTCCATTCCCGGACAACAACGTCACGATCGCTTGTGAAACAGTCATTTTACATTTTTCCTCCTTTCCGTCTTTTTTGTTTTCCATAGCTAGGGATTGCGGACCGGGGAGTTGAACCCCGACTACAAGCTAAGGAGACTCGTGTGCTTCCTTTACACTAATCCGCTGTAATGAAAGCTGAAACCCCTGTACGGTTCATACCGGTTTATGGGATTTCCGCCAAACAAAAAAGGAGCCAGTGACAAAACACCGACTCCGATAGTCCTTACACCATGCCCATTCATGATGTGACAATATGCTTTTTTACTTCATAGACAACTAATGACCCATCAGGCTTCTTTCGAACCTCTGCATTGTTGCCATTAGACAATACTATCTTTTTGATAGCCTCCAATACTTTTTTATCCTCCATGTTTACTGTCCTCTTTTCGAACACTTGTTCGATTTCTGATTTTATTATAACTGTACTCTTTTCATTTTGCAACAGTTTTTTATTTTTCTTTCCAAACTTTTCCAACTCTCTCTGCCCATGGGCTTCAGAATTTTCTCTGCTTTCTATTGCTCAAGTTTTCTTATCTGTTTGTAATAGTACATCACGTTTCTTGATATGTCAATATTATTTTATAAATTTTCTTGAGTTTTTTTGTTTACATTTCAAATTACATGAGTTATATTAAATAGGAAAGGAAAGGTAAACGCTATGGGAATTGGATACAGAATAAAAGAAGCCAGGGAACATCTGGGACTGACCCAGACTGAGTTAGGTAAATTAGTCGGCGTGACAGGTTCCGCCATCACCAATTATGAAAAGGAAACCAGCCATCCCAAAGAACCTGTTATATACAGGCTCTTGGATGCTTTGGATGTAGATGCCAATTATCTTTTTCAGGATATGGTAAAGTCTAAAACAAACAACATCATTTCTTTATCAGAATATGAATATCTGGAAAAATACCGGGAACTGGATGAGTATGGAAAGGAAACCATCAGAATCCTCATTGACCGTGAACACGCAAGAAATCATCAAAGTGAAGCAACCGCTCCTACAGCTTTGGCTGCACCGGATAAACTTATAAATACAAAGTCAGACTTCTCTAAGGAAATCTTTATCAATGCCGCACATGCAGATCCGTCTGCTACCCCTGAAGCACAGGCGCATGATGATCAGATCATGGATGATGAAAATTTCTAGTCCGTTTTTTCGGACAGAAATTTTTATACAATGAAACCGGTGATAACTATGACATATGAACAGTTATTGACAGAATCCGATCAGGAAGGATTACTGACAAAAGAAAAAGCTCTCCTTGCCAATAAGGGCAGGATCAAAGGAAAACGAATTGCCATAAAGAAAGACATGACCCAGGTGGAAAAAGGCTGTGTCCTTGCAGAGGAATTAGGACACTTTCATACTACTGCCGGGGACATTATGGATCAGACCGTCTTTTTGAACAGAAAGCAGGAACGCCTGGCAAGAATATGGGCATATGACAAAATGATCGGCTTGCAGGGACTGACGGCTTCCTTCTCCCATGGCTGCCGTACTGCTTCTGAAATATGTGAGTATTTAAATATCACAGAAGAATTTCTAACTGACGCCCTTTCCTATTATCGGGAAAAATACGGTGTCTGTGCCAGATATCTGAATTATATTATTTATTTTGAACCATCTTTAGGTATCATTGAACTGATATAAAGAAACCTTACAGCTTCCTGTTCTATTATGAAATATATTCATTTATATCATTTTGATCTGATCCACTCAGGAGAAGCTATGATATCTGCATATATTTCCCGCAGATCCTTTTTATCAAATGCAAGGACCGAGTTGCCCAGCCTGTCTGCATTTACTTTCTTTACCAGCATGTCAGGATCTGCATTGGAAAGGTCAAAGGGATGCTCCGGGCTCAGATCACGATAAACAGCCAAAAGCCTGTCTGCAATACCTTCTCCTTCTTTACACTCCATTGCCCGGTACAAAGGTTCGAGCTCCGCCCTGTAGTGTTGTCTGCCCTCTGCATACCTGAGCACATAGATCAGACACATTCCTACAGCCTGTCCATGCTGAATTTGGTAATCCGATGTAAGGGTGTAACTCAGGGCGTGTCCGACAGTTGTTTTTGATATATCTATGGCTCTTCCTGCATAATGGGATGCCCCAAGTATCTCGTCATACACAGATAAATCTCCAACGGCAAAATCCTTATATTTTTCCAATATTGTTTTCATGGCATATAGGGCATACTCCCGGCTTTTATTGGTAGAATGACGGGACATGAGACTTTCCACACTGTGACAAAGGGCATCCAAAAGAGACACTTTACGCTGCTGCTCTCCCAGGCTGTAAAGGAGCCTGCTGTCAAGAACTGCATGTTCAGGCAGAAGTGAAGGATCATCAATGGAGCACTTTGCCCCATGGCGACATATGACGGAAAACCGGGTTGCCTCACTTCCTGAGCCTGCCGTAGTCGGAACGGCAATATGAATAAGCCCGCTGTATTGGGGCTGACCGGAAAGATTATATTTAACAGCCTTTGCAGTATCAATGGCACTTCCGCCGCCTATGGAGATCAGACAATCTCCGCCAAATTCCTCAAATGCCTGTTGTGCATCCCTGACGCTTTCCTCATTTGGATTTTCCACAACGCCGAAATACCTGCCTGTTGCAACATCCGGCGTGCCCAGAAAATCATCTGCAAAACTGCCTTTCACATGCCTGCCCATAATGGCAAAGGGTCTTTTTACACCATATTTCTTCACAAGCATCTTTAAAGCATATATGCCAAAATATGTGCCTTTATCAACCATAGAAATCTCTCTGCTGACCCGCTCATAATCCTCAGGAGTATCGATCTCATTGATATAATATCCCTCATATGACATCTCTTTGATATGAAGTCTATGGGCAATATTATTTAATGCATTTTCTGCATAAACATCCGTGATGCCCTGCTTTACCAATTTGCCCGCTTCATCAAGCCAGCTTTGCACACATTCCCTTGAAAGTTTATAGAGAGGCTGAAGCCCATAACAGTTATCATCAAAAATATTGACGGAAACTTCCCTTAAATCCCCGTTTACTATCCTGCCTTTAAAATCCTTTGGCGGCTGGCTCATATGCCTGTTTATAAGACAAAGGGAAGGTCTGCTGTCAGAAAGGATTCCTGCCACAAGCTCTTTGTCAAAAACCAGATCACCATGAAGCATGAGAATATCATCGTCCAGATATTTTCCCGCAAGATACATGGAATAAATATAATTGGTGGAAGCATACAAAGGATTATTTACAAAAATAACATCCATACCCGGCTGTGTTCTGCTCTCTTCCATTAACTCATGATCATATTTTCCGGTAGTGACGATCACTTCAGTAATCCCGCATTCATAAAGGATTCTGAGCTGGCGGGCAAAGATACTTTCATTGTTTTCAAGTTTTAAAAGACACTTGGGACAATTTTCTGTCAGCCTGCCCATTCTGCTTCCTATGCCTGAGTTAAAAATCAACGCTTTCACTATTGCATTTTCTCCATCATTCCTCTATTCTGTTGCCATACAATATCATCCGCTTAGTAAGACTAAATATGGTATCGGCTCCCGTCTTGAACACTTCTGAAAGCAAAGGCTTTTCCATATACTTTCCATATTCCGGTGATTCCATTCTTTTAAGATTTCCCTGAAAAACAGTATACTCATGCAAAAGACCATCCATATCTTTTATGGAATATTTATAATAAGGTCTGTCCATTTCCACTGTCCCTGATAATTTAAGTACCTTTGCAGTAAAAGACATGCAGTTGTGCGCCTTGTAGATCCTGAATCCGTGAAACAGGGGCATGGTCATCATGGAAAACAGATTAAACATCTGCTCCTCATCATTTTCGCATTGGGATATGAACTCTAAAATGCGCTCATGGCAATGATCTTCAACAGGCAACCGGAAAACCTTGACCTTAACATTCTTATTTTTTCCAAAGGCATAATAATCCCGGTATTCGTGCATAAACCCAGCATAAAGCGGCATAAAATGCCGTTTCCGTGAATAAGTAACGAAATCCATAAGTTCCTTCTGAAGGCATAATGCAATATGGGTGTAGTCATAGCCGGTAACCATTCTGGCAAACCGTCCCAATCCCGTATGCGCCTTTATGAGCACAATATAGATATGCTTCATTTTTATAACCATTCCTTCCGCTTCGCCCAAGCGAAAAATATATATATCAATTTTTTTCACTCTTTCTTTTCTTTCAGTCTTCTAAACAACTGTATCTGCAGCCGGAACATTTCATAGTATGTGGGGATCAGTCCAATGAAAATGATCAGATCCGCAATCATAACCGGAAATCCCCATAAGGTAAACAGAGGCTTTGATTTTAATATCATACTTAGGATTGCCACTACCCCATAGGTCATATGCGCTTCAATAGGGCCCAGCCTTGGAAAAAGAAACTCATTGAAATATATGATGTAATTCATGGCAGTTACATTTACAATGCCGTAAACAGGTATGGCAAACGCCATGACTTCCATATTGGCATAAGGTGAAAATCCCAGCGCCAGCATAAGAAATGTGGAAAACAGCACATCGGTTATGAGATCAAAATATGCACCTGCCTTAGAAGACATATTTCTGCTTCTTGCCACATATCCATCCAGGTCATCCGCCACAAGATGAACCACAAGACCCAATATGGTTCCCAAAAAGAATAAACAGGAAATACGGGTAAGCAAAGTGGATACCACAGCAAAAAGACCTCCCAGGGCTCCGATCAGCGTAACCTGATTGGGCGTCATGGTTTTGGGAATATACTTTCCCACATATTTGTAAAGAAACTGCTGAAAGCCCGTTTCCAGCCTGCTGGGGATAATTTTCTTTACAGGATTTTTATAAATTTCAGTCATAACTCATTTACCCGCTTTCCATCATTGGGGCAGCTTTGGTCTTTGACCTAACCGCCAAATCGAAACATATTTTTCAGAATGGATCCGATAAAATATCCATAATCCAAAAAATCATAGATTCCTTCTTTATAACCCTTGATAAACAATTTTGCCACAAGAACATGATAATGAAAATAATATCTTTTCACACTGAGCTTTGAGGGTTTTGCAACAACATGAAGATAGTCCCACGCCTCCGGATTTTCTGTGACCAGCCTGTGACGGTACTGCTCCATAAGCTCAGATGACATCTCCGGTGTAAAAATAGAAATTGCCGTATGCTTCAGCTGATGTTTCTTTATCCACTTATATAGATCAGCAAAATCACCAGGCACAAAATCCAGATCCACAATAAACATGCCCATAATATTGATACCGGCTTCATTGAGGATTTTCACTGCCGCAGTATTGCAGGACATATCAGAAAGCTTGTGATAATCCACAAGGTATTTATCATGAACAGCCTCAAGCCCCACAAGGATATAATAAAATCCGATTTCCTTCAGTTCTTTCATAAGCTCCGGATTCTTTGATATAAAATCCGCCCTGCCGTAACAGACATACCTTTTATGAATGTGATTTTCCCTGATCAAACGCACAAATTGGGATACTCTCTCCCGCTCAATAAGAAAATCATCATCAATGATAAAAATATTCTCACATGCAATTTCCTTGATCTCCTCCACCACCGATTCCATGGTCCGGGAAGAATAAACGCCACAGTTTAAGCGGTTGCGATAACAGAATTTACAGTGATAGGGACAGGAATATGCCGTGCGGATATGGGCACAGGGAAGAAGCTCCAGATAGCGGTATCTGTCAGTATGGGCATAAAAATATGTCCGGTCAGGAAACGGAAGTTTCTCTATATCAAAAGCATGCGCCCCATTATGGGTCCACACACCGTCTTTTTTAAAGCATATACCCTCAATCTCTGTAAGAGGCTTTCCATGAAGGATATCCAAAATCTTATATATGTCAAATGTAGTAATGATATAGTCAATATCATCCTCGTAAAACCTTGTATAGTTGTGCTGGGCATGAACCCCGCCAATCATGGTGGTGCTGCCGCAGAGTTCCTTTGCCGCCCTGCAGTATTCCTTCATAAAATTCTCCTGCCTTGTCCGCCCGCATACATAAACATACCCGGGTCTAAAACTTTTCAGCTTTTCTACAAGACTGATGGTCTCTACCTGCCCATCCCAGATGTCCGGCTCTAATCCTTCCCTTTTCAGCATTGCATAGATATATTCCAGCTCCAGCGACTCATTATCGATCACTCCGGCAAAATTATATTTCGTACGTGAAATTTCAGGATGTACAAGCAGAAACCGTTCTTTTTCCCCCAATATGATACCTCCCCACAATCTTCCTATTTCACCCCTGCATACTCCATTCATCAAATGTGGTGATATGCTTCCGTTCCAAAAGGGACTGCTCCGTAACAGAAGTCAAAAGCTCAATAATACAATGATATAACTTTTTATTTGCTTCATAAAGCTCCATATTTCCCACATAAAAAGGTTCCCCAAAAAGCACCGTCAGATTTTTGGAAAACAGTTTGTAATCACCTGCAATGGCATAAGGTATGATCGGTGCCCCTGTTTTTTTTGCCATTGAAACTGCACCGTATTTAAAAGGAAGCAGCAGCTCATCCGTATAATTTCTCATTGCTTCAGGGGAAAGGTTTATGACGCCTCCGCCCTTTAATACTTCCACCGATGCTGCAAGAGCAGCCCTGTTTTCTTTGCTGTGCAGGTCAACGGGAATCGCACCCACTCTGCGGAATATAAATCCGAACATACCGTCAAAAAGCTCTTTTTTCGCAAGGGTACGTACAATTCTCGGTGTACTGATATCGATCAGTATAGGGTCCAGCGCATGTTTATGATTACCTGCGATCACTGCATTTCCCTCTTTGGGAATATGTTCACACCCCACCAGTTTAGGGCGGTACACAAGGAGAAACAACGGTTTACATATAAAACGTATGACTCTGTATAAATATGCTTTATTTTTTCTCAAATAGCTCACCGCATCTTTCTACACAATTATACAGATATGGATAACCGATTGCAAGAAACTAACTATTGCGGTTTTGCTCCGTAATGCCACAGCCTGCTCCAGAAGCAGGCTTCTTTATATTTTGGATGAAATTGTACATACTATCCGTGAGGTGATCTTATGAACAAAAAGGAACAGGAATCCTTACACAAACAGGAAAATCTTAACGAGTTTAACAGCATAACACAAAAAGCCACGCCTGAGAACCAAAATCAGACACATAATGTAAGAAAAGAAGGCATTCAGCCAGTCAACCAAAAGAGATAAGATATGCAAAAATAAAAGCCTTGAAAATTCAAGGCTTTTAGCATAGCGAGAGGGGGATTTGAACCCTCGACACTACGGGTATGAACCGTATGCTCTAGCCAACTGAGCTATCTCGCCATATAAATGGGACCTACAGGGCTCGAACCTGTGACCCTCTGCTTGTAAGGCAGATGCTCTCCCAGCTGAGCTAAGATCCCATTTTTTAGGGGCTGTTTTCGCAACCCGCTTTGCTAGTATATAATGTTTGGGGTAGGCTTGTCAAGTTTTTTCCATGAAATTTTTCAGATTTTTTCAACATATTTTTTGATAAATTTTCTTCTGTTATGAAATGCCATCTTAGGTTATACTGTTATCAGAAAAACTTCAGCAGAGAAAGGATTTTACAATCATGAGAATCGGAATGGGATATGATGTTCATAAATTAGCAGAAAACAGAGATCTGATCATAGGCGGCGTAAAAATCCCCTATGAGAAGGGTTTGCTGGGACATTCGGATGCGGATGTGCTGCTCCATGCCATTATGGATGCCCTCCTTGGGGCAGCAGCCCTGGGGGATATCGGAAAACATTTTCCCGACACGGACCCCCAGTATAAGGGTGCTTCCAGTATAAAGCTGTTGGAAAAGGTGGGACAGCTTTTGGAAGCGCATTGTTTTCTCATTGAAAATATCGATGCCACCATTATTGCACAGCGTCCCAAAATGCGGCCCTATATTGATGAAATGAGGAAAAATATCGCCGATGCCTTAGGCATTGAAATCCAGCAGATCAATGTAAAAGCTACCACAGAAGAGGGACTTGGCTTTACCGGAACCGGGGAAGGTATTTCCTCCCAGGCTGTCTGCATGCTTGCCACTCCCTCCAGCTTAATGGATATGCAGGTTGACATAACACAGGATGCCGCCGGTCAGGGAGGCTGTTCTGCCTGCCAGGGATGTCCCAAACATTAAAACCAAAATCTGTACGTTCAGGAAAAGAGGACCTGTTTTATGATGGATACCATCACTTACAATGATCAGAACAACCGGACATATACTTATGAAATTGCATGCCTAAAAGGCGGGGATGTACTTACTACCCGTCCCCTTTGGGAAGAGGTATTTTGCGAGGACAGCCCTGCATTTACGGAATATTATTTTCAGAAAAAAGCCCGCCACAACACAACCTTTATCTGCAGGCTCTTATCCACTCCCCTGCCCGGTGAGATTGTCTCCATGGTACATCTGACACCTTATGAGATTACCATAGAGGGCAATACTTACCCCTCATTTTATATTGTCGGTGTGGCAACTAAAGAATCCCACAGACACCGGGGACTCATGGCAGCATTGCTCAACCAGGCATTCAAATATGCCGAAAGCATGTATTGCCCCTTTGTCTTTCTAATGCCCGCCAATCCTGCTATTTATAAGCCCTTTGGTTTTTCGTACGTCTATTCCCGCCCTCAATATGACGTTCCCCGGCTCATACGCCAAAAAGAGGTTTACATAAATTCATTTCCCCTTGGAGATGTTCACATCCATTGTCTGGAAAATACCGCCTCTGACACCGAATTAGAAAGGCTTTCAACTTTTGCATGCCATGCTCTAAAGGAACAGTTTGACTATTACCTTACAAGGACGCCCGCCTACTACGAAACTCTTTTGGCGGAGCTTGCCAGCCAAAAGGGCTGTATATTCGTCTTTACTTTAAAAGGAAAGGTTGAAGGTTACTTTCTGTACACAGAAGAAGAAAATACGCCTTTTATCCAGGAACTTCTTTTCTCCCGTAGGCTTTCTTCCTGCCTGCAGGACCTTTGCAGCCGATTATCTTACCATCCTGCTTCCCATAAAGGCACAGCCTTATGCAAGTCAGATATTATGTTAACTCACTTTCCCATAGAGCAGCCAGAAAAAAAGCCCATTATCATGGCAAAGAACCTGAATAGTTCCCAACATGACAACGAGCTTTCCGCTGCTTCTCATTCTGTTTCCCATTCCCCATTTTCAGATGATTATGTAAACTACTTGCTCCATCATAATGGCTGCATAAATGAGATCGTATAGCTTTCTAAAATTTATTTAACTCCAGGTCATCATCTTCCGTATTCTCGATGTTTTTGATCACCACATCATAGCTTACTTTATCATTGACAACTACCGTTACGGTCTCTCCTGCTTTATGACCCAAAAGAGCTTTTCCCATGGGGGATTCATTGCTGATCAGACCCTTTAGGGAATTGCCGCGCACCGTTGTTACGATCCGGTACACTTCTTCCGAATGATCATCGGGAAATTCCACCGTTACGGTATTATTGATTCCTACTTCATCCTCTGCGGACTCATCAGAAACCACAACTGCCGTTTTGATCATGCGCTCCAGGAACCGGATGCGGCTTTCATTTTTATTTTTTTCCTTCTTTGCCGCATGGTATTCAAAATTTTCGCTTAAGTCTCCATGGGCACGGGCCTCTTTTACATGCTCTAACAGTTCCTTACGGACAGTTACTTTGCGGTATTCAATTTCTTCCTGCATCTTTTCAATATCTTTTCTGGTTAATTCATTGTGCACGAAGCTCACTCCTGTTCTGATCTGCCCCAATGATCCGGCATCATCTTTAAATATTACACCTTATCTGCTTTTCACTTACTTACCGGATTTCATCTTCTGGATCGCATCATTTTCGATGACACAGTCACAATGCTCTTTGATAAAATGAGCATGCTCTACCCTTTCCGATACAAAATGTCCATACTCATAAGCGGTCAGATAAACTCCTGCCAGTGTTTCCACAGATACATCTTTTCTCTCTACGATCAAATAGTAGGTTCCATGATCCTCATCCTTATAAAGGCTGCTGCCCACATCCCCCGGCATTTCCACAACCTCTGCATAACGAAGGACATCCACAGCATGGTCAAAGGCAAAAATCTTACGTTCCAGATTGCCCGGCTTTTGGGGCAAAGAATTGTCCGTTCCTGCCTTTGCCTTTACCGGCTGCTTTTTAGGCTCCACGGAATTGCCTGCAGACATATTCTTTTCTACCTCTTTATGTACATTTTCCATAAACCGGCTGAAAAAATCCGCCTGCTCCTTGGGTGTGCTCTGCTCCACCTTCTCCATGATATCATCGGGGATTTCAATTCCTGCGCCGTTTTTCAGGCTTTGCAGTATAGTCTTTAGATCGATCTGTGGCTTTTCCGTCAAAAAGATCGCAATTCCCTTATCGGGAATAGGTGCGATCTGAAGGGAGGTCAAAGGTCCTTCCGGCTTATAGTCCACTTCGATTTCCGCCTGTTTCACAATCTCATGAAGAAACTCCATGGCATTCTCTGTTCTTGTAAAAAAGTCTTCAATTGACACATCATACTGATCCATATCCTCTTCGCTGATAAGGCATTTGATCATATGGTCATTTACTCTGATAAATTCCATTCTCCATCACATCCGCTCCGGTGCTGCAAATCCCAGAACATCTATACATGTTTCCAGGATTTCCTTTGTCAGTTTCAATAATGCTATATAACCCGCCTGCTTTTCTTCATCCTCTTCCTGCAAAATCTTTGTTTCATGATAGAAGTGGTTAAAGGCGTTGGCAAGGTCATAAATATAGGCACACACCTTATGGGGTGCCATTTCTTCCCATGCATTCTGCATCATGGAAATAAAGCCTGCTATGGAAAGCATCAATTCTTTTTCTGCTTCTCCCTGAGGCTTCCTGATATCCGTATCCTCCACATTTTTTCCCAGTGCCCTGTACTTATTTAAAATCGATTTAATACGGACAATGGTATAAAGAATATAGGGACCTGTATCTCCCTCAAAGGAAGTAAATCTCTCTACGTCAAAAATATAATCCTTGCTTGCCTGATTGCTCAGGTCGCCATATTTTATGGCAGCAAGTGCCACCATTTTCGCCGTTTCCCTTGCTTCTTCCTCAGGCACTTCATGGTTGTTCATGATCTTTGTATACATCTGTTCATTGATGTCATTCAAGAGATTTTCCAGGCGCATAACGCCGCCCTGACGGGTTTTAAAGGGTTTGCCGTCCTTCCCATTCATAGTACCAAATCCTACAAAGGTAAGTCCAGTGTAAGGTTTTACCAGCCCGGTCTTTCTTGCACATCTGAATACCTGGGTAAAATAAAGCTCCTGCCTTTTATCAACCACATAAATGATATGGTCGGGATTGATCTTTTCCATTCTTTCCTTGATGGTGGCAAGGTCAGTGGTATTATAAAGGGAAGCTCCGTCACTTTTTAAGATCATACAGGGTGGAATTTCCTTGGTATCGGTCTCTTCCTTTACATCCACTACCAATGCCCCTTCCGATTCATGGGCATAACCCTCTTTTTTCATATATTCAACCATACCGGGAATCACATCATGAACATCGGATTCCCCTTTCCACAGGTCAAACTCCACATTGAGATTTTCATAATTCTTTTTCAGATCAGCTACGGAAACGCTGATAATATGATTCCACAAAGCCCGGTAGCCTCTCACGCCGTTTTGCAGCTTAAAGGTAGCTTCCATCGCTTTTTCCTTATATTCCGGGTCCTCTTTGGACTTTCCGCTGGCAGTAGGATAAATCTCCTCCAGTTCGGAAATGGTAAAGGGCGCTTCCTCAGGATACTCTCCCATAAAACCTTCATCAAAATAAGGAAGCTCCGGTTTTCTTTCTTTTAACTCAGTAATGATCAGACCCATCTGCAGACCCCAATCGCCCAAATGGATATCTCCGATCACTTCATGTCCGTTGTAACGGGCGATCCGCTTAATACTTTCTCCGATGACTGCAGAGCGAAGATGTCCTACATGCAAAGGCTTTGCCACATTGGGTCCGCCATAATCAATAACGATCTTTAAAGGTTTTTCGGGACTTTCCAGACCGAATTTCTCACTGGCTGCCATTTCTTTTAAATATGCACCAATAAATTCTTCCTTGAGCTTAATGTTCAAAAATCCCGGATTTACTGCCTCCACGCCGGAAAATACCTTGCTGTCTGCACATCCGGCTGCCACATCATTTGCGATCATGATGGGTGCCTTATGATACACCTTGGCTCCCGCCATGGCACCGTTACACTGATATTCACACAGATCCGGTCTGTTGGATACAGTAACCTTTCCCAGTTCCCGGTCATATCCTGCCGCCTCAAAAGCATTTTTCATTTCTGCTGAAATCACATCCAGTAATTTATCCATGTTCCACCTCATTCCGGCTGAAAATACAGCCGCAGTAATTTTGTCTATACAGATCGTATTCCCTAGAAAGCTCTATGGAACGCTTATAACCGTTTTTCTTTTTAAAATCCGAAGGAAGAAAGGCAATCCCTACAGCCTTACCTGCAGCCTCACCGATCTGATTCAGCCGCTCTGCATCCTTTAAGGGGCTGATGGTAAGAGTCGTGGTAAAATAGTCATAATTTCCTCTTTTAGCAAGAAGCGCTGCTTCCCTTAATCTGATCCCAAAACAGATTCCGCAGCGTTCTCCTCCTTCCGGGTCCTCTTCATGACCTTTAACAGCCTCTAAAAACAGCTTCGGATCATACTCTCCCTCCAGAAAGGTAATCGGAAATTTGCATTTTCCCTCTCTGTTAAAAGCCTCTACCAGGCGTTTCTGTTCTGCCACCCGCTTTTGGTATTCCTCGGACTCCGTAATATTGGGATTGTAGTAAAATACCGTAATGGCAAAATATGCGCTCAAATATTCCAGCACATAACTGCTGCAGGGTGCACAGCAGCAATGAAGAAAAAGTCTCTTACCTGCATTTTCCGGCTCGTTCAATATTTTTTCAAGCTGCAATTGATAATTCTGCTTCATAATACTATGCGCTCTCCTTGCAGTATTCTTCCACAAAGCGCTCTACCGGAATAGGCTTGGAATAGTAATATCCCTGTACATAACGGCAGCCGATCTTCTGCAGCATTTCCACCTGCTCTTTGGTTTCCACACCTTCACAGATAACCCTGATGCCAAGTCCCTCCGCCATTTCAATGATCTTACGCAGAATCCATACAGAGGATTCGGAGGTAATGGACTCGCTGAAAAATTCCTTATCGATCTTCAATACATCAAAAGGGAAATCCTTTAACAGATTCAGGGAGGAATAGCCGGAACCAAAATCGTCCATGGAAAGCTGTACTTCCACTTCCTTTAGTTCATTTAAAATGGAAATCATCTTATCCCGCTCCATAAAGAGCACTGTTTCCGTGATCTCCAATTCGATATATCCCTTGGGAATCTGGTATCTGTTTAACATTTCCGTGATCTTATTTATATAAGCAGGATCATTTAAGAGCATTCTGGACTGATTTACGGAAATAGGAAAGATCGGTTCCCCTTCATCTATCTGCTTCCTGATCAATTTACATGCGGATTCCAGCATAAACATATCCAGCTGCTCAATAAAGCCGTTCCTTTCAAATACAGGAACAAAATCCGAAGGATAGACCATATTGCCATCATCCTTTACCCATCTGACCAAAGCCTCTCCTCCATAGAGCTTATCTTCCCTGATATCCCATTTAGGCTGAACAAACATCTTGAATTCTCTGTTAAAGAGCGCTGTTTCCATTTCAGATTCAATCTTATCGGCTTTGCGCATATCATTGGCAAGATTATCGGAATAATAGGAAACACATTCCTTCTCCTCTCCGATCAATGTCTTTCTTGCCATGTTGGCTTTGTCGATCATCAGAGAAATGTCCTCACCTTTATTCCGTACCTGATACACTCCCCGCTTAAATTTAATGGGGTAACGGATGCCCATGTCCAAAGCCCTGGCATTGACCTTATCGGAAAAGACAAAGAACCGCTCTTCCAGATCCTGGGTATTTCTCGTAAGTACCACAAATTGATCCGCATTCATGCGGACGCACAATTCCTTGCTATAGAATACTGCTCCTGCCTCTTCCACGATCACCTTTAAAAGTTCATCTGCACGAACATGTCCATATGCCTCATTGATGTATCGGAAATTCGATACATCGAACCGGTGGACCATAAAAGGCATCCCCTGGTATTTCTCCAACGTTTCTGTAGCAAATTCTTTAAAATAATTTAAATTTTTGCCTCCTGTTATCTCATCCTCATAAGCAAGGCGGGTAACTAACTGGCTGGTGGAAGAATTAAACTTAAATGCTGTAAATGCAAAAACCGCCATGGACAGCATCATGATAATACAGGAAGCAATGCTCCCGATGACAATGGTGCTTTCAACCTCAGTATATACGTTTTCCGTATACATGGAGATTACCCTTAACTGAGGAAGGGAACTCACGGAAGCAAAAGAATAGAAATATCTGCCTCCCTGGCTGTCCGTATATTGAACGGAACCTTCCTCCAATTCTGAATCGGAAACCATGTGTTTCAATTCTAAAATCTTCTGCTGGTCGACCTGCCAATATTGGGACATGCAGTCATAGACTGTATCGTACTTTTCCGTCTGTTCCTGCAGATTCGTAAAATAGCAATCCAGAATAGTTCCCTGTTCATTGGTTACAATAACATCTCCAACTTTTTTCAGATAGGAAAAGGAATCTCCGTCCAAAATACTTTTACAGGACTTTAACCCTACGATAAATCCGTTTCTTTCTCCGTCATTTTGAACAGGAACAATAAATAACATCAAATATTCGTCATTGTTTTTCCAAAACCTGTTCGTTATGTAAACCTGACCTTCCTGGATCTTATATAGATTTTCATCTATCATATCAGAGGCATCCCTGTTCCAGCCTTCATCAAAATATATGGTATTATCTTCCGCAAGGTATGTAATCTGCTGGAAATCATCGATAGCCTTATATTTTTTTAATATCTGGTAAATCTGGGCTTCTGTCAGAGTCCCTCCCTGACTTTTTCCTATTTCATTCGCCACTGCCGACATAATGCCTTTTGTGCCTTCGATATCATCATTCAAGATTTCTCCGGCAATATCCAGCTGGACTAAAAGCTGCTGGTTTATTTCCTCTTCCAGACTTTGCCGTATATCATAAATATGAAAGATACAAGTGGCAAAACAGATTATAAATACCACAATACCCACCAATACAATAGGCTTTATGAACTTGTTTTTGTTCTTTCCCTTAGTCATTCCCTTATCCCCTGTTGATTGATCCTTCAACTCTGCTCCCCGTATCCGCATCCTGCTATCCATGCGAAATACTAAATTGTAGCAATATCAATCAGATTTAATTTTTCCTTCTTTCCGTTTTCAAGACTGGTCAAAAGTGCGCTTGCTGTATCCAGACTGGTCAGACAGTTGACGCCTGTCTCAATGGCAGTCCTTCTGATCAGGAAACCATCTCTGGATTTATCACGCCCCTGAGTAGGCGTATCGATGACCAGATCAATCTTGTGACCTAATAAAAGATCCATGACTGTAGGCGACTCCTGCTGGATCTTGTTGACCTTTCTTGCAGCCACTCCCGCTTCTTTTAAAGCATTTGCCGTGGAACGGGTAGCATAAATGGTATATCCCAGCTTTTCAAAACGGCGTCCGATCTCGATTGCCTCTCCTTTATCCGCATCTTTTACGGTAATGATAACCTGTTTGTGCTTTGGCAGATCGATTCCTGCTCCAAGGAAAGCCTTATATAAAGCTTCATCAAAGGACTGGGCAATTCCCAGACATTCGCCGGTGGATTTCATTTCCGGTCCCAGGCTGATCTCCGCTCCCCTGATCTTCTCAAAGGAGAATACAGGCATCTTGATGGCAAAATAATCTGCCGCAGGCTGTAACCCCGGTTCATATCCCAGATCGCGGATCTTCTTGCCGATGATTACTTCTGTAGCAAGATCCACAATGGGAATACCTGTTACTTTACTGATATAAGGAACGGTTCTGGAAGAACGGGGATTTACCTCGATCACATAAACCTCGTCTCCTACCGCAATAAACTGAATGTTGATCAAGCCAACAACGTGAAGGGCTTTTGCCAGCCTCCTGGAATATTCCGCAATGGTCCCGCGGACTTTATCGCTGATGGTAGGCGCAGGATAAACGGAAATACTGTCTCCGGAATGGACACCTGTTCTCTCAATATGCTCCATGATACCGGGAATCAGAATATCGGTTCCGTCGCATACCGCATCTACTTCCAGCTCCTTACCCATGAGATATTTATCAACCAGGATCGGATGTTCCTGGGCATACTGGTTAATGACCGCCATAAACTCTTCGATTTCAGCATCATTTAAGGCGATCTGCATGCCCTGTCCGCCCAGTACATAGGAAGGACGAACCAGTACAGGATAACCTAATCTGTTAGCAACTGCCTTTGCTTCCTCAGCAGTAAATACAGTACCGCCTGCTGCCCTTGGGATTTCCGTTTCTTCCAAAATCTTATCAAATAACTCCCTGTCCTCTGCGGCATCTACATCCTCCGCCTTGGTTCCAAGGATCGGCACACCCATCTTCATCAGGCTTTCCGTTAATTTAATTGCGGTCTGACCGCCGAACTGTACTACCGCCCCATCAGGCTTTTCCAGTCTGACAATATTTTCCACATCCTCAGGAGTCAGCGGTTCGAAATACAATTTATCCGCAATATCAAAGTCCGTACTAACAGTCTCCGGGTTATTATTGACGATAATGGTCTCATAGCCTGCTTTGGAAAATGCCCATGTGGCATGTACGGAACAATAGTCGAATTCCACACCCTGTCCGATACGGATAGGACCGGAACCAAGTACCAGCACCTTCTTTTCAGGACGGGTTTCTTCCGCTTCGTTTTCACTGCCGAATACGGAATAATAATAAGGGGTAGCCGCAGCAAATTCTGCCGCACAGGTATCAACCATCTTAAATGCGGCAACAATGCCGTTATCATAACGCATCTGTTTAATATCCGCTTCAGAAATTCCTGTCAGGCGGCTGATCACATTATCAGGGAATTCAATCCTCTTTGCTTCTTTTAAGAGTTCTGCCGTAAGCGGACCTTTCTTAAGTGCCTCCTCCATTTCCACGAGAATAGCGATCTTATCGATAAACCAGTGATCCACCATTGTGATCTCATGGATGGTATCATAATCAATGCCTTTGCGGATCGCTTCTGCGATCACAAAAATCCGCTGGTCATCTACGATCTTTAAACGGTCTGATAATTCTTCCTTATTCAGCTCGGAGAAATCATAGCTTAAAAGAGAATCTACATGCTGTTCCAAAGAGCGCAGGGCTTTCATCAGAGCGCCTTCAAAGTTATTGCAGATACTCATGACCTCGCCGGTCGCCTTCATCTGGGTAGTCAGTGTTCTCTTTGCCGTAATGAACTTATCAAACGGAAGTCTGGGCAGTTTTACCACACAATAATCCAGAGTAGGCTCAAAACTTGCATAGGTCTTGCCTGTAATGGCATTTTTGATCTCATCCAGTGTGTAGCCTAAAGCGATCTTTGCTGCAACCTTGGCAATGGGATATCCTGTTGCCTTGGAAGCAAGGGCAGAAGAACGGCTTACACGGGGGTTTACTTCTATAACACAATATTCAAAGCTTGTAGGATGCAGTGCAAACTGTACATTACATCCGCCTGTGATCTGTAATTCATCAATAATATTCAGTGCCGCAGTCCTTAACATCTGGTATTCTTTATCGCCCAGAGTCTGGGAAGGCGCCACTACGATACTATCGCCGGTATGAACGCCCACAGGATCGATATTTTCCATGTTACATACGGTAATACAGTTACCTGCACTGTCACGCATAACCTCGTACTCGATTTCCTTCCAGCCTGCGATACAGCGTTCCACCAGCACCTGTCCCACACGGGATAAACGGAGACCGTTTTCCAGGATTTCTTCCAGTTCCACCTGATTGTGGGCAATACCGCCGCCGGAACCGCCCAATGTATAGGCAGGACGAAGCACTACCGGATAACCGATAGTATTAGTAAATGCCACACCGTCTTCTACGTTTTCTACCACCAGGGATGCAGCACAGGGCTCTCCGATCTTTTCCATGGTATCTTTAAATTCCTGACGGTCCTCAGCCTTTTTGATGGTGGCTGCAGTGGTTCCCAAAAGCTGTACGTTGTGTTTCTTTAAGAAACCGCTTTCCTCCAATTCCATACCCAGGTTCAGTCCTGCCTGTCCTCCAAGGGTAGGCAGAATGCTGTCAGGTTTTTCTTTTTCGATCAACTGCTCCAGTACTTTTACGGTCAGAGGCTCAATATAAACTCTATCCGCAATGTTTTTATCTGTCATGATGGTAGCCGGGTTGGAGTTGACCAGTACAACCTCCACACCTTCTTCCTTTAAGGAACGGCATGCCTGTGTACCTGCATAGTCAAACTCTGCTGCCTGTCCGATGACAATTGGACCGGAACCGATTACCAATACTTTTTTTACGTTGGGATTCTTAGGCATTTCTTTCCACCTCCATCATCTGAATAAATCTGTCAAATAAGTACCCGGAATCCTGGGGTCCCGGACATGCTTCGGGATGGAACTGTACCGTAAAGATGTTCTTGCCGGTATAAGCAAGCCCTTCACAGGTTCCGTCATTGACATTGACAAAGGCAGGGGTGGCAACCTTCGGGTCCAGTTTATCCATATCCACCACATAGCCGTGATTCTGGGAGGAAATATAAACTCTTCCGGTGGCGAGATCCTTCACAGGATGATTGCCTCCTCTGTGACCGTATTTCATTTTAAAAGTATCTGCTCCCGTAGCAAGAGCCATGAGCTGATGACCTAAGCAGATCGCAAAGATCGGAGTATCGGATTCATATAATCTGCGCACGTTGGCAATAACCTCTGTACACACTTTCGGGTCCCCCGGTCCGTTGCTGAGCATAATGCCGTCAGGATGATCTCCAAGGATTTCTTCTGCAGATGTACGCGCCGGATAAACTGTCACTTCACATCCTCTTGCCGCAAGGGATTTTGCAATATTGTCTTTTGCACCCAAATCAAGCAATGCTACCTTTTTGCCCGCACCGTTTAAGGTTCTCACCAAAGAAGGTCTCTTCTCTTTCTCTCCTGTATATCTTGCCGAACCGGATATAGGTCCGTTTTCAGAAAGTTCTTTTGTTCCTTTTAATGTATATTTTTCTTCACAGGTAACAATGTCTACCACGTTGCCCATGTCATATTCCTTTAAGCGTTTCAAAACATCTTCCATCACATAATTTTCATTTGTTGTGATGCAGCCGTTCATGGTTCCCTTTTCTCTCAGGATCTTGGTAAGGGCTCTGGTATCGATACCGGCAATACCGGGAATGCCGTATTCCTCCAGCACCTCCTGAATGGAAGCGTCACATCTGAAATTGCTTGGGATTCTGGAAAGCTCCCTGACAATAAATGCATCGGGCCAAAGCTTTCTGGATTCCATATCCTCCCTGCATACGCCGTAATTTCCAATGAGCGGATAGGTCATACACACTGCCTGTCCTGCATAAGAGGGGTCAGTCAATACTTCCAGATATCCCGCCATGGATGTATTAAAAACGATTTCACTGATGATTTCTTTGTCCGCACCTATATGAATTCCTTCAAACACAGTGCCGTCTTCTAAGATTAAAAATGCCTTCATTCTCGTCACCTGCTTATCCTTTCGCATAATCGCTTAATTATAGCACAAGACAGAAAATGGTTCAACCGATACTTCCCAAAATTCCTATATCCTTGCCTATTCTATATTTTTTCATTGCTTTCGCTGCCTCTACCCATTAAAATATAAAATAGTAAATAAATCATTGACTGAAAGCAGACTTTAAGTTGTATGATAAAAATCATAAAAGAACTTGGTAAATGAAAGAAAACAAAATGTGAGGATCAATCATGAATCAATCTTTATATGCAGTAAAAGAAGAAATAAAAAAGGTAATTCGGGGGAAGGATGATATTCTGGATTCGGTTTTATGCACCCTGCTTGCAGGCGGACATATTTTATTGGAAGACATTCCCGGAGTGGGCAAGACTACTCTTGCCGTGGCATTAAGCCGTTCCCTTGGAATGTCCTACAAGAGAATGCAGTTTACCCCTGATGTTCTCCCCAGCGATATCCTAGGATTTTCCATGTATGACAACAAATCCGGAGATTTCACCTTCAGAAAAGGGGCGATTTTCACCAACCTGTTCCTTGCCGATGAGATCAACCGTACTTCTCCCAAGACCCAGTCAGCACTTCTGGAAGTCATGGAGGAAAAAAGGGTCAGCGTTGACGGCACCACTTATAATCTGGAACCGCCCTTTTTTGTCATTGCAACCCAGAATCCCGTAGGAGCCTCCGGCACACAGAAGCTGCCGGATTCCCAATTAGACCGTTTCTTTGTAAGGCTCAGCCTGGGATATCCCGACCACCAGTCCGCAACGGAAATCTTAAAGGGTCATTCCATGGAACAGATCGATCAGGTCAATCCCATTTTATCCGTTGCCGATCTTCGTGCACTGCAGCAGAAGGCAGCAGACGTTTTTGCAAATGATGCCATCTGTGACTATATCGTTTCCTTAACGGAAGCAACCAGACGTACGGACATGCTCTCCCAGGGTATTTCCCCCAGAGGCTCCATTGCCATCCTGAAAATGGCAAAGGCGCGCGCCTGCTATGAGGACAGGGATTTTGTCATTCCCGGGGATATTCACAAGATTCTTTATTCCGTCTGCAATCACAGGATGATCCTTTCAACCAAAGCAAAGGCAGCAGGAAAGGATGCTGCGGATATTGTGGAAGAAACCTTAAGCCTTGTTCCCATTCCAAAACTTTCCTGATACATAGTCCTTGTTTCCCGGCGTAACTGCTTTTCATAAAATTTTTAATAACAGAATCACGAGGAGTATATCATTGAAAAGAGGAAATTTTCTTATTTCTTATTTATCTTATATTTTAGTATTTGCCGTCACTATATTCTGGACTGCCTTCTATCAGCAGGTTTTCTTTTTCCTGCTGGTAATTCTGGAAATCTGCCTGCCCGTTTTTTCTTTCTTTTTAACAAGATACTGTTTTGGCAGGCTGAATCCCTCTGTTGTCATCAAGCCCCCTTCCACTATAAAAGGAGAACGTGTCCAGCTGCTTCTGCTGCTGCACAATCCCACAAGGATTCCTCTCACCTCTGTAATGGCAGCTTTTTCCTTCCATTCTTTATTTTATGGAGAAAAAGAAGAAGCGTCCCATATTCTGTCGCTGCGGGCTCATTGCGACAATAAACTGATATTTCCCATAAAGCTTACCAAATGCGGGATTTACGAAGCTGCCCTGAGTCAGATCCAGGTCTATGATTTTCTGCATCTGTTCCGTTTCAAAAAAGACCTGGACATAACCTCTCAGATCCGCGTCCTGCCCCATTCCCTTCCCAGAGAAGAACGTCATGAAGCCCTATATAGTGAAGGCTTTGATGAATTTGAAGAATCCGGCAGATCCGGCAATGTATCCTCTAATGTGACAGACATCAGGGAATACCGCCCCGGTGACCGTTTACAGAAAATCCACTGGAAACTTTCCAGCAAGATCGATAAATTGATGGTAAAAGAAAACGAAGCCACTTCCACCAACGAATTTTTCCTGTTAATGGAATTGTTTCAGCCCCCAAAAGCTGCCTGTGAAGAAATGCCCGGTCTTAGAAATGCTCTGGATACTGCTATTGAAGAAGCATGGGCTGTTGCACTGGAGCTGCTGCAGGCAGGGGAAATTTTTGTCTTTGCAGTCTATTCCTCATCCAAAGAAGATTTTGTTATGTCAACCATTCGTTCCAACGAGGACTTAGAAAATGCCTTTTTGGAATGCTTTTACGAGCCGGCATATGATACGGAAAATCTCGCCCTGGATATATATGAAAGATCCGGTTTAAAAAAAGGCACACTGTTACACGTAACCCACAAAGGAGTTCAGGATGTCCCTGCTTAATTTTAGTCTGAGAAAAAAAAGCAAAACTTCATATGCTCATGAGGATACGCCTTTTTCCGGTTTTATCCTGGAGGAAAATTCTGTCCATGACGGTCAGGAAGCACTGCTTCACTGTTTTATCAAGGGATTACTGATCTTTGCGGCTTCCTTTGGCTGTATCAGCGGTGTTTTATCGGAATTTGACATTGCTTACAACTATGTGGCAGTACTGCTTATCATCCTGCTGTCCTCCATGGCTTTATCCATGATCCACCTGAAGAAATGGCTTTTCAATATTGGCTATCCTGTTTTCTTTGTCCTTTTTACTTCTTCGCTGATCCGTTATCGTCTCCTTGCTAACAGCGGTTTTCAGGCTTTGCTCAACATTGTCAACGAAGATTACAGTTCCCACTTTTTAATGCTGTTTACAAGGGAATCTACAGAGACTATTACGGACCGTTATCTGACCATTACCGCAGCAGCTGTTTTTCTGGGAATATTCCTTGCCATTCTCATCAATGTGGGAATCTTTAATGATATGTACTTTTGTACTACCTTTAACCTTACCTTCTGGCCTCTTCAGCTGGGTATTTACATTGGCAAATATCCCTCTGCCATTTCCATGGGGATGTTGTTTTTCTCTTATTTTGCCATTTACTTCCTGAAACACAGCGGACATTATCATTTCATTTACCCCGGAAAAAAGCGGGAATACACCAAAACCTACAACCGGAAAGGAAAGCAATATGTCTTTTACAAATCCAATGCCCGGAATATGGCACAGCTCTGCCTTTTTGCATTGGTGATCTCTTTGTTCTTTTCCGCTTTCGGAAGTGCATCAGCCCCCCGCTCGGAAACAGAGGCTTCCATCTCCGGTTCCATGAAAAAGGCAGTGGACCCCTATGTAAAAATCTTTGTTCAAAACGGACTTGCCGGTTTTTTTAACCGCTATCATGCCACAGGCGGCATCAGCAACGGTCGATTAGGCGGTATCAGCAGCGTGCGCCCCGATTATCAGACAGACCTGCTGGTAACCTTTGTTCCCTATGCCTATGAAACCGTATATTTAAAGGCTTTTGTAGGTGCAGAATATACGAGCACGGCATGGAAGGAACCGGGTTCCATGACCACAGGTTACCAATATCCTGCTCTTACAGACCCGGATACCTATATTCAGGATACAACTGCTCAGGAAGGACAATCTCCGGACAGGCAGATGACTGCTTACAGCAATTATCACAATTATTGTGCTTATACGGAAAGTGAAACATTAAATGCCATGATGGAAGAGGGTGCAGTCCCTTCCATGAAGGGGACCATGATCATCCAGAATGTAGATGCTTCAGGCAGCCATTTGTATCTCCCCTACTATTCTTCTCCTTTGTCAGAGCATGCTGCGGTTTCAAATGAAAATAACATAAAGGGAGTTCTTCTCCAGGATACTTCCATGATGCTGGATTATATTCCCTATTCACCTTCACAGACAGATCTGGACGAAAAAAACAGCAACACTTTTTCCTCTTACAGGAACGAAGAACAAAATACATATTTTTCCCTGTACAAAACTGAAGTCTACAACAATTATCTACAGATCCCCGATGAAATTCTTCCCCAGCTCATTGACTACCAGAAAGAAATCGGCACAGGAGATACCATCACGGAACAGATTTCATTGATCCGGCAGTTTTTGACCGCCGGCTATGAGTATGATATGGCACCGGGAACCACTCCCAGGGACGAGGACTTTGTCACCTACTTTCTGGGGACCCAGAAAAAAGGCTATTGCGCCCATTTTGCTTCTGCCGCCACTTTACTCTTCCGCTCCTACGGCATTCCTGCACGTTATGTAGAAGGATATGTGGTCACCCAGACTGCCATTTCTGAACGCGCTCAGACTGCCGCTTATGAATATGAGGATTTCTTTGAAGGGAAAAATGTTCTGGGCAGTCCTAATGTGGTGGAGGTTGAGGTAACTGATGGCGATGCCCATGCCTGGGTCGAAGTATTTATAGACGGCTTTGGCTGGATGCCTGTAGAAGTAACACCGCCCTCCCAGGATGACGAGGAAACCACCTATGGAGATTTCCTTTCCGCTCTTTCAGGACTGTTCGGCGGGGGAGAAAATGCGCCACAGGGCGGCGAAGAAGGCGGTACGCCGGAATACAATGATATTTTTTCCTCTCTCCAATTCCAGAATTCCCCTGTGATAGGAGTATTTCTGGGATTGCTGGCAGCAGGTCTCATGGTTCCCCTTCTGATCCTTGTATTCCGCAAGGTGAAGGCTTATATAAGGCGCAGACGTGCCTATCATAAAGGAATGTATGATGTCTGCATTGCTTATGAATATCAAAAGCTTCACAGGCTCCTTTCCAAAAAATATCCCGATGCCCTGCTGATCCTGCCGGAAGATGTGGGCATACTTCTGAAACAGGTGATTGCCGGACAGGAAAACACCATAGATGAAATGATCGCCTTAACAGAAAAAAGCTGTTTCTCCGAAAATCAGATTTCCAAAGAAACAGCTCATATGCTGATGGCATTTTATAAATCCACTACTCATGCAGTCTGTGGATCAGGCGGTAAACAATATCGCCTTCATTAACAAGGGGATCTTTATGGGCGAAGAAAACTACGCCCTCTGTTTCCGCCTGAATAACCTTCTTTACCTCTCCTACATAGGGATCGATGATCTCTGCAAGGGACTGACCATACCGCACCTCTTCTCCCGGTGACACAAGCCCCTTAAAAATTCCGCTTTGGTCAGTTTCCACATTGCTCAGGTCTTCCTCCATAATAATATGGGAAATATAACCGCTGTGGCTTTCATATTTGATGATCCCCATTCTGGTCAGGAAGCGGAGCACTGCCGCTACAGCCTGTTTTGCACTCTTTTCGTCGATCTCATCATTTTTATTGGTATAAACGGAAAAAGCCGCCGTCATTTCATTCTGCCAGTTATAATTCAGGGTTTTGGTGTCAATGGGCTTTGGCTTGCGGACTACCACATAGGGCAGACCGAACAGATTTGCCAGAGAAGTATTCTGATATCCCGTCTCCATCATTCTCACATGAGGCACAAATTCTCCTGACATATAAAAAGAAGCAAATTGAATGCCGTAGCTGTAATCCTTGATCTTCTTCATGAGCCCATCTGCGATCCTGCAGGTAGTATCCTCATAATCGTTTCCCGGAAACATCCGGTTAATATCCGTATTGTCAACGGGCCAGAAGCGTTTTCCCATATTCATGGAGTAGTTGTTGATACAGGGAATGACCAGTATCTCCTT
Organism: Lachnospiraceae bacterium; assembly: GCA_017936785.1. Lineage (GTDB taxonomy): Bacteria > Bacillota > Clostridia > Lachnospirales > Lachnospiraceae > UBA2882. The sequence goes on along the minus strand of JAGBEV010000009.1, from coordinate 17,571 downwards.
ATGATTGCCGATACAGTTATTGGATTCCAGTTCCTTTAATGCCTTTACCAGTTGGGAACAGATATAAAGCTGCTGGATTTCATTTCCCCTGACAGGTCCCAGGATGCAGGCGCTGGGGTCTCCCTTTCCAAAGCTGTAGCCCTTGATCACATAATCTTCGCGGTAAGGCGCTTTCATAGAATAAATGATCTGCTCCTTCATTCTGCCGCCTCCTTCCCCCTGATAATGCGTGCAAGCAATGCACCTTCATAAGCAAGAGGATGCTCTCTCATGGTAAAGAGCAGACCTTCACACCCTGCCTTTACTTCATATATGACTTCCCCTGCCAGCGGGTCAATGATCTCTCCGATCTTATCTCCCTGTTTTACAAAGGTGTTGTTTTCCGCACAGGAGATAAAAATTCCCGATTCCGCAGCTCTGATAAATTCAATGTCATCATTGGTTATGACCATAGGCTCTTTTACGGAAATATCATCGCCTTCCCATAACCCCAGTTTTTTCATCAGATGAAAAATACCATCCACAACCTGCAGACCATATTCCTGATTGATCCGGTTGCCCAATCCCATTTCCATGACCAGTGCCGGAACCCCCAGCTTGCAAAGGCTGTAGGCGAGGGTGGATTCATGAACTGTTGCCGTTGCATTGATCCAGATCAGATCCACATTCAGATACTTTGCATAAGGCACCATCATCTGTTCAAACTCATCACTGATCCTTGCCTGAGGAATTTCCTTTACAAAAGTATCCGATGCGTGGACATCAATACAGATATCCGAACCCAAAAGGGACTCCACGATTCCTGCAGTCACTTTATCCATCATGGTTCCATCCTGACTGCCGGGAAACATCCGGTTCAAGTCCATGTCGATCTTGGGAACGGTACGCACACCACTGTCCATTCCCAAAGGATTCAATACAGGATAAATATCTATGGTTCCTTTTAAGGCTTCCTTATTCCGGTTGATCCTCCGGATCACTTCATAGCAGACAAACTGCCCTTCCAATTCATCTCCATGAGCTCCGGTCACAATACTGATCCTTCCTCTGTTATCATTTAAATCAACGGGCTCTAAACGATTCCTGGGAATCCTCAGATTCTCATTGACCGGAAGCGCCGCTGAAACTACATTTTCTATCATAATGCACTTTCCTTTTATGCTTCTTTTAAAAGTCCCTTCATCAGATAAAGGATCTCTTTATTGACAGCTTTTTCCGTAATCCCCACCGTCTGGGACATGATCCTTAAGCCCTCCAGAACATACATGATATTTCTGGATGCCCCTTTGGGGTCTTCACAGACAAATTCTCCTGTTTTCACACCATCTGAAATCAGTTTTTCTATGATCTGAACCGCACCGTCAAACTGGGTTTTCAGAGGATTCTCATTTTTAGGCAGCTTATTTGCAAAAAAGAATTCATAAGTTGCCATGGTCAGGCTTTCTGCCTGATTGCACAGCTCTTTTTTCTGCTCCTGCAAAAACAGGGCAAGAATATCGGAGCTGGACGCATTTTCACTGATCGCCTTTGTAAATACATCCTCTTCTCCGCTTTCAGAGCCTTCCTTCATATTCAGTACTTCCAAAAAAATTTCTTTTGTGCTGTCAAAATATAAATATAAACCGCCTCTGCTGATCTGGCATGCGTCCACGATATCCTTCATGGTAACATCCTTATAGCCCCGCTCGGCAAAGACTTCCCTTGCTTTCTTTAAAATAAACTGTTTCTTCCTGACCGATTTTTCTCCCATGGCAATTTACTCCGTTTCTTCCTCATCTTCTACCTCTTCCGGAAGTATTTCATCTTCTATGACTAAAGGCTGATCCCAGAATTCGACGATCTGTCTTGCCTTCTTCAGGACACTGAGGAAAATCCGGTGATCCACGCCGTCCTTCCATAAATATGCCTTGGTCATGCCGCCGAATACATATCTGGATAAAATACATTGGAGCACCTCCATGTGCATAATATCCGCTGTCTCAATGAGTCTTAATTCATCCTCATAATTTTTGATCTGGTTCCTGCTGTAAAAATAATGATAATTCTGCTCCATAAATACCGTGGTGCTTGCATCATTCAAAAAAGCTAATAAAATGCTGTCATAAACGGGAAACGACAGGGTGTGCTTCATTTTATCCCCATCCTGATAATTTTTTGACACATCATTTCCGCTCTTTTTTTCAAACCATGGAATATACCGGGATAAACGGATGACATCCTCCCGGAACATTTGTAAAAATTCTTCTCTGCTCAATTTCTCTTTCTGCATATGTATCCCCTGACCCTTCAACTACTTTTTGGAAAATTGTGACAGTAATGTCAATCAATTTTATTTTAACATAATTTCGGGAAAAGTACAGTATGGAATTGCGAAGTTTGGTTTACATAAATTGAAGGGGTAAAATTTTTTAAGGCGACGCAGTTAGCAGGCAGCTTGGAAGAAAAAATGTAGATATCACGGAAACGCGCTCCCGCTCGGATAAAAACGTAGCGGTACTAAGATTGCAAAGGACGCAATCTAAGTGCCGACGTTTTTATACGGTTTCCTTTGATATCTACATTTTTTCTTCCAAGCTGCCTGCTAACTGCTGGTTATAGAATATTTTTACTTGCTCAACTGCTATGTAACCCTTCCTTGCGGAGAATTTTACTTGATGATGCCGCCAGTTTATTGTTATGGGCATTTTTATTGCCCTCAGCGTTTTTTTGCCAAAGGGGCAAAGATCGTTTTACGTCCGATAAAACCTACAATCCTTGTGACTATAATCCCTAAAAAGGCTCCGCAGCTATCAATAAAGACATCTTTTTTGGATGGCGTCCTTCCTGCCACGAAGGATTGGTGGTATTCGTCCAGGCAGGCAAAAGCCACACAAAAGGCTCCGGCAAAGATTACCAGCCAGATACCGCGCATTCCGTATACATACAATGGAAATGCCACGGAAACGGCAAGAATAAAATACTCCGTAAAATGTGCCAGTTTCCTCACATGGTAGTGGTATTTTTTTGCATAAGCATCTATCTGTTCCTCGCTTAAGTCCTTATCCAGTACTTCATCCGCTGCTATTACTATAGCTTTGCTGACTTTATAGCTCAATGCCCCTGAATCGGCGCCTCCCTGGGATGAGAAATGAAAGATCATTGCCATCACAAGGATTGCCGGAACAAAGGACAGAGGCTTTAGTATCATACGTAATAAGGTTTTTATAAACAGCCAGATATATTTCATAAATTGTTTCCCTACTTGGTCAGAAGCATCATGATATCATTGCTGCGTGCAATAAACTTGGTCATAGCTTCAGGGGATAATGGTGCGTTCTGAAGCATTGCCAGATCGTATAACTGCTCACAGATCATCCTGGTGTTCTCACCGTCTTTGTGCTCCATGATATAAGCAACCAAAGGATGGTTGGCATTTAATACCAGAGTTTCTCCCTCGCTGCCAAACATTCCCATATCCATTCCGCTTGCAGCATACATCTGCATCATGTCCTGCATACGGCGGGTTTCTTCGGAAATCGTGATCATGGATGAGATTTTCTTGTTCTTTAACTTCTCTATCTTAACGGTAAGCTTATCTTTTTTCAAGGCTTTCTGCATCATTTTACCGATTTCTTCTGACTGGGCATCAAATTCCGCCTGAGCTTTTTTAGAAGTTTTAGACTTGAAGGACTCTGTCAGATCTGCATCGATCCTGCTGAATTTAATACCTTCATTCTTAGCTTCCAACTGGCTGACAAAAGGCTGGTCGATCTTTTCTGTCAGATAAACCGCATCCATCTTAGCCTGTTTGAACATATTGATGTACTGGCTCTGCTGTTTTTCATCCGTAACATAGTAGATGACTTTTTCTTTCTTTTCTGCTTCCTCGTCCCCATCCACAGAATCGCCGTTTTCATCTACTACTTCCGCTTCTACCTTTTCACCGTTTTCATCAACAGCGCTCTCTCCGCCTTCACTCTCGTCAGGGTCAATGGGTTTTACCTCCAGACATTCAGGAAGCGTCATATAGTTGCCATCCAGATTCTTGAAAAGGATGTAATCGGTCATCTTCTCACAGAATTTATCATCCTTTAAGCAGCCGAATTTGATAAAGGGGCTGATATCGTCCCAGTATTTTTCATATTCCTCTTTTTCGGTCTTGCACATACCCGCAAGCTTATCAGCCACCTTCTTGCTGATATAATCGGAAATCTTCTTTACAAAGCCGTCATTCTGCAATGCGGATCTGGAAACGTTTAAAGGCAGGTCAGGACAATCGATAACGCCCTTTAAGAGCATCAAAAATTCCGGGATCACTTCCTTGATATTATCTGCAATAAATACCTGATTGTTATACAGTTTAATGGTTCCTTCAATGGATTCGTATTCCATGTTGATCTTGGGGAAATACAAAATTCCCTTTAAGTTAAAAGGATAATCCATATTCAGATGAATCCAGAATAAAGGCTCTTTATAGTCATGAAATACCTTGCGGTAAAATTCCAGATATTCTTCTCTTGTGCACTCATTAGGATGCTTTGTCCAGAGGGGATGGGTCTCATTCATCAGTTCGGGACGTCTCTTGATCCGTACCTTCTGTTCCGGCTCTTTCTTTTCTCCATCTTCACCTTCTGTATTTTCTTCTGCCTTAGACTCGATCTTTTCTACTACTTCATCGGCAGGAAGTAATTCTTCCTCCCTGATGACCTCTGTTTCTGTGGTATTTAATTTACCTACATAGATTTCATAGGGCATGAAAGAACAATATTTCCTGATAACTTCCTTTGCCTCATATTCATTACAGAACTTCAGACAGTCTTCATTGACATAAAGGGTAATGGTCGTTCCTACCTCTGTCTTATCGCCGTCCTTCATATCAAATTCCGTACCGCCGTCACATTCCCAGTGAACCGCTTTTGCACCGTCTTTGTAGGAAAGGGTATCGATATGTACCGCATCCGCTACCATAAACGCAGAATAAAAGCCCAGACCGAAATGTCCGATGATCTGATCTTCATTGGTCTTATCCTTATATTTTGCAATAAAATCCGTTGCTCCCGAAAAAGCGATCTGGTTAATATATTCTTCTACTTCATCCGCCGTCATACCCAGACCGTTATCAGTAACGGATATGGTTTTGTTTTCCGGACTCACTTCAACCTTTACCTGAGGTGTAAATCCCTCCGGCAAAGTATACTCTCCCATCATATCCAGCTTCTTTAATTTGGTAATGGCATCACATCCATTGGAGATCAATTCCCTGTAAAAAATATCGTGGTCCGAATATAACCACTTCTTAATAATCGGAAAAATGTTGTCACTGTTAATCGATAAGCTGCCATGTTTGTTTGACATAAAAATCACATTCCTTTCTATCCAATCCTTCCGCACATGCCGCAAAGCATTTTGCGTATCTTTCAATAATATGAAGTTTACAACCACCGGAAAGTTTCGTCAATATAAAATTAGCACTCATTTTGTATGAGTGCTAATAATCGCCCAAAAAGCCTGTAAAATCAAGGTTTTCTCAATTCTTAAATTTTTATAAACCCAAATACCCCCATGAAAGACCGGTGCTCATGAAAAAGCTCATTCCTCCGGGAAATACTTTTCGTAAATATCAAAAAAACTGCTGGTCATTACCTGCCCATCATGGGCCATGGTAATGCTCTCCCAAAGTTCTTCATTCAACTGTTTCACCTGTTCATTTGCAAAAGAACCATAGACCTGGTTGAATGCTTCTTTCTTTCTCTGGGTCACGATTTTCTCTTTGTTGGCATCCGTTTCCTTTCTGTCCAGGGTACTGATACAATGAAGAATATAATATCCTTCCGTCCCTTTGATCACCTGGCTTGTTTCATCTACAGACAGGTTAAAGGCGCAATCCTCCACTGCCTGATCTGTCATCCCCTTGCCGAAAGTGTGGGTAATGACTTTATCATCACTATAAGAGGATGCTAATGTATAAAAATCTTCTCCCTGATTCAAACGGTTCCTGATGTCCTCTGCCAATGCTTCTGCTTCCCCGCTTTCTTCCGGTGAACGCAGAAAGATCCAGTCCACTGTTACGCTTCTCGCTTCATCATCACTAATCTCCGGATTGATATCACGGATAATATAAACATACACCTTATGGGTGATCAGATATTCCCGGTACATCTGTGCGATCAGTTCCTCAGAAACACCCATAACCTCAATTTCCTTTTCATTAAGGGAACCAAAATATTCCTGTGCAGCAAGAACGACCTGCTTTTCCTCCTCATCGGTCAAAGTAACCTGATATTCCTGTGCCAGCAGATTCATGGTCTTTACCTGGGCAATTCTTGCAGCAACCGTATCCTTGATTCTGCTTTCCATGGAAATGCCATTACTGGAAACACTCCAGATCTGGCTTCCGTAAACGGCTTCATACCGATTCTGGATATTGGTCAGATACACCATAAACTCATTCAAATAGCAGGAGCTTTTCCCGATACGGAAAACCTCATCCCTGGAAAAGCCCGTAGTCAGGACGATCTGGGTAACTCCTTCCTGCTTTTTTGAGTCATCCTTCTGCCCGCCGCAGCCCCAGACTGTCATCAGAAGGCACATAAGCAAGCCATATATGACAAGCTTTTTGTATTTTCTATTTTCCATAGGCTTTCAAAATACTCCTTGCAACGCTGATGCCGTTTGCAGATGCCTGCTGTAATCCCCTGGTAACACCGGCACCGTCTCCGATGGCGCGCAGACCTGCAATGCTGGTTTCAAAGTCCTCATTTACTACAACTTTGTTGCTGTAGAATTTTACTTCCACACCATAAAGCAGCGTTTCATCTGCTGCAATACCCGGTGTGATCTTATCCAAAGCCTCCAGCATTTCTTCAATATCCACCATAATACGATGTGGGAATACCAGAGACAGATCTCCCGGCACTGCATCCTTTAAAGTAGGAATCAGGTTATTCCTGCAAAGCCTTTCTTCCGTAGTCCTTCTGCCCCTCTTAAAATCTCCGAAGGTCTGCACCAGGATCTTTCCGCCGCAAAGCATATTGGAAAGCTGTGCGATCTGTTTGCCGTATTCAATAGGTGTCTTAAAGGGCTTCGTAAAATTCTTGGACACCAGAATGGCAAAATTGGTATTATTGGTCTTATAATCCTGAGATTTATAAGCATGTCCGTTTACCACTGCAAGTCCGTTTTCATAATATTCCGTTGCCACCTCTCCTGAGGGGTTGGTACAGAAGGTGCGAACCTTATCATCAAAGGTAGGTGTATGATAGATCAATTTCGCCTCATAAAGATTTTCATTTAAAAACTGCATTACTTCGTCCCTGACTTCCACACGGACTCCCACATCCACAGTTCCCGGCGTTGTCTCGATTCCGATCTCCTCACACTTATCCTTAAACCAGTCTGCGCCTTCCCTTCCTACGGCAGATACGATCTCTTTTCCATGGAAGGTATCCCCTTTGTCTGTAACAACACCTACAGCACGACCTTCTTCCACAATGATCTGTTCTACCATAGTATTAAATAAAAGTGTTACTCCCGCATCTTCCAGATGCTTCTGAAGCTTGCTGTAAATCTTATAGCCTTCCTCTGTCCCCAAATGCCTGATGGGACATTCCACCAGCTTCAGATTGGCATTGATCGCCTTCTTACGGATTTCCCTGATTTCTTTTTCCTTGTCCAATCCGTATACATTGGCATCCGCACCGAACTTCAGATAGATCTGATCAGATTCATTGATCAGATCTATTGTCTTATCATATCCTAAAATTGCAGGCAGATTACCGCCTACATCGGGAGAAAGTGATAATTTGCCGTCAGAAAATGCACCTGCTCCTGCAAACCCTGTAGTAATGGAACAGGGCGTACATCCCACACACTGCTTGGTCACACGCTTAGGACAGGTTCTCTTCTCAATGCTTCTTCCCTTTTCAATCATCAGAACTTTTAAATCAGGTGCCTTTTCCAGCAACTCATAGGCACAGAAAATACCTCCCGGCCCGGCACCGATAATGATCACATCATATTCCTTTTCTTTTACATTACTCATATACGTACCTCCTAAGATCAGGCTGTTGTCCCCTTACAGCCAAAATGCTATACCTTTTAACAAACTATAAAAATAAAAACCAGCGGCTTACAGCTACTGGTTTTCTTTAGCAGAGGAAGAGGGAATCGAACCCCCGTTAACGGTTTTGGAGACCGCCGCACTACCGCTGTACTATTCCTCTATATCATTTTGGCATCTTTAACCGCCGAAGATGATTATAGCATACTCCCCTTTGATTGTGCAAGTCCTAAATTCTGTTTTGTAAAAATAAATGAAAGCAATTATTTTATTATCAGATTTAGATAATTTTATAAATCGCTTTTCTCATTATGATAGGTTTTCTTTTATGACATCCAATACTTTTGTAATTGCTCTCCTGATATTGAAAATTTCTGCATGATCTTAGAAATCGTTTCCTCTTTAGACAATCCAAAGTCCCGACAAGTCTCTATTAAAGCCCTTATCCCCTCTTTTCTTCCTTCTTCTCTTCCTTCTTCCCTTCCCAATTCTCTTTCATCTTCTCTTATTAATTTCATTTCACGTTCTTCATCATATTCATAAATACTCATTTTTACTACCTCCGCCTTCTGGTTCAGTAAAAAATCCCTTAAAACATTTTCCCTGATACATTCCTCTACTGCCTTCTCCACAGCTTTTGCCAGTTCCATTTTATCTGTATATTTTCTGACTTTTTCCACATAGATCATATATTCCTTTAAAGATGGGCATCTCTCCTTAAGCTCTTCATTCATTCCCGGATTGATATTCAATACTGTTACCTTTAATTCCAAAGAAGGGGCATCTGTCAACAGTTCAAAATGATCCGACAGTTTTAATTCCATCCTCTCCGGCAGCTCCATCTGTCCATTATAGAAAACTACGAAAGCAGGATTTGGTATCTTCATCATTTTGTTGCTGTAAATAGTCCTTTTCAGAAACATCTTTTGAAAAATATCAGATATATAAAATAAATCCCGCAAAGGCATATTAACGGATGGCGTAGATTGCTGCTCGTAAAGGTTTACCTGATTTGCCACCAAAAAGGATAAATCATTTTTTACATTCATGTAGATAACGTTTTCCAAAGTATTAAACTGTAATTCAAAGGGATTTACATAGTCCGTTCCATTTACGGCATTATACAAGGATAGTGCTCTGGAAGGATCAGCAAACAGCATCCGAAACACGGTATCTTTGTACTTTCTCTGTGCTTCTTTCATTTGTACCTCCTGATCACAGGGGACCCCATTCTGCTTAACGATATCTGAAACCCCTGCCATTAAAATTTGATTGGATTTAAAAGCATTGATTTCAAGATGCCTTTCGGCAGAAAATAAGAACGCACAGTATTGTGCAAAAGAATATTAGAAATATATGCTTTGATGGAATTTTAACATTTGTAATTATAAATGTCAATATACGTTTTCCCGTTTTATCCCCTTTTTAAGCAAATACATAAGTGGTTAAAATATAGATCAAAGACTTGCCAAACCTTTTACACAAACAAATGAGCCGAGAGCATTTATGCTCTCGGCCCACCTGTTTGTGTAAAAGGGGAATTCTTCCGGAATTGCTAATTAGCAAGCTTAAGTTCCCTTAAGCTATTGCCATTATATCTCCTTTTTTTACCTTTTTCTACAAATATATTGCGCAAGTTTTGTACTATATTGATTTGCGCGTCGACAAAATAGGACAAAATAACCATTTTTTTGCAACCAAATTGCCCAATCAATCAGAAATCAACGCAATGGCTTCCATAATATTTTTAACAGTATGTATGGTAATGTCCTGTATATCCATAAGCTGCCTTGCATTGGCAAAGGGAACAACACAGCTTTTAAAGCCCAGTTTTCTTGCTTCCATAACACGCTGCTTTGCCATGGACACGCCCCTGACTTCTCCGCTTAAGCCCACTTCTCCGAACACCAGCATATCATCAGGAACCGGTTTATTGCGAAAGCTTGACACCAGTGCCATGACTACCGCAAGATCCGTTGCCGGTTCGAAAATCCGCATGCCCCCTGCAAAATTCACGTAAGCGTCTTCTCTGCCCAGGGGCATTCTCATCCGCTTTTCGATTACTGCAATGAGCAGATTCATTCTATTAAAGTCGCATCCTGTTGCCTGCCTTCTGGGAATCTGGAAATTGGTATCACAGACCAGTGCCTGTACCTCTAAAAGCATTGGTCTGGTTCCTTCCATGGTACATGCAACAACAGAGCCGCTGGCTCCTTCAGGCTTTCCGCTGATCAAAAATTCCGACGGATTTTTCACCTCTGCCAGACCGCTTTCACCCATTTCAAAGACACCGATCTCATTGGTGGAACCAAACCTGTTCTTAACTCCCCGCAGTATTCTGTATATATCCTGCTTATCCCCCTCAAAATAAAGGACCGTATCCACCATATGCTCAAGCACCCTGGGACCTGCTACCGTTCCCTCCTTGGTTACATGTCCTACGATCAGAATAGCAATATTTTCCACCTTGGCAAGCTGCAGCAGCACACTGGTAGACTCCCTTACCTGGGAAACACTTCCGGGAGCTGCATTGACCTCCTCGTTGTACATGGTCTGTATGGAATCAATTACCACGATCTCCGGTCCGGCGTTTCTGACCACATCCGAGATCACTCCCAGATTTACTTCTGTCAACAGCTTGAAATGTTCCCGGAATTCGCCGATCCTGTCTGCGCGCATCTTGATCTGTGTCAGGGATTCCTCCCCTGATATGTATAATACTTCCTTGTCAGCCTCGGCAAGTCTTTTGCAAACCTGTAAAAGCAAAGTGGATTTCCCGATGCCGGGATCTCCACCCACTAACGTAAGGGAGCCGGGGACGATACCGCCACCCAGCACCCTGTCAAATTCTTCTATTCCGGTTGCAAAACGTTCTTCCTTCTGTCCGGAAATTTCCTTTAATTCCACCGGCTTCACATTGCCGGCAGGCTTTATTTTCCCGCTGCCTGAGGACGAAACCTGACTTTTGGTAATCCGTTCCTCTACAAAGCTGTTCCATGTATGGCAGGCAGGACATTGTCCCATCCATTTGGAAGATTCATAGCCGCAATTCTGACAAAAGAAAGCACTGGTCGCTTTACTCTTTGCCATCTTATGCTTCTACCACCTTTACATCTACTTCGCCCATATCGGCAAGCTCTACGCTTAAATTCAATTTTCCGCCAAGTCCGGTACTCATTTTACCTGCGCTCTCTCCGCCTACAAATACTTCATACTGGGTGTCATCCTTTAATCCCAATGTGATCTGCGCATCTGTAGCGCCCTCTACCTTAAAGCTCATGCCTTCTGCAGTTTCTTTCAGTTCATTAACGCTTGTTCCCGGAACTGACTCATATAAAAACATACCGTTCTTCTCAAGCTTTGTCATTGTCTGAAAGGTTTTCACCTTATAAAGATCTCCTCCATGAGGGAAATCTTCCAACTTTGCCTTTGCTGCCAAAGTATGATTGCCAAAGCTGATGGAACCATCTGCCTCTGAACGAAGCAATTGCTCTACTACTGCCATTTTTATATCCTCCTGTTTTTTGATATACCCTTCATTTCACGTTCAAAACCGTTACAATAAGTATACCTTATTTTTGTCTTATGGTAAATACTATTCCTTTACTGTAAAGGTCACTTTTTTATCGTGCACGCCTGCACTGACCCTGGTATTCTGTTTGATCTTTCCTGCCAGGATCTCTTCTGCCAGAGCATCCTCGATCTCCGTCTGAATAGCTCTTTTTAAAGGTCTTGCACCCATTTTCAGATCAGTAAATTTGTCTACGATATAATCCTTTAACGCACTTGTTACGGTCAGGTCAATATCCATCTGCACCTTGCATCGTGCACATAGATTTTTGCACAGCAATGTAACTATTTTGGTCATATCGCCCTTGGTAAGCTGGTGGAATACCATGATCTCATCAATACGGTTGATAAATTCCGGCTTAAACAGGCGCTTTACCTCTTCCATAACGCCGTTTTTCATCTTTTCGTAATTTTGCTTTTCTGTGGTCTCCGCCGCAAATCCCAGATTCTTAGGCTCCACAATGCGGGAAGCTCCTGCGTTGGAGGTCATGATCAGAATGGTATTTTTAAAGTTGACCTTTCTTCCCTTGGAATCAGTAATATGTCCCTCATCCAGCACCTGCAGCAAAATGTTGAACACATCAGGATGTGCCTTTTCTATTTCATCAAACAGCACCACAGAATACGGATTCCTGCGGATCTTTTCACTAAGCTGTCCGCCGTCGTCATGACCTACATACCCCGGAGGGGAACCGATCATTTTAGCTACGGAATGCGGTTCCATATATTCGGACATATCCACTCTGATCAAAGCGCTTTCGGAACCGAACATAGCCTCTGCCAGAGCCTTGCTGAGTTCTGTCTTTCCCACACCGGTAGGTCCCAGGAATAAAAAGGAACCAATGGGTTTATTGGGATCGGCAAGACCTACACGACCTCTTCTCATTGCCTTTGCAACTGCCGTTACAGCCTCTTCCTGTCCGATCACCCGTTTATGAAGAATGGATTCCAGTTTCAAAAGCCGTTCGCTTTCTTTTTCCGCCAGCTTGCTGACCGGAATCTTCGTCCACATGGATACCACATCGGCAATATCATTTTCCGAAATGACCAGACTGCGGTCTGTCATCTTCTTTTCGTGACGCGCCTTTAAACGGTTGTATTTTTTTACCAGCTCATCCTGTGCCAGTTTAATCTCATGAGCCTGAGAAAAGGCATCGAATTTGAAGGATCTTTCTATCTGCAGGTCCATAGCCCTGATCTGTTCTTCCAGTTCCCTGCATTTTTCCGGCAGATTCATGCCCTTTAACCGCAGCGCCGCCGCTGCTTCATCAATGAGATCGATAGCTTTATCAGGCAGATTTCTGTCATTGATATAACGTTTGGATAATTTCACCGCCGCTTCAATAGCCTCATCGGAAATGGTCACCTGATGATGCTCCTCATACTTGTGTTTGATGCCTTTGAGAATTTCTACGGCTTCACTGACTGTAGGCTCTTCTACATTGACCGGCTGGAAACGTCTTTCAAGAGCTGCATCTTTTGCCAGATATTTGCGGTACTCTTCAATGGTGGTAGCTCCTATGAGCTGAATTTCCCCTCTTGCAAGAGAAGGCTTTAAGATATTGGAAGCATCAATGGCTCCTTCTGCGCCTCCTGCTCCGATGATCGTATGGATCTCATCCAGAAACAGAATAATATTGCCGTCTTCAATGACCTCTCCGATTACTTTTTTAATACGCTCTTCAAATTCACCACGGTATTTACTTCCTGCCACCATAGCAGATAAATCCAGGGTAACAACTCTTTTCCTGCTGATGGTAGGCGGTACATCTCCTCCTGCGATTCGAAGGGCAAGCCCTTCCGCAATGGCTGTTTTTCCCACCCCCGGTTCTCCAATGAGACAGGGGTTATTTTTGGTTCTCCTGCTCAGGATCTGGATTACCCGAAGGATTTCACTTTCCCTGCCGATCACCGGGTCCAGCTTTCCTTCTCTGGCAAGCCCCGTCAGATCCCTGCTGTACTGATCCAGGGTTTTTGTAGGATTCTTTTTCTTTTTGGGATTCAGATCTTCTTTGGCAAGATTAGCATCCTCTCCCATAGCGATCAGCGTATCTACATAAAGTTTCTGCAGGCTGATGCCCAAAGTATAAAGAAGCCTTGCAGCAATATTATCCCCTTCCTTGATTATGGCAAGAAGAATGTGTTCCGTACCTGTTCCCACAGAACCGAATCTTGCTGCCTGCTTATCCGCTTCTTCCAGGATCTGCACTGCTCTTGGGGAATAGCCGTCCCTTTCCAATAAAGAAACTGCTCCTGATGGTGCGATCAATTCCCTGATCACCTCCATCACACGCTCTGTAGTAACTCCGTGTGCCTCCAGAATCCTGGCAGCAACACCGCTTTGCTGTTTTAACAATCCTAACAGGATATGCTCCGTACCGATATAATTTTGCCCGGTGGTTCTGGCCATTCTTTTTGCCAGCGCTAATGCGGCTTTTGCATTATCTGTATAGGCCATTAGTTATATCCTCCATTTCCATGCTCATTAATCGTCATCCAAATTGATAAATTCAAATTCAAAATCATCATCCAGTCCCGTAGGTTCAGGTTCTCTGGATAAATTGATCATTTTAAACTCAGAGGGTTTCCTGGTTCTCACAGGAGCCTCTTTGGGCTTTTCCTCAGTTTCCTGAAGCTGCCCTATGATTTTTTCTTCCAGGGAAAATGCGTCAATATCTTCCTCTTTTGCCGGTTTAGATGGCTTTTTCTCTGCCGGCTGTTTTTCTTTTTCTGTTTTCTCCTTTACAGGCTTTACCTTTTTTTCAGGTACTGCCTTTACAGATTCCTTTTTCACCGGCTGTTTTTCTTTCACCGGTTTTTGTTCTTTTACCGGCTTTTGTTCTTTCACCGTTTTTTTCACTTTTACCGGTTTTTCCTCTTCTTCCTCATTGTCCCCTTCTCCGTCTTCTTCCTCGTCCTCATCATCTTCCAGATCCGCTTTCAGTTCATGGTTGCGCAGTATGAGGTTAATAATACAGAATACCGCAAGGATCAACAATACAATAAGAATACACATAATGACAAAACGCTGATGAGCAACATCTTTATATTTAAAATAGGACTGATCCAGCTCATAGGAAGTATCTCTTTCCACATATCTCTGATAAGTTCCTTCTACGTAGTCATAGAGATAAAAATTCTCTTTACCCTCATTGTTCATGGCATAGATCAGATAGAATTCCACATCTTCATCAAGATCCTCTACATTTACAGGTTCTTTTTCAGTTTCTTCCGTCTCTTCTTCATTTTCAGTTTCCATGCCTTCAGGCGCTTTAATGGGTTCATTGGTCAGTTCCGTATAAATATAACATGCAATGACTTTATCCCCCCAGGGCATATAGCTTCCTGTATAATTGTCGGGGATCTTTATCTGTGCCTGATATCTTACAGGCATGACAAACTTACCATCAGTTCCCTTAAACTGAAGGAAATCCATAAAAGTGTCTGTATCTTCGTAATAAATCCTGAAGTCCGCACTGTTTCCGCCATCTGCTGACAAATAGAGCAGACGGATATCTCCCGTTGCAAAATAAGCTGACTGTACTGTTGTTCCTTTATAATTATAATCCTGTTCCACAAATCCATCGGGTATCAATTCCTGAGGGAATGTAGTATTTACCATAAAGGGTGCAAAAATCGTTTCTCCTCCTACAGGAATGTATTCAGCATCTCCTGTTACTCCGGAAACTACCTGAGGCTCATCTGTATTTACATCTTCTCCGCTATTTTCTGTTTCTCCATCACTTTCCGTCTCATTCTCCTGAGCCGGAGCATCCTCCGCTCCCCCCCGGATAATGGTCAATTTATAAGTACATTTGGTACCGTCTGCCGCCTGTACAGTGATCACCGCATCATTGCTTCCCGGCTGCAGCCCCTTAAATCCACCGGCTTCAACCACTTTGGCATCCGCATCATCTGTACTGCAGGTAACATTGATCTTTTCTACATCCTCACCAACAGTAATCGTATAGGAAGTTACTTCCGGCGAAAATTCCGGCGTCATAGTTCCCGTGCTGACACTCAAAGACTTTAAATGAGCATTGGAAGATGCCTGACTTTCCGTGGATGCTCCCAATATTATCTGAGGCTGTCCTCCAAACATTAGTCCTGCCGCGAGAAATGCCGCAGTCAATGTCAAAACACCCTTTTTTAACGCTTTTCTGATCATAACGTCTCCTCTCTGTTTTCGTATGTACCCGCTATATTTATTGTTTACCTTTCCAGCATAATTATCCCTTTTTATTGATACTTACACATCATTATCATACTATTGGGCAAAAACTCCGTCAACCAAAATATGGTATTATTATAAAAATTTAATAACCTTCCCTTACTACATCTTGTACTTTCTTAAAAGGTCTTTTCCATCCCTGCCAAAATGTCCAGAAAAGAAGAAGCATATCATGCCGGAGCACAATATACTTCTTATGATCTTTTATCCAAAACTTTTCATAAAGCCTGTTCTTCCTTATTTAATTTCAAACCGCCTTACGCTTCATCAATGGCTTTTCCAATATCGTGACGCATGTACTTATTAGCAAAACTGATCCATTCCGTTGCCTCATATGCTTTTTTTCTGGCTTCCTTCAGATCATTTCCCTTTGCGGTCACGCCAAGAACACGACCGCCGTTTGTAACAAAGCCTTCTTCTGTTTTCTTAGTGCCTGCATGGAATACAAAATAGTCATCCTTATCTTCAAATGCTTCTAACCCTTTGATGGGGAAACCTTTTTCATAAGAAACAGGATATCCGTCGGAGGCAAGGACTACACAGACAGCCGCATTGTCTTCAAACTGTAAGTCAACCTGATCCAGCGTGCCGTCAATACATGCTTCCACCACTTCGATCATATCATTTTTCATTCTGGGCAGAACTACCTGGGCTTCGGGATCGCCGAATCTGGCATTATACTCCAGCACCTTCGGTCCCTTATCGGTTAACATAAGTCCGAAGAAGATAACGCCTTTAAATTCTCTTCCTTCCGCCGCCATGGCATCAACTGTTGCCTGATAAATATATTTCTTACAAAATTCATCCACTTCCTCCGTATAGAAAGGACTGGGAGAAAATGTTCCCATTCCGCCGGTATTTAAGCCCTGGTCTCCGTCCTTTGCACGCTTGTGGTCCTGAGCGGAGGACATGATCTTGATGGTCTTGCCGTCTACAAAGGATAATACACTGACTTCACGTCCCGTCATAAATTCTTCAATGACCATGCGGTTTCCGGCAGTACCGAATTTTTTATCTTCCATGATGGACTTAACGCCCTCTTTTGCCTCTTCCAAAGTATTGCAGATCAACACGCCTTTCCCCAGCGCCAGCCCGTCCGCTTTTAATACAATGGGGAAAGAAGCAGTCTCAAGATATTCCAGTGCCTTTGCCGGATCATCGAAATTCTCATAAGCAGCTGTGGGAATATTGTATTTTTTCATCAGATCCTTGGAAAAAGCCTTGCTTCCTTCCAGGATAGCCGCGTTCTTGCGGGGTCCGAAGGTGCGGATACCCGCTTTTTCCAATTCATCTACCAGACCGCCTACCAGAGGATCATCCATACCTACGATGGTCAGATCTATTTTTTCTTCTTTGGCAAAAGCCACGATCTTGTCAAATTCCATTGCCCCGACAGGCACGCATTCTGCGATCTGACCGATGCCTGCGTTGCCCGGTGCGCAGTAAATCTTATCTACTTTAGGACTTTTCTTTACGCTCATGGCGATTGCATGTTCTCTTCCGCCGCTTCCAACGATTAATACTTTCATAGCTTTCTCCTTCTTTGATGTGTTATGTAAACCGTTATTTGTCATTACAATCTGATATCAAACTAAGTTAGCAACCACCAGTTCAACTGGTGGTTTAATATTAGCCCTAAAAAGGGCTGATTGCATACACGCCTGAAAGGCGGGTATCACAAGCATTGTTACTGGTCCCCTATAAAGAGGTACTTTTAGTTTCTTCTTTCCTT
>JAGBEV010000008.1 GCA_017936785.1 Lachnospiraceae bacterium | reverse complement strand
GTCACTGGTTCGATTCCGGTTCTGGGCACTGCGCGGGTGTAGTTCAATGGTAGAACACCAGCCTTCCAAGCTGGATACGTGGGTTCGATTCCCATCACCCGCTTTATGCACGAGTGGCTCAGTGGTGGAGTATCGCCTTGCCAAGGCGAGGGTCGCGGGTTCGAATCCCGTCTCGTGCTTACGAAAAGCCTGGTAATTGCCAGGCTTTTTTCTTTTGTCAGGTATGTAATTCTTTTGTTGTGGTTTTCATATAAGGATGGTCAAGGAACTGACGATAGAAAATAACACCAGCCAGGGAGGTCAGTATTTCTGTTACAGGGAAGGTTAGCCAGAAGAAGGTCAGACCAAACCGGGAAAACAGGAATCCCAGAGGCACAAACAGAACCACTGTCCGTATAAGTGTCAGCAGAGAGCTTTTTAAAGCAGAACCTACCGCCTGGAAAAAGACGGGAAAAATGAGGGATGTGGTGACAGCTCCTGCGATCTGGGCATACATAGGTGTTTTCATGTCGCCATTTGCCTGAAGAACTTTTGTCCAGATACTTTCAAGGAAAAGACCGATGCTGAAAACACAGACAATTTTGCCATAGACAATAACATCCTGGATAATAGCTTGAGAGTTTGTGGATATCCTGGCATAGGCAGGCATGATGAACCAATAGATCAGTACAAAAGTGAACCATATGCCTACAGCCAGAGGAGTACCTACACCTGCAAATTCATCTGCTTCCTCTTTTTTGCCAATACCAAGCTTTGCAGCCATTACTGTATTGATTCCGACACCTGTGCCAACAGCAAGTGCGATCATCAGCAGCTGGATTGGGTAGATGATAGAAAGGGCAGTAAGACCGGTTCCTGAATATTTTCCTACAAACAGACTGTCCACAATATTACACAGAGCCTGAATCAGCTGTGCCAGCATGACAGGCGGTGCCAATTTAAAAAGAACCTTACTTATTTTTTCGGTTCCGAAAATCTGTGTTGTATCCATATGAGCACTTACCTCATTTTCCAAAAACATTATCTCAAATGGGATAATAGTGCTTTTTTTCTTCTATGTCAATGGCATTTCTATAAAGGCAAAAAGCGATATCTGGTCATAAAACCAAATACCGCTTATTTTTCATTGGGTTACTATTTTGCATATACCTATCCGGTGGGTGGATTATGATAATCTAGATGATTTTTTCAATCTCTACATTATCCAGCTCCTTCAGATCCAGGAATCGGTTACCAACTTTTATGGTGGGTTTGGATAAAGCAACCGGATTGATATAGATAATTCTTCCTTCCAGTCCGTTGGTCAGACGAACCTGCTGGTTTAAGAAGGTATTTACCACATTTTCCAGGAAAGGAAGCAAAAACGCAGGATCGTACTTTTGTAAGCCGTCATTTTCAAAATGTGTAATGACATTAAAAGGACATAAGGCTTCCCGGTAAGTACGGCTGCTTGTCATAGCTTCATAAACATCTGCAATGGCAACCAGCTTTGCAAAGCGGTTGATCTTCTCGGAAGTAAATCCATAGGGATAACCGGAACCGTCACAGCGTTCATGGTGCATAAGAGCTGCATTTTTTACATCATCAGGCAGATTGTAGCGGGATAACATTTTGTAGGACTCTAAAGGATGGGTTTTGACAATTTTGTATTCCGCAGGTGTCAGTTTATCTGGCTTTTTGATGATTTCCGGAGGAATCTGGATCTTGCCTACATCATGGAACAGACCACATGCTGTGGCAAGTTCTCTTTCTGCAGGACTGAAACGCAGCCAGCCGGCAAATATATTACAGATCAATGCCACATTTAACGAATGGGCATAGGTGCAGTCATCATAATCGTGCATATTGAGAATCATATCCATAATGCCTGTAGGAGAATCTCTTCGTTCGATCAATCCCATGGTATCAGATAAAAGACTCTGTGCATCGAATTCTGCATTTTTTTCAACCAACGCATTCAGTGAAAATTCTAATTTATCTACATTTTCTTTGAATTCTTCTTTAAATGCCAGGAAATCCGGGGAAGCTTTTAACTTCTCTGCATAGGATATCTCGGTAAAGTCCGCATCGGTTAAGTTTGTGGTCAATATTTCATCTTCTATTTTGATGGAAAAAATATCAAAAGAGAAAAGTCTTGCGATAAGATTTTCCGTTAATGCTATTCCTTTGGGTACAATCAATTGTCCGTCTACGGAAAAGACATCTTCTGCGGTAATCATACCGTTTTTTAGATCGGATAATAATATTTTCTGCATAGAAACGCCCCCATTTCTACCATCCTTATATAAATTATATGGAGGAAATGAGGGCATGTCAATGAATAATTCAGCCTAATTCAGTGTAGTTTCACGGATTGTCTTGCGCAGACTGAGAATAGAAGAGGGGGAAACGGACAATTCATCGATTCCCATTTCCAAAAAGGTCTTAGTCAAGGTCAGGTCTGCAGCTAATTCACCGCAGATGCCCACCCAGCAGCCTTCTTTATGACCGTTATCCACAACCTGTTTGATCATTTTCAGGATTGCAGGATGATGGGAATCATAAAAGGCATCCAATTTGGGGTTCTGCCTGTCGATTGCAAGGGTATACTGGGTCAGATCATTGGTTCCGATACTGAAGAAATCCACTTCTTTTGCCAGTTCGTCACTGATCATTACCGCGGCAGGCGTTTCTATCATTACGCCGATCTCAACATCGTGATAAACAATTTCCTGTTCATCCAGGCTTTTCTTAACCTGAGATAATATTTCCCTGATCTGTTTCACTTCTTCCAGGGAAATGATCATAGGAAACATAATGGAGATATTTCCAAATGCGCTTGCACGGAGCAAGGCGCGAAGCTGTGTTTTAAAAATTTCCGGCTGTGAAAGACAGATACGGATGGCACGATAGCCCATGGCGGGATTTTCTTCTTTATCCAGATTAAAATAGTCTGCCTGTTTATCGGCGCCAATATCTAAAGTTCGGATAATAACCTTTTTGCCTGCCATGTTTTCGGCAACTGTGCGGTATGCTTTAAACTGTTCTTCTTCCGAAGGGAAGTCGTCAGTTCCCAAATATAAGAATTCGCTTCTGAATAAGCCGATGCCTCCGGCATCGTTGGAAAGAGCATGTGCCACATCCGAAACGTTTCCGATGTTAGCATAAACGTTAATTTCGTGCCCATCCAAAGTTATATTTTCTTTTCCTTTTAAGTCCTGTAAAAGCTGTTGGTTTTCCTGATCCTCTTTCTGCCGTGCTTCCATTAGTTTCAGAACTTCTTCTGTAGGGTCTATGATCAATGTTCCGTTATATCCGTCAACAATTGCAGTTTTTCCGTTCCAGTCGTCGGAAATATCTACGTTGATCAATGCAGGAATATTCATAGTGCGGGCTAAAATTGCCGTATGGGAGTTGGAGGAACCGAGTCTGGTAACAAAGGCTAACAGTTTTTCCTTATCCATCTGTACGGTTTCACTGGGAGCCAGATCCTCTGCCATAATGATCACGGGTTCATTCATTGCGTCGGTTTCTGCACTGCTTCCGGAAAGAATCCGGATCAGCCGTTCGGATATATCTTTTACATCCGCTGCGCGGGCTTTCATATATTCGTCATCCATGGAAGCAAACAATTCAGAAAAATTGTCGCCTGTAGTAGCAACGGCAAACTCTGCGTTGACTTCCTGGGTGCGGATAATATTTTTTACGCTGTCCATATAGTCGTCATCTTCTAACATCATTTCATGGACTTCAAAAATGGCAGCACCGGATTCCCCTACTTCTTTGAGGGCTTTTTCGTGAAGCGTATTTAACTGCTTTTTTGCCTCGGCGTTTGCAGTTTCGTAACGTTTGATCTCTGATTCGATATCATTGATCTTTTCACGTTTTACCTGATTTTCGGATTTGGAAAATTTCATAATCCGTCCGATGGCAATGCCTTTTACGATGGATTTTCCGTTAATACGGACCATAAAAATCCCTCCTTAAATGGTTTCTGCAAAAAACTGTTCCATAGCAGAAGCTGCGGAATCTTCATCAGAACCTTCTACTGTAATTGTTACGGTATCGCCGCATTTGACGCCTAAAGACATCAATGCCATTAGTTTTCTAAGATCAGCACTTTTACCATCCTTTGTCATGGTAATTGCAGATTCAAATTCCTTTGCCTTTTTGACGATCAGTCCTGCAGGTCTTGCATGAATGCCGATAGCATCTTTAATTGTGTAATCAAAAGTTTTCATAGTAATACCTCCGTTTTTTATTGATTATGATAAGTTGTTTTTATGGGAGATAACTCCCAAAGTTTCCGGATACAATCATTGCATTGAATGAGTAGATCATGGTTATTTTCCATTGGATAAAATCTGGAAGCGAAAACAACGGCTCCTTTGTTTAAGTATACCTCAATAGCCGAAGTATCAACAAACATCTGTAAATCTTCCAGTTTTTCCAATTTGGTCTTTCTTTCAGTTCTGCCATAGCCTGCTTTCCCGGTAAAAGAAAGGGAAAAAACACCTGTCTCTTCGTTCCAGTCCAGATGAAGGTCTTTGGCTATGGTAATGGAAAGAGAAGAGGAAACATTGTTTAAAAGCAATTCGTAAATGCTTAAGTCTTTATAAATGATTTCTCCTGAAGGGTGCTCATCCGGTAATATCTGTTCTTTACGAAGTTTTTCCAGTTCTGAAACAGGGCGCTGGAGAATCTGTTTTCCGTCGGCGGATAAAGTCAGTTCTCTGGGAAGTGTGAGCGTATGCTGCCAGCTGTCTTCTATAGTGGGATTGCTATAGTCAGCATCAGGAATTCCCATCCAGCCGATCAGGATCTGTCTGCCCTTTTCATCCTCAAAAATCTGGGGAGCATAAAAGTCAAATCCCATATCCCATTCCTGAAAATTGTTTAATTCGTATTTTCCTTTGAAATCTCCATCAATCTGAAAATAGCCTGCCTGATAAATATTCTGATAGCGAAATTCTTCGTGCGCCAGTCCCTGGGGAGAGATAGAAAGGAAATGGCTGTCTGCTAAGGGGAAAATGGTAGGACATTCCCACATGTAGCCGAAAGTTTCAGCTGTTGTAAGTGCATGGCTGTAGTTCCAATTGATGCCGTTTTTGGAAGTAAAGATCAAAACATGTCCCTTATAGTCTTTGGACCATGCACCCTGTACCATATAGTAGGTATCATCTTCCTTCCATATCTTTGGATCTCTCACATGGCGGGTAACAAAGTCAGGATAATCTTCATTGGTCATCAAAAGCTTTTTGCTGCTCATGTTAATGCCATCCTTTGTTTCCACATAGATAGTATTAGCATCTCTGCCTTCCATAATGCCTTCGCTGCCTTTTTCTTTTACATTTCCGGTGTAATATAGTTTTATGATGCCATCTTCCACCAAAGCAGAACCGGAATATACGCCGTTACGGTCAATAGGAAGGTCTGGTGCAAGGGGGGCTCCGGTGTATTCATAGTGAATGAAATCCGGTGTCTGCATATGTCCCCAGAATTTTTCACCACCTCTGGCATCAAAAGGCGAGTACTGAAAAAATATATGATAAATACCATCTTTTTGACAAAGACCATTGGGATCGTTGAGCCATCCCACAGGCGGCATCATGTGAAGCTTCAGTGCATATGGTGATTGCTGTACAGAGGAAATGTTTTTTTCTGCTTCTTTTATTTTTGCCTGATATTCAGCAGTTTTATTCTGGTCGTTCATAGTGTTCTCTCCGTTTTCATGTATGTTTGGCAGTTATGGGCACACAATCTGTCTTTTGCGTACCCATAATCATGATAATTAAAGTTTTAAGAATTGTCTACACGGCAGACCATATCTCCGCTCTGACAGCTTCCCTCTTTGAGAAGGACTACATCAGCGAAATCATCGGAATTGGTCACGATGACCGGTGTGACAACAGGATAACCTTCTTTTTGGATAGAGGCATTGTCAAAACGTATCAACTCTGTACCTACAGTGACCTGCTGACCTTCTGTAACAAGAGTTTCGTAAAATTTACCGCCTAATTCTACTGTATTGATCCCTACATGTATCAGCAGCTCTAAACCGTCATCGCTTTCCAGACCAATAGCATGACCGGTCTCGTAAACCATGGTAACAGTACCCTTAAAAGGGGCTTTCACACAATCGCCGGAAGGTGTGATGGCAAATCCTTTTCCCAATGCTTCGCTGGCAAAGGTTTCATCAGGAACCTGATCTAAAGGAATCACAGTTCCGTCTAATGGTGCATAAATGATTTTTTCATTTGTATCATTTGCTGTGTGCTCTGAAATGCTGGCACTTTTGTTTTCCAAAGTGCTGTTGTCCATGGGTGCGGATGCAGCTGTTACAGTTACAGGTTCTTCTTTGTAAAGAATCCAGGAAAGGATAAATGCCACACCGATGGAAACTGCCATAGTCAGGGCATATTGCCAGGTGTAGTCAGTTGTAATAAGGAATCCGAAAACACCGGTGATTCCATAAGCGGAAGCTCCGATATGAAATATTGAAGCAACCAGGGCACCGATGGCGCCACCCACACAACCGGAAATAAAGCATTTAAAATATCTTAAATTCACACCAAAGATAGCAGGTTCCGTAATCCCCAGGAATGCTGACAGGGATGCCGGGAGAGCCATGGATTTTGTCTTTTTATTTTTGGTTTTTAAGGCAAGAGCCAGAGCGGCTGCACCCTGGGCAGTGTTAGCAGCAGTTGCAATAGGCATCCAGGTATTGACTCCTATAGAGGACAGCAGTCCGGCTTCCAAAGCATTATACATATGATGAATGCCGGCAACAACTGTGGGAGCATATAGACCTCCTGCAAAAAATGCCCCGATACCGAAAGGAATATTGATCAGGAACTGAACCCCTTCCAATACCCAGTTTTCCAGAGTGGAGAAAATGGGACCGAAAATAGTCAGTGTACAGTAACCGGTTACAAGGACTGTAACCAGGGGAGTAACAAATAAATCAATGATCTCCGGAACAACTTTGTGAAGCTTTTTCTCCAATTTACTCATAAACCATACGGCGATGACCACAGGAATAACGTGTCCCTGATAACCAACCAGATTGATATCATATAATCCGAACCAGGCGCTTGCGGTGGGAATGGTTTCGGCGCTTGCTACACTCCAGGCATTCATTAGGTCGGTATGGATCATGATCATACTGATTACAGCTCCCAGGAACTGATTACCGCCAAATACCTTTGCTGCAGAAATGGCAATCAGAATGGGAAGGAATGCAAATGCTGCATTGCTGAACAAATGTATAATAGTATAAGTGCCTGATTCCGTCATCTGAGGCCATACATTGCTGAGACCTTCCAAAAGTCCCATGAGAAGACCGCTTGCTACAATGGCGGGAATAATGGGAACGAATACATCTCCCAAGGTTTTAATGGCACGTTTGAAGAAAGGCTGTTTTTGGGCAGCAGCTTTTTTTACATCATCCTTGGAAGCGGCACTGATTCCAGCCAGAGCAATGAATTCATCATAAACTTTGTTTACAACACCGGTTCCGATAATGATCTGTAATTGACCGGAAGCTTCAAAGACACCTTTTACCCCATCAACATTTTCTAAAAGCTCTTTATCAGCTTTTTTATTATCTGCGATCACTAAGCGCAGCCGGGTTGCGCAGTGTGCGGCAGATACAAGGTTTTCTTTGCCGCCAATGTTTTGTAATATTTCGGCAGCGGTTTTGTTGTAATCCATAATATACCTCCCTTGTGTAATCGATAACATTAAATGTTTCTGCTGATTTTTAAGACTTGTTAAAAATATCAGCTGGTTACTAATGAAAGAGAATGAAATCGGTTTCATATTTTGTAAGTAAATTATAGTATGAAACATAAAACATGTAAATTGTTAAAAATAAATGAAATAACTTCTGAAAAATTGTTATAAACTAACAAGAAAAAAGATTGCCCTAAAATCTGTTCAAGAATTTCAGGCAATCTCATTGTTGGTAATTATCGTAAAAATATTCATTTATCTTCGGATAGAATCCTGCCGGATCACTTCATAGTTGAGCTGGATGGATTTTACGGGAACTTCCTTTTCCTGTAAAAGTGCCAGGAGCAGGGCAGCACCATTTTCCCCGCAGGTACGGTAATAAAAATGTACAGTTGTCAGGGCAGGGGTAATGACCTTTGAAGTCCTGCTGTGTCCGAAGCCGCAGACGGAAACCTGTTTGGGAATGGATATGCCGGCTTCCTTCAAATAAGTAATGGCACCGGTGGCAATCTGGTCGGTCAGACAGAATATAGCATCTGTATCGGGATAGTTTTTCATAAGCAGTGCGGCATTATCATAACCGGACTGCATGGAAAAAGGTCCGGTTTTAATACGGGAAAAGTCCACTTCGATATCATGATCCCTACAAGCATCCAATAGTCCCTGAATCCTGCCTGTTCCTACGGCAATATCCTTTTTGGTAACGCCAATGGCTGCAAACCTGCGGCATCCGCCTTTGATGAACTCCTCCGCCAGATCATAAGCAGCATGGTAATCATCATGATAAATACAAGGCAGATAATCAGATTTTTGTCCCAGCATTACAACCGGTATGGACATGTCTTTCAAAATTTCCTTGTGTTTCCGGGTCAGGACGGTAGCAATGAAAATGATGCCGTCTACGCGATTATTTTTGAAAATATTTAAATAAGACAATTCTTTTTCAACATTATTTTCCGTATTTGCCAGAAGAGTTTCATATCCGGAAGCATTTAATATACTGGTTATACCTGCAACCATCCTTGCTACAGATTCCGAATCGATATTGGGGATCACCACACCGATCAGGTTGGTTTTTTTGGTCCGAAGCATCTGTGCCTGCTTGGAAGGTGTATATCCTGTTTCTTCTATGACTTTTTTAATGGCTTCTTTTTTATCCCTGCTTAAATAACCGTTATTCAGATAACGCGAAACTGCTGCACTGGACACGCCTGCCATTTTTGCAATGTCGCTGATATTCATATTGTACCTCTTCTTCTAAAAATTCTGCCTCAGAAAATAAAAAATCAAAAGGCAGTTGTATTTTATCTGTTTTTCCATTACAATGTGAAAACGATACCATAAACATTATATGAAATACACCATAATTTTACAATATGAAAGTTGAAAATATGGTATACTGTGCATAAGAAAGAGCCATGTATGGCGGGGACCCCTTCCAAGCCGGGATAAGCCCAAGATAATTGAAGCAGGACCGCGGCAGGAAATGAATCGGGGCATAGTAAAACAACACCAGTGAAAGGAGAAAAACTATGGATATTATTTGTATGGGAGAAATGCTCATAGACTTTACTCCCGGAAAGGAACCTGGCAGTTATACGGCTAATCCGGGCGGAGCGCCGGCAAATGTAGCCATTGCAACAGCCAGAAATGGTTTGGAAACAGCCTTTTTGGGCATTCTGGGCAATGATGATTTTGGGAAGTTATTACAAAACACCTTAAAACAGGATGGGGTACAGATGCTTTGTCCTGAATTGACAGACGAAGCGGTTACGACCCTGGCATTTGTAACGCTGTATGAAGGCGGCGAGCGTTCTTTTACATTTGCAAGAAAACCCGGTGCGGATATTCTTCTATCTGAAGAGGATGTAAAGGAACAGGATATTGAAGCGTGTCGTATGCTCCATGCAGGAAGCGTTTCATTATCGGATGCGCCCAGTAAGGATGCAGTATATAAGGCAATGAAGCTGGCGGCGGAAAAAGGAAAGCTGGTCAGCTTTGATATCAATTACAGGGACATGATCTGGCATGATGAAGAAAGATGCAGGAAAGAAGTAGAAAAGATCCTGCCCTTTGTGGATCTCTTAAAAATTTCCGATGAGGAATTATCTTTTGTGGGAGAAGAAAAAGATATTCCCGGTTTTATGAAAAAATACGGAATAAAAGTATTGATCGAGACGCTCGGTTCCAAAGGGGCGAAATATTTCTTTGAAGGAAAGAGCGGAATTGTAGAGGGAAGAAAAGTTCATGCAGTAGACGCTACGGGAGCAGGAGATGCTTTTTGGGGCGGTTTCTTATCCAGCGTGCTTATGAGCGGCGTTTTAAGTGCGGCAGATTTAACGGAAGAAATCGTACAAAACGCATTGGTATACGGCAACACTTCCGGTTCTCTCTGTGTACAGAAGATGGGCGGAATTCCGGCGCTGCCTTCCAAAAAAGAAATTATGAAAATCATTTATGAAAGCGGGGGATTACAATGAAAAGATCTGAAATCAATGCATGTATCAAAGATATGGAAAAGCTCATAAAAGCCCATGGCTTTGAGCTGCCTCCTTTTTGTCACTGGACTCCCGAAGAATGGAAGGATAAAAATCATGAATATGATGAAATCCGGGATAATATGCTGGGATGGGATATTACCGATTACGGTCTGGGAGATTTTAACAAAGTGGGATTTTCACTGATCACCCTTCGTAACGGCAATCAGAATAATCCTAAATATAAAAAGGTTTATGCGGAGAAACTTTTGATGCTGAAAGAAGGACAGCATTCTCCCATGCATTTTCACTGGAATAAAAGCGAGGATATCATTAACCGGGGCGGCGGAACGCTGATCATCCACGTATATAATGATGATGGAGAAGGAGAGCTGGCAGATACGGAGGTGCTGGTCAATTCGGACGGACGTTCCTATTATGTACCTGCGGGCACAGGCGTTCTGCTTCATCCCGGAGAGAGTATTACTCTCTGGCCCCACCAGTATCATGATTTTGATGTCATGGAAGGGACTGGAGATGTACTGATCGGGGAAGTTTCCATGTGCAATGACGATAATACTGACAACCGTTTCTATGAAGGCGTGGGCAGATTTCCGACCATTGAAGAAGATGAACCGCCTTATCGTCTGTTATGTAATGAATATCCCAAGGCGGCGGAATCATGAAATTTTTGTTGACAGCGGTAAATGCCAAGTACATACATACCAATCCGGCATTATACAGCCTGAAAGCCTACGCATCCCAATATGGGGCAGAAGAAGCCCTGGGACAGCATATTCAGATTGCGGAATACACCATCAATAACCGGATGGATGAGATTTTAAGCGGAATATATAAACATCGCCCTGATGTTATTGCCTTTTCCTGTTATATCTGGAATATTACGGAAATCTTGTCTCTTGTAAAGGAACTTCATAAGATCATGCCTTATGTTCCCATCTGGCTGGGTGGACCGGAGGTTTCCTTTCGGGCAGGAGAGGTGATGAAAAGTTATCCTGAGCTAACCGGAATAATGGTGGGTGAAGGTGAGGAAACATTTTTAGAGCTTTTGCGGTATTATGCAGGAAAAGAAACTGCATCAGAAAAATGCAGCAGGAAGGCTCTGGATGATATTGGCGGAATTGTTTTCCGCAAAGGAGCAGAAATTGTCCGTACGGAAGAAAGGGCATTGACGGATTTAAGCAGGCTGCCCTTTCTCTATGATGATCTGTCCGGCTTCGAGCACAAGATCATTTATTATGAATCCTCCAGAGGCTGCCCATTTCGCTGCAGCTACTGTCTGTCTTCCATAGATAAAAAAGTGCGCCTGCGGAATATGGATATTGTGAAAAAGGAACTGCAGTTTTTTCTGGATAATAATGTACCACAGGTAAAATTTATAGACAGGACGTTTAACTGTAATCATGACCATGCCATGGAAATCTGGCAGTATATCAGGGAACATGATAACGGCATTACCAATTTTCATTTTGAGATTGCAGCAGACCTGTTAAATGAAGAGGAGCTGGTGTTATTAAATACATTAAGACCCGGTGCGGTACAGATGGAAATCGGAATACAGACCACCAATCCCAAAACCATTGAGGAAATCCGCCGCATCATGGACGTGGACAAGCTGGAAAGGATCGTATGCCGCCTTCATCAGGGAAATAATATTCACATTCATCTGGATCTGATCGCAGGACTTCCCTATGAAGATTATGAAAGCTTTGGAAATTCCTTTAACCGGGTCTATGCCATGAAGCCGGAACAGCTTCAGCTGGGTTTTTTAAAGGTATTAAGCGGTTCTTATATGGCGGAAAAATGTGAGGATTACGGACTTTTATATACGGATATGCCGCCCTATGAAGTACTTAAGACAAACTGGCTTTCTTTTGAGGATGTCTGCAGGCTTAAGCAGATCGAGGAAATGGTGGAATTGTATTATAACAGCAATCAGTTTACCCATACGCTTCCTTATCTGGAACAGTTTTTTGAAAGTCCTTTTGCCTTATTTGAAAGGCTGGCAGCATTTTATGAAAGAAAAGGTTATTTTATCAGTACACCTTCCAGAATTTACAGATATGAAGTGCTGCTTCAGTTTGCTGAGGCTGAAACAAAAGGCGATAGTGAGTTAGTAAAAGAACTGCTGACCATGGATGTTTACCTGCGGGAAAACGCAAAGAGCCGTCCGGCATTTGCAAAGGATTTAAACCCTTATAAGGAAAAGATCAACAGCTTTTTCCGTTTGGAGGAAAGGCGCAGGGAAAGGGGAGAGCATCTGCTTCCCGCATATGAAAAATACGATCCCCGGGGGATGATCCGTATGCTGCATATGGAGCCTTTTTCCTATGACATTCTGGGGAAAAATCCTTCTTATGAAAAGGAGAAAGAGGAAAAGTTTGTTCTCTTTGACTATCAGAATAGAAATCCTTTAACCTATGAAGGGGCGGTGGTGATTCTTGACAGGGAATTCAACCGGGTTGAAAAACCAATGGATACATCAAAGCAATAATACAAAAATAATACGGAAAGAAATCAGCTTATGAAAAAAAGAACCAAGGAAATTCTGGACAAACTGGATCAGGTGTATACAAGAGAATATAAATGCTACTTAAATCATGAGACACCCTGGCAGCTTTTGATCGCTACCATGCTCAGTGCCCAGTGTACGGATGCAAGAGTAAATGTAGTGACCAAAGACCTTTTTCAAAAATATAAGAGTCCTGAAGATTTTGCCAATGCGGATCTAAAGGAGCTGGAGCAGGATATTCGTTCCACGGGATTTTATCACAATAAGGCGAAAAATATCATTGCATGCTGCAGGGACCTGGTGGAAAAATATGACAGTCAGGTTCCGGAAAGCCTGGAGGAGCTGACTTCCCTTGCGGGAGTGGGCAGAAAGACGGCAAATGTGATTCGGGGCAATATTTTCCATGAGCCCAGCGTGGTGGTGGATACCCATGTTAAACGTATTTCCAAAAAACTGGGATTTACGAAGGAAGAAGATCCCGAGAAAATCGAATATGACCTGATGAAAGAGCTTCCCCGTGACCATTGGATTTTATATAATATTCAGATCATTACTTTCGGCAGGGAAATCTGTTTTGCCAGAAATCCCAAATGTGAAGAATGCTTTTTAACGGAATATTGCAGTTATTATAAAGAGAGGCAGAAGAAAAAATAAATGGATATCTTTTGCGATAGTTTTACAGTTGTGGATATTGAGACTACAGGTCTGGACCCTAAAAGGGATAAGATAACGGAGATCGGCGCTGTCCGTGTGGAAGGCGGACAGGTCAGGGAAAGTTTTCACAGGCTGGTCAATCCGGGAAGAAAGCTGGAGGAGAGAATTGTCAGCCTTACCGGTCTTACTGATGAAATGTTAGAAGGGGCACCTTATATTCAGGATGTGATCGGCGAATTTCTGGCTTTTGAAACTACAGGCTGTTTATTGGGGCACAGCATTTTATTTGATTATTCCTTTTTGAAAAGGGCGGCTGTAAATGGGAAAAAAGAATTTGAAAAAGAAGGAATCGATACTCTGGCAATTTCCAGAAGGTATTTACAGGATCTGGAAAGCAGATCCCTTCCTTATCTGTGCAGTCATTTTGGAATCACCCATCAGGCACACAGGGCTTTATCAGACGTGGAAGCTACCCTGGATCTGTATTGGATTTTAAAAGAAAAATTCGGACAGGATGAGGAGGCATATAAATGCTTTGTGCCAAAGCCCCTTGTTTATCAGGTAAAGAGGGAAGCTCCCATTACTAAAAAACAAATGGAACAATTACAGAGATATTTGTCCTATTATGAACTGGAGTGTGAATATAATATAGAGAGCATGACCCGGAACGAGGCAAGCAGATATCTGGATCATCTGATCAGCTCTCACGGACGTATTCCTCCAAGGAAGAAATAATGGTTTTTCTGGTAAAAGAACGCAGGGAAGAGGCGGATTCCAGTATTTTTTTTATTTTATCGGTTTCGCCGTGTTTTTCATAGATTTTTGCAAGCAGCGTATAATTGCCGGTTATATCTGTGCCGCTTTCGATTCCTTTTTCCAGTAGAACCCTGGCATTGCTTTCATAACCGTTTTCATAATACGTGCATGCCAGTTTATAGATGGTCCGGGCATAGAGGGTGTAATTTTCATCATACTGGGAAAGAAGGGTCAGATTGGCAGTTCCGTACTGAAGCTTTAATTCCGTATTGGTATAACCGGTAAAATTTACAATTTTTTTGTCAGAAAGTCCCTCTAAAATTTCCATACAATCCCTTACGGTATCGTTATGGGATAAAAGGCTTTTGGGAATAAAATCAAAAGGGATGGTCACATAATCCAGATCATCCAGGGGCTTCTTCCTTATCCGGTTGGATTCTTCCTCCTTTGCCCAGAAGTCAGATAATGCATTATTTTCTAATTTTTCGTGCTTTTTCAGCTCGTAAGTAAGCCAGACTATGAAGATGATAAAACTTGCCAAAAACACTAACATCGTTTATAATATCCTTTCGTAAGAAGAGGTGATTTTATGTTTAACAAAAAGAGCAAACAGATTATTTCCAGGATCATTATCATTGTATTGATTTTGGCAATGGTAATTCCCATGGCGATATCAGTTTTACCCGTATAGTGATTATACCACAAGGAGCAGATTATGAAAAAGTTTATTGGTATTTTATTTACAGTTGTCCTTCTTGTTCTGCTGCCTCAGGCAACAATGGAACAGGTGCAGGCACAGAGTACGGATGATAGAATCGAAACAGGCGTATATATCGGTAATGTGGATGTTTCCGGTCTGACGGAAGCGGAAGCGGTTCAAAAGGTGCAGGAATATATTGATGAGATCGGTCAGGCAGAGATCGCTTTAAATGCCATGAATGATAATTCCCTGACAGTTTCTGCTGATGAAATCGGATTGACATGGACCAATGCCGATGTGGTTGCAGAGGCTGTTAAGATCGGCAAAAGCGGAAATATTGTAGAAAGATATAAAATTCTGCAGGATCTGGAGCATGAAAATCTGGTCCTGCCCCTGACATTTGCCGTTGACAGACAGGCGGTTGCTACTATTATCCAGGAAGAATGTGAGGAATTCAATGTAGAGGCTGTGGATGCTACTCTGAAAAGAGAAGACGGACAGTTTGTTATTGAGCCGGGACAGACCGGAGTTGTTATAAATGAAGAGGCGTCTGCGGATGCAGTAGTGGCATTTATGACAGAAGAATGGGATCATACAGATGCAGCTATCGATCTGATCGTGGAAACGGAAGAACCCAGAGGAACTGAGGAAGAGTTATCCAAGGTAACCGATCTGTTGGGAACCTTTACTACAAGTTTCTCCTCATCAGGGGCAAACCGTTCAGGAAACGTTTCTAACGGATGCCGTTTGATCAACGGGGCGACCCTTTATCCGGGAGATGAGTTCTCGGTATATGAAGCCATCAGTCCTTTTACTGAAGAAAACGGTTATTATATGGCAGGTTCCTATTCAGGAGGTCTTGTTGTAGATTCCCTGGGCGGAGGTATCTGTCAGGTATCCACCACCCTTTATAACGCTGTACTGAGGGCAGAGTTAAATGTTACGGAGCGGTCTAATCATTCTATGATCGTAAATTATGTGGACCCTTCCGCCGATGCTGCAATTGCAGGTACGGCAAAAGACTTCAAATTTGTTAATAACCTGGATTATCCTGTTTATATCGAAGGATATACAAAGGATAAAAAGATTACTTTTAATATTTACGGTGTTGAGACAAGACCGGAAGGCAGAGTGGTTTCCTTTGAAAGCGAAGTCTTGAGCACCATTCCCGCAGAAGGAGAAAAGGTTGTTGGAGATTCCAGTAAACCGGTTGGATATATCAGTGTGCAGTCGGCACATACAGGCTATGTTGCACAGTTGTGGAAGGTTGTAACAGTCAACGGTGTGGAGGAAAGCAGAGAGGTCATTAATAAGAGTACCTATAAAGCTGTTCCACGTACGGCGGCAGTGGGAACTGCAACCGCTGATCCCAATGTATCAAATGCCATTCAGGCGGCTATTGCTACCCAGAGCATTTCTTATGTGCAGGCAGTTTTAGCAGGAGGCACACCGGCTCCTGCACAGACACCGGAACAGCAGGCGGCAGCACAGCAGCAGGCGATTCAGGAGCAACAGGCACAGCAGGCATTGGAGGCCCAGCAGGCACAGCAGGCGATGCAGCAGCAACAGCAGCAGATCGCTCAGGATGCGGCAGCAGCTCAATAGGGCTGACAGGAATAAACAGGTTTTTCATTTTAGGAAGTCGGTTCAAAGAAGAACAGGCTTCCTAAAGTTGTATGTACCCATAGATAAGCAGATGGTTTATGATGGCTGTATTATGTTAAAATCATTTTGAAACTAAGAAACTTGAGGATAGAAGACATGAAAATTGGAAAAGTACCTGAGAATGTACTAAAACGTTCTATCTTAAAACAAATAAAGACAAAAAGACCGGAAGTGCTGGTTGGTGCCGGCGTTGGAGAAGATTGTGCGGCAATTGCCCTGGAACCGGATGAGGTCATGGTCTTATCCACAGACCCCATAACGGGAACAACTCAGGACATTGGCAGATGGGCGGTCATGGTATCCGCCAATGACATTGCATCCAGCGGAGCGGAAGTTATAGGAATGCTTGTATGTGCCATGCTTCCTCCGGATATTACGGAGCCGGAGATCAGGGAAGTGATGGAACAGATAGAGACCTCCTGTGAGGAACTGCATATTCAGGTAGTGGGAGGCCATACAGAGATCACCGATGCAGTAACCAGACCGGTTTTGACCTTTACCGGAATCGGAAAAGTCAAAAAAGACCGGCTGTTAGCCACCAAAGGCGCAAGACCGGGACAGGATGTGGTTGTTACAAAATGGGTGGGACTGGAAGGAACCTCCATTTTGGCAAAGGAAAGAGAACAGATGCTTCTGGAGAAATTCCCCAGACATCTTATAGATGAAGCCAAAGCCTACGAGCAGATGATGTCGGTAGTACCGGAGGCCGCGATCGCCGTTAAGTCCAACGTGAGTGCTATGCATGACATCACGGAGGGCGGCGTGTTCGGAGCCTTATGGGAGATGGCAGAAAGTGCAGGCGTTGGACTGACAATAGATTTGAAGAAGCTGCCCATTAAGCAGGCAACTGTAGAGATTTGCAATTTCTTTGACATCAATCCTTATGAGATGATGTCATCGGGAAGCATGCTCATTGCGGCAGATAATGGTCATGATCTGGTCAGGGAACTGGAAAAGGCGAATATCCATGGAGTTGTTGTAGGGAAGG
Source organism: Lachnospiraceae bacterium (assembly GCA_017936785.1). GTDB lineage: Bacteria > Bacillota > Clostridia > Lachnospirales > Lachnospiraceae > UBA2882. Next base: position 34,434 of record JAGBEV010000008.1, on the reverse strand, counting down.
TAACGGATGGCAACGACAGGATCGTAGTAAATGGTGATGAGACCAGATTTTTGGAGCCACCAAAAACAGATGAATTATATAAAGCCTTACAGAAACAGGCAGAATGGAGTCAGAAATGAGAGAACAGTTATTAAGTATCATTGAAAAAAACAGCAGAATTGATATTAAAGAGCTGGCAATTATCATGGGTGCGCCTGAAATTGAAATTGCCAATGAATTGAAGGCATTGGAGGAGGACGGAGTGATCTGCGGTTATCACACTTTGATCGACTGGGAAAAAACCAGCATTGAAAAAGTATCCGCATTGATCGAGGTTCGTGTAACACCTCAGAGAGGACAGGGATTTGACAATATTGCAGAGCGTATTTACAAATATCCGGAGGTAAATTCCGTTTATCTGATTTCCGGCGGTTATGATCTGCTGGTAACTTTGGAAGGAAAATCCCTGAAAGAGATTTCTTCTTTTGTATCGGATAAATTATCCACTCTGGATTCCGTGCTCAGTACAGCAACTCACTTTATTTTAAAGAAGTATAAAGACCACGGAACGATCTTAACAAAAAAATATACAGATGAAAGAATGAAGGTGACACCATGAGAGACCCATTATCCAAACAGATAAAAGAGATCAAGCCTTCGGGAATCCGTAAATTTTTTGACATCGTAAGCGAGATGGAGGATGCTATTTCTCTCGGTGTAGGTGAGCCGGATTTTGATACACCCTGGCATATCAGGGACGAGGGTATTTATTCCCTGGAAAAGGGACGTACTTTTTATACATCCAATGCAGGTTTAAAGGAATTAAAGATAGAGATCTGCAACTATCTGAAGCGCAGCCAGAATTTGGATTATGATTTTAATAAAGAAGTGATCGTTACTGTAGGCGGTTCCGAGGCAATTGATATCGGATTGCGCGCTATGCTGGACCCCGGTGATGAGGTGCTGATCCCCCAGCCCAGCTACGTATCTTATGAACCCTGTGCAATTTTGGCAGGGGGTGTTCCGGTTATCATCGATTTGAAAAATGAGAATGAGTTCCGCCTGACGGCAGCAGAATTGGAAGAAGCAATTACAGAAAAGACCAAGGTATTGATCCTGCCTTTCCCCAACAATCCTACAGGTGCCATTATGGAGAAAAAGGATCTGGAGGCAATCGCAGAGGTCATTATCAAACATGATCTCTTTGTGATTTCTGATGAGATTTATGCAGAGCTTACATATAAGGGAGAGCATGTTTCAATCGCTACTCTTCCGGGAATGCAGGAAAGAACTATCTTGATCAATGGATTTTCCAAGGCATATGCCATGACCGGCTGGAGGCTGGGTTATGCCTGCGGACCGAAAAATATCATTGAGCAGATGATCAAGATTCATCAGTTTGCCATTATGTGCGCGCCTACTACCAGCCAGTATGCGGCTGTAGAAGCTTTAAAAAACGGCGATGAAGATGTAAAACAGATGCGTGAGGCATATGATCAGAGGCGCCGCTATCTGATGCATGCTTTTAAAGAAATGGGATTGCAGTGCTTTGAGCCTTATGGAGCATTTTATGTGTTCCCCTGTATTAAAGAGTTCGGCATGACCAGTGATGAATTTGCTACCAGATTTTTGGAAGAAGAAAAAGTGGCGGTAGTACCGGGAACAGCCTTTGGAGACTGCGGAGAAGGTTTCCTGAGAATTTCTTACGCATATTCTCTGGAGGATCTAAAGGTTTCCATCGGACGTCTGAGAGATTTCGTGGCTAGATTGCGGAAAGAGCAGGGAAGAGCGTAGTATGAATATCGTATTACATCAGCCGGAAATCCCGGCGAATACAGGCAATATCGGGAGGACCTGTGTAGCTACAGGAACCAGCCTGCATTTAATTGAACCGCTGGGATTTTCCCTTAGTGAAAAGGCGTTAAAAAGAGCCGGTATGGACTACTGGAAGGATCTGGATGTCCATACCTATATGAATTTTGAGGAGTTTCAAAAAGAACATCCCGGTGCCAGGATCTGGATGGCAACTACCAAAGCAAAGCATGTCTATACGGATGTGGAATTTGGACCGGATGATTATATCATGTTTGGAAAGGAAAGTGCCGGAATTCCTGAGGAAATTTTGGTGGAGCATGAGGAAACATGTATCCGCATTCCCATGGAGCCGGCGATCCGCTCCCTGAATCTGTCCAATTCTGTGGCTGTTGTGCTTTATGAGGCGCTGCGGCAGCAGAGGTTTGAATCCATGCAGCTGGAGGGAGAGCTGCATAGGCTGCATTGGAAAGATTAAATGAGTTTTTGGCAAAGGACGAATCAGTGAATACAAAGGGAGCAGGGCATTGTTTCTTTTTGGTTCCGGATTTTAAAAATGGGTTTTTCTAACAGAATGAGTGAAGATCTTGGAGGGCGGACGGGTCAGCCTCAATGGGGCATCCTTGCCCCAGAGAGGCTTAAACAGCCCATCCGGGGCTGTTTCCCCTGGGGTGTTGATCATTCTGTAAGAAAAATCACATTTTTAAAATACGGAATCAAAAAGAAACAATGCCCTGCTCCCTTTGTATTCACTGATTGGGGGCTTTGGCGCCGAAAGTTTTTTGGGGTTGTTGTATCATAGTGGTGAAAGGGAAAAATTAAGAAGATTTTGAGGATTATTTTGTTATTATGAAGATAATCTTGAACAAAATGTGGTGGATGGCAGGAAACCGACCCGTCCCATATCAATATTTTTCGCCATTCTATCTAGAAAAATGCAATTCTTTCTTTATTGTGAAAAATAACAATACTGCCCCATCCCCCGTCCCAATCTCCTTCCCCGTCCGTTATTTCATTTGTTTAACATTAATCTTCATCTGTCTCCGCTTCTGCCAGCGTAAAGATAAATTCAGAGCCGACCCCTTCCGTACTAATGACATTGATATTCTCTCCATGGGAGTGAATGATTTCTTTTGTAATAGAAAGTCCCAAACCGGTTCCTTTCTTGTCCTTGCCTCTGGACAGATCTGTTTTGTAGAAACGGTCAAAGATCATTTTCAGGCTGTCCTTGGGAATTCCGATACCGGTGTCTTTTACGGAGACAAACAATTTGTTATGTTTCTCCCGGGTTTCAATGGTAATGGTGGAATTGTTATGGGAAAATTTAATGGCATTATCCAAAAGATTGTATAATACCTGTTGAATTCTGGTCATATCCGCATGAACCATCATGACTTCTCCTGTTAAGATCAGGGATATGCTGATGGATTTTTGTTCACAGGTTCCTTCAAAGGTGGCTACTGTATTGCGGATGACCTGATTGATATCAAAATCAGACAGTTCCAGGACCATTCCTTTGGTGTTCAGATTGTTTAAGGTCAGCAAAGAGTTGGTCAGTTTTGTCAGTCTGTCCGTTTCGTTCAATACGATATTGAGATATTTTTCGTGCATTTCCGGTGGGATCGTGCCGTCGATCATGGCTTCCAGATAGCCCCGGATGGAGGTTAAGGGGGAGCGGAAATCATGGGAAACATTTGCCACGAATTTCTTTTGGTTGTCTTCGGAACGGGCGATCTCGCTTGCCATATAATTAAGAGTTGCGGCAAGGTAACCCATTTCATCGTTGCTGTCTATGGAAAATTCGTAGTGCATGTTACCTGCGGCATACTGCTCCGTAGCATGGATGATTTTTTTCAAAGGAATGTAAAAAATCTCCGTAAAGAATAAAAGGATGATCAGGGATAAGAAGATGAGCACTACCAGCGTAATATAAGTAATGCTCAGGTAGTCGTCGCTTCTTTTGCGCAGCTCGCTCATAGGCTGATGGATGACCACATAGCCCTTGATTTTGTAGTTGGAGGTAATGGGCGTATAGACGCTTAGCATTTCTTCGTCAAATTCTCCAAAAAAATCATCCCGGATATAGTAGGAGTCAGCCGTAATGGAAGGATCAAAATTCTCAATGACCTTGGGATTGGATATATCGGGCATTTCCACAGAATTTAAGACCACTGTACCGGATGGATTGACGATCCAGATGGAAGCGGATAAATAGGTGGCAAGGGCATTTAACTGACTGTATGCATTTTCGATGGTAATCTGGTTGTTATACAGGTCGCTGGCATAAGTCTTGGAAATCAGAGAAGCCTCTTCATAGAGGGTTTCTGCTGTTTCCCGGGTTTCGTGCTCCAATGTCAGTGAAGAGGAAAAGGTCGCAACTGCAACAAAACCAAAAAGTCCGAAAATAATATATGCTAACAGGAATTTCAGATATAATGTCTTTTTCATCAATGTACCTCAAATTTATAGCCGATGCCCCATACTGTGGATAAGCGCCAGGATTCATGGTCGCGGATCTTTTCCCGGAGACGTTTGATATGAACATCTACAGTCCTGGTGTCTCCGATGTATTCATAGCCCCAGATCTGGTCTAATAATTGTTCTCTGGTAAATACCTGATTGGGAGAAGAAGCCAGGAAATAGAGAAGCTCTAATTCCTTGGGCGGCATCTCAATGGTTTTACCTTTGTATACAACCGCATAGTTGGTCAGATTTATTGTCAGATCAGGATATTCTACCATTTTAATTTTGGCGGCAGGAGCAGTAGTTTCTGCCACAGGTGCTGCAGTAGGTTTGTAACGGCGCAGTACTGCCCTGACTCTGGCAACCAGTTCCTTGGTATCAAAGGGTTTTTCCATATAATCATCTGCGCCCAGTTCCAGTCCTAAAACTTTATCGAAGATTTCTCCCTTAGCGGAAAGCATGATAATGGGAATGGAAGAGGAAGCACGCACTTCCCGGCAGACCTGATAGCCGTCTATACCCGGCAGCATCAGATCCAGTAAGATTAAATTGGGCTCAAAGGTTTTAACGGATTCCAATGCAGATTCCCCATCATAAACAATGGAAGTTTCAAAACATTCCTTGGTCAGGTAAAGAGATATCAATTCTGCAATATTTTCATCATCATCAACAATTAAAATTTTTTGTTTATTAACCATAAATACCTCCCTGGGCAACAATAGTAAACAGTAAACATGTAAATAACTGAAGGATCACTTAAATTCAGCTATGGTAACTCCTGCATCCCCTTCGCCGAATTCGCCCAGACGGAAGGAAGCAATGTAGGATTGCCGTCTTAAATGATCGGATACAGCCTTGCGCAATGCGCCGGTGCCTTTGCCGTGTACAATACGGACACTGGGCAGGTGGGCAATATAAGCATCATCCAGATATTTATCCAAAACGGAGATGGCTTCATCACAGGTCATTCCCAACAGATTGATTTCCGGGGAAATGGAAGCGGATTTGGATACCTTGATCCTGGAAGAATGGGAACGGATCAGCTTGGGAACCTTGATCTCTTCCTCCATGGCAGGCGCCAGATCCCTGATGTTGACCTTGGATTTTATAATACCACACTGGACAAAAAGGTTTCCTTTGTTATCCGGTTTGGAAGCAATAATGCCGTCTACATTCATGGAAAGGACACGTACCTTATCTCCCGGTTTGACGGAATCCGCAGATAATCCGGGTCCTTTTTGCGCCTTTGTTTTTAATGTCAGTTTCTCATTCTTTTCTGCAATTTTTGCACCAACCTTCTGACGCTGTTTTTCCATTTCCTGCATAGGAGTGGCAGTTCCGTATTTGTGAAAGTTGCGGATGGTTTCGTCAGCAACGTCTTTTGCTTCCTGCAAAATATCCCGTGCCTCTTCCGTAGCCTCTCTAATAATACGTTCTCTTGCTGCGTCCACCTTTTCCTGTTTTTGTAAAAGCTGTTCCTTTAAGGTTTTGACTTCTTCCTTGTAGGAAGCAATCTCTAACTGTTCTTTTTCAATAGTCAGACGGCTTTTTTCCAGATCAGCAATCACATCCTCAAAACTGTTATTTTCTTTGGATAGCTGGGATTTCGCATCTTCAATAATGGATGCAGGCAGCCCCAGCTTACCGGAAATGGCGAATGCGTTGCTCTTTCCGGGTATGCCGATCAAAAGGCGGTAGGTGGGAGACAAGGTTTCCACATTAAATTCACAACAGGCATTTTCTACGCCTTCAGTGGATAAAGCATAAAGCTTTAATTCACTGTAATGGGTGGTTGCCATAGTGCAGATTCCTCTTTTATGAAGGGTGGATAAAATGGAAATCGCCAAAGCTGCACCTTCTGTCGGATCAGTTCCTGCACAAAGTTCATCAAACAGGCAGAGACTTTTGCTATCAGCTTCCTTTAGCATAAATACTATATTTTTCATATGGGATGAGAAGGTGGACAAAGACTGTTCAATACTCTGCTCATCTCCGATATCTGCAAAAACATTTTTAAACACCTTTAACTTACTGCGGTCAAGTGCCGGGATATGAAGTCCTGCCTGCCCCATCAGGGTAAAAAGTCCCACTGTTTTTAAGGATACGGTCTTACCGCCTGTATTGGGACCGGTAATGATCAGCTGGTTAAAACCTTCCCCTAAACGGATGTCAATAGGAACCACGGATTTGGGATTCAGCAAAGGGTGTCGTCCCTTGCGGATATTGATGCCTTCATTTTCTGAAAAAACAGGCTCTGTAGCATTTTGTTCCAGAGCAAGGCGTCCTTTTGCAAAAATAAAATCCAGCCTTGTCATTAATTGTCCGTTTCGGGCAATGGTTTCTGCATAAGGCATAAAGGATGCGGAAAGAGAAGCCAGAATTACTTCAATTTCTTCCTTTTCCATAGCGGCAAGTTCTTTTAAGCGATTGTTTAACTCCACAATGGATGCCGGTTCAATAAATAAGGTAGAGCCCGTAGAAGACTGGTCATGGACCATTCCGGGAACCTGACCTTTATATTCTGCTTTTACAGGCAGGCAGTAACGGTTATCACGCATGGTTATGACTGCATCCATAAGATAGCTTCTAAGGGAGCCGTTTACCATGGAAGTGAGCTGGGAATGGATTTTTTTCCCTGTGCCGTTTATTTTGCGGCGGATATCTTTTAAAGCCGGAGAAGCATCATCCGCAAACTCTTCCGGACCTAAAATACAGCGCCTTACTTCCGTACTTAAAGGAGTTAAAGGTTCCAATTCATCGAAAAACTCTGTGAGGCTGTCGCCGCTTTCAGAGGAGAAATCGCTGTTTTCCACCGGATCATGTGCTGTATTTCCGATATTGCTGTCTCTGTTATGGGATTTCATGTCAGCAGGATTACCGATCCTGCCATATTGTTTGACTCTTGCCACATTTTCCAAAAGTCCTGCCAGCAAAAGAAGTTCTTCAGCATTAAGATTGCCGCCGATGGAAAGATGTTTGGTAATATAACTTACATCTTTATTGCTTCCAAAAGAAGTAGAGCCGTTTTTTAAAATGCGTGCCAGAGCGTCTCCGGTCTGTTTTTGATACAGGCGGATCTGCTCCGGATCAGTCCTGGGTGAAATCTTTTGGCAAAGCTGTCTGCCCGGTTCCGAGTCAGCAAAAGCTGCCAGCTGTTCTATGATCTTATCAAATTCCAATATTTTAAAAGCTTTTCTGTTCATGCTTGTTTTGATACTCCGTTGATATTTCAATATCTATAAATTTGGGATGGCGGAAAGGATGAATCCACTCTTTGCAAAAGTATAGCATACATCAGAAAAAAATCCAACGAACCTTTACAATAAATCACCCATCCGATATACTAAAACTGTATGATTTTATAACAATAGCATTGTTTTTATGAGACTGGATTTGTCATAAAGGGGAAAAAGCAGATGGAAGAAAAAGAACCCTATTCCTTTATAAATGAAACCATTAAGGAAAGACCCATTAACAAAAAGAAACTTTTCCGTAAGACCATGATCACCATTTGCGGTGCAGTGATCTTCGGCGGGATAGCCTGCCTTACTTTTTTGCTCATGGAACCTATTATCAGCAACTGGCTTTCGCCGGAGGAAATCACAAAGGTGGAATTTCCGGAGGAGGAAGAAGAGACTGCGCCGGAGGAACTGCTGACAGAGGAAAATGTTGCTGAAGAGAATGCCATGGAGGAACAGGCACAGATCAGTGAACAGATCAATCAGCAGATACAGCAAGAAGTTAGCGATGGACAACTGGCGCTGCAGACATATCAGACCATTTATGATGAGTTATATCAGATTTCTACAGAAGCCTCTAAGTCCATAGTAACAGTGACCGGTGTTTCAAAGGAAGTGGACTGGTTTCAGAATCAGGTAGAAAATATCAATGAGACTTCCGGTGTCATCGTGGCGAAAAATGAAACCCAGTTATACATTTTGGCGGATTTGAACGGTCTTCCTGATGCGGAAACCTACACAGTGACCTTTCAGAATAAAAAAAGTATGGAAGCGGAAATGAAACGGCATGATCCCAATACCGGTCTGGCAATATTTACTATTCCAAACAGCGCCTTTACTGAGGAGGATTGGAATGAGATTGTGGTTGTCAGGCTGGGCAATTCCAACTCTCCTTCCATTGTAGGAAGACCTGTAGTCGCAGTGGGAAGTCCATTGGGACAAAGCGGCTCCATTTGCTATGGCATAGTAACTTCCAACCAGAAAAGTATTGTGTATGCAGATTACAATTATGGTGTTTTGACTACGGATATGACCGGTAGTGAAAAAAATGCCAGCGGGATCATCATCAATACATCAGGACAAATGCTCGGTATCATTACCAAAGAATCTGCCGCAAGTGCCAGTGGAGCGCTGCTGGCGGGATTTGGAATTTCTGATATCAAGAACCTGATCGAACAATTATCAAACGGAGATAAAAGACTCTATCTGGGAGTGCACGGAGCAGAGGTTACCGATGAAATTCATACAGAATTGGGAATCCCCTATGGAATCTATGTAACTGAGGTGGATTCGGGATCTCCGGCAATGACAAGCGGTGTTTCCAACGGAGATGTCATCATTAAACTGGCTAACACGGAGATCCACAGCAGCTCTGATTATGAAAATGCGCTGCAGTCCATGCGGGCAGAACTAACAGTGGCAATTACAGTAAAACGCTTTAACGGTGAAAAATATATAGATATTGAAGGCGAGATAAAACCGGAGGAATTAAGATAATGAAATATTTGAAGGATTATAAAGAGGGCGACAGAATCAGTGAGATTTATTTGTGCAAATTTAAACAGTCCGCAGTAACCAAAAACGGGAAGCCTTATGAGAATGTTATTTTACAGGATAAAACGGGAACCCTGGATGCCAAAATCTGGGACCCTTACAGCGCAGGGATTGAGGATTTCGATACATTGGACTTTATTGAAGTAATCGGAGATATTGTTTCTTTTCAGGGAGCCTGTCAGGTCAATGTAAAAAGAATCCGCCGCTGCAGTGAGGGAGAATATGATCCGGCAGAATATCTGCCCGTCTCCAAAAAAGATATCGGTCAGATGTATGGACAATTAAAGGAACTGATTGCCTCCCTGGAGAATCCTTATTGCAGACAGCTGTTGGAAAAGTTGTTTGTAGAAGACCGGGATTTTGCAAAGAAATTCTGCAATTCTTCCGCAGCCAAGACCGTTCATCACGGATTTGTGGGAGGGCTTTTGGAGCATACTCTGAGTGTAACGAAATTGTGTGATTATTATTGTACCCAGTATCCGATTTTGAAAAGAGATCTGCTTTTAACTGCGGCTATGTGCCATGATATCGGCAAGACAAAGGAGCTTTCTCCTTTTCCGGAAAATGATTATACGGATATAGGGAATCTTTTGGGGCATATAGTTATCGGCAGTGAAATGGTTTCTGATGTGGCAAAGCAGATTCCCGGATTTCCGGCTACATTGCTGGGGGAACTGAAGCATTGTATTCTGGCACATCATGGAGAATTGGAATATGGCTCCCCTAAGAAGCCTGCTCTGGTAGAAGCGGAGGCATTGAACTTTGCAGACAATACGGATGCAAAGATGGAGACCTTTACGGAGCTTTTGGAAGGAACCGGTGAAACCGGATGGCTGGGTTATAACCGGATGCTGGAAAGCAATGTGCGTGCCACCAGAATGAATTAGTGCAGTTTGTATTTGGAATGATGTTGTAAAGGGAAAGGCAGGCAGCTTTGACTGCAACTTGTGATTTATGATGAGTGAGAAAAGTATTTATCAGAAAAATGATATGGTAACTGTCACCATTGAGGATGCAGGAATGGACGGAGAAGGCATCGGTAAGGTAGATGGCTATACGCTGTTTATCAAGGATGCGGTGATCGGGGATCAGGTTGAAGCCAAGATCATGAAAGCAAAGAAAAACTATGCTTATGCAAGGTTAGAGAAGGTGCTTGCGCCTTCTCCTTTTCGTGTACAGCCACTTTGCGATTATGCCAGAGTCTGCGGCGGCTGTCAGATGCAGGCAATGTCTTATGATGAGCAGCTTAAGTTTAAAGAGAGGAAAATCTTTCATGATCTTGTGCGCATCGGCGGTTTCACGGAAGAGGAAATAGAGAAAGTCATGGAGCCTATTGTGGGAATGGATGAGCCTTTTTATTACCGCAATAAAGCCCAGTATCCTGTGGGAACGGATAAAGACGGAAACCTGGTTGCAGGCTTTTATGCGGGACGGACCCACTCTATTATTGCCAATACGGACTGTAAGCTGGGGATAACTGTTAATCAGCAGATATTAGAGGCTGTTTTATCTTTTATGAAGGAAAACCATATTTCTGCCTATGATGAAAAACTGCATAAGGGGCTGGTGCGTCATGTGCTGATCCGGTGCGGATTTACTACCAAAGAGGTCATGGTGTGTCTGGTGATCAATGGAAAATCATTTCCCAAAGAGAGGGAATTGGTGGATTGTCTGCTGGGGCTGAAATTGGAAGACCAGGGCAGAGAATGGAATATAACAAGTATTTGTACCAGTTCAAATACTAAAGATACCAATGTGATCATGGGAGACAGCTTTGATGTGCTGTTTGGAAAGGGGCATATTACCGACTATATCGGGGATGTGGCATTTCAGATTTCACCCTTATCCTTTTATCAGGTCAATCCTATGCAGACGAAGAAATTGTATGAACTTGCGTTAGAATATGCTAACTTATCCGGTGATGAAACAGTTTGGGATCTGTATTGCGGAATCGGAACAATTTCGCTTTTTCTGGCTAAGAAGGCGGGAAAGGTCTATGGAGTGGAGATCATTCCACAGGCTATTGACAATGCCAGGGAGAATGCGTCGATCAATCATATTGGTAATGCGGAGTTCTTTGTGGGGAAGGCAGAGGAGGTGCTGCCGGAGAAGTACGAGAAGGAGCAGATCAGGGCAGATGTGATCGTGGTTGATCCGCCAAGAAAAGGGTGCGATGAGAAATGTCTGAATACCATGGTCAAGATGAAGCCGGAAAGGATCGTGTATGTGAGCTGTGATCCTGCCACTCTTGCAAGGGATTTGAAGTATTTGAGGGAGAATGGGTATGAAGTGAAAAGGGTCAGAGGGGTAGACCAGTTTCCGCAGACGGTGCATGTTGAAACAGTCGCTCTGCTGACGAAAAAAGCCCGGTAAATCAAAGGTTTCTGCCGATTTGGGGCGAAAATGGTTGTGTGTTTCAGTTTCCGCAGAATGGGGATGAGGGAATTGATTTACCCAGGGGGATAGGCTGTGAGTAGAGTGAAATATACCATTTGGCGTAAGTCTATTATTTAGCGAAACAGGAAAAGCGCGAAAGACTATATAGATTTAAATTATTGAATGTAAGGTGAGTTTTTGGGGGAAAGTCCGACAGTACATTTTCTTGACTTAATATTTTGAAATGATGCTTTTGCCAAGACTTTAAGCATCAAAGGGATGTTTGTACACAAAAATTGCTAAAAGGTATTTAAAATTGAAAATATCAATTTTTTATTGACAATCAACTGCGTTTGCGGTATGATATCAACATGTATCAGTATGCTGCAATAGAAATACGTGGAGGAATATCCGATGGCTGTAAGTTATAGAAAGCTTTGGAAGTTGCTTATTGACAAAGATATGAAGAAAAAAGACCTTAGATTGTCATCTGGGATTAGCACAAATGCGCTGGCTAAACTTGGGAAAAACGAGAGAGTGACAACGGATGTGATTGATAAAATTTGTTGTGCTCTGAGTTGCGATGTCGGCGATATCATGGAAATAGTCGACGAGGGGCAAGAAAATTCTGTACAAGGAGGATCAGTCAATGAACATTGACCTTCTTAAAAAGTGTGTTTCTAAAGAAAACTGGGGAAAGCATGATCTAAGAGCATTAAAAGGAGAACTTCTAAAATGCGCACAGGAAAAACAGAAAGGCTTCATGCCATTGGACAAAAATACTTATTCAGGCAATCCGATTCAGCTAATTGACTTTTTTTGCGGCGCTGGAGGAACCTCGCTTGGATTTGCATCAATAAATGAGATCGTACCGGCGTTCAATTTCCTGGGAGGTTGCGATATCAATAAGGCTTCAGCAGAGAGTTATGCGCATAATTATGGGACGCCTGTCATAAACCATGACATTATTGAGTTCGCACAGGATCAGAAAAAGCTTAAGGAGTTTCTCAATAGCATCGGGCATGACAAAAGCAAACCGACCGTTCTGATCGGATGTGCGCCTTGTCAAGGTTTTACATCACACAGAAAAAAGCATTGGAACGAAGAAGATGATATAAGGAATAATTTGGTTAACATTTTTGCGGAAATCGTGAGTTATATTCAACCTATTGCATTTATTATGGAAAATGTCCCGGAATTCTTATCAAACAGATACTGGAATTATTTTTCAGCAGCCAAGGAGAGCTTTCTTAAGGAAGGATATATTGTCAAGGAAAACATTTATAATGCAGCCTCATTTGGTGTCCCGCAGGAACGTTTTCGTTCAATCGTGATTGGTATGAAAAAGAATTTTTTGTTGCCTGAAGGATATCTTGAACCAAGTGAATATAGAACGGTACGGGAAGCAATCGGAGGATTGAATCCTGTACCTGCTGGTGTGGCTGATCCGGGAGATCCCATGCATAAGAGTGCGGCTCATAAAAAGAGTACGATTGAAGTGCTTAAGCAAGTTCCGCATGATGGGGGAAATAGGCCGGCGGGTGTAGGTCCCGCTTGTCTTGACAGGACGAAGGGATTCTCTGATACCTATGGACGGCTGTATTGGGATCGCCCCTCAATTACGATAACTCATTACGCACGTAATCCGGCGAGTGGAAGATATACTCATCCGGTGCAGGACAGAGGGCTTACAGCAAGAGAAGCTGCGTTGCTGCAGAGTTTTCCGATCGGATTTGAATTTATAGGCAAATCGGATGATATTTATAGACAGATAGGTGAAGCTGTGCCACCCCTCTTTGCAACGGGTATAGCATCGAACATTTTGATTGAAATAATTTCATCGGAGCCGACAAGCAAAGAATTGGAAAACAGCCCGAAATCCATAGAGGAGCCTGTCAGCAGTTCTTATTCAAGCGTTATTGCCGGAATAAAAATCAAGCGAAAAGAGGAGTAATATGTCTGAATATACTTGCATTGACAGCTTTTGCGGAGCAGGAGGACTTGGACTTGGGCTACAGCAAGCCGGATTTGATATTCGTTTAAGTTTTGATATTGATGATATATGCATTAAGACAATAAGAGAAAACGAAAAGTATTTTAACCATCCTGCACTTGCGGCAGATATCACCGATATGCTGAATGGGAAGGCTTTGGAAATATGTAAAATGGAAAGAGGCGAACTGTTTCTTCTTGCAGGAGGACCTCCTTGCCAAGGGTTTTCAATCCAAAGACGGGGAAGTGATGTTGATCCTCGAAATCAACTGGTTTTTAAATACGCTCAGCTTGTTAATGAACTGTACCCTAAATATTTTGTTATGGAGAATGTTACAGGGATTGCCGGGAAGCGCGGGAAAACGATTCTTGAACAGTTAATAGATGAGTTAAAAGGCATCGGATATGAGGTGCATATAAACCTTTTGGATGCCCAAGATTATGGCGCTCCGCAAAGGAGAAAGAGATATATTATCATTGGAGAAAGAACGGATATGGGCGTTTATTATGAATACCCGAAACCGAACGGAGAGCATCGTACCGTTAGGGATGTAATCGGTTCATTGCCGGAGCCGCCGATGGACGGGAGTGATTATCCCGGTATTCCTTTGCATCGAAGAGACAAGCTTTCGGATATTAATTTGAGACGAATTCGAGCATTAAAACCAGGACAGGGACGGGAATATTTGCCTGATGATCTTCTTGCCGATTGCCATAAAATAGACAGTTCTGTCATTGGATATAGAAATGTCTACGGAAGAATGGGATGGGATGATGTTGCCCCTACAATTACTGCAAGATTCGACAGCTTTACTCGAGGAAAATTTGGACATCCCGATCAGGACAGGAGCGTTTCGTTAAGAGAGGGAGCCTTACTGCAAACATTTCCGATGGATTTTAGGTTTACAGGAAATAAAGTTGATATAGCAAGACAGATAGGCAATGCCGTTCCTCCTGCATTAGCTGAACAAATCGGCAGAAGCATTATTGAGTGTTATAAGAGAAGAGAGGAAGAGTAATGTCATATAATTCGATTCTTAAAGCATACTTGAAAGCCCTTCAAGAGCAGTACAAAAACGCAACGAACAGCAGACAGTATACGGCTGAATTATCGTATCGTATGCCACTTGATACAATGGAAAGGGCTCTTGCGAAGGAGTTTAATCCTGCTGATGATATAGATGTCATTCTCGAACCGACAACGCAGGGTAGAGTCGGTCGCCCAGACTGGCGTATTCATAACAAGGATACTATGGGCATCTATGGATATATTGAAGGAAAAGGGCTTTCGGAGGAACCTTTTGATATAAGACCGTATGCCGCCCAAATAAAAAAGTACCTTACATTAGGGCACAAGCTTATCATCACGGATGGTATTGACTTTGTATTCTGCATGGATAAGGATAGGGAGCCTACGGTTATTTCCATTATAGACAAGGACAAAATGCGTACAAGGGATTGGTCTGCTCAAAAAGTCGATGCGCGGTTCGAGGTTTACATGCGCGAGTTCTTTAGAAATCCGTCTCCGCAACAAGTTAACGAAGCGAAGTTGGTAGAGCTTGTTGCGGTAAGAACAAGGATGCTGGCTGATGATATTTTAGAATTGGTCAATATTCCTCTTGAGGAAGCCATGAACGAGAATGAGCACGAAGTTATAGTATTGCTCCAAGGCATGCGAGAGCTGGTTTACAACCATAATGATTCAAATTTAAGAACGGGCGAAGTTTTCGCTGACTTTACAGCGCAGGTAATAATGTTTTGCTTGCTTTATGCTCATAGGGTGTTATGTGCACCGGAAGATTCGCCTGCTGAAAAAGAACGAAAGATCAATGCTTACATCAAAGAGGATTTGTCAGAAGGGGAAGCGTTAACGCCGTTTAGAAATCTTATGCTGTATCTGCGGGATCATGCTGACAAGAGTTCCTTTATTAATCAACGTATTGATGAGTGTATAAAGTTCTTGTCATTTATTAAAATGACGGATCAACAATTGCTGAATCCGGACTATCATCAGCTTTTTGAATTGTTCCTTTCAAAATATGATGCAAAGTCCCGCTTTGATTTCGGCGCATATTATACGCCTAAGGTTCTTGCGGATTTTGTTGTTAAGTTAGCGAACCATGTTGTTGCAGAAAATTTCCCTGGGAAGAGCATATATGATGATGGAAACACCATTGTAGATCCGTGTTGCGGCACAGGTTCTTTTATGGAGGAATTGATCAGTCACGATCCCGGCAACGGATCATATAATCTTTGCGGAATCGAAATTCTCCCCGCTCCGTATATGCTTGCAAATTACCGGATGGCTGTGCTGGAGAAGCAAAACGGAAAGAAAAATAACAAAATTGATATTCTTCTTGCCAACACATTAAGCAACAGTGTGTTTAATGGAGAGGCAAACGAGGACTCCATCGAAGGACGAGAACTTCTGCAGGCTAACAAGATTTCGGCTCTACCGTTAAAACTTGTAATAGGGAATCCTCCATGTTCGGACACTTTGCGCGAGAATATGTCTGATGATTTTTCTATTATTAATGGACTTATGGAGGATTTTAGACCGCCGGAGGCAATGCGTCGTGGAAGACAGAATATCCAGAAACAAATTAATAATCCGTTTATGCAGTTTTTGAGATGGAGTTGTAAGAAACTGTTGGATTCACAAAATCATTCTGTGCTTGCCCTTGTTGTTCCATTGTCATTTTTGGAAGCGGAGTCCTACAAATATGCAAGAAAATACCTTTGTGAGCATTTTTCAGATGTTTGGGCGGTTGCTGTAGATGCCGATGCGAGGACGGGAGTGCGCAGCGACAGTTTGTTTCACACGCTTCAAGGTCGTGCCGTAGTTGTGCTGACAAGGAAATATGGGGATGATGCTCCTATTAAAATAGTTCACTATTGCGATTATTCGCATAGTATGCGAGGCAATAAGGAACGCTTGTTAAGTGATGACATTTCGAATATAGCATCAAGATTTGAGGAGTACGGCATTGATATGGATACAGTTGCTTTCTGTCCTGTTAAACCTTTTGATACTGAAATGTATAAAAAGTTTTGGCCGGTCAGTGATGAAAACGGGCAGAATGCTATTTTTTTAAACCATTGTTCCGGAATTAAATTAGCGCCTACGGCGATTTTTACTCATGTTAAGGCACCCATGCTAAAAAGAAGAAGCAGGGATATTGCTTCAAACGGTGCTTTGGAAGCCAGCGCATGGTTTTCTAAGCAAGATAGACCGCCAAAGGAGGAAAAGATAGTTGCATTTCAAAATGCTTTGAATGACTGCGGTAACAAACGAGTCATGGATCAGACGCTTACAGAGAATATTCACTCTTATTCGTTCAGACCATTTCTTATCTCGAATGTTTTGCTGTGGAAAGAAGTGCTGATGAAGTACAGTCGCATTGGTGGAGGCGGTACAAGATTGCGTCCGGAAATCATCAAAGCATATTCGGATCAGAACACTGTCGGATTTGCAATGGCGCATGCGCCAAAAGATTTGAATCCGACTCTCTCTCAGTTTGTATCATTCTGTTGGTATTATCCGGATAATGATATGTGCACAAGAGGCAATTCGCATATTTATATGAATCAATATCCAAATAGACAAGGAGGCATGTCAACTAATATTGCTCCTGAAATATTGAATGCTGTTGTCTCCATGACAGGGATGTCTGAAGAAACAGCCGCCAAGGAAATCGTGTTTTATGTATATGCAGTAATGTGCTCTCAAATATATTTGGATGATTTTGAAGGGGCTCTTTTT
This sequence comes from Lachnospiraceae bacterium, assembly GCA_017936785.1. Taxonomy (GTDB): domain Bacteria; phylum Bacillota; class Clostridia; order Lachnospirales; family Lachnospiraceae; genus UBA2882. The sequence goes on along the minus strand of JAGBEV010000008.1, from coordinate 17,256 downwards.
ACTGTGAATCAGTCAGACAAGAGGGCAAGAGTACCTATTGTTGCAAATAAGGAACTCTTCTTGCATATAGCGGAAATAGGAAAGAGCATTGCTGATTTGGAGAAAGTTGATTTTAGCCCCGAAAATGTTCTTGGCTTTGATTATGATTCTCTCATGCAATCAGTTCCTGCTGGATTTCGCCTTAAAAACGTTACTCATCCGTTTGATGCGGAAAATGAGTTGTTGTTATTGACGGATGGAAATAAAACAATAGAAGTTTATTGTCCGCTTTCGCTTCAGCGGCTTAATATTTCTGGATATGATGTCATTAAGGCGGTATGGCTGAAGTTTAATTCCTATGATTTTACTCATTGTGAGTTTACGAAGGATGATATGAAGAGATTGCTTGACTTTCTTAATACAATTGCAACTCATGAAAAACGGGTCGAGAAACTTGATGAAATGATTGCGCCAATTCTGAACGGCGCTGTGCCGCTAGTTGAAAACAGGGATTAACAGGTTGACAAGGATATGGACAAATTTTCGAAGGAAAAACGGAGTGATATCATGTCGCATGTTCGCGGCAAGAACACGAAACCGGAAGAGGCGATAAGAAAATACTTGTTTTCAAAAGGATTTAGATATCGTAAAAACGATAAGAGATATCCTGGAAAACCGGACATTGTGCTTCCGAAGTACCATACTATAATTTTTGTAAACGGTTGTTTCTGGCATCAGCATCCGGGGTGCAAATCCGCAACGTTGCCTGATACGAACCGTGATTATTGGGAGGCTAAACTTCAAAGAAATGTTGAACGAGACAGTGCACAAATTTGTCAGCTTGAGGAAATGGGATGGCATGTAATCGTTTTATGGGAATGCGAGATATCCAGTAAATCCAAACGAAAGGAACGATTAATATCCCTTGTCAATGAGATAGAACATCATTGATTTCATTGTGGCGAAAATGCCCCCGGTCTGGAGGATTATATCAACAACAACCTGCACCCTCGTTCCTGCGGAACAGCGGTATTCCTGCACAAGATTATTCATTGGAGACAAAATAAAGGGGGTTAGCGATTGGCATTTAGAGTAATTGATCCTAAATTTCTTATGCTGAACGGAAAAAATGCTTTCCCAAATGTGAATTATGAGCATTTTTTAATTGATGTAATAAATGGATCTAGATATTTTAGCAATAAGCATTCTTTCATGGAGCATTATCGGTTGGTGGAAGACCAGTCTCATGGCGAAGATGATGTTTATTCATCTACATATCAGTTGGATTTTAAACTTCTGATCAGTAGTGATGTGATGAGAGAAAGACATAAGAATATGCCTAGAGTAGATTATAGTAGGATGGCGGAAGGTTTCATTTTTTCATGGACAAAGGATAAGGTTTCGGAAATCCCACCAGATACAATATTGACAGACATTGAGGATTGTAAACTGGAGGATTTAAGAGCGGAGCAGTATAAAAATAGTACAATTCAAAATCTCATAAAGAATTTGAAAAAGAACAAAAATATTTTTATGTATTATCCCTATGAGTATGAAGGCGTGACAAGAGGAATGATGCAGAGCTTTGAAAAAACTGCGACACGCATTTTTACGAATGTACTGACCTATAGGGATGAACTTAATCTGAACAAAGATACCTTTGTTTGTTTTAAGATTAATGCGGAATTTGTGATTTTGGAATGGGTTGAAAAGTGTTTTATAATTCGGGATAGAGTCCATGAAATGCTATGTGCAAACTACCGAGATGCTAAAGCATATTCTGTATATTGAAATTTGGCAGTATGAAATGTTTAATAAAACCATTCTTTGGGAGACTACGATGGTAATATTGAAAAGCTCAGAAAAAGTAAGCATTGCACAGATAGATGAGGAAACGAAAGAAATATACCGTCAAATGAGTCAGTTCCGGTCTGTGGTAAAATCATTGTATCCTTCCGAGAAATTTCCACAGACTTGGGAACAGCTCAAAGCAAATGATTTTGTCTGCCCGGTTATTGAAAACCAGACGGAACGGGTATGCGGCTTTGTGCAGATATTGGAAACAGATAGTAAGACGCCAGAAGTAGGTATTGATATTATGGACGAATTTATGGGAAATGGCTATGGATATGAATCCACAAAACTTCTGATGGAATATTATGCAGAGACACATGAAGTAGAGTATTTCCGATGGAAGGTGTCAACCGATAATGATGCAAGCTGTGCTATTGCCAAGGAGCATGGCGGCACCATTGTTAAGAAGAAAACTTCTATACCACAGAGAGTTATTGATTTCGGGAAAGAAAACGGAATTTTGACGGATGAGGATATTACTTATATTTATATTTTCCATATTCCTGTAAAAAAGGAAGCTGATTAAAAAAGCAGATGGAGGAGGATACAACCTATGCCGGAAAACGAGATTAGGATCTGGTTCGTGGAAAAAGGAATAACCTATCGGTACAATCTGGATTATACATCCATTCCTGCTTTGGCAGAAAATTATAATCCGTCCTATATGTTGACAAGTCCTGCAATAGAAGCCGTTTGTTATGAAACCATCGAAGGAGTGCCGGAAGAACTTACCATAGAAATTTATATCGGGTTTTGCGACCGGGATATTCGAAAGATGATAAAATCGGCCAAGTTTAAGAAAGGGAAGGGGACGCTCCGGAATTTTGTTACAAAAATTGTGAAAAAGGAATTAGAAGATTCGGGTGTGATAAATAAAGACTTTCTCAAGTTGGCACGGCGTATCATGGGAGCTGATTTGATTGAACGAAAATAGCAATCCCTATTGACAGATAGAACAAATGTTCGCATAATATACCTATCGCTACATTAGGATGATGTCGCACGAGAAAACTGACAGGTTGGTTATCTTTCCCTTTTCTGACCTCAGTATAGGAGGCGATGGTTACATGAAATTTGAAACTGGTTCAACAGCATACATTGTTGAGAACAATCGGATAGTCCGGGAAGTAAAGATTGTAAAGCGGAACGGAAATTTTTAGATCATCCGGTTTGGAACAAGCGGGGGAATCCAAGTGCAGGGCAATCGGCTGTTTGAAACAGCAGAAGCTTCGGAATCTTCCATAGCAAGACAGAAAGAGCAGAAAAAAGGATACTATTCTCCACATGACTATCTGTATTGATTACGATGGAAAGGAATAAAACCTTCTGAAAAATGGGGTTGACATTCCTTTTCATATTTTATATAATCGTGTTAGCAAGTTAGCGAACAAGCAAGCGTGCTAATAAATGAACACCAAAAAAGGAAACGATGCAGAAAAGAGAAAACGAAAAGAAAAGGAAAATGAAAAGGTGAAGATTATGTATGCGAATTTTGGAGAATTTATAAGCAAGAAGAGGATTGAAAAGAAAATTACGATCAGAAAAATGGCAGAGATGCTGAACGTGTCGGCTCCGTTTCTGACTGATGTGGAGAAAGACAGACGCAACCCCTTCGATATGGAAAAACTTACCCAACTCGCAAGTATCCTGAATCTTTCAAAGGAAGAGAACGCGCTCATGCTTGACTTGGCTGGCAAAAAAAGGAATGCAGTAGCACCGGATTTACCAGAATACATAATGGGAAGGGATTATGTTAGTGCAGCCTTAAGGACAGCAAGGGACTTGGATGCCGGAGAAGAAGAATGGAACCAGTTTGTCGAGGAACTGAGAAAGCGAAAGGGGTAAGAGCCTATATATGTATAGACCAGAAATTAAAAGAAAAAAGTCAGGGGCGCCGGTATTAAGCAGGAAAGAGATTGATATCATTGGGGAAAATCTTGTGGATGAGTTTATGCCGGAAGCACTTAAGACTCCGCAGGAGATTGATATTGATTTATTTGTTCAGGATTATCTCGGAATGGAGCAGGACTTTCAGTACCTGTCACATTGCGGGATATATCTTGGAATGACGGTATTTAATGACACAGATAAGATACCTGTTTATAATCCAGTGGACAACTGTGCGGAGTATATCAGTGCAAAGGCTCACACGGTGATAATTGATAATACTCTGTTGGAAAAAAATCAGGAACACAGGTATCGGTTTACTATGGGGCATGAGGCAAGTCACGGATTTTTACATAAGGAGTATTTTGCTTATGATCCCAATCAGGTAACGCTGTTTGACTTGATGGGCCAAACTCCCGTACCGATGGTCCAGTGCCGGATTGATACAAAGAAATTAGACATGAAACAGGTAAAAACGTGGACAGACCGAGATTGGATGGAATGGCAGGCGAATGCGTTATCTTCAGCAATTCTGATGCCGGAGTCAATGGTACGGTTAATAGCAGAGAGCTTTGGAAATTTGAATTTGCCAAAGAGATTACGTTGTTATGCAATGATAGAAAAAGTTGCATCTGTTTTTAACGTATCTTTGGAAGCTGCTGGATACAGACTGAAACAGCTTGGATATATTTCCGGGGAAACTAAACTGGGTACAGATGTTCTGAATATGATTTCTTTTGATTTGATTTGGAATGATTAAATGATTAGTAGAAGGTAGGAGTATGCGGATTGCATAACAGTCCGCATATTTTTTTGAGGATAATGTTCGCAAGTTAGCGAACAAGTTATCTTTTGGCGGGATGGATTGATATAAATTTTGGAAGCCAAAATGATTATATTAGGTATACCTTTTGCGGGTAAAAAGGTTTCAGAAATATTCTATGAAGAAATTTGAAAAATATTCCAAAACAGTGAAATAAAAACTGTTTTGGAACATAGAATAATAATGGAAGCGAGAAAACTGTCGTATTTTGATTGGAGGTGGGGCATATGGCAGATGGCGTGGTACATAGATGTACAAAGAATTGTCCGTGGAATAAGAAGTGCTTTGTCTGTAAGACAGAATCGGAAGTTCGGGAAGATGTGGTGGTGCTGCACAAATGTATGATTACAAAAGAGGATATCCCTGTTCATATAGGAAAAGCGACAGCAGATGCCTGTGTCGGATAGTGGATGATAAAGAAAACAGAATAATGGGACTAGCTTGTAGAGACAGCCACTAGGATGTGCTGATATTACAGTAGTCTGCGAACAGGTATGTTGGTAGAATGCTGCAAAAAATCAGAGATTCTAGTGGCTTTCTTAAGTTCAGCCATTTTTGGGGAATTGCCTGTTTACGTTGGACAGGCAGTTCCTTTTTTTCATTGTGAAAAGGATATTACCTACTGTGTGGAGTTGGCAATGTGTTTTTTACGCCTTAATTGAAATGCAAAAAGAGAATAAGGGAGTGGAGACATTTTTTCTCAGGAAGAAACCGTTAACTCCTTAGATTGGCGTAAGGTAGCTGCGATTATGAAAATTGCAGATTTTTGAAAAAAGTTTTTAAAGGTGCAAAAAGCCTGCACCTTTAACCAATATCCTGTGTTCACAAGGCAAGGGAAATGAGGAAGGAGGTGAGCGAGGATGGCAAAAAACATGACACCAAGTGAGCGCCGTGAGGCGATCTTAAATGTCCTGTGTAAAAGAAGGCAGGACACCATTGCGAACTTGGCGCATGAATTTGATGTTTCGGTCCGGACCATTAAATATGACATCGAAGAGCTTACCCTCGCTCACCCGATTGAAACCATCCGTGGCAGATACGGCGGAGGAGTGAAAGTGGCTGATGGATATTACATCGGGCGCAAATACTTGAAGCCGAATCAGCAGGAACTGCTTAAGCGGTTATCGGAGCAGCTAACCGATGAGGACAAGGCAGTGATGGACAGCATCCTCAGAGACTTTGCTTTGTAGGAAATATTGACGAGTACCCCACGGCCATGAGAGCCGAATGTGAAAGGATGATTTTATTATGAGAAAAGTTTTTATCTGCTCCCCATATCGGGGAAACATCGAGGAGAACATGAAAAAGGCAAAATTCTACGGGAAGATTGTCATTGGGACAGGGAGAATCCCTGTGGTTCCGCATCTCTATTTTCCAACATTCCTCGATGAGAATAATCCCAACGAGAGAATGACGGGCATTGAGATGGGCTTGGAACTGATGGATTCCTGTGATGAGGTGTATGTATTCGGATTCGACATCACGGAGGGGATGAAGTTTGAGCTTGACCATGCCAGAAAGAAAAAGAAGCCTGTCCAGCTTTATGATGACAGATTCAATGCAATAAATGTCAGGACGCTTCCGATTGATGAACGTGCCACGCCGGAATACCGTATGGCGGTTCAGGGGCTGAGACTGGAATAAAGGAGGAGAAGATTTATGAATGAAGCATTAATGAAGATGGCGGAAGGCTATGAAATGATTGCTGCCGGAATCCGGCAGATGGTTTCGGAGGGCAGGGGCGTGCCAGAGGATGCAGGGAAAGCGCCGGAGAAGGAACCTGCGGGATCTTCGCATCCGAAAGAAACGGCAAAGGATGAGCCGCAGATTGACAGGAAGATGGTGCGGGCGTTCCTGACGGAAAAGTCCAGAGCCGGGAAAACGTCAGAGGTCAAGAACCTCATTACTGAGTTTGGATACAGCAAGCTGTCGGATGTGCCGGATGAGAAACTCGGCGTGCTGTACCAGAAAGCGCAGGCACTCTGATGGGCGCGCATGCAAGGTTTTCTCCATCGTCCGGCAGGCGGTATTTAAGCTGCCCGCCGTCCCTTAAGCTGGAAGAGCAGTTTGCGGATGAGCAGTCCCCATATGCGGCGGAGGGGACTGCCGGACATGAGATGGCAGAATACCTTATCAAAAAACATCTGAAGAAAAGAACCAAGCGGCCTGTCTCTGATTATTATTCGGATGAACTGATGGAAGCGGTAGAGGATTACGCTGCCTATGGCATTGAACAGATTGAGACGGCAAGGAAGGAATGCCCCGATCCGTATGTTGGCGTGGAACTGAAGGTGGATTTGAGCAGCCGTGTGGAAGGGTGCTTCGGAACGGCAGACCTTGTGGTGGTGGATTCCCGGAAAATCCATATTATCGACCTGAAACTCGGCAAGGGCGTCATGGTGGAATCGGAAGAGAATGTGCAGCTTATGATTTATGGGCTCGGAGTCCTCGATATGCTGTCCTGCCTGTATGATATCGACACGGTGGAACTGACCATCGTGCAGCCGAGGCTGCAGCATCTCTCCACATGGGAGATTTCCGCAGAAGCGCTTTTGAAATGGGGAAGTGAGGTATTTGAAACCGGGGCGAAAAAGGCCCTTGCCGGGGAAGGCGAATACGCTGCCGGGGCCCACTGCCGATTCTGCAAGGCGAGGTTTACCTGCCGGGAGAGGGCGAATGAGTATCTGAGACTGGCGCAGATGGAGTTTCGGGAAGCCCCTCTTCTGTCGGAGGAAGAGATCGCAGAGGTGCTTACCAAAGCGGACGCATTGAAAAAGTGGGCGGAGGAAATTTACACCTATGCTCAGAATGAAGCGGTTGTGAACCATAAGAAATGGCCGGGATTCAAGGTGGTGCTTGGGCGGAGCAACCGCAGGTATACGGATGAGGAGGACGCGGCGAATGCGGCAAAGGCAGCCGGGTATACGGATATCTTCAAATCTTCGCTGATCGGCATCACGGAAATGGAGAAGCTGATGGGGAAAAAGAAGTTTGCTGAAATACTCGGAGCTTTCGTGTATAAGCCGGAGGGCAAGGTCACGCTGGTGCCGGAATCAGATAAACGGGAAGCAGTCAATGTATCAACCGCAGAAGCGGATTTTAAGGAGGATTAAGTGATGAGTACAGAAAACAGAACCAAAGTAATTGTTCCATGCAGACTTTCCTACGCGCATTTGTGGGAGCCGGATTCCGTCAACGGCAGCGAGCCGAAGTATTCGGTATCCTGCATCATCGACAAAAAGGATAAGGATACGATTGCCAAGATCAGAAAGGCGGTTGAAACTGCGAAGGAGGAAGGCAAAGGGAAATGGGGCGGAAAGATCCCTGCCAATCTGAAAATGCCTTTGAGGGACGGCGATGCTGACCGCCCGGAAGACGAGGCTTATGCGGGCGCCATGTTCCTAAATGCCAATTCCAAACAGGCGCCGCAGATCGTGGACAGACAGGTGCAGCCGATCCTTGACCAGAGCGAGGTGTACAGCGGATGCTACGGCAGGGTTTCCATTACCTTTTATGCCTATAATTCCAACGGCAATAAGGGCGTGGCAGCCGGACTTGGCAATGTCCAGAAATTAAGGGACGGGGAGCCGTTGGGTTCCAGAGCCAATGCGAAGGATGAGTTTGAAGCGGTGGATGACGGCGAGGATGATTTCCTCTCTTAAAGGACATGGGATGGGCGGCAGGAACGCCGCCCTATACATAAAGGAGGTTTTGGGATTGGAACGGTGGAAAGACATAGAAGGAATGGAAGGAAGGTACCAGATACGCAGGGGAGCGCAAGGCTGAATGATGCGGCAACGCCGCTGTTCCAGTACAAGCATTTCCTGTTTGGATGGGGAGGCAGCTATGGGAATGAATACCGGACAGCGTACCTGCTGACGCCGTACCTTGCTTCCATCAACAACCTTTCCTCTGCAGTGGTTAAAACGGTCGATAAGACGATGAAAATCACTTATACACTGACGGAGGAAGCATAAAAAGCAGGGGAGAGGTATCCCCTGCAAAAATGGAAGGTGTCGGAGTGATATGGCGGTGGCTATTTGGTTTTTTCAGACTTTTTGGACTTCCTGCCGGAAGGAGAATACGGGGATTTGGATTTTGCGACTTGGGAGAGTTCCGGGGAAAGGCCGGCATAGGCGGCAGCAAGGCCAAGCTGTACCTGCTTCAGCTCCGCAGATTTGCGGTCAAGCTCCGCTTTCAGCTCCTGCTGTCTGCGTTCTGCCGCTTCTTCTTCCGTCAGGGGACGGATGCGGATGGAGCCTTCCTCAAATTCTACTTTGAGGAGCGTGCCGATGGCAAATCCAAGTTCCTCAAGCCATTTCCCTTCCATCTGTATTTTCGGGACGGAAGTATAAGAGGATTTCGTCTGGCGGCTGGTGTAAGCTACCTTTAAGTTTTTTGTCTGCATAAAATGTCTCCTTTCTGTGCCGTCTCTTGGGCGGCGTTTCTGGTAGTGTTATTAATCACTCTAAACGCAGGAAATAGCAAGCGGAACAGGGGCATAAATCCAACAAAGATAAGAAGGAAACATTGTGTAAAAAGACATTGCTTTTACTTGGGAATCAGCGGTTGTTTTAGGGACAGCCGCTTTTTTCATACAAAAAATCATTTTAAGGAGGGTTCGCTATGAAAGAATTCTGGAACACGATCCAACTCATTTTTGCAGCCATCGGAGGGTGGCTCGGCTACTTCTTGGGCGGCTGTGACGGCCTGCTGGTTGCCCTTGTGGTATTTGCGGTTGTGGATTACATCACGGGCGTGATGTGCGCGGTGGCGGATAAGAAGCTGTCCAGCGAGGTGGGATTTAAGGGGATCTGCAGGAAGGTACTGATCTTTCTGCTTGTCGGAATTGCCAACATCCTTGATGTGCAGGTCATCGGGACGGGGAGCGTGCTGCGTACCGCAGTTATCTTTTTCTACATTTCCAATGAAGGTGTAAGCCTTCTGGAGAATGCGACGCATCTGGGGCTTCCCATCCCGGAGCAGATGAAAGCGGTGCTGGAGCAGCTTCATGACAGGGCAGAGAAGGGGGATGAGTGAAGATGAAATTGGTGGAAAGCATTCTGACAAGGAATCCCTGCTATACGGCAGGGAGAAAGATTACGGTAAAGGGGCTGATGCTCCATTCCGTGGGATGCCCGCAGCCACGGGCATCCGCATTTATCAGCAGTTGGAACAGGGCGGATTTTTCAAGCGCCTGTGTACATGGCTTCATTGACGGAAATGACGGGACCATTTACCAGACGCTTCCGTGGAATCACCGTGGATGGCACTGCGGGGGAGCGGCGAATGATACCCATATCGGGGTGGAGATGTGCGAACCTGCGTGTATTAAGTACACATCTGGTGCAAACTTTATCTGTTCCGATACCGTTGCGGCGAAAGCAGTGGCAAAACGTACCTATGAAGCGGCGGTGGGGCTGTTCGCCATGCTCTGTAAAAAGTTCAGCCTTAATCTGCTGGCGGACGGGGTAATTATTTCCCATAGGGAGGGACACAGCCGGGGAGTGGCGAGCAACCACGGAGACCCGGAGCATTTGTGGAATCAGCTTCAGATGGGATATACGATGAACGGATTCCGCAAGGCAGTCAAGGCGGCAATGGATGGCAGTGCGGACATTCCCACAGGCACACAGGCGTCTGTATTTGCGGGGCTTTCCGAAAAGGAAATAATCGCAAAAGCAGGAGCCTTATTTACTGCAGACATGAAGCAGAGCGGCATCCTTGCCAGCGTTTCTTTTGCACAGTTTATTCTGGAATCCGGCTATGGAAAAAGTGAATTGGCGCAGAATGCCAATAATGTGTTCGGCATGAAGAAATCCCTCTCCGGCAACACATGGGGCGGATCTGCATGGGACGGCATCTCCGTCTATACAAAGAAAACACAGGAGTATGAGAACGGCGCTTATGTGACGGTAACCGCAGATTTCCGTAAATACCCGTCCGTAGAAAAGTCCATTGCAGACCATTCCGCATATCTACTTGGAGCGAAAAATGGCAGCAGGCTGCGGTATGACGGTCTGAAGGGCTGTATGGATTACAGAAAAGCGGCGCGGATCATTAAGGATGGCGGATATGCTACTTCCCCGGATTATGTGGAAAAGCTCTGCTCCATTATTGAACGCTGGAATCTGACACAGTATGATATGGCGGAGGAAAAAGAAGTCTGGTACCGTGTCAGGAAAGCATGGGATGACAAGCCTTCTCAGAAAGGCGCATTCCACAGCTTGGAAAATGCAAAGAAGTGTGCTGATTCCAACAAGGGATATTTTGTTTTTGATGAGAGCGGGACAGCCATTTACCCGGAAAAGTCGGCTGTGAAATTTCCTTATATGGTAAGGGTTAAGATTCCTGACCTCAACATCCGCAAAGGACCGGGGACGGATTATGCCCGTGTGAAGTATATCCCTGTCGGTGTTTATACTATTGTGGAAGAAGCAGAAGGAAAAGGGGCTTCCAGATGGGGCAGATTAAAAAGCGGAATCGGCTGGATTGCGTTGGATTATACGGAGAGGTGCTGAAGAATCGGTCAGGCGGGAACTTTCCCGTCTGGCTTTTTCTGACGTCCGGACAAGTTTGGACAGAGTGAAAAAGATGCGGTGGAAACAGCGGAATTGCTTGACTTTTAAGGGCTTCAGAGTGATAGATAGACTACCAAAAAGAAAGGGGGAACAAATTAAAATGGTGATTGCAGGAACGAAAAACCGGGCGGCTTTTTACTGCCGTGTGAACCATCGTGACAGGGATTATACACAGTATCTTGACGCTGTGATGAGAAGGCTGGAAGAAGAATATGGAAAGCAGGAATGGAATCTGCAGATATTCTTTGAAGAAGCATCAGGAGCAGATCCGGATAGAAAAGAATTCAACCGTCTGAAAATGGAGATTGCTGCAAGGAGGATTGATGTGGTGGTTACTATGAAGGCTGCCACAATCGCCCGTGACTGGGGACAGTTTATAGAATTCATGCTGGTCTGCAGCAAGAAAAATGTAAAAGTGGTGTGTACGGACAAGATTGAAGATGCACAGTCCATTTTTGAAAGGATACAGCAGTTTGCGGAAGAGTATTTTGGAGGAAGTGATCATATATGCAGGTAAAGATTATCAATAAACTTCCGGCATCGGCAGTAAGGAAAAAGAGAGTATGCGCTTATGCAAGAGTCTCCACGGACAGCCGGAGACAGGAAGATTCGCTGGAAAATCAGACAGCAGCCTATGAAAGACTGATCAAAGGGAATCCGGAATATGAGTTTGTCGGGGTATATGCAGATCAGGGTATCTCCGGCTACTGTGAAAACCGTCCGCAGTTCCAGAAAATGCTGGAACAGGCAAGGGCGGGCGAACTTGATCTTATCATTACAAAATCCATATCAAGGTTTGCAAGAAATACTGTCACGGTTCTGAAGTCTGCAAGAGAACTGAAAGAACTGGGTGTCGGTATTTTTTTTGAAGAACAGAATATAAATACTCTTTCGGGGGACGGCGAGATGATGCTTGCCGTCCTCGCTTCTTTTGCGCAGGAAGAAAGCAGAAGCATGAGTGAGAATAATAAATGGTCCATTAAGAAGAAATTTGAACGCGGCGAAGGGATGATTAACACCACGCGTTTTTGCGGATATGACAAAAACGAATACGGGGACTTGGTAATCAACCGGAAGGAAGCGGAAATCGTCCGGCTGTTGTTTGACCTTTATCTGATGAATGTCGGGTGCAGCAGGCTCTCCGACCTGCTGAATTATCTCGGTGTTAAAACTGTGACAGGAGGCCAATGGGAAAGCGGAACAATCGGCGGGATGCTTTCCAATGAGAAATATAAAGGCGATTTCCATCTGCAGAAATATTACACGCCTCCCACGCAGCGAAATGCAACACGGAGAAACCGGGGCGAGGTGCAGAGCTATTACATTTCTGAAAACCATGAGCCGATTGTTTCGCCGGAGCTTTGGGGACAGGTTCAGGAAATGAGAGAGTACCGGAAAAAAGAAAGGAACATTGGACAGGACAGCACAAAGAAATTTCAGAACCGTTATCCGCTAAGCGGAATGCTGATCTGCCCTTATTGCGGGAAAACGCTTCGGCGCAGACAGGTTTATAAGAAAAAAATCCAATGGCTGTGCAGTACCTACATTGAAAAGGGAAAGAAAGCCTGCAGGGGCATCCGCATTGATGATGCTGCCCTTGCAGGATTGAATATTACGGAACAGACAGTAGTTGAGGAGGTGATTCAAAATGGCAAGAAGCGTTACCGTTATACCAGCAAAGAGGACTTCGGCTGCGGAATCCGGAACAGCGCAGGCTGTGAAGAAACTAAGAATGGCGGCGTACTGCAGGGTATCAACCGACCAAGAAGAACAGTTATTAAGTTATGAAAATCAGGTTAATTATTACACGAACTATATCAGCGAAAATCCTCTGTATGAATATGCGGGAACCTATGCGGACGAAGGAATTTCCGGCACCAATACGAAGAAGAGGGACGAGTTCAATCGCATGATCGCTGACTGCAGGGCGGGGAAAATTGATATGATTATTACCAAGTCCATTTCCCGTTTTGCAAGGAATACGTTGGACTGCCTGAACTATGTGCGGGAACTGAAGGAGTTGGGAATCGGGATTATTTTTGAAAAAGAGAATATCAATACCCTTGATGCGAAAGGGGAAGTGCTGCTGACAATTCTTTCCTCACTGGCGCAGGATGAGAGCCGCTCCATTTCAGAGAACTGTACATGGGGAATCCGCAGGCGGTTTGAAACGGGGAAGCACAAAATGAGCAAAAAACGGTTTCTCGGTTACGATACGGACGAGAGCAGCGGCAAGCTGGTCATCAACAGGAAGCAAGAGCCGATTGTGGTGCGTCTGTATCAGGAATTTCTGGATGGGAAAACAACGGATTATATCAAACGGATATTTGAAAGAGAAGGGGTGCAGAATTGGAACAGCGGTACGAAGTGGCAGGCCACAACTCTGATGAGTATGCTGGAGAATGAAAAATATAAAGGCGATGCCCTGCTGCAGAAAAGCTACACGGTGGATTTCCTTACCAAGAAACGGACGCAGAATACAGGCGAAATTCAGATGTATTATGTGGAAGATGACCACGATGCCATCATTTCAAAGAGAATTTGGGAATGCGTACAGCTTGAAATAAAACGCAGAGCAAGGTATCTGGAAGAACATGGGACAAACTCCTATTCCCACCGGCCGGAAAGCAACCCGTTTGCTTCGAAGATTATCTGCGGAGAATGCAATAAAGTGTTTGCACGGAAAGGCTGGCGAAGCAGTACAGGCGTTGATCGTAAGGTATGGCAGTGCAGTGAACGGTACAAGGTCAAAGGTGTTATGGGCTGTTCCAACCGTCATGTAGATGAAGAAACGCTGATAAAGGCGTATCTGATGGCGTGGAATGCTCTGGTCGAGAACCGGGAGGCGTTTATGGAGCGCTGGAAGGAGCAGGTGCAGAGTGAGAATCTGCTGGAAGGGTACCGGGCAGAGAAGTTCATAGAGTATACGGATGATGCAGAGCCTTTGACGGAGATGGATACGGACTTTATGCTGAAAACGCTGGATCACATCAAAGTTTTTGAGGATGGGACGCTGCTGGTGGTGTTCCTGGACGGGACGGAGATTGAATGTAAAAACGAAGAGGAGTGAGAAAAGAGGCCGATTGGGAGTTTTGGATTCCTGATCGGCTTTTTTTCTTGCTCTTTTTCAGATAGTAAAAATTGAAGTGGTGTGGTAAAATAATGGACAGAATGAGATTTATTTTTGTCAAGAAGGGATGAGTTTTTTGATTCAAATAGATATAGTGGATTATGATAATTTGTCAAGTCTTGGGATGCGGATAACAAAGTACGTTAATAATAATTTGCGTGATATAGTACGGGTATTAATAGATATTCTTGAAACAGACCTAGAGTTTGATTTAGATGGATTTTTTCCAAGAGATTATCTTATGAGAAAACCGCAAGAGTGTAGAAATGCAGTCAATGAATTATATGAAATTATCTGTTCAAAAAATATCAGGGATTTTATTAAGCCTAAATATGAATATTTGCTATATGCAATATTATGCTGGTGGGAAGATTGTACAGATGATGAAGATGATTTAATAATAAATCCCATAGACGATGAGCTTAAAAGAGATTTAAATAATGATGATGGAAAGAATATTTTAAAATTGATACAGGATTTTGAAGAATACTATTATATTTGTTTTCAAGATCATGATTTTTTGCCAGAACAATTGAATAGTATGGTTATGTTATATCTTAGAAATCCGAAGTTGCTAGAGATGTTCTTTCAACATGATAATCTTGATGATTATATTGATTTAATGGAATGTGATTTGCGGGATAGATATTTGGAAACGCAGAGCGAGAAAAATAGAGGTTTGTGTGATTCATTGTCCGAGAATATTGTAATGGAATTGATATCTGTGATTAAACGTTTCCAGAAACGTATTGTCCATTTTGAAAATCGAGATGAAGTGGAAATTACTGCAGATATCCAAGATGCTATTGCAGGAAGTCTGAATAATAAGTATGATTTGCACATTTCACGTGAATTTACAATGGGGAGAGCTATAAAAAAATTGGGTGAGACAGATTTATATTTATACGCAGAGAAAGACGGATATGTTACAGATTATGCAGTGCTTGAGAATAAATATATCGAAAACTTTACAAATCAATATAACCAGTTGATGGGATATTTAAACCCTAATTTCGAATTTGGTATTACGCTATCTATGAATAGAGAAATGTCCTTAAAAAAAGGATTTGATGAAATAGAGAATAAGTTGAAAAGTATCAAAGGGGCTTTTCAGCCAATCAGAATTCAAAGAATCGGGGAAAGAGATACTTTAATGATTATTAGCGAACATATTGTTCCTGAAAACGGTAATAGGATGAAAGTATTTCATTTGATTTTTCAACTGAACGATAAAGAACGGAAAGAGGTAGCCGTATTGGCAAGGAAAAGATAATATAGTGGAGCGTTTTGATGAAAATAAAGAAAAAATAGCTACTATAAAAAGTAACCTGAGAAATTTGTGATAGCGAAGAAAGATTTCATAATGACAACAAGTTGAAGAAGTTTTATAAAAACAATGATGATAATTGGAGAAGAAGGATGAGTAATAAGTTAAAAGAATTATTAAAAATATATGAAGAAGCATCAAAATGTACGTTGTGTGAGAAATTCGATAAAAGAAGTTCCAAAGAAGGAACTTATGATGGTCTTATTAATTTTTTTAATGAAAAAGGTCTGTATTTGAATATTCCGTCAATATGGACAGATTGGGTTAATAGAAGTAATTCAAAAATAATGATAGTTGGTCAAGATTGGGGACCTTATGTTGATATGCAAAAATATAATGCTCGCTATAAAGAACTAGTGGAAATGGGGGAAGACGAAGAGAGTGCGTGGAATACAATTGTAAATGAAAAAGAGAGTATGACTAAATGTTTAATGACAGAGTTTGTAATTTGCTCAGCGGCGCAATGTGGGATTGATATAGATGAAAAAATAATGGAATCTTGTTTTGTCACAAATGCAGTATTATGTGCAAGAAAAGGGGAGAATTATAGGGGGACAAATAATTTTTCAGCAAAGTTTTGTACTGAAAATTGTACTAAAATGTTAAATAAACAAATTGATGTAGTACACCCATTAGTTGTTATTACGCTAGGATATTGGCCATTCTATTCAGTTTGCAAATATCATAACATACCAGTATATAAAACATTGAAAGAGAATATATCACATTATAGTTTGAATAAAGAGAATATAATAAATATTTCTTACGAAAATAATCCGATTTATGTGTTACCAGTTTATCATCCCGTTGCACAGGTGAAAAAAGAAGAGCAGATTTCCCTTTATAAGATTATGTGGGAAATATTACTACAATACTATTCGAAAGATACTCTAATAAACGAATTGCGTACATATAAATATTGCCGAGAGGAGTTGAATCTATGAGAGGACATTATATTGTTTTTGAAGGGATTGATGGTAGTGGAAAAACTACTATTTGCTCAAATACAGCAGCTAGACTTAGAGAAAGTGGATATAAGGTTTTGCTTATTTCAGAACCAAGTAAATCGGAGATTGGTCAGTTACTGAGAAAGCAAATGAAAACTATGACACTCAATCAGAAATCGATAGCATTATTATATGCGGCTGATTCCTATGATATCCAAGCCCAAATATTAGAAGACTATGATTTTATACTAAGTGATAGAAATTTTTTTTCAACAGTGGCGTATCAAATGGTGGATGTTGATGAAAATTGGCTTTTTTCAATACATAAGTTTTTAGAAATTCCGGATGCAGTTTTTTATTTAAATATTTCGGTTGATGAAGCATTATCTAGAATTGAGCGGCGAGATGGAAATGGAGAGGTCTTTGAAAATAAAGAGAGTTTAGAACAGATTAAACGAAATTATGATAAAATCATGAACCGAAGAACTGATTTTAGAATTTTTAAAATAGACACATCTGAATGCAATGTAATTAAAGTAGGAGAGATAGTATTAGAAACATTGAAAACCCAGTTTAATATATAAGAGAATGGAGCATTCCTGTAATTCAGAAATAATGCCAATTGAATAAAAAGAAACCTCTGATGTATGATTAGAGTGTTCATCTTGGCGGATGAAACAAAAACACTTAAATCAACGGAGGTTTCTAAAATGAATTTAACACAGAAT
>JAGBEV010000007.1 GCA_017936785.1 Lachnospiraceae bacterium | reverse complement strand
TTTTTAATCCTAACGATGAAAAAATGGTCATTGTTCTGAAGGATGTGTTGTTGCCAATAATGCCGGGAGAAAAGCCAAAGCCGGAGTTCTATAGAGAGTAAAGACACTTTGAGTGAGAAAAAATCAGGAAGTTAAGAGAATATTTCCTATGAGAAAAAGTGCGGATTAATCTCCGCACTTTTTATTTATAATATATCTGGGACGTCTTTTGATCTCATCATAAATTTTGGAAATATAGTGTCCGATAATTCCAAGGCTGATCATCAGTATGCTTCCGATCATCAATTGCAGCAGAATAACAGTGGTAAAACCTTCGAGCGCTGTTCCTGTAAAATAGCGGTACAGAGACTGCACCCCAAGGATCAGGGAAAACAAAAGCATGATCCATCCGAGGAAGGTGACAAACTGCATGGGTGCACCGGAAAAAGAAGTGATATTCCGAATTGCGTACTTGATAAGGCTCCAGAGGGACCATTTGGAGGTGCCCACAGTTCGCTCTTGCACTTCAAAAGGAACCTGAATGGTTTTAAAACCGATCCAGGAGGAAAGTGCGCGGAAGAAAGGTGCCCGTTCCGGCATTTCCAGTAAGGCGTCTATAGCCTGTCTGTCAAGCAGTTTAAAATCAGAGGCATTTGCCATATCAATTCCTGTCAGTCTGCTGATGATGGAATAAAAGCCGTTAGCGCAGAGTGTGTGCAATGGGTTTTCCTTCCCCCGGGAGGCTTTGACTCCCTCCACCACTTCATATCCTTCTTCCCATAGTCGATACATCTCCACGATCGTTGCAGGCGGATGCTGCAGATCACAGTCCATGATCACACAGCAGTCTCCCTTAGCTTCCCTTAATCCGGCGAAGATGGCAGCTTCCTTACCGAAATTTCTGGAGAAAGAAATGCCTTTCACCTCAGGATATTCTAAAGAGAGCTTTAATACATTTTCGTAAGTAAGATCCTTGGAACCATCATCGACAAAGATGATCTCGAAGGGAATCTGCGACTTGTCCAAAATCTCTTTTACAGTTTGGAAAGTTTTGGGGATCATATCCTGTTCATTGTAGGAGGGGATAATGACCGAAAGCAATTTACCATTCTGCATATCTGCTAAAACCTCTGATCATTCAAATTTTCACTAACAACAGTATAGCGGAGAAAAAACAGATTTGCAATCCTGTTCATTTGGTTTGAAGAGAAAGGGATGATATGGTACAATGTGCATATTGAAGTCATAGAGTAAATGCATGATGGTGTGAGAATGATGAGAGATCAAAAAATAGTCAGGATATTGACTTACTTTTATCTTGTGCCTTTGGCAGCAATGGTAGTTTTTAATACAATCAACAGCTGTCTGCGGACAACTTATTTCGAACTTTATAAGGATATGGAGACGGCGAAATATAAATGGGATCATCCCCTCTTTCTGCTGCTGATCCTGGCACTGTTCTTTACTGCTCTGTATGTCCTTTGGAAAAGAAGGTGGTTTGACAGAGCTTCATGGCTTCCCTATGCAGCATTGACCTTTGGCGGTGTTTTCAGTCTGCTTGTTGTATTGCTGGTGCAGGGAACAGCCATCTGCGACGGGCAGGCATTAAGTGACATTGCAGTGGAGTTTATGCAGGGGAATTACAGAGCCTTTGAACAGGGTGAGTATCTGTACAGTTATGCTTTTCAGATTGGAATGACAGCGCTATTGGAAGTTATCTACAGGATATCTGGTGTAGAAAATTATTTGGCATTTCAATTTTTGAATGTGATTGCGATCGTAGTGTTTCTGTGGATGCTCGGCAAGATAACAGCGGAGCTGTTTGAGGATGAAAGAATCTGCAGAATTGAGGCAATGATATCTATGGGAATGTTGCCGTTGTTTCTGTTTTCCACATTTGTTTACGGGGATGTGATTGGTTGGGCATTTGGATCCGGAGCCATTTACTGTATGATTCGTTTCCTGAAGAATGACAGTTGGAGAAGGGCAGTTTCTGCAGCGTTCTTACTGGCAGTAGGGATGGTGATTAAGTCTAATATCAGCATTTTACTTGTGGCGGCTGTTATCGCAGTGATCCTGCATGTGATCTACAATCACCGCTATAAGCTGTTGGCGCTGATTCTTTTCATGGTGGTTCTTGCCAAGGTCTTTACGGGTGCGGTGGAGACGGGGTACGTCTACAGGGCCGGGTTATCGGAATATCCTGCCGGCATTCCTAAGGTGGCATGGGTTGCCATGAGCATGCAGGAAACGGATGAAGGAGGATATGCCTGTGGTTGGTATAACAGCTATAACTGGGCCATTTATGAACAATGTGATTATGACAGACAGGCAACTACGAAAGCTTGTCTGGATAATCTGAAGCAGTCGCTTGGCAAATTTGCCCATGAGCAGAAATATGCGTTAAACTTTTTTTATAAAAAATTCACTTCCCAGTGGAATGCGCCCACTTTTCAGTCAATGATCAGTAATGAGTGGAGCACCAGACATACGGACAAGACAGCTCCGCTGGCGCATTACTTTATTATTGAACGCGGACGTGATATTCTGTATGAACTGATGAATATTTACCATTTCTTTTTGTTTTTTTGTACATCGGCTTATTTTTTGATGAACCATGGTAAATGGAGTCTGCCAAAAGCGTATTTTGCGCTAAACATTTTTGGCGGTTTTCTGTTTCATATGATTTGGGAAGCACAGTCAAGGTATATACTGGGATATTTTGTGTTAATGCTGCCACTTGCAGCCTGTGGATGTGAGAGGCTGCTTACTTTTATAGAAAAGAGAACTGCCTTAAGAGCGATGAAGGAGGAAAATTGTAATGAGACAGCTTGATGAGAGTAAAACTTATCTGATCACAGGAGGAGCAGGATTTATCGGTTTTTATCTGTCTAAAGCTTTGCTCGAAAAGGGAGCAAAGGTCATTGGTATTGATAACCTGAACGATTATTATGAGGTGTCTTTAAAAGAAGATCGACTTGCTATTTTAAGAGAGTTTCCGGGGTATCATTTTGTAAAGGGAGATATTTCGGACAAGGAGGCAGTATTACGGGTGTTTGAGGAATTTGCTCCTCAGATTGTTGTAAATCTCGCAGCCCAGGCCGGAGTGCGCTACAGCATTGACAATCCTGATGCCTATATTCAGTCAAACATTGTGGGGTTCTTCCATATTTTAGAAGCGTGCCGACATTTTCCTGTGGAACATCTGGTATTTGCTTCTTCGAGTTCTGTGTATGGAGGCAACAAGAAGGTACCCTTCTCCACAGAGGACCAGGTGGACTGGCCGGTGAGTCTCTATGCGGCAACCAAGAAATCAAATGAGTTGATGGCCTATTCCTACAGTAAGCTGTATGGAATTCCCCTGACGGGTCTTCGGTTCTTTACCGTTTATGGACCCATGGGAAGACCGGATATGGCTTATTTCAAATTTGCAAAGAAGATCATGGCAGGGGAACCCATTCAGATTTATAACAATGGTGATATGCTCCGTGATTTTACGTATATTGATGATATTGTGACCGGTGTGGAGAATATTCTCTGCAATCCGCCTGAAACGGATGAAAACGGTGCAGCATACAAGATCTATAACATCGGCAACAATCAGCCGGAGAAGCTGATGGATTATATAGCAGTTCTGGAAAAGTGCCTTGGCAGGGAGGCAAAGAAGGAGTATCTCCCCATGCAGCCGGGGGATGTGTATGAAACCTATGCGGATGTCAGTGAATTAATGAAGGATTA
Source organism: Lachnospiraceae bacterium (assembly GCA_017936785.1). Lineage (GTDB taxonomy): Bacteria > Bacillota > Clostridia > Lachnospirales > Lachnospiraceae > UBA2882. Next base: position 22,459 of record JAGBEV010000007.1, on the reverse strand, counting down.
CAGATTTAAACCTTCTACTACCATAGAAGAGGGGCTTTCCAGATTTGCTGAGTGGTTTTTGGAGTATTATAAAAATGAGAGATGAAAGAAATTATGGCGTGGATGCCCTCAGGATATTGGCTATGCTGATGGTCGTGGTTACACATATTTTGGGCGTAGGAGGTGTTTTTGATGCCTGTGAACCTTTGTCGCCCCAATATGGAGTGGCATGGTTTTTGGAGGCAGCCTGCTATTGTACAGTAAACTGTTATGCCTTAATATCAGGTTATGCAGGTATCAATGCCTCCTATAAGTACAGCAATATTGTTCTGCTGTGGCTACGGGTGGTATTTTACACGGTTTCTATCACGGTTCTGTTTGGAATATTTAAGCCGGAAGCTGTGAGAGCCACAGACTACATAAAGGCTTTTTTCCCTGTCATGAAATCACCCTATTGGTATTTTACGGCCTATTTTGCGCTGTTCCTTTTTATCCCCATTTTGAACAAGGCTATTAACGCGATGACCAGAGAACAGGTTAGAGCCGTTGTGATTGGTGCAGTGATTTTTATTTCAGTTTTTCAGACTGTATTTGGAGATGTGTTTGGAACGGCGGAGGGTTCCAGCACCTTATGGCTGATCGTTCTGTATATGATCGGGGCATATATCAGAAAATTCGATCCATTCAAGAGCTTGACGGCAGGAAAGGCTTTGCTCGGATATCTGATAACGACCACGCTTTCGTGGGGATTTAAGGTGGCGGCGGATGCAGCACCGTTGCTTCTTGGGGAAGATAATGGGTTTGCAATGCTGATCTCCTCATACAGTGACAGATTGATTCGGCATATTTCCCCGACATTGCTGGCATCGGCGGTTTTATTGTTGATTTTGTTTAGGCAATTATCAATACCTGATCCAGTGAAACGGATGATTAAATTCCTTTCACCTATGGCATTCAGTGTGTATATCATACATGCGCATCCTTTGGTGTGGGATAATTTCATGGATTACAGATTTAGTTCCTACAGCTTGCTGCCGGCGCCTGCTTTGGCTATAGCTGTGCTCGGAACAGCACTGTTTATTTTTGCAGTATGTTGCATTTGTGATATGATGAGAATATTTATTTTCAAAAGGCTGAAGATAAAAAAAAGGCTGGAAGAATTGGAGAAGAAGTATATAGGAGCTTTGTGGTAGATGTATTCTGTTCATGTAGCGGCGCTTTTTTGGATGCTTTCTCTTTACTGTAATCTGATCAGAAAACAAAGAATCAACCGAATTTCGATATGCTTCTGAGTATAATTTTTCAAATATGGGAGAATAATGGAGGTTGTTTCCGCATAAAAATATAGAATAAAAAATGAATTTCGATTATTAAGACTTTATTAAGGTTCGTGAAAGAATCCTTAAAAAGGGGCAAATCCTCTTTTTTTTTATGAAATTTGTGCTATGCTGATAAAGAGTAAAACCTTAGTAGCTGAAAAGAGGAGTGAAGGCTATGAAACGTAGAAAGAAAAGAGTGGGAATCTATCTGGCATTTATCTTGCTAGCCATCAGTGTTATGGGGTGCGCAGCAGAGGAGTCGAGGGAAGAAAATACAGAATTATCGGCTGATAATGTGATTATAACAGAGACTGGTGAGACACTCATAAAGCAACAGCCAACTGCAGAACCGAAAACTACAGATACACCGGCAGTAGAGGAATGGGGAGAACTACCGGCTCCCGATGTGGTTCCTGAGGTGGAAATCCGTGAGCCGGAACAGGAGCAGGTGATTACGGAAGCAGATCAGATTTCGCCCTCAGGAAGTGAACTTCAAATAGTTTTCCTTGGAGACAGTATTTTTGATAACAATCGTGATGGATCTGGAATACCCTATCTTACTTCCGTGGCTTGTAATGCGGATTGCTATAATCTGGCAATAGGCGGAACCTGCGCAGCCATAGAGTTGACGGAACAGTATGAAAATGAGAACTGGACATCAAAAAGTCTTGTGGGAATGGTGAAGGCTATACGGGGTGATATTCCCACGGATGTGTTCGAAGGTACCAGAGCAAAGGAGATACTGGACAGTGGTGAGGTGGATTTTAAGAACACAGACTATTTTGTCATTGAATACGGCATGAATGATTTCTTCCGAGCGACTCCTCTCACTAGTGATTTCTCGGATTATGATATAAGGACTTATGTAGGAGCACTCCGGTATGCGGTGTCAAATCTGAAGGATTATGCCAATGATGCCACTATCATATTGTGCGGACCTAATTTTGCGCAATTTTATGCCGGAGACAGGTTTATCGGTGATGGACAGTCGCTAAACACCGGTTACGGTACATTATTTAACTATGCAGGAAAATGCCAGTATGTGGCAAGAGAACAGCAGGTACATTTTTTTGATGCTTATCTGGATTTGGGGATAGATGCCTATAATGCAGATGAATATCTGGAGGATGGTGTGCATTTGTCTGAGGCTGGGAGACATTTATATGCGGATGCCCTTGCAAATAAGATATTAGAAATCGAAGAGACAAAAAACAATTAAATTAAAACATGAAGGAACCTCTTATCTCTGTTTGTGAATGTGAAACCACATGGAATAAGAGGTTCTTTTCTTGACCATTATTCCATATCGTGATACCATTTATTCAGACTTTTGTATGGTTAAAAGGCGGAGCTTCATGGAAAGAGGATGGAAGAAAAGGGAGAACATAATTCTGATGATTCTGCTTGCAGGTTATCTCATTTTTAACGGGATTATGCTTGCGGGACATGAATTGTGGAGAGATGAGGCCAATGTGTGGCTGATCGCAAGAGAACTCTCCCCCATACAGCTTTTTGAGGAGATCCGGTATCAGGGACATCCCTGTTTGTGGTATCTGTTGGTAATGCCATTTGCAAAGCTTGGGTTTCCGTTTAAGACCATCAGTGTAGTAAGCTTTTTGATTATGGCAGTGGGAGCAGGTATTTTTACCCTTAGAGCGCCCTTTCATCCCGTAACGAAGTTAATCTGCCTGTTCAGTCCAATCTTTTCCTATTATTATCCCGTGGTGGCAAGGAATTACTGCCTGATCGCATTGCTTTTGATATTGCTTACGTATTATTATCCGAAGAGAAATGAGAAGCCTTGGATTTACGGTCTTATGCTGGGACTTCTGGTACAGGCGGATACCATTGCACTTGCAACGGCAGGTCTGATTTCCCTGATGTGGCTCTATGAAGGTATTTCTGAGAGTATAAGAGAGAGACAGACAGCATCTCTGTTTAATAAAGCAAAAGGACTCTGGATTCCTCTTGCCAGTCTTCTGTTTTGGATGGCAGAATTTAAGAACGTTTCCGATAGTCCGGAATATCAGTTTAGGCAGCTCGCAATTTCGGAGTTTTTGCGGGAGATTAAAAATTTCTCCTATAGTATTCTGACCAGAATGACAGGGCAGGGACAGGTTTTTGACACCATATTGATTGTTTTGTTTTTTGCGGCGGGAATTTTGATCAGCATAAGGCTTAAGAATCTTTGGCCAATGATCGTGATGGTGGGAACCTTTTTGTTTCAGGCAGTGTTCAGCATTCTTGTGTATCAACTTCATATCTGGCATTATGTTGCCATAGGATTTACATTGATCTGGTTTTTTTGGTTGGGTAATCACAAAGAGGCAGATGGAGGAACTGCTTCCGGGAGAAATAGATTTCCTTATTTTTTCTGCAGAGTTTTATCAGAGGTTGTATTGATATTGCTTTCGGTAACCATGTTTCTTAGATGGAATGAGCCCGAAGAAAGTTCGAGTTTAAAAAATGCTCTTTCCGGAGTATATTCGGATGGAGTAAATGTAGCCTCATATATTAGGGAGAATGTGGATAGTGAGGAGTTGATTCTCTCTACAAATGTGTCGGAAAGCTCAACAGTACAGGCCTATCTGGGGAAAGATTATACTTTCTATTATGCCGGAAACGGAGAGAAAGCAACCTACGCGGATTATGCAAATGAACAGAAAAAGACAATCACCTATGATCAATTGTTGACATGGGTTAAAGATAATTTTCCGGAGAAAGACAGTTTTTATATTCTGGAAAGTCCGGGCAAATGTATTGAAGATTTATCAGACGAAGTAACAGCAGAATTTCAGGTCTGTTATCAGACAGAAGGGGAAACAGCCCGCGGTGAAGAGTACACACTATATCGGGTGAGAATGGAATAAAGTGTTATGGGTAAAAGATACGATAAAATTATAATAGGAGCAGGACTTTACGGGTTGTACGCTGCCAAATTCTGCAGTGACAAGGGGCAGAAGGTTCTTGTTCTTGAATACGATGATGCCCCCTTTCAGAGGGCGACCTACATCAATCAGGCAAGGGTGCATATGGGGTATCATTATCCCAGAAGTCTCACAACAGCTGTGAAATCGGCAGGATACTTCAGGCGGTTTGTGGAGGACTTCGGTTTTTGTATTCATGATAAGTTTGATCAGGTCTATGCCACCTCGGATAAGTTTTCCTGGACCAGCGCCGGACAGTTTATGGATTTCTGTAAGGCGGCAGGAATTCGTTGCGATGAAGTGGCAGCTTCCCGGTATTTTAAACCCGGCATGTGTGACGGCGCTTTCATGACGGAAGAATATACTTATGATGCAAGGATCCTGCAGAAATACTATGAGGAACAGCTGAAGAACAGGGATAACGTGACCTTTCTCTTTGACGCGCGGATTGACAGAATTGTCAGGAAAAGTAAGGTGTTTGAGGTTTATCTGACTGATGAAAGCTGTTATGAATCGGACTATGTTCTGAATGCCACGTATGCTTCCGTGAATCAGATTATCGATAAACTTGAGGGTGTGGAAAAAGAGTTTTTCAATATTAAGTATGAGCTCTGTGAGATCATTCTCTGTGAGCCTTCCGATACCTTGAGAGGAACGGGAATTACCGTGATGGACGGGCCTTTCTTCTCCATAATGCCTTTTGGCAAGACGGGGTTGCACTCTTTAACCTCTGTGACATTTACTCCTCATGTGACGAGCTACGATACCTGTCCTACCTTTCGCTGTCAGCAGGGATTGCAGGGCGAGATCTGTAAGCCGGGAAGCCTTGGAAATTGCAATCTTTGCCCTCATAAACCGGAGAGCGCATGGCCCTATATGTCTCATCTGGCTGACAAGTACATGAAGGAAGAGTATGCGTATACCTATAAAGAATCATTATTTTCCATGAAACCGATTTTGAAGTCCTCGGAGGTGGATGATTCCAGACCCACGGCGATCAGAGTATTGAGTGAAGGACCGACATTTGTGAGTGTACTTTCCGGTAAGATCAATACGGTCTACGACCTCGATGAATATTTATAGAAAAGGAACAGCGACATGAAAGAGAAGAAATTTATTTCCCTGGTGGTTTATCTTCACAATGTGGAAGAATATATTAAATATTTTATGAAATCCATTATTCCGGTGTGTGAGAGCAATTTCGAGCAGTTTGAGATCGTCTGTGTGGATGACGGATGTACGGACGGCACAGTGGATAAGCTGAAGGAGTATCTGGAGGAGAACCAGACCTTTGCTATGGTAAATGTAATTCACATGAGCTTTTTTCAGGGAATTGAGAGTGCCATGAATGCGGGGCGTGATATTGCCATCGGTGATTTTGTCTACGAGTTTGATGATGTGTTTGTGGACTATGAGCCGGAGCTGTTGCTTAAAGTGTATGAAAAGATGCTGGAGGGCAGTGATATTGTGGCGGCAAGCAGCAAGGGAAAGCTTAGGATCACATCAAAGCTCTTTTATTCTCTATACAATGCTACCAGTCGGTCAAAAGGAAAGATCGGACCGGAGACTTTTCGTATCGTCAGCAGACGCGCCATCAACCGCATTAAGTCCATGGGACAGTACATTCCTTACCGTAAGGCGGTATACAGCAACTGCGGTCTTAAAATGTCTACCATTTATTATGACAGTAAGGATGTCAAAGCGCGTGTAAAGAATAAGACAGTGGCTTCGGAGAGAACAAGCCTTGCTCTTGATTCCTTCATTTATTTTACAAACGTGCTTGAGAGAGTGTCCATGGCCATCTGTGGATTCTTCCTGATCGTTACGGTGGCTATGGGAATTTACATTATTTCTGACTTTTTTAATGCCAGCAAGCCGGTAGAAGGCTGGCTTTCCACTATGGGATTTCTTGCTCTTGGATTCTTCGGAGTATTTGCGCTGCTCACGATCATTCTGAAATACCTGTCGGTACTCTTAAATCTGATCTTTAAGCAGCAGAGATATCTGGTGGCAGACATAGAAAAGGTGGTAAAGAGATGAACAGAGAAGTAAACAGTATTAATCTTCTGTTTCCGGTATTGAATGAGAGATTAAGGCTCCGCAACGGAATCGAAAAGTCCATGGAGTATCTGAGGGAGAATGTAACCATTCCTTACAGTCTTACCATTCTGGACAACGGATCTGATGATGAGACACCGGATATCGGAAGAGAATTGGAGGAAAAATATCCTGAGGTTACTTATGTGCGCGTGGGAGAGCGCGGCGTTGGAGTTGCCTTCCGAAAGGGAATTGAACTGAACGAAAGCGATATTGTGGGATACATGGATATCGACCTTTCCACAGATCTTAAGTATCTTGGCAAGACCATCGAGCTGTTTCAGACAAGGCCGGAGCTCCAGTATGTAAACGGCACCAGGTTCAGCAAAGAGTCGGACACGAAGGGCAGGAAATGGTATCGCAAGATCACTTCAATGGGGCTTGTTTTTTTGTTAAAATCCATTTTTCACATGAAGGCAACGGATGCCCTCTGCGGGTTTACTTTTTTAAGAAAAGAAGAAGCCGAGCAGCTTGTCAGGGAGAGCAGCAATGACAACGGATGGTTTTATACGGTAGAGTTCCTGATCCGGGCAGAGCGTGATGGTATGGTGATCTATGATATGCCTGTAGAGTGGCAGGAGGATTACAACACCACTGTGAAGGTGTGGAAGACAATTAAAAATTATCTGGTGCAGATTCACAGGCTGCACAAGGCATTAAAGAGCGAAAACGGCGGCGGAAAGTGATGACAGTGATCGGAAGAAAGGACAGACGGAAATGTTAAAGAGAATTGATTTGATCAGGGATTATCAGAAGCATAAAGAGGAGTATTTGGAAGCGATTGAGGCGGTCTGCGAGGAAACCGCTTTTTCGGGAGGAAAGTTTGCTGACCGGTTCGATCAGGAATTTGCCGAATTTTGCGGGGTACCTTATGCAGCCGGTGTAAATAATGGAACCTCAGCTCTCCATTGTGCCATGATGGCACTGGGAATCGGAGAGGGTGATGAGGTGATCGTTCCTGCCAATACTTATATTGCCACAGCATGGGGCGTTACTTATACGGGAGCCACACCTGTGTTCGTGGACTGTACTTCCGATACCTGGGAGATCGATCCCGATAAGATTGAAGAGAAGATTACAGACAAAACCAAGGCTATTATCGGGGTTCATCTGTATGGACAACCCTTTGAATTTAACAAGGTGAAAGCCATTGCGGATAAATATGGTCTGTATGTGGTGGAGGACTGTGCTCAGGCCCATGGTGCAGGCTATGAGGGAAAGTTGGTGGGAAGCCTTGGTGAGCTTGGCTGCTTTTCCTTCTATCCCGGGAAAAATCTGTATGCATTCGGGGAAGGCGGCAGTGTCACCTGTAAGAAGAAAGAATATTTTGATGCCATCACTACCTTTAAGAATCAGGGGTGTAAGGTGCGCTATTATCACGATGTGATCGGATATAATTATCGTTTGGAAGGTATGCAGGGCGCGGTTCTTAGTGTCAGTCTGAAATACTTGCCGGAGTGGACGAAGAGGAGAAGAGAGATTGGTAGGCGTTATCTTAAGGAGATCGCAAATCCGTTGCTTACCATGCAGGCGCATCCTGAAAATACAGATCCGGTCTTCCATCTGTTTGTGGTGACAGTGGAGGATCCCGATGATCTGATTGCCTATATGAACGAGAGAGGGATGGAATGCAACAAGCATTATCCCGTTCCCTGCCATCTGCAGAATGCATACAAACAGCTGGGGTATCAGGAGGGTGACTGTCCCAATGCCGAATATCTGGCAAAGCATTGTGTGACGCTTCCGCTGTTCCCGGAGATGACAGACGAGGAAGTGAAAATGGTAATAGATGCATGCAATGCCTATGAAGGGAAAATTAATAAATAGAAATGGGAAAAAGGAAGATGACATTCAGCAATTTGATAGAGAAAACGGACCGCTTTGGAGAAAATTTAAAGAAGTGGATTACCCCGAAAAGGCTGTCAATTTTTCTGACCATTGTTTATGCGGCAAGCCTGATCCCGTTGTTATGGATCGGATATTATAATTATCCCAGCGCAGATGACTACTCTATCGGCAGCAACTGCAGGCAGACGTGGGTTGCCACCCATTCTGTTTTTGACACTGTGTGGGCAGGAATTGTGAGAGCAGCGGAGGATTGGCTAAACTGGATGGGGTACTTCACTTCCAATTTTCTGATGGCGATACCGCCGAGCACCTTTGGGGAGAGAGCTTATGTGCTTACCTGCTGGATCATGATTATCATGCTCAGCCTTTCTACCCTTTATCTACTGCGAACTATCTTTGTGAGAGTTTTTAAGGCAGATAAGTATGTCTCCAACTGTGTGATCATGCTGATGCTGTTCGTAATGGTTCAGCGTATGGTGGGCAGAGTGGAAGCTTTTTACTGGTACAGCGGAGCTGCCAATTATATACTGGTGCACAGCTTTTGTATGTTTTATTACGGATTGTTGATTTCGGCTGTTTATGATAAAGGAAAGAAACGTATCTTTGATCTGACTGTTGCGTCTGTTCTTGGCTTTCTCGTAGGAGGAGGCAATCAGATGACAGCGCTGAACGGAGCAGTTATGCTTCTGGTTGTCATCGGCTTTCTGACGGTGCAGAAAAAATGGAGGGAATACAAGGGGTATATTGTACCTATTGTACTTTTTTATCTTGGATTTATTTCGAATGTGGCAGCTCCGGGAAACTGGGTGAGAGCAGAAGACGCCAGTGGAATGAATCCGGTCAAGGCTGTTTTTGTCTCGTTTTATTACTGCCTTGATTACTGTTTGGGTGAGTGGTCAGGATGGCCGGTGTTGCTTCTTTTGATCATTTTGATCCCGCTTTTTTGGAAAATGGTTAGCCGGTCTGAGTTTCAGTTCCGCTATCCGTTAATTGTAGTGCTGTTTGGCTATTGCGTGGTATCTGCCATGATGACCCCACCTCTGTTTGCAGTGGGAAACATGGGAGCAGCAAGGCTTCAGGCACTGACTTATACCATGTATATTCTTGTACTGACTCTCTGTGTGGGCTATGTCACCGGGTGGGTGAGAAGAAAAGTTGAGGCAGTCTCGGAGAGGAAGGAACAGACAGGAAAAGATACGCATTTTTCTTCAAATGAAACCTGGTGTATTCTGGGCTGTCTTCTGTTTTTTGCATTTGCTTCCGTGATCACGATCATTCCGGAACCCCACTATTTCACCTTCAGCTCAGCTCTGACTGATCTTACAAACGGCAATGCGAAAGCTTACGGGGATGCGCTGGAGGAGAGAATGCAAATCTATCGAAGTGGAGAGAAGGATGTTGTGGTAGAACCATTACCTGCGCAGCCGCAGCTTCTTTATTTTTCGGATATCAAGGAAGATCCGGAGGACTGGGAAAACCGGGGCCTTTGCCGCTTCTATGGCATTGATTCGGTGAGGGTCGAGAAAAAATAAATGCAGAAAGATGGAAGATATGAAGCTGAATGCTAGAAGGATAATCGTTATTGTTGCTTCAATTACTTTTCTGACATTGTTTATATGCGGAAATGAATTGAAAGCTCTTGTGAATCGCAAAATAGTAGCTGTAGATGTGGTTTCCAAGATGGAGCTGAAACAGATGACATCGCAGAAAGAAAAACTGTCAATTTGCCCGGAGCTAAATTACAATGATAGCAAGGTCGTTTATGATAGAGGAACAAATACTGTTTATATTCCACAGAATATATCAGCAAAAAATTTTGAGGGCACGTTAAAGGCAGCAGAATCAGAATTTGAGATTTTTTTGTGGGAAGACGGATATCTGAAGAAAAAGGAGAAGGCTGTTAAGGAAGGACATACTTTTTCATTATATTTGATAAATGATACACAATATTATGTGTGTCAACTGGTATTCACAGGAATGCCTGTGATGAATATATCCACAGTACAAAATGAAGAAATAGAATTGAATGATCAGGGCAGGGTTGTAAAGCACGGAGAGGTACAGGTTTATGATCCCTATCATAGCAGTACTCAGCTTCAGACAGCAGAGTGTTCTTATCACATTAGAGGCGGTTCTTCGGAGAATTATGAGAAGTCAAATTATAAATTGGAATTGGATGATAAGAAGCTTTCCTTTTTAGGAATGAGAGAAGATGATGACTGGATATTGAATTCCCTTTACGATGATGCCGGATTGATCCACAATAAAGTTTCGTTTCAAATGTGGAGAGAAATTGCCGAGTATAATGAGGTTCCGAATGATGAGGGAGTTACCGGTGAATATTTGGAATTATTTATTGATGATGAATATATAGGTGTATATCTTTTGACAGAAAGGGTGGATAACAAAACCCTGTCTCTCAACAAAAAAGATATCCTTTACAAATGCCGCGCAGACAGAATACCGGAGGAACATAATTATACCAATGAGAATACGGATGAAATGCGCCCGATTTTTGTGTTGAAATATCCGAAGGAATCTGGGGAGGAAGACTGGGAACCTCTGAAGGATTGGGTGAATTCATACTGTAAGCTTCAGATAAACAGCTATGAAGAGGGACAAGCTCTTCTTAATATGGAGAATGCCATTGATTATAATCTGTTCATACTTCTTGTTTGCGGTGTCGATAATATAAGAAAAAATGTCTATCTGATAGCGGAATACCAAAATGACGGAAGCTACCGGTTTAAAAAAGTACCGTGGGATATGAATGCCACATGGGGGAACCCCTGGGTATACGACAGTGACTGCAATTTTACAATTTATGATCCTGCATATATTGAAGATGTGACAACCTGGTGCACGGATATTAGTACTTTGTATTATTACAATGAAAGTGAAGTGTCATACAGCTTAAAGGATCGTTGGACAGAATTCAGAAACAACGGGCTTATTACGAAAGAAAAAATATGTGAGATGGTAGATGTGCAGTTGAAATATCTGCATGATTCCGGGGCGTATCAAAGAAATTATGAGCGCTGGCCTCATGGAAGTGAATACTGGAAGGATCAATATATATATGAATATATTGATGGGAGAATTGATTTCCTTGATCAGTATTTTGAAAAGCTGTATGAAGAATCGGTAACGCCTGCCATTTATGACGGCGTGGACTACTCTGATGAGTTTGAAGTCAGATTTTATTATGAGAGATACAAAGCATCGCTGGCAGAATTATATCCTTATGACAGGCTGCAGCTTTTGGAGCACTATATTTATTACGGAAAGCCTTTTGAACTCCACGGAAGAAGGAGTGACACTTATCAGGATGATTGGGAGTATTTGTACGGATCAAGGTCAAGCGGAAGTGGAAGTGGAGGTGATGGATAAATGGATTACAGGCACGAATTAAAATTTGAAGTCTCCGATGCAGAACTGACGATTATCTATTATCGGTTAAAAGCTCTTATGCATATGGACGCTCATCAGGAAGGCAGTTCCTACTGTATCAGAAGCCTGTATTTTGATGACTTAAGTGATTCCTGTATGCGGGAAAATGAGGACGGGCTGGACAACCGGAGAAAATACAGAATCCGCATTTATAACGGAAGTGATGAGACCATCAATCTGGAAAAAAAGATAAAATTCAGAGGAATGACGAAGAAAGAAAGCGTTCCTCTGAAGCGGGAAATCTGTGAAGCGTATATGAACGGACAGATACCGGATTTTTCGGAAGCACAAAGTGATCTGGAAAAAGAATTGCTCTGTGAAGTGAAAATGAATGGCATGAAGCCGAAAAGTATCGTAGAATATGAAAGGACTGCGTTTGTGGAGCCAAAGGGAAATGTGCGTATCACCTTCGACAGGAATATCAGCGGCTGTAATCGGGTGGATACATTTTTTGACAGTCACCTGAAGGCTTCGCCGGTGCTGCCTACAGGGCATCATGTTCTTGAGGTTAAATATGATGAGCTGCTTCCACAGTATATTTCCGATGTGCTTGAGATTTCCACCTTGCAGCAGACATCATTTTCCAAATATTATTATTCAAGACAGAGATTATTATAACAAGATAAAAGGAGAACAAAAGAATGAGTTTCAATGATGCGATCAAAAAGTCTGTACTCGAAGGATTCTCTTATGCAGACTTATCCACTACAAAAATTATGACCACACTGATCATCACCTTTGCCATCGCACTGTATATTTTCTTCGTGTATAAGATGGTGACCAAAAGTGCATTTTATTTCAAAAGCTTTAACATTTCCATGGCGATCATCTCTGTTGTGACAGCGGGTATTATTCTTGCCATGCAGTCCAGTATCGTGATTTCACTTGGTATGGTGGGTGCTTTATCTATTGTAAGATTTCGTACGGCGATTAAAGACCCCATGGATCTGCTGTTTCTGTTCTGGTCGATCGGTACCGGTATCATTTGCGGAGCAGGTCTTTATAAGATAGCGATCATACTGGCGGTACTTGTGACCATAGGAATTTTAATTCTTGATATGCTGCCGGTCAGGATCAGTCCTTATCTTTTGATTGTCAATGCTGACTCGAAAGAACTGGAGGACAGCATTCTTGATCTGGTAAAGGAAAAGGGTGCATATAAAATAAAGTCAAAAAATATTACCGCAAAAGGCATGGATATGATTCTGGAAGTGAGAAGTAAGAAGGAGAAAGAACTGGTTGATCAGCTCTCAGAGCTTGAAGGAGTTACTTCTGTGTCAATGCTTGCTCATGACGGAGAGGTGTCCCATTAGAGATTGATCGGGAAAGAAGAGAGGAATTAGCTTTGCGAGAACTGGAATATCCCTTTGACAGTGAATATATTTTAAAAAAATCAAAAAGGATAAGGCGGGAACTGCTTGCGGATAATCGTAAATTTTTGCACAAAAAAATTGCGGTTCTGGGTGGTAGCACGACCCATGATATCATCAGGATTCTGGAGTTGTTTTTGCTTGATCAGGGCATTGAACCTGAGTTCTATGAGTCGGAGTACGGCCAGTACTGGCAGGATGGCATGTTTGACAATCCGGAGCTAATGAGCTTTGGGCCGGATCTGATTTTTATCCATACAAGCAACAGGAATATCACCGATTATCCTGCCCTCTCGGACAGCAAAGAACAGGTGGAGGAAAAGCTTAATACCCAGTATCGTCACTTTGAGATGATGTGGGATAAGCTTTTTGAGTCTTATCATTGTCCGGTGATACAGAATAATTTCGAGTATCCTTTTTACAGGCTGCTGGGAAACAAGGAAGCCAGCGATTTCAGGGGAAAGATCCGTTTCCTTGCACAGCTGAATGAGAAATTTTACGAGTATGCCGAGACGCATGAGAGCTTTTACATCAATGATATCAATTATATGGCAGCTGTCTTCGGACTGGACCGGTGGGCGGATCCTTTCTACTGGCATATGTACAAATATTGTATGTGCATGCAGGCGATTCCCGAATTTGCCTACAATCTTTCGCATATCATCAAGGCGATATTCGGGAAGAATAAGAAAGCATATGTACTTGACCTTGACAATACCCTTTGGGGAGGCATCGTGGGGGATGACGGACCGGAAAACCTGGAAATCGGTCAGGAAACCTCTTTGGGACAGGTGTACTCGGAATTTCAGGGATATATAAAGGCTCATAAGGATATGGGAATCATGCTGAATGTGGATTCCAAAAATGAGGAAGAAAATGCTATAGCCGGCTTGAACCATCCTGCAGGAATCTTAAAACCGGATGATTTTATCATCGTAAAGGCAAACTGGGAGCCGAAGAGCAAAAATCTGGCAGAGATTGCTTCCGAACTCAACATCGGCAGGGATGCGCTTGTGTTTGTGGATGATAATCCCAGAGAGCGGGAGATCATAAGGCAGCAGATTCCTGAGGCGGCAGTGCCGGAAATGACACAGGGGGAAGAGGTTTCTCCTGAAAAATATATCAGAATTCTCGACAGAAACGGGTATTTCGAGGTGATCAGCCTCTCCGAGGATGACAGAAAACGGAGCGACATGTATAAGGCCAATGTGCTGAGAAAGAAGCAGGAGGAAAGCTTTGGGGATTATACGGAATACCTTCTTTCTCTTTCCATGAAGGCGGAAATAAAGCCTTTCAGTCCGATGTATATGGCAAGGATTGCCCAGCTTACCAACAAGAGCAATCAGTTTAATCTGACCACTAGGCGTTATACCCAGGCGGAGATAGAGCAGACAGCGGGCGATGAGAATTACATTACGCTCTATGGCAAGCTGGAGGACAAGTTCGGGGATAACGGCGTGGTTTCCCTGTTGGTGGGCAAGAAGGAAGGAACAGCCCTCAGTATGGAACTTTGGCTGATGAGCTGCAGAGTTTTGAAAAGAGACATGGAATATGCTATGATGGATGCACTGGTTGATGTATGTAGAAAGCAGGGCATCGAGACCATATACGGTCATTACTATCAGACCGCAAAGAATGCTATGGTGAAGGAGTTTTACGGTCAGATGGGCTTTGAACGTATTGGCGATGGTGCATCGGAAGGCGATTCTGAGTGGAAGTTTGTCATTCCGGCAGAGTATGAGAAGCAAAATACTGTGATTGCGGTAAATGGTGAAAAGGAATAAAGGAGGCTATATGACAAGAGAAGAGGTATTTGAAAGTGTAAATGAAATTTTCAGAGACGTGTTTGATGACGACGATATTACGGTAGGAGAAGAAACAACTGCTGAGGATATTGAGGATTGGGATTCCTTAGAGCATATTAATCTGATTGCGGCCATTGAGAAGGAATTCGGAATGAAATTTACCATGGGTCAGGTGGTATCCATGAAGAACGTGGGAGAAATGGTAGATATCATTTTAAAGCAGGTGGACTGATGAATACGTACCGATGGGAAGAAATCTCCATAGGAATGGAGGAGCATTTTACTGTTGTCATTACAGAAAAGATGCTGGACGGATTTAAAGAAATTACGGGAGATATCAATCCTCTGCATCAGAGCAGAGAATTTGCCATGGAAAAGGGATATGCAGACAGGGTAGGCTATGGTATGTTAACCGCTTCTTTTCTTTCCACATTGGCGGGCGTGTATCTGCCGGGAGAGAGGAGCCTTATCCACTCTGTAGAGACTAAATTTTTAAAACCGGTTTATGTGGGTGATGAACTCACGATTTCCGGCAAGGTATCCGAGATGGACGAGCGCTTTAGGATATTGAAACTCAAGGTAACGATTACCAATCAAAAGAGCGAAAAGGTATGTAAAGGCACGATGCAGATCGGTATTTTGTAAGAAAGGTAAATCATGGAGCGTATCAACAGATATTTGATAATGGGAGCTTCTTCAGAGGTTGGACTTTCTTTTTTGCGACTGCTTGATAAGAGAGCAGAAAATGGGCAGCTTCCGGAAAAAATAGAAGTGGCTGTACACTATTGCAGCAATGATCAGGAATTAAAGGCTTTGGAAGCAGAGGCAAAGCATCTTTCTTTTTCCTATCTTCCCTGTGATTTATGTGATGAAAATCAGGTGGAAGAACTGGTGAAAAAGTTAAGCGGGATGGAAACGCCTCAAGGCTTTCTTTATTTGCCCGCCGGCCGAATGAAATACGAGAAGCTTAAAAAAATGGATATTGCCAGACTGGATCAGGATTATCAGATACAGGTTCGAGCCCTTGCTATGATAGCGAAGGAAGTGCTTCCTGCAATGGCCAAAGCAAAGTTCGGTAAGGTAGCAGTGATGCTGAGTGAGTGTACTTTGGGTATGCCACCCAGGTTTATGGCGGAATATGTTACCGTTAAATATGCGGCGCTTGGTCTGATGAAGGCGCTTTCTTTGGAATATGCAGACAAGAATGTGAATGTAAACGGCCTTTCGCCTGCTATGATGGAAACAAAGTTTTTGTCAGATATCGATGAACGCTTTGTGGTTTTGAATGCGCAGGAAAGCGTAAAAAAGCGGAATGCCACGGTAGAAGAGGCGGCGGAGGCTCTGGCATTTTTGATGTCCAAGGGTTCCGATTACATGAACGGTGTCAACCTGAATTTATCGGGCGGAAACAGGGGATAATGGATGGAGATTAATATGGCAATTACATCCTTTTACTTTTTGTGTTTTTATGCGGTGCTCTTGTTGCTGTACTATATTCTGCCGGGAAAGCTGCAGTGGATGGTGTTACTCGGCGGCAGTGTAGCATATTACCTGTTGAGCGGTCAGGAGTTTTTACTGTTGTATCCCCTCGTAACAGGCAGTATTTGTTTTCTTGCAGGGCGCTTGATTGAAACGGCACAGAAGGAAAAGGAAATAGATAATAAAAAGAGAAAATTTGGTTTGCTGTTAGCATTGGCAGGGGCACTTTTGCCTTTGGCAGTGTTAAAGTATACCAATTTTTTTGTGGGAACTTATAATGGTTTTGCAGGGATGTTTGGTGGAAACGGAATTGATTTGTTTCACTTTTTGATTCCGCTGGGAATTTCTTATTATACCTTTACCATGCTTGGTTATGTAATTGATATTTATTACGGCATAGGGAAGAGTGCCTCCGGCTTTGGACGATTTCTTTTGTACGGAACTTTTTTCCCCACCCTGGTTTCGGGACCTATCTCATCGTTTGGAGAGATGGGAGAGCAGTTTTCACAGGTGCACAAGTTTGAGTATGATCAGGTGACCGGCGGAATGCAGCGGATGCTGTGGGGATTTTTTAAGAAACTGGTTATTTCCGAGCGTTTGGCTCTTGTGGTTAATACAGTATTTAATGATTACGGAAATTACAGCGGATTTTTTTATTGGATAGCAGCTGTATTCTTTGTGCTTCAGTTATATACGGATTTTTCCGGATGTATGGATATTGTTCTCGGTTTGTCACAAACCTTTGGACTGATACTGCCTGAAAACTTCCGTACACCGTTCTTTTCTAAGAGTGTGGCTGAGTTTTGGCGCAGATGGCACATTACGTTAGGAAACTGGATGAAGAATTATGTATTTTATCCGCTGCTCAGAACAGATGCTTTTACTAAATTGGGAGGGAGTCTTAGAAACAAGCTGGGCAAAAAGACAGGTAAGCAGATTACTACATTTCTGGCAATGTTTGTTCTGTGGTTTACTGTGGGTATCTGGCATGGTCCCGATTGGAAATATGTGCTTGGCTCAGGATTGATTCACTGGCTGTACATTGTGCTGGGAGAAGTATGTGAACCTCTCAATAAGAAGATTCGGTCCAGGTTGCATATGACAGAAAAGAGTCGTTTTTGGAACCTTTTCAGGATGGTAAGAACCTTCTTTCTGATTACCATAGCCTTTGTCTTCTTCAGGGCAGAGTCGGTAGGCTGTGCTTTTGCCATGTTAAAGAGTATGTTTACCATATGGAATCCGCAGATTTTTGTAAACAGTGATATTTTTGCAATGGGACTTGATAGGATTGAGTTTATGATAGCTGTGATTTCCTTGCTTATGTTGTGGGGAGTTTCCCTGTTACAGAATAAAGGAATCAGGATTAGGGAAAGCATCGGCAAGAAGAAGCTTCCGATCCGCTGGATCATATGGTACGCTCTTTTGTTCTACACGATCCTGCTCGGTTATTACGGCCCGGGTTACAGTGCGGCGGAATTCATCTATCAGGGATTCTGATGATGCGGTAATAGACACTTCTTCAAATCTGTGATATAATTTGTAATACATTTGGGCGATGTTGACCGGTTGGTCGGTTGCTTAAAAAAGAGAAAGGTATAGGGATGGCATGAAAAAAGCGCTTATCATCGGTGCCGGTCCTGCGGGACTGACTGCAGCTTACGAGCTCTTAACCAAATCAAAGGATATCGAGGTTGTTGTTTTTGAGGAAAGTGATTGCTTCGGTGGTATTTCCAAAACTGTAAATTATAAGGGAAATCGTATGGATATGGGGGGACATCGTTTCTTCTCCAAGATTCCCGAGGTCAATGAATGGTGGGACAAGATGTTGCCCATGCAGGGTGCGCCTACCTATGATGACATCATTCTGAATCGTCCCATGCCTGTGAAGGAGGGCGGTCCCGATCCTGAAAAGGAAGATCGCGTGATGCTGACAAGGCACCGTGTTTCACGTATTTTATTTGACTCTAAATTTTATGATTATCCTATTTCCTTGAAAATGGAAACCTTAACCAACATGGGATTTCTTACTACCATGAGGGTTGGTTTCAGCTATCTGGCTTCGATGGTACACAAGCTGCCTGAGGATAATCTGGAGAATTTCTACATTAATCGTTTTGGACGTAAGCTTTATTCCATGTTCTTTGAATATTACACAGAGAATTTATGGGGACGGCATCCCAGTGAGATTGATGCTTCCTGGGGCGCGCAGCGTGTAAAGGGATTATCTATTGTAGCGATTATCAAAGATATTTTCGGAAAGATTTTTAAGAAAAAGAATCGTAAGGTGGAAACCTCTCTGATAGAGGAATTTAAATATCCGAAGCTTGGACCCGGTCAGCTCTGGGATGTGACCGCTGAGGAAATTCAGAAGCTTGGCGGAACGATCATAAAGAATGCCAAGGTGACCAAGGTTCACAAGAATGACAATAATATTCTGACGGGAGTTTCCTATGAGAAAGACGGGCAGGAAATCTATGTGGATGGTGACTATATCATCTCCTCCATGCCGATCAGAGATCTGGTGGCAGGTATGAATGATGTTCCCGCTGAACCGGCGAGAATTGCGAAAGGACTTCCTTATCGCGATTATATGACACTTGGTGTACTGGTTCCTAAGATCAACCTGAAGAACAAGACCAATATCAAGACGGTGGGCAACATTGTTCCCGACTGTTGGGTTTATGTTCAGGACAGAACCGTGAAGCTGGGACGTTTCCAGATTTATAACAACTGGTCTCCCTATATGATCAAGGATCTCGAGCATACCGTCTGGATCGGACTTGAGTACTTTGTGAATGAAGGCGATGAGTACTGGAATATGACAGAGGAAGAGTTCTCCAAGCTGGGTGTGGAAGAAATGATTAAGCTTGGCATTATCGACAGTCCTGATGTGGTTCTTGATACCCATATGGAGAAGGTGAAGAAAGCATATCCCGCTTACTTTGACACCTATGACGAGATTGACACTCTGATAGACTATCTGAAGACCATTGATAACCTTTACTGTGTAGGGCGTAACGGGCAGCACCGCTATAACAATATTGATCATTCCATGGTTACTTCCTTTGAGGCCGTTAAGAATATTTTAAGCGGTGAGAAGGACAAGTCCAACATCTGGAGTGTCAACACAGAAAAGGAATACCACGAGGAAACAAAAGAAAACGAAGCGGAAGTGGATTAAAAAATAGGCTGGAAACAGCCTATTTTTTTTGGGCAATTATAAGAATTTCTTTTGCTTTCGAATCAATACTTTCTAATGAAACATCAAATTTCCCTGCTTGCACGTAGGAGGCTTCCAGTACTTTCAATCCCATGTTTTCTAGATGATGTACAATCTCATCCCGATAGTATCGTTTATCTCTGATCACATATTCTGCAGGAAGTTCCTCATCTTCCATAAATTGTTCTTTTCGATATACTAAACTTTCCTTTTGATCAATTACAATATATTGTGGATCAAAGATGTTTCCGGTTTGCTGCATAATGTTACTGGGATGTAAACGATACAATAATTCGGGATTCTCCAGAACATCTCCCTTTTGGGTATCCGGAACAATGTGATTGGTCAATTCCATATTCATAACGGAAATGGCACAATACCCATCTTTGCGGAGTTTTTGTGAGACGGTTTCGAGTATTTTTAAATTATTTTTATCATCAGGGTAGGAGCCAACAACATCAAACAGGCATAATACTAAATCATAGTCCTGATCATCTCTGTATTTTCTGATATCACAGGTACGAAATTGAACATTAAGATTTTGAGAACTTTTTCTGGCTGTTGCGGTATGTTTTCTGGAATAATCGACACCAACAACTTCAAACCCTTTTTTTGCCAACTCAATAGAATGGCGCCCGACACCACATCCTAAATCCAGTACTTTATGAATTTCTTTCTGAGGAAGTTTAGACAAAATAGTATTAATTTCGTTTTCTGTTCCTTTAGTCCATGAGTGGCGGCTCATTTGCATTCTGCTATAGGCTTCCTGCAACTTGATTTCAGAAAATTCAAGCATATTTTCAAAATGCTTTACATATTTTTCGTGATCTATTTCCTGTGATTTAAAGGTAAATGCCAACCATTCATAACCGGGTTTCAGTTCTCCGAGCTGCCAATTGGACATTTCTTTTTTTGCCTCTATAAACTCACTGTTATCAATAAAGAAATTTGTGTTGGCAATGGAATGGTTATCATTGACACAAAAGCCATCATCTTTGACAAATGAAATTTCATCTGAGAGTCTTTTGATATACTTTAAATTTGAGGAAATGACAGATGGTGAGCATTTTCGGAAGGTGGCACTTTCCAGGGCTTTTACAGTGCAGGGGTTAGCAGTTGCAAGTCCCCATGCAAAATCATTTGAAAATCCCCAAATAGAACGCAACAATGTACTACCGATACCATGTTCGCGATAATCCTTATCGACCACAAGCTGCATAATCCAGGTCATAGTTCCGACATCTTCATATTTTTTTCTAATATAAACAGCCTGCCCAATTAATTTGTCTTTTTCTCTGGCGGTAGCAATATAAACGTTTTCTTTTTTATATTTCTTCTCAAAAAAGTCTGTGCTCATTCGGACGTTTTCACCCGGTCTGATGGGCGAATCCTGTCGATATTTTCCATAACTACTACTGAATGAAAAGTCTAATCCCCCCAGCTATGCTGGGGAGAATAGTGTAAGTGGAAACGGTGAAGATATCAATAAAAAACCTCCTATGCTATATTGAGAATGGTGTCGCAAGCCAAACTCAAACATAGGAGGTGGTCCGAATGGACAATAAAAGCATATCACACACTCGTTGGAAATGCCAATATCATATAGTATTCATTCCAAAATATCGTAAAAAGGTATTGTATGGGAAAATAAGAGACGATGTAAGAGAGATAATCAGCATACTATGCAAATATAAAGATGTAGAGATTATAGCAGGAGCAGTTTGCATAGATCACATACATCTTAGCGTGGCAATACCGCCAAAGTTGAGTATTTCGAATTTTATGGGATACTTAAAAGGAAAGAGTACATTAATGATTTATGACAGGCATCCGGAATTACAAAGCAAATGGGATAAAGCCTTTTGGGCGAGAGGATATTATGTTGAGACAATTGGTAATATCACAGATGAGGCAGCTCAAAAGTATATAAAAGAGCAGGCAGAAGAATCGAGAAAAGAAGATTCAAGAAGTACCGCTTTATAGCGGACCAGTAAAATGCTTGCGATACCGCCCTTTGGGGCGAGCAGTAACATAGCCCTTTGGAGGGCTAATATCAAACCACCAGTTGAACTGGTGGTTGATGACTTAGCATAGCACATTCCTTTAATTCGTCCGTGGTATATTGTATTGCTTCTTTAGCACCATAAGTAAATTTTAGAATATCTACCATTTTGCTATCCTCACATTCTTTACGCATTAACTTTATAAGCAGATTGGCACAATTACATTTATTATAACATAAAAAGGGAATGTTCAATAGAACATTCCCCAAAACATCAATAAATATCTTTATTTCTTTCTGAAAAGTGACTGCCTTGCACCATGATTGGCATCCCTGTGCTTTAAGGTGTCATCTACCACGTCCATACGAAGGCCTGCATCAATGAAATCACAATATTTGCAGAAATTGTAATCTCCACGGCTTGTCCTGATCGCTTTACGAAGCTCCTGGTATTCCTTGCTGTTCCATGCTTCCTTAATGGGAGTCACATTCAGGTCTGCCAGAGTGGTTACTTCAAAGTTATCACAGCAGCAGATTCCCATTCTACCGTCAGGGAAGATAAACATGTCCGTGTAGGGCATCAAACAGGTTTCTTTGATGATCTTCTGGGTGTTCTGCTTGTTGGGAGCGCTTCCCGCACGGTTTGTGAGGACGGCATCCATGTATCGCATCTGGATCAGAAGCTCCACATCCTTGAACTCATCGGGATGCGCTTTAGCGTAATCATATATCTCCTGTACGTTGTCATGGAGCTTCATATCTCTGCAGTAGTTGTTAATGATCAGCTGATTGACATAAGGGATGATCTCCTTTACCTTGTCTACGGTAAGGAGAAGACCGTTACTGGACAGGAAAATAAAGCTGTCGGGAAGCTTCTCTCTGCAGTATTTGTGGAATTCCACAATTCTGGTATCCAGGAAAGGTTCGTTGTTTCCGTAGAGAGTTAAGTGTCCCTTGTAGCCC
>JAGBEV010000066.1 GCA_017936785.1 Lachnospiraceae bacterium | reverse complement strand
GCTTATTAGTCATGTTCAAAAATCATACAAAACAATAACTTTCTATTTCATTATACACCATTTAAGCTCAAATTTGACCCCAATTTAAGGTTTAAAGTTTTTAGTGTCAATAGACTCTGGCAGTTACGTTTTCATTTCAGGTTTAAAAGGCTTTGCAGCACTTTTGCCGCATCATTGACAAATTTCACTTCATCTAACAGCCAGGTCCTGGATTTTTCCTGTTCATTGACACAGAAATACATGGCAGGCTTTCCGCCCACAAAAACCGGTATGGAAATAAAGGCCTTCATGCGGTATTTCAGCATTTCTCCACGGACCCCTGCCGATGTAAGGGTATCGGAAGAAACGATCAAAGGCTTTTCTCCCATTACCAGATCGGTCCGCAGCAGATCCCTTGTTTTATCCAGATCAAAAACACTGCCCTCATTGGTCCAATTACAGATCATGTCCATGCGTTCGGAATCACGTCTGATCTGGAAGAGCTTTGCTCCGCTGGCATCCAGATATTCCCCGGCAATCCTCATGATCTCACTGCCTACACGCTCAAAGCCTTCATTGCTCTCCAAAAACTGTACAACAGCAGTCATAGCTTCCGCCCGCTTCAATGCCTGGCTCATTTCCGTTTCCGAAGATTTACTCCGCTGGCTCTCTGCCCTTGCACTCAGAAGTTCTCCTTCTGCCCTGACAATTTTATGCTCTATTTCCGCAATCAGGTCCAGAGCATCATAAAAAGCGTCCGTTCCAATGCCTTCTCCCGGAAACTCCAGGAACTTTCCTTCATCCACATCATTTAATATACAACAGATAAGCCAACAGTTATTCTGCCTTCCGTTTTCTTTTACCGAAACTGCCGCCAGCTTAACATTGTCATATTCCGTTGATTCCACAACCATATCTTCCAGACTGCTGTCGGAAACTCTTTGAAAGAGCTGGTAAAAATCTTCCTCCGGAACAGCTTCCTGTATCATTTTTATTCCATTTTTGTCCCCTGACATTTCTGTCATTTTTTTGCCGTCTGCATCAACACAATAGGCAAATAAACGGGTTAAGGTGCAGAAATAATCCTGCACCTTTTGTAACTCTGCTTTATCAAACAATTGCTGCATATATCCCTATCCCCATACACTTTCAATTCTATCGTTTTATCTTCTGTTTTAATTTCCGTCTACACTGTAGTTAGGAGCCTCTTTTGTAATATGAATGTCATGCGGATGACTTTCTTTTAAAGAAGCTGCGGAAATCTTAACAAATCTTCCCCTTGTCTTTAACTCTTCAATGGTAGGAGTTCCGCAGTAGCCCATACCGGAACGAAGGCCGCCCATTAACTGGAACACGGTATCTTCTACTGTACCCTTATATGCTACACGTCCCTCTACACCTTCAGGAACCAGTTTCTTGGCATCTGTCTGGAAATAACGGTCTTTAGAACCATTTTCCATGGCGGCGATGGAGCCCATGCCACGATACACTTTATATTTTCTTCCCTGGAATAACTCAAAGGTTCCGGGGGATTCATCACATCCTGCAAAAATGGAGCCCATCATGCAGACATTTCCGCCTGCTGCAATCGCCTTTGTCATATCGCCTGAAAATTTAATGCCGCCGTCTGCAATGATCGGCACACCGTATTCTCTGGCTACTTCATAGGCATTCATAATGGCAGTGATCTGCGGAACACCGATACCTGCAACCACACGGGTCGTACAAATAGAGCCGGGTCCGATGCCGACCTTTACAGCATCCGCACCAGCTTCGATCAAAGCCTTTGCGCCTTCTCCTGTTGCCACATTACCTGCGATAACCTGCAGATCCGGATATGCGTCTTTGATCATCTTTACGCAGTTTAATACATTCTGGGAATGTCCATGTGCGGAATCCAGTACGATCACATCCACTTTAGCCTCTACCAAAGCAGCCACACGATCCAGACAATTTGCTGTAATACCCACTGCCGCACCACAGAGAAGCCTTCCCTGGGAATCCTTTGCCGCCAGAGGATATTTGATGGTTTTCTCAATATCCTTAATGGTGATCAGACCTTTTAAGTTGAAATCATCATCCACAATAGGAAGCTTCTCTTTTCTCGCCTTTGCAAGAATCGCCTTTGCCTCCTCCAGAGTAATTCCTTCCTTCGCTGTGATCAGCCCCTCGGAAGTCATACATTCTTTAATCTTTTTAGAAAAATCCGTTTCGAATTTTAAATCACGGTTGGTAATGATACCTACCAGCTTTCTGCCTTCCGTAATCGGCACACCGGAAATACGGAACTTAGCCATGAGGGAATCAGCATCCTTCAAAGTATGTTCCGGTGTTAATGAAAATGGGTCCGTGATAACGCCGTTTTCAGAACGTTTAACCTTATCCACCTCTTCTGCCTGCTGTTCAATTGTCATGTTCTTATGGATAATACCGATACCGCCCTGTCTCGCCATGGCAATCGCCATGCGATGCTCCGTAACTGTATCCATTCCGGCACTCATCATCGGAATATTCAATTTGATCTTCTTTGTCAAATAAGTAGATAAATCTACCTGATTGGGAATTACCTGAGAATAACCCGGCACTAAGAGCACATCATCAAATGTAATTCCTTCGCCAATAATCTGACCCATTTCCTTTTCCTCCGTTTGCTTTGTGATTTAATCTGTAAATACATATCGGGGAGCTGCCATCCTTATCGCCTTGACCAGCTTTTCATTGGTATCGATAACAATACGCTCCCTTCCGTTTTCCCCTTCCACTACCAGTTCAAATGCATTTCCCTCTTCCGTTTCTGAAGAGTAATCCCTTACCTTTAGATCACTGTAGGAATCTAACCTGTGAGAACCCTTCGGCGCCATGATCTCCATTGTAGTAATGTCATAAGCTGCCACTTTTTTTCTCTTGGACCGGTTTCTGATCTTGTCCACAGATAATTCCTTATCCAAATACAGATATTCGTACTCGATACATCCGCTGGTCAGCCAATAGCATATCATTCCGCCGCCAAGCACCAGGACCCCTGCCATGGAAAACATAAAATGCATAAAAAAACCAAGTAAAAATAAAACAGCTCCAAGGCCTATTGCTATTTTACAAAGCCACGCTGCTGTTTTTAATTCAGGTTTTTTTATCAATAATTCCACATATGTATCGTTCATGAGTACAATTCCTTCCACATAAAAGGTATATGAAATTATATTATTACATTTTAGGGGATTTTTCAAGTTTTTCAGTACGGAAAAAGAACCGTTACCTACGAATCCACCTTAACCCGCAATATAACAGTTCCTTCCGTATAGTAAATCTCCCCTTGACCGGAGTCATCCGGTCTTTCCCTCATAAAAGATTTTCTATCATTATTGCCAATTCACTTCACAAAGCATTGCCTTTGAAAATTATATCAAATACCGGTTATGCATTCTACCATTTCAAGCGTACAATTTGTGCAACCTGTGCTTGCGTTTACATATTCATTCTCTGTTTAACTTCCAGGATGATCTTGGATATTTCATCCAGAGATTCCATAATATAGCTCATTTGTTTCTTTTCTTCCCGGTCGATCACGCCGTCTTTCATGATATCAACCAGTTTTTTGGATATTTCATCCATATCCTGGGCTGCTCCCAGAAATTTAAGCACAATCCTGTCCAGCCCCTCATCATTGTTTAATTGAACATTTTCTTTCAGCAGATAATCAATGGATACATTAAAAAAGTCACTGATAGCAATCAGCTTGTCTGTCTCAGGCAGTGTAGTTCCCACTTCCCACTTGGAAACTGCCTGTCTGCTCACATATAGTCTTTCTGCCAATGCTTCCTGGGAATACCCCTTTTGTACTCTTAAATTCGATAGTTTTTCTGCAAAGTTCATCCTGTCGTACCTCCACCGAGAAAATTATATTTTAAAGCCCTCCTGAAATCAACCACTCAACGATAGCGTTGCTGCAACCAAGAGTTGCTTTTACGTTGCTCTCTCCTTCTTATCCTTTAACATTAACACATATTAAACCCCCATATAGTTTCATTACTTTTAAAAAAAATACAATAAACAATTGCAATACTTTCCTAAATTAAATTAAAATTATGTGAACTTTATTGACACTTTTTTTTGCCCATAATATGATTGGTTTCAGGAAGGTGATACATATGCTGAAAGAAGAGATTGCTGAAAATAGAGATAAGATGAAAGATCAAAGCAGGATAAAACGCTTTAAATATTTCTGGTATTACCACTGGAAACCTGTGCTTCTTGGGATGATCGTTGTCTGCTGCATTATTTCTTATATCCGCCATTTTATTGAAGACAGTAAAGAACCCTCTATCTATGTTGCTATGGTAAACTGCAATATTATTTCAAACGAACAGACCGGTCTTCTGACTGATTATGCTGCCTCCAGAAATATTGATACAGATCTGAATCCCACCAGGCTGGATGTAAACCTGCAGATGTCCGAAAACAGAAATGACAATCTGGATGTGGCTAACTCACAGAAGCTTTCCGCCTTTTTGGAATCGGGTGATATCGATGTTGTTCTGGCTCCTCAATGGGTAATGGAATCCTGTGCCGATCAGGCATATTTTGAAAATATAGAGACGATTTTACCTGATGACTTATATCAGGAGTTTGAAGACAGGCTGATCTATCACACCTATGAAGATGATGGCAGGGTTCCCATTGCCATTTATGTGGGGGATATCAAAAAAGTCAGGGCTTTGTACGATGAAGAAACAGAACCCTATCTGGCGATCGGCAACTTTTCCACACGCCAGGATGCGGCGGTGGACTTTTTAAGATATTTGCTGGAAGAATAAAAGAAAGGGCTGCCGCCCTTTCTTTTATTCTTCCCAAAACAGGTCATTTAAAGTTTTCCCCACCGCTTTACAGATTGCAATACACAGGTTGATGGTTGGATTGTAATCACCTTTCTCTATTGCGCTGATGGTCTGCCTGGACACACCTACTATATCTGCAAGCTCCTGTTGGGAAATATCCATTGCCGCTCTTGCGGATTTTAATTTTAAATTTTTCATAGGTTTACTCCATTTCTTTCTTATTGCAGATTGCTTTTATGAGCAATACTCCAAAAACGATCAGAAACATAATGCCGCACAAAAGATTTACGCAACGAAAAGTCAATATTCCGTTTTCTATTACATTTCCACGATTTAATTGAACAGCAAAAACAGCAAAATTCATAATTGCAATGACAGCAAAAACGATCAGTACCTTTTTAGGATTTTCATTTAATGAAAAATATCCCTCATGCCAGATACAATAGCTCACATAAACCAAAACACCCAAAAAGATTCCCACGATCATTCCCACACTGTTTTCAAAATATCTTCTGCCTAAAATTTCATCGATCCATGCATATACAAGATCATAAAACATAAGGGTAAAAAATCCGTATTTAAATCCTCTGCCTCTTACAGCCTGCTGCCGCTCATCATATTTGCATTTTATGGAACCGTCCTTTTTGGTCAGCCTCAGCAATACCACAACCAGGATTACACCTACTAATCCCCCACATAACACACCTAACATATAACCACTAGTTAGCAACCACCAGTTCAACTGGTGGTTTAATATTAGCCCTAAAAAGGGCTGATTGCATACACGCCTGAAAGGCGGGTATCACAAGCATTGTTACTGGTCCCCTATAAAGAGGTACTTTTAGTTTCTTCTTTCCTTG
>JAGBEV010000065.1 GCA_017936785.1 Lachnospiraceae bacterium | reverse complement strand
GGTCCATTTATAAATTTTATACAATTACAAATGATTTGGCCCAGTGGCTCAGTTGGTTAGAGCGTCGCCCTGTCACGGCGAAGGTCGTCGGTTCGAGTCCGATCTGGGTCGTTTGTATGTTTTACATACTGTGGGATCTTAGCTCAGCTGGGAGAGCATCTGCCTTACAAGCAGAGGGTCACAGGTTCGAGCCCTGTAGGTCCCATTGACAACTGCATAGTTGCCGGGCTGGTGTGGCGGAACTGGCAGACGCGCAGGACTTAAAATCCTGTGGTGGCGACATCGTACCGGTTCGATTCCGGTCACCAGCATTAAAAAGTCTTGAATTTCAAGGCTTTTTTTTCGTTTGGAAAGTATTTAGAAATATAAGATTCTTAATTGATTTCATTATAATCCATCGTCTGAACTTTCTTCTATATAATCGGGTTTATGATTTCTCATTGTTTCCTGATTCATCATAGTACGCTGGCGTTTACCGCTGCGGAATGTTTTGGGAGACATACCGGTTATTTGTCTGAAGATCTTATAAAATGCTTCGGCAGTCTGGTATCCGCAGGAGAGCGCAATGCTTTCAATGGGGATATCGGTAACCGTAAGCATATGCTGTGCTCTTGTTATGCGGAAATTTTGAAGATATTTAACCGGGGACATGCCGGTATATTCTTTAAAAAGGGAACTGAGGTAGCTTCTGTTGATTCCTACATAATCTGAAATTTCTTCAACTGTTACGGGAATACTGTAATGATTTTGAATATATGAAATCGCATGGTTTACATAAGTGTTTCCGGAGGGCGCTTCGATCTTTGTCTTTTGAGATTCTGCAATAACGGATAAAAAAAGGTATAACATTCCCATCAAACGGTAGGTGTCAGCCTGATTGGAATAGTTATGTTCTAACATGTCAAAAACATATTTCTTCAGCCGGTCTCCCTGATCACATTTAAAGATCGGAGATTCCTGGGTAAGACCAATGGAACTCAGTATTTTCTTTGCTTCCCGTCCTGAAAATCCAACCCATATATAAGTCCAGGGGTTGTTTTTGTCTGACATGTAAGATGCCTGATAGTCCGGTTCGATCAAAAAACCCTGTCCTTTTCCAAGTTTGTAACACACATTATTGACTGAAAATTCCCCTTCTCCATCCAAAATAAAGTGAATCAGAAAAAAGGAACTGACAGAAGGTCCTGCTTTGTGCAGGGGTTCGGTAATGGAATGCCCAAAAACATTCAGATACAGATCGGAATTTGATTCTTTGGGGAATTCTATGCAGATGCTTTTTTCCATGTTATTGCAATCCTTTCATGTTATTTTTTTCAAATTTTAATATAATGATCCAAACAGACTTTCAGCAGTAAAATTTCCTATAAAAAATCTATTTTTTGATAAAATATAAGACATACCATTAAGTACTTATTAACATATCATGTATCAAAATGCAAGCAATAAATCTAACAAATGGATATGTTTTTATAACTGGAAAACATATAATAATATGAATATTTGTAGTACAATCTAGAAAAATATGAAAGAAAGGACCGGGGTATGAAAAATCTTAATGTTATTGAGGGTGAATTAAAAAGTGGGATCTACGACAGTAAATTGAAAGATGTTTATGTGGATGAAACAGTGATTTCTCATAATCGGGAACGTTACATTGCTGCTCTTGGAAAATTCAGGGAACTGTTTGGAGAGAAGGATGTGGAAATATACAGTGCTCCCGGTAGAAGTGAGGTCTGCGGTAATCACACAGATCATCAGCATGGTCATGTATTGGCAACATCCATTAATCTGGATGCCATTGCAGTGGTATCGCCAAGGAATGATATGACCATAAAGCTTGTGTCCGGCGATTATCCCATGGTCGTAATAGATTTAAATGATATAGAGAAAAAAGACAGGGAGCTGGAAACAACAGCAGCTTTGATCAGAGGTGTTGCTGCAGGGCTTCAAAAGAAGGAATATCAGATCGGCGGATTTGAAGCCTATGTGACAAGTGATGTGCTTATGGGAGCAGGGATGTCTTCTTCAGCAGCCTTTGAAAGTCTGATGGGAACGATCATTTCAGGATTGTACAATCATATGGAAGTTTCCGGTGTTGACATTGCAAAGATCGGACAGTTTGCGGAAAATGAATATTTTGGAAAGCCCTGTGGACTTATGGATCAGATGGCGTGCAGCGTGGGCGGATTGATTTATATAGATTTTGAGGATAAGGAAAATCCGGTGATCGAGCAGGTGTCCTGCGATTTTGAAGCAAAAGCATACAGTCTGTGTATTGTGGATACAAAGGGATCTCATGCTGATCTGACAGATGATTATGCGGCAATTCCTCTTGAGATGAAGCAGGTGGCGGATTTTTTTGGAAAGGAATTTTTAAGAGAAGTGGATGGGGCAGAATTTTTTAATAATCTTGCAGGTCTGCGAGAAAAAGTCAGTGACAGATGTGTATTAAGAGCCATGCACTTTTTTACGGAGCAGGAAAGAGTCCGGGAAGGGGTAAAGGCATTAAAGAATGATGATTTTGATGGTTTTTTGAGTGTTATTAAGAAAAGCGGAGATTCTTCCTTTAAGCTGCTGCAGAATATTTACAGTTCCAAGGATGTCAATACCCAGAATGTAACTGTGGCACTTGCGGCAAGTGAGTATGAATTGGGTGGTCAGGGAGTATGCAGAATTCATGGAGGAGGCTTTGCAGGAACCATTCAGGCATTTGTGAAAAATGAAGCAGTCAACAGTTATAAAGCTTTTATAGAATCTATTTTTGGAAAGGATTCCTGTCATGTTTTAAAGGTAAGACCTTATGGTGGAATAAAGTTTTTATAAATGAAGCAGGCTTGTTGCCGGAAAGGAATATCAGGAGGTATATATGATCTACGGTTATATAAAACAGTTAGTGGAATATGGGGTATCAAATCAGCTTATTGAGCCATGTGATATGATATATACGACGAATATGCTGCTTGATATGCTGAATCTGGATTCTTATGAAGAACCGGAGCATGTAAAAAGTATAGAAACACCTGAAGACTTGGAAGAAACTTTGAAAGGAATCCTTGATTATGCTGTAGAGCAGGGAATCATCCGGCAGGATTCCATTGTGCTCAGGGACTTATTCGACACCAGGGTAATGAATGTCCTGGTGCCTAAACCCAGTCAGGTAATTCATACATTTTGGGAGAAATACAAAGAGTCTCCGAAAAAGGCAACAGATTACTATTATGAATTGAGCAAAGCAACGGATTATATCAGAACATACAGGATCAAAAAGGACAAAAGGTGGGCTGTTCCTACAGAGTATGGGGATATTGATATCACCATCAATCTTTCAAAGCCGGAAAAGGACCCTGAAATGATAGCACTTGCGGGGACCATGAAGTCCTCTTCTTATCCCAAGTGCCAGCTTTGTGTGGAAAATGAAGGATATGCAGGCAGGATCAATCACCCCGCAAGGGAAAACCACAGGATCATACCCATAGAGATCAATGGTAAGAAATGGGGATTCCAGTACTCTCCTTATGTGTACTACAATGAGCATTGTATTGTGTTTAATGGGGAGCATGTTCCCATGCAGATCAACAGGGCGACCTTTGAAAAGATGTTTGATTTTATCAGGCAGTTTCCCCATTACTTCGTAGGTTCCAATGCAGATCTGCCTATTGTAGGCGGTTCCATTTTAAGTCATGATCATTTTCAGGGAGGCAATTACACTTTTCCTATGGCAAAAGCTCCTGTTGAAAAAGAGGTTGTTTTTGACGGTTATGAGGATATCCGGAGCGGAATTTTAAAATGGCCCATGTCGGTTATCCGCTTAAATGGGGAAGACAGCAAAAGAATCATAGAACTTGGGGATAAAATCCTTCATGCATGGCGGGAATATACAGATGGAGAAGTCTTTATTTTTGCTGAGACAGATGGAGTACCTCATAATACCATTACGCCCATTTCCAGGATCAGGGACGGCAGATATGAATTGGATCTGGTTTTGAGAAACAACATAACAACAAAAGAGCATCCTCTGGGGCTTTTTCATCCGTGGGAGGAATTTCATCATATCAAGAAAGAAAATATCGGTCTGATCGAAGTTATGGGTCTGGCGGTTCTTCCAGCCAGGTTAAAAGATGAAATGGAAGAATTAAAAACTGCCATATTGGAGGGCATTGATATTAAAACTATGGAAAACATAGCAAAACACTGGGAATGGGTTGACAGTTTCCGGAAGAAATATGATACTGTAAACAGTGATAATATTGATGAGATACTTCAAAAAGAAATCGGAATCGTATTTAAGAAAATTCTGGAATGTGCAGGGGTTTATAAAAGGAGGGAAGAAGGCAGGGAAGCTTTCCAAAGGTTTATAGCATATGTGAACCGGAAGAAATAAAATGCAGCCGGTAATTTAAATATAAAAATGAAAGTACGCATATCAGATGATATACAGGAAAGGAAGGAAAAAACAATGAAAATTTTAGTAACAGGCGGTGCAGGATATATTGGAAGCCATACATGTGTAGAGCTCCTTGAAGCGGGCTATGATGTTGTAGTGGTAGATAACCTTTACAATTCCAGCCAAAAGTCCATAGAGAGGATCAAGGAGATCACAGGAAAGGATTTAACTTTTTACAATGCGGATATTCTCGACTTTGAGGCACTGGACGGGATATTCGGCAAAGAGAAGATTGACTGTGTGATTCATTTTGCAGGGTTGAAAGCAGTTGGAGAATCTGTTGCAAAACCTTTGGAATATTATAAAAATAATATAACAGGAACCCTGATCCTTTGTGAAGTTATGAGAAAGCATAATGTGAAGAACATTATCTTCTCTTCTTCAGCAACTGTTTACGGAGATCCGGCGTTTATTCCCATTACAGAGGAATGTCCTAAAGGAAGTCCTACCAATCCCTATGGATGGACCAAGAGCATGATCGAGCAGATTTTAACGGATATTCACACGGCTGATCCGGAGTGGAATGTAATTCTGCTCAGATACTTCAATCCCATCGGAGCGCATAAGAGCGGAAAGATCGGAGAGGACCCTAAGGGCATCCCCAACAATCTGCTTCCCTATGTGGCACAGGTAGCAATCGGCAAGCTGGAGTGTCTGGGCGTATTTGGGGATGATTATGATACACCTGACGGAACCGGTGTAAGAGATTATATCCATGTTGTAGACCTTGCGACAGGACATGTTAAGGCAATTGATAAGATAAAAGAAAATCCCGGTGTGAAAATTTACAATTTAGGAACAGGAAAGGGTTACAGTGTTCTGGATGTTGTAAAAGCATTTGGGAAAGCATGCGGACATGAAATTCCCTATGTGATCAAAGAAAGAAGAGCCGGGGACATTGCAACTTGTTATGCTGATGCAAGTCTTGCAAAGAAAGAGCTTGGCTGGGAAGCTCAATACGGCATTGATGAAATGTGTGAGGATTCATGGAGATGGCAGAAGATGAATCCAAATGGTTATAATGAAGAGTAAAATATAAGTAAAATAATGCTTATTCTTTTTTCTTCCATAATTCGATAGATTATGATATGATAAAAAGGATTAAAGCCAATTTTATGGTGAGTTTTGGAGGAAAATATGATTTGTGCAAATTGTGGAACTTACGTGGAGGACGGAAAGGAAAACTGTCCGAACTGCGGAGCACCTGCTATGGCAGGAGGGGAAATGTCCCAGCCGGGAATGGATATGGGGCAGAATGCAAACGGTCCTGTAAATATGGGCGGATTTCAGTCGGGATACAGTGAGCCCGGTCTGAGCAAAAAGGAGTTTTATAAGCATCCCAATATCAGTCAGGTAAGTAAGCAGATTACAGGCTGCGGTATTGTCATGTATGTACTGGCAGTAATAAACGTTGTTTTATTTGCTATATTGGGAGACATTTTTTCAGCAGTATTCTCCCTGATCCTGATGGTAGGTCTGGGTCTTGGAATACATCTGGCACAAAGCCGTGTCTGTGCGATTCTTTTAACTGTTTATGGTGTGATCAACACTGTAGTGTCTGTGATCACAACAGGAAAATTAAGCGGATGGCTGTTCCTGGTAGTAGGAATCTATGGAATCATTTACACATTCAAATTCCAGAAAGCATGGAAGCAATATAAAGAAACCGGTATCGTTCCCTTCGTAGCAGCTAAATAATAGCTTCCCGTGGAAACGATAGGTAGAGAAAAGGCTGTCACTTTGCATTGAGGACAGTCTTTTTCGGTAGTTTTAGAATATAACTTATTAAGGGAGGAAAATATATGTTTCAGGAATTAAAAGGAAAATACATGACAAGGTATCTGTTTGGGGCTTTATTATCCTTTGCCATTGGAATTGTGGTCATATTGACACAGCTTAATAGTATTAAGGTAATGTTGTCTCCAGCAGTCAGACTGGATGAACTGAGTGTGGAGGACATCAAAGAAAATGCAAAGGTAGAAGCAGATATTTCTTTTATTATGGATTATTATGCTTATACAGAGCAGGATGGAAAAGTCATTGAAAAGGAATATTTCATTCCCGTTGGCGAAGAAGAATTTATGGGTGTAGTCCTGAGCAAAAAATATCTGGAACAGGCAGATGCCAACATAGAGGCAACATGGGAATATATGGATGGGGATGAATATGCATTGGATGAGATCGTTCCCATTACTGTAACGGGTACGATCATGCCCATAGAAGGTGAAAGCCGGACATTTTATCGGGAATATATTGATTCCCTGAATTGGACGGATGAAGAAAAGGACTGTTTCCTGCCCTATGCCCTTATGGTTGGTGATGTGGGTGGAGAAACTACAGGCACTTTTGTGATTGTTGTGATCGTAGGAGCGGCTGTGATCCTCTTTGGTGTATGGCTGCTGATCAGGGGCCTTACAGGTGGAGCATTGAAAAGTATAAAGAAGTATTGTGAAGCTACCGGCAATAAAGAAGCTGCAATGCAGAGACTGGAGCGATTCTATGCCATGACACCGGAGGTTGAAGGCATTCGTGTTTCACCGGAATATTTTATGGCAGTTACCGGGGCAAGTGTTATGCTTACGGAAACACAAAATGTACTCTGGGTATATCAGCATGTAGTAAAACATTCTGTAAATTATATTCCGACGGGAAAGACTTATTCTATTATGGTCATGAAGGCTGATGGTACAAAGATGGAAATCAGTATGAAAAACAAAAAGAAAACAGAAGAGGCGTTGGAATATATCGGCCGCACACTTCCGTATCTGTTCTATGGTTATGACGATCAGTTAATGGCGGCATATAATCAGAACAGACAGTCCATGATCCAGGCAGTGGCAGACCGAAGGGCACAATTTCTGGGGACACCGATGCCGGGAATGCAGATGGCAGGAGAACCGGTGATGCAAAATGGACAGAATCAGGGATTTTAATGGTGGACGAAAATAAATTGATAAAAGCCAGACTGGAAGAGCTTGCCCATGCCGCCTACAGGCAGAACCGCTATATGTTCAGTCATTTCCTGACACCCGGGGAACTGACAGCGCTCTTTGAGATGGCTGGAGAATTAAAGTTTGTGGATTATGATACTTATGGCGGAAATGAGAGCTGTGAACGACAAATGGTACGGTTTGGATCGGAAAGGATGTTTGGATATGAGGAGGATTATCCCATATCCGTTCTTCTGATCGAGCCGCTGGCAGTTAAATTTGCGGAGCTGCTGGGGCATCGTGATTATCTTGGGGCGGTTATGAATCTTGGTATTGAGAGAGACGTGCTGGGAGACATACTGATCAAGGATAAAGCCGCATATTTATTCTGCATGGACAGCATTGCCGATTATGTTGCGGCAAATCTGGACAAAATAAAGCATACCAATGTAAAGGTGTCGAAAGTAAATGGGGAAATACAGGCTTTGGCAAGAACCTTAAAGGATATGGAGGTTTTGGTACAATCTCCCCGCTTTGATGCGGTGGCAGCCGCCGTCAGCAGGCTGTCCCGAAGTGAGGCACAACAGTTATTCCGGGATAAAAAGGTATTGCTGGATGGCAGAGTATGTGAGAATAACAGTATGACTTTAAAGGAAGGCAGCGTTTTTTCCATCCGGGGATATGGAAAATATATATACCAGGGCTGTGGTAAAGAAACCCGGAAGGGAAGAGTATATGTGCAGCTAAAGAAATATGAATAAAGATGATCATATTCAGCAATCCTATAGGTAAAAGGAAGCTGTATCAAAATGCCGGCACCTGATCTGCAGAATCTGTGGATTTATGTGCCGGTATTTTTCTTTTCGATTTGTGATAGAATTTGTGGAATGGATGCGAATTATAGGTATCAGAGGAAAGGTGGTGGTCAAGGTGGAAATCACGGAAAAGAATTTTGTGGAGCAGATGAAGAAAAGGAATGAAAAGGCATTGATCTATATGGTGGAGCAATACGGCTGGGTATTAAAAACCGTTGTAAAACGCCAGATGGGAACACTGCCCCACTTATGGGATGATTGTATGAATGATACACTGCTGGCAGTTTGGGAAAATATCGGAAGCTATGATCCAAAACGGACAGAATTTCAAAACTGGCTTGCAGGGGTATGCCGTTTTAAGGCGTTGACTTATGTCAGAAAGTATATTGATTCTTCCAGAGAGGATCTGATGGAGCAGATGCCGGAATGGGAAGATGAGAGAGCTGAAAGTGATTTCTTAAAACAGGAATATAAGGAGGAAGTGGATATGATTCTTTCTTATCTGAAGGACGAAGATGCAAAAATATTCCGTCTGATCTATCTGGAAGGTTTATCCATGGACGAAGTGGCGGAAAGAATGAAAATGAGTAAAACTGTTATTTATGGGAGGATCAGCAGAGGAAGAAAGCAGATGCGGCAGATCGTAAAGGAAAGCGGGGTGTAAAAAATGGCAAGACTGTATGAAATGTGCAATGATGTGAATTCAGATGAAATTCTGATGGACCGGGAAGAGATGACAAATGAGGAAAAAGAACGTCTCTTAGCAAGGATGAAAGCAGATAAAACAATTTCTATGGGAAAAGGCAGAAAAGCGGGAAAGGTTGCTGCGTGGGCTGCGGCAGCGGCGGTAATTGCCATAATTGTTCTGCCCAATACCTCTCCCCAGATAGCTTATGCCATGTCACAGATCCCTATTTTGGGGAATGTGATCAAAGTGATCACCGTAAGGGAATACAATTATGAAAGTGAGCGTTTTGAGGCGAAGATCGATGAGGTTCAATTGGAGCAGGAGTCCTCTGACGATGCAACGGCGGATAAGACCAATGAGTCTATTTCTGCCATCAATGAAAGTATTGAGGAAATGACCGATAGATTGATCGCTCAATTTGAGGAACAGGTCCAGGCGGGAGAAAGCTATGGCGGTGTCTATGTGGATCATCAGGTTGTAACCGATACAGACCGGTGGTTTACCCTTAAGATCGATGTGGCGGAAGTTGCAGGAAGCGGCACACAATATCAGTACTACTATCATATTGATAAGACCACCGGAGAAATTGCCCAGTTAAAGGATCTTTTCAAGGAAGGTGCGGATTATATAACGCCTATCAGTGAAAATATCAAAAAGCAGATGCGGGAACGGATGGCAGAAGATGATTATCTGTTTTACTGGGTAGAGGCTGATGAAACCGGATGGCAGTTTGAAAAAATAAAAGAAGACCAGAATTTTTACCTCAATGACCAGGGACAGATCGTGATCTGTTTTGATGAATATGAGGTTGCGCCCGGGTATATGGGTCTGGTAGAATTTACCGTAGAGGATGATGCGGTTGCAGATATTCTCAAGTAAGATCAATATTCTGCCGGGAAGGCAGATAATGATCCAAGGAAAAGCGGAGGTAAAACCAAATGAAGTTTGAAATGTATCATGAAAATTATAACGTGCTGGATCTGAAACGTTCTCTGGAGTTTTATGAAAAAGCTCTGGGGCTGGTGGAAAAGAAAAGGATCGAACCGGAAGACGGTTCTTTTGTGATCGTGTTTGTGGGAAATGATACCACCGATTTTCAACTGGAACTGACCTGGATCAAAGACAGGAAGGAACCTTATGATCTGGGAGAGTGTGAATTTCATCTGGCTTTCCGAACAGAGGATTTTGAGGCAGCGCACAGACTTCATGAAAAGATGGGGTGCATCTGTTTTGAAAATAAGGAAATGGGAGTTTATTTTATCCAGGATCCTGACGGATATTGGTTGGAGATCGTACCTGTAAGAGCATAAAATTATGGAAGAACTGCTCCTGACACAGAATTGTTTTATACGGAAAGCATGTAAAACAATTCCGGTCAGGGGCATTTTTTGATTTCACATTTCCTTCACAGAAAGATTGTCTTTTGAACACAATTACCTCATATGATAGTAAAAGTGAAATGCGAGAGCAAATGAGAGTATAAGGAGGCAATTGTATGATCGAAGTCAGTCATTTGACCAAGAAATACGGAAATCATGTGGCAGTGGATGACTTGAGCTTTCAAGTGGAAAAAGGTCAGATCTATGGTCTTTTGGGCAAAAATGGAGCAGGAAAATCCACGACTATGAATATATTGACCGGATTTCTGGGAGCCACGGAAGGAAAGGTAACCATTGATGGACATGATATTTATGAGGAGGCGGAGGAAGCCAAGAAATGTATTGGCTATCTGCCGGAAATTCCCCCTCTATATGATTCCATGACAGTATGGGAATATTTGTGTTTTGTGGCAGAGTTGAAGAAAATTCCCAAAGGAGAGAGGCTGAGCCAGGTTGAGGAAGTCATGGAACTGACCAAGGTAACCGAATACGGTAACAGATTGATCGCCAATCTTTCCAAGGGCTATAAACAGAGAGTGGGGCTTGCCCAGGCAGTTCTGGGGTATCCGCCTATTTTGATCCTGGATGAACCTACGGTGGGGCTGGACCCCAAGCAGATGATCGAGATCAGGGAGCTGGTCCGCAGCCTGTCCCAAAATCACACCATTATTTTAAGCTCCCATATCCTCACAGAAGTCAGTGCCATCTGTGATCATATTCTGATCATTGCCAATGGGAAACTGGTGGCAAGTGACAAAACGGAAAATCTGGAGATGATGCTGGATCATGGGGAAAGCAGACTGGAGCTTTGCATAAAGGGCGAAGAAGAGCAGATAGAAGAAGCCTTTGGGGATTTGGCAGGCATAGATGCTGTGGAGATTCAAAAGGATGATGAAGGAACGTTTTGTCATGTGCTTCTGACTGTGGCAAAGGAAAAACTGGGGGGACGGGATATCAGAGAAGAGGTATTCTTCCGGCTCAGTGACAGGAAACTGCCCATTTATTCCATGAATCTGGTGAAGAACAGCCTGGAGGATGTGTTCCTGGCATTGACAGAGGAAGAAGGAGGTGTAAAGAATGCTGGCGATTTATAAGAGAGAGGTTAAAAATTATTTACATACAGTGATCGGCTGGCTGTTTATGGCAGTGATCCTGTTTTTTATCAGTTTGTATTTTGTGGCTTATAACCTGTTTTCCGGTGATGCCTATTTTGCAGATGCTATTGGGTCAGCAGGCTTTATTTTGATCATTGCCGTTCCGGTCCTGACAATGAGAGTGCTGGCAGAGGAGCGGAAACAGCGCACGGACCAGTTGATCTTAACAGCTCCGGTCAGCATAGGCAGGGTGGTGTTCGGAAAATTTCTGGCACTTGCCACAATGCTGACACTTCCCATACTTCCGGTCTTATTATATCCGCTGATCATGGGAAACTTTGGTGAAATCGGATATGCACAGGCATATGTGGCGGTATTGGGGTATTATGTGTATGGACTTTGCTGTATCGGTGTGGGAATCTTTATTTCTTCCCTGACAGAAAACCAGGTCATTGCGGCAGTACTGTCCTTTGTGGCATTGTTCCTTACTTATATCATGAGCGGCATTTGTTCCCTGATTTCCACAAGCGGAAATATTGTAACAAAGATACTGGGTGCAGGGGATTTTTACAGCAGATTTGCAGACTTTCTTCAGGGAACCTTATCCCTTACCAGTCTGATCTATTTTATTTCCGTTACAGCATTTATGCTGTTTTTGACCTGCCAGTCCATTCAGAAACGGAAATGGAGCGTTTCCAGCAAGGCAATAAAAAAAGGTGTTTTCAGTTCCGGTCTGATCGTGATCTCTACGGTGCTTGTGGTGGCTGTTAATCTGGCAGCAGGAAGCCTTCCGGAGGAAATGAAATCTGTGGATGTGACAGGCAGTAAGCTCTATTCCATTACCGATGAAACAAAAGAAATGTTGAAACAGCTT
The DNA here is from genome assembly GCA_017936785.1 of Lachnospiraceae bacterium. GTDB lineage: Bacteria > Bacillota > Clostridia > Lachnospirales > Lachnospiraceae > UBA2882. The sequence continues at coordinate 18,703 of JAGBEV010000065.1, read as the reverse complement.
AATGATGATGTTACCGTTTATGTGCTTGCTTCTGAAACCAATGCTGATTCTACGGTAAAAGAAATGCTGGCACGCTATGAAAGCAATTCTTCCCACATTAAGGTAGTTTATAAGGACCCGGTGAAATCACCGCAGTTTGCATCAGCATACACTTCGGATCAGGTAACGGGCGGAAGTCTGATCGTAGTCAGTGATAAGCGCAGTAAAGTCATTGATTATTATGATATGTATGAAACACAACTGGACTATTCCACATATTCTTCAACGGTTACAGGCTATGATGGAGAGGGACAGCTTACCAGTGCCATTCAATATGTGCTAAGCGATGATATGCCCAAAATCTATATGATCGCAGGACATGATGAGATGACTTTGGAAGCTTCTTTTACGGAACTGATCCAAAAAGCGAATATGGAAACGGAAACCATCAATCTTTTCAGTTATGATGCTGTCCCGGAGGATGCGGAGGCAGTCATGCTCCTTGCACCTATGAGCGACTACTCTGATGAAGATGTGGCAAAGATCAAGGATTATCTGGCAGCAGGAGGGAAAGCTTTCGTGCTGGCTACCTATACAGAGACAGACCTGCCCAATTTCTATTCCATAGCGGAGGAATATGGTGTATCCGTATCCAATAATATGATCTGCGAAAATGACAACGCACATTATTCACAGAGTCCCTTTTATCTAGTGCCTGATGTGGAATACAGCAATGAGACATCGGATATTGATGATAACCGCATGGTATTTATGCCCTATGCCGTTGCCCTGGATTTTGATGAAGAGGATGAAGATCTGACAGTGACCAAATATCTGACCACCTCTGAAAAGGCAGTGGCAAAGGGAGATGTGAATAATTCCACCACTACGGACTATGAAGAGGGTGATATACAGGGACCTTTCTGCCTTGGGGCAAAGGTGACCAAAAGTGTGGATGGTGTGGAATCCCAGCTTGTGATCTTTGCATCGGAATATATTTTCACTCAGTCCGCAGATACGGCGGTTTCGGGAACCAACAGCATACTGTTTACAAATGTGCTGGATGAAATAGTCGACAGTGATGTGGAAGCGATCAGTATTCCGGCAAAAAGCTATAACCTTTCTACGATTACCGTAACCCAGAGCGATTTTATCTTTATCAGCCTGATCACCATTATCATATTGCCGGCAGGTATGCTTTTGGCAGGTATTGTCATCTGGATAAAGAGGCGTAGAAGATAAGGAGGAATGACGATGAAGAAGCAGAAGATACAACTGGTGATCATGATCGTGCTCATTGTATTCTGTGCCCTGGCATGTGTGATGTTAAACCGTTATTCTCAAAAAAAGCAGGAAGAAGAGCTTGGGGATGCAGCAGCATCGGAGACAATATGTCAGATTGCAGCAGAGGATATTCAGGGATTTTCCTATAAAGCAGGAGATGAAACTTACAGCTATCGCAAGGATGGTGACCAATGGGTCTGTGAGGGCTATGAAGGATTGGACCTGTCTGAAGCCCAGATTACTGCCTTGTTGTCCAATGTGACTGCCATAGAGTGCGATGAGGTTTTGAAAGATGTGGAGGATTATAGTCAGTTTGGCTTTGATGAGCCTTCCAATGTGATCACTGTTGTTACAAATGATGAAACAATCACAATAACTATCGGAAATTATAATAGTACGGCTTATTGTTACTATTATATGACCAGTCTTTCGGAAGATGTCTATGCAGGCAATGCAGCAGTATGTACTTCCTTTATGCAAACACCTGATTATTATCAGGAAACGGAAACTGAAACAGGAGTGTCGGAAAACGTAACAAATTAAATTTTTGTATTGACAGTGAAATGAAATCATAATATAATAATTCTTGCTGTGAGGGAAACTTGCAGCAGGATATGTGCGTTTAGCTCAGCTGGATAGAGCGTTTGGCTACGGACCAAAAGGTCGGGGGTTCGAATCCTCTAACGCACGGTTTATTTTAATAGCGGAATTCCTTAAAAAGGGATTCCGCTATTTTTGTGCACATAAACTCCACATATTTTATGTTTGCAAGATGCAAATTTGATGCAATGAGATGTTTTAATAGCTTTAAAAGAATCATTTGATTTTATTTTGATAAGGAGAAGGGACGAATGAAAAAAGGAAAGAATAAATGTGGAGCTGTTTATGCAGCATTATGTACAGGTATGTTATTGACAAGATCAATACTGGTATATGGGGCAACGGATGAAGAGATTGCAGCCGTCAGGGAGGCACAGGCACAGCTTCAGGCGGAACAAAATGCCCATAACCAGGCGATTGCCCGTGAAAACAGGGAGGCAGTGGAAGCAGAAAATGCAAGAAAAGTTGCAGAACAATATGCAGCCATGGGAATTGCACAGGAGGAAACTGCGGAGAATTCAACTGAGATGGAGAAATCAGAAGAAAAAGATACAGAGAAAAATGAAAGAGATGAAAGCGAATTCTTTTTAGAAGAAATAAAAAGTGAAGAAGCAAAAGAAGCATGGTTAGAAAGGTTTGAGGGCCAGCTCACAGAAAATGTAACAAATATGGAAATCAGTGGGGAAATACCTGAAGAAACTTTGTCAGTCCTGTTTCAGGCGCTTACCATCAATGAGCAGCATGTTACGGAAGTGACCTTTGATGAATTAAAAGAACTGTATCCCATGAATCATGCTGTTTTTGCAAGAAAGGAACATGTGAAAGACCGGGTGCGGTATGGGGATAAACCGGATTTTTTTGGCTTTGAGTTTCTTGCGCAATGGGAGGACAATGTTTTATCTGTCGTATACACAGATACCAATGAGGAAGGAAATTTTATGCGGCTCGTTTTTGATGCAGAGTCGGAAATAAGGAAAGCTAACTGGTGGTGGCGTAATTTTTATGATATTTATGGCGATGATGGTAATGGCATCGCACAATTTTATGACCTTGGTCATGATGGATTTACCGGATACATTTTAAAACAGAAATGTTTTTCTGCTGAGGCTTTTATGGAATTAAACGGAATTGAAGCAGGAGATCTGCAGGCGGAAGAAAAAGAAGACGGGGCTTATTTTGAATATGGGAAATATACTTCGGAATATGGCAATGTTTTCCTCTTTTATTATCATGATAAAGCTGCCGGGAAATCGGATCTTTTTATGTATTTTCAGGAAGAGGACAGCGTTTACGATTATATTGCCGTATCAGATTTCCGTGTTGAGATCAAATTGAAATAAAAGAAGCATTCCCAAAGTCAATAAATAAAAAGGAGTTCTGGCATATGAAAAACATAAGAAATGATTTTCTGTTAAAAAATATAATATCCGTGGTACTTGTTGCAGCTATGCTTGCAGGAGTGTTATTGACCTGCAGGGTACAATTAAAGAAAGTGCCTGAAGAGAAAACGGAACCTGCAAATGAGATAGAAAAGCCGGAAGAAGAATCGGATAGTGAAATCCTTAATAAAGAGATAGAAGAAATCATCAGTGCAAATACAGTTTCCTTTCAAAATAAAATCTTAGAGGATGCAGTCAGGGAGCAGTTAGGATGCGATACGCCCTTGTCAAAAGCCCAAGTTGCCAATATTCAGGAGCTGGAAATTATTGTTGAAGAATCCATGTCAGGCGATCTTGTATTTTGCAAAGAAGATCTTGCGCTGCTTCAGAATCTGAAAAGCCTTAATATCTACAATTTAAGATATAAGGAGATTCAACGTTGTATAGGATTTGGACATCCGGATATTTCAGGTTATGAAAATCTGAAACTGCTGCCTGATTTAAGGAACCTTTTTATTTATGATACTTCTTTTAATCAGCTGCCGGAAATTGCAGAAATTAAAAGTTTAAGGAAGCTGACTTTGCAGAGTTGTACAGGCAGTGATCTAAGTCCCCTGGAACAAATGACAGATTTAGAATGGGTGGAGTTGGAGGATATGCATCTTTCTGATATTTCACCTTTGCTGTCATTAGAAAAACTGAAATTGTTAAGCCTGAGCTATAGTACCTTTACAGATGACGGAGTGCTTGAACAATTGGAGGATCTGGAATATTTGTTTTTGGAAGGCTGTGATTTAACAGATATCTCATTTGTAAAAAACTTAAAGAAGTTAAGAAGGTTAGAGCTTTCCTCCAATCAACTGCAGAACATAGATGCAGTATACGAGCTTCCCCGGTTAAATATTCTGAGAGTAATGAATAATCCTCTGGAAGATATCAGCAAAGTGGGACAAATGGAAAGTCTGACAGTATTCTGGTGTGATAGCGATAAGATCAGGGATATCAATGCTGTGGATGATATTCCGGTCCTGGAAATTTATGCTGAGGACTTTTCCGCATGCTGCAGGGAAGAAATAAAGGAAGCCCGGGAAGTATATGATCCGGAGGATAATTGGGATGAGGAGCACAGGTGCAAAATAGAGACAGGCTGCACAGGAGATTTTAACGGAGACGGAATTGAGGATCTTTGTATGGTGGTTGCAGATTATACCGGTTATTCGGAACGTCAGCTATGGGGAAGATGGCTGTATATTTATCCCGGAAGCGGAAAGTCTTACCGCAGTCCGCTGACTCCGTTAAAGCTGGATGGTGAGGGAGAAGTGCCTTATGACGCTGTTGTTATGGAAAATGGGAAGGTACTCTTGCAGAAAAACGGCGGAGATACTAGAATAACATATGAATACCGTTATAGGAATGGAAAATGGAAATGTATTTTGAAAAATGAACTGACGGGATATGGCAACTATTTTTATGGGGATTATGATTATATAACAAGAAATTATATGGAAAAGACTGTACAGCAATATGCTATACTTTGGGAAGATCCCGGATATGCAGCAATTAAGCTGGCAGAAGTTCATGGCAATGTGGATCAGGCAAAGCTGGAAGATATCTCTGTAGTAAAGGAAGAATATGATGTCCGTTATAGTGCTGACTGGGCTATGGAGAAAGTCCTGGGAGAGTATTTTCCTGATGCAGAAGCAGAAAAAATATATTATGATAAAAATGAATGTATTGAAAATCTGAAGCGTTTATATGGTATTGCTCGTCCTGATTATGAGTATCTGGTTCATGAGGATGAGGGAAACTACAGGATTGTATTTGATTCCTATGATATGGGAACCAATATTTGCAAGATAGCCGTGTATAGTGACAGCAATGAAGAAACAGATTATGAGACAAGAACGATTTATGAATATGATCTGAAAAAGGGAAATATTACTGAGCTGGATTTTTTTGATACTGAATTGATAAAAGCAGATTCTGCCAATCTGGCTCATATGGAAGATTATCTGTGTGTGCAGAAGGCAATGGAAGCCTATGATCCTACAGGAACCATGATAAATGGAGTCAAGGGAAATATTACCGAAGTATATGCCGGTTATTTGGAAGAAAACGGAGAACAGATATTATGTCTGGTGGTTGAATGGCCGGATGTTCAGGAACCATCCACTTCGCTGCAGAGGATGTTGATTACATATCTGAGGGAAGGAAATGAATTCAGGAAAACATCTCAGAACATTGAACTGAAATGGGACAGGGAGAATGACATAAAAGAAGAAGTGTACATTGAGGATGGAAAATTATATTTAAAATATCAGACCAGAGATGATGCAGGAGATCATTATCGGAACAGGATATTTAAAAATATAGATGGCTGCTGGGTGTTTGAGGATTTACAGGAATTAAATGTATATGAAGGATATATTTCCTCAGGGCTGCCATTGTCCGGCACATATTCATGGAAAGCGGATTCTACTGATATAAGACTGGATTTTCAATTGATGCATCAGCATGTCCGGAAGCTGGGAGGCACTTCACGGTCTTATATTGTCTTTGCGGATTCTTCCCAATTGATCGGTGCAGATGAACCTTTTGTGGTAGATCCATATCCGGAGCTGTCAGATTTCAGCCGTGGTTATGCCGAATACGGGAATACCAAGGAACAGGAGGTATATGCGGCAGAAGCGCTGGATATAGTAGCAGGAAGGTTATTTGATCAAAATGACCTGCATAAACAGCTTTATGAGGAGCGTTGCCTGAATGCATGGAAGAACATTACCGGAATTGAAATACCGGATTACTATTATGAGGTAGAAACTGAGGCAGAAAGATCATTATTAAAATATTACAGAGAAAGTAAAAACGGATTTATTTTTGCTTTTGTCAGGGATCATGCTCCGGTTGTTTACTATGAATACAATGTGAAAGAGGATAAAGTGTATCAGCTTGATGGGGAAAATACCAATGCGGGATAAAATTTTTAAAGTAGTTTTTAGTATACTGTTTGGTTTTATGCTTATGAGATGCGGAAAGGAAGCCGGGGCACAGGAAGAGACAGTTTCCCAGTCTGTGATGCCGGAAACGGCTTCATGGGAGGTGTCTGCTTCTGAATTGCCTGCCGGTCAGCAGAAACAAACAGGATTCATGGTCAATGCAGTTTCGGAAGAATCCGGGCTTAAGGTACTGGAAGAAGAGTATCAGGCACATTTTGATGCCATAGAAAATGTGGCAGATATTACAATAAATGGCTATGATATCATGGAGGGACAGATTTTTTCCATAGCAGCGGAGTCTTTTGATGCAGGGGAGTGTACTTTTATTCCTGCTATGGAAGAAAACTATCATCGTCTGGCAATTTTTCTGGCAGATGCAGAAGGAAAGATTTTGTTTAAGACTAATGAACTGGAAACCAATAACCGCATTCCCGGACAGCTTTGGCAGCCTACCAGGGATTTAGGTGCAGTAACCTTTACCGATTTAAATCAGGATGGACGTACGGATATTGTGCTGATTACCAGATGCGTCAATGATACAGGAGAATACGCAGGAAAGCCTTATAAGATAGGAGATGTGCTTTTTCAGGGAGAAGGAATCTTTTACCGGGACTGGCGCATATCGGATAAGATCAACCGGTTTGACATGAACAGAAGTGTCAACAGTATCATTTCCTTTGTGCGTGACGGCAATTCCACAGAGTTTTTGTATACGGCAACCACACTTGACGAATTGCTGAAAAACGGTTTTACCATTATTGAGGAACAGCATTATACGAGAAGATTTGAAAAGCTGGGACGGATTCAGGTGGTGCCGGGAACCTTCCGGATGTCTGAATACGATATTTTCATGATATACCTGGTTGATGAGCAGGGAGATATCGTATGGAGTTTTCAGCCTATGGGAAGTTATGATAACCTGTATTCCCTGCGGGGGGTAGTGGGAAAGGATGTAGATGGCGACGGAATGAAGGATCTGATCGTACTGGCAAGATACACTTATGAGGGTCCTTCGGGAGAGCTTTTGATACAGAGCGCATGTTCCATTTATTATCAAAGGACAAGCGGTTTTGATATTGATACAGGGTTTACGGAAAATTATTTGTGTACAGAGGAAGATACCATGGAAGCGCTGATTCCCAAAATAAGGGCATATTGGGGCTGGAAGGTTGAGGAGGCAGAAGATGATTAAGATACTGATCGTGGATGACGAAAAGCCTATTTGCGACCTGATAGATATGAATTTATCGGCAGCAGGATATGATTGTAAAAGTGTACAGGACGGACTGAAGGCAATAGATTTCATTGAAAAGGAGAACTTCGACCTGATACTGTTAGACATCATGCTGCCGGGTGCTGATGGATTTGACATTATGGAATATATCAGACCCTTGAAGGTTCCGGTTATTTTCATTACGGCAAAAAATGATGTGAGGGATAAGGTAAAAGGATTGAAGCTGGGAGCAGAAGATTATCTGGTAAAGCCCTTTGATGTGGTAGAGCTGATCGCTAGGGTGGAAGTGGTCCTGCGAAGGTTTCAAAAAACGGAAAATCTGTTACATGCAGGGGATATTACCGTGGACCTGGAGGCGCGTACAGTCACAAAGGCGGGAAAACCGGTGGTACTTACCAATAAAGAATACGGTCTTTTAGTATTGTTTATTCAAAATAAGAATATTGCACTTTTTAAAGAAAAGCTTTATGAAAAGGTCTGGCAGGATGAATACATTGCGGACAGCCGGACCCTGGAGCTGCATGTACAGAGGCTGAGACGCAAAATGGGCTGGGAAAAGAATCTGGTTGCAGTGTATAAGGTTGGCTACAGATTGGAAATATAGGAGCAAAGAACGGTATGAAATTTTCGTATAAAATATTGCTGTGCAGTATTATGATCCTGGCAGCAGCATTTGGATTCGGCGGTTTTTTCTTTGTAAATTATGTATTTGAAACTTCCATGGACCGTGAGATAGGACAGGCTATGGATGACAGCAGCATTCTAAAGTTTGCTCTTGAAACGGCGGCTTTAAACATTCCTTCCAAATATGATGTTTTACAGGATTCCACCATTGAGGAAATCGGTGCTAATCTGGAGAACAGTCAGAACAGCAGTCTGTTACGCATATCAGATGAAAATTTCCAACTGCTATATGCAAGCGACGGTTTTGTGGAGGAGACAGAGCTGTTAGCTGCAATGGAAGAACAGAGCAGAATCTATCAGGTGATACATACCAACGATCATTATTATATTCAGACCGGCACTGTCATAAGCGCCATGGACCGTATGCTGTATCTGGAGACCATGAAGGATGTAACAGATGTATTTGAAGAACGGTCCCAGGGCTTTTTGGTGTACCGGCGTCTGACCATTATCCTGCTGTTATGCGGTTCCATTGCCATGTATTTTATTTCTTACTGGCTGACCAAACCTATACGACTGCTTGCAAAAGCCACAAGGCAGATGACAGAAGGAGATTATGGATACAGGGCAGAAGAGGTCAGCAGAGATGAAATGGGACAGCTGACCAGGGATTTTAACAGGATGTCAGGTGTATTGGAGAAGACCATAAGGCAGCTTGAAGATGAAGTCCGTGCCAGGGAAGATTTTATCGCAGCTTTTTCCCATGAGTTAAAAACGCCCTTAACGGCTATTATCGGCTATGCAGATGTGCTGCGGTCCAGAAAACTGGATGAAGAGACACATTTTATGTCGGCAAATTATATTTATACAGAAGGAAAGAGGCTGGAAGCCATGTCCTTAAGACTTCTGGATATTATTGTTACCAAACGTTATGAGCTGGATGCCCAGCAGATGGATGTGGAGTTGCTATTTGGCTATTTGCGTGAGATGTACATAGGCAAAGAAGATATCCGGCTGGAATTTCAATATGAACAGGGCAGTGTTTTCGGAGAGCTTGATCTGATCAAGACCGTATTGCTGAATCTGGTGGATAACGCCTGCAAAGCTTCGGAACCGGGAAGTACGGTGGAGATATACGGAGAGAAAAAAGAACAGGGATATTACTTTGCCGTTAAGGATTATGGAACCGGAATACCGGCAGAAGAATGTAAAAAGATCATGGAAGCATTTTATATGGTAGATAAATCCAGGTCCCGCAGCAAAAACGGAGCAGGTCTTGGTCTGGCATTGTGTACGGAAATATTAAAGCTTCACGGCAGTGAGCTTACAGTGGAAAGTACATTGGGTGAGGGAAGCTGCTTTGGCTTTATCCTGCAGTATGAGGAGGTGAAGGTTCATGAAGAAACGAAACATTGATGCGGCAGTGCTTGCAGCAGTTGTGGTTGTGTTGATATTCGCCATCTGGGGACCGGAAACCATTGCAAGGTATAAGGACAAAGGATTGTTAAATCAGATCACGGTGGAGCCTGTGGAAAACGAAAGCGAAGGCTACCGTTATTCCATGAACAGCAATGAAAAGCTGTTTCTTTTGTCAAAATGTCTGGATAATCAGGTGATTCCGGAAAGTGAATTCAGTGCTACCACCAGAGCGGATTCTGAAGGGGTGGATTATGAAGAATTGACAGGTACTTATGCTTTTGTGGTCAATTATCAGGGGCCTTCGGAGAAAGAGATCACAGAAGAAGAAATTTATGAGGTATGCAACCGGGAAATGGTACAGCTTCATGAACTTGGCATCATTCCGGGAGAAGTAAGGGAAGTATCAGCTTCTGCCTATACGGCTGTGCTCTATTCTGCAATCGATGTTTTGGAGCCTCGAAACAATGTGGCAGTATGGAAGGTCAGCCTGTCTACGGATGTACAGAATGCGGATAAGGCAAACCGCATGATCGATGCCTATATAGATGCAGATACAGGAAAGATCTATGAATTTTATGTAAGGACAGAAGGAAAATGGGCTGATATGCAGCCGGATGAAATCGTACTGGCATGGAGCAATTATCTGGGACTTCACGGGCTGGAAGCCTGTGAGACGGTAAATCCTCTGTCTGAGACCACACAAAATGTAGAGAAATACATGGTTCCGTGTGCAGAGAATGAGAATACCATTGTGACATTGGGATTTTATGAAGGTATCAACGAATTGTTTTTGAAAATTGAGAAATAGACTTATGTTTATGCTGTCTTTGGCTGCCTCAACATGTAAATATTGAATCAGAAGATGCAACTTTGATGCAAAAAGTATGTAGTTTCTATGCAAAAAATATGAAGTTTTGATGTAGTCCGCTCCTATACTTTATTTATACTGAAAGTAAGGAGCGGGAGAAAATGCAAAAGAAGAGTCTGTACATTAAAAACACGGGAAAATACAGTAGGACAAGACATGGGCGAAAAAGCAGAATACAAAGAATTATCAAGGGAGCAGCGGGATTGGTACTGGTGGCTGTTTTGGGATGCAGTACTATCGTATATGCTGTGGCAGATGATAGCATGGACGGTATTTCTGCCAATACTGTTTCCGATAATGAAGAAAATGAAAAAGAAGAAAGCATTTCAGCCAATGCAATAGATGAAGTATCTGCGAATGACTGCAAGGAGCTTCCGGCGGATATTGTTATTGTGTTAGATCCCGGTCATGGCGGTGAGGATGAAGGATGTTCATGGAATGGTGTGCTGGAAAAGGATGTAAATCTTCAAATTGCCAAGGCTGTGCAGACGAAATTAAATGAAAAAGGTTATCAGGTAGTGCTTACAAGAGAAACAGATCAGGCATATACAACAGAAGAGAGGGTGCATCTTGCAAATTCACTGAATGCGGATATTTATGTGAGTATCCATCAAAATTCCTGTGAAACAGCAGAACCTCAGGGAATGGAAGTGTGGTATAGTGAAAACGGAAAAGGAGAGGAAAGTGAACGGCTGGCAAAGCTGATTCAGAAGTACACAGGGCAGTCTTGTGATGCAAATATGAGAGAAATCAGCGAGACGGATTCTCTCTATGTGATCCGTGAAAGCAAAATGCCATCCTGTCTTGTGGAAACCGGATTTTTATCAAACCCTGCTGAACGGCGTAATCTGACCGATCCGGAGTATCAGGAACAGATTGCAGAAGGAATTGTCCAGGGCATTGACCTGTATTTTTATCCGAAGACAATGTATCTGACATTTGATGACGGACCATCTGTGGAGAATACCAATGCTGTTTTGGATATTTTAAAGGAAAGAAATATTAAAGCTACCTTTTTTGTAGTAGGAGAAAATGTGGAAAAGCATCCTGAGGTTGCAAAACGGATTGTGGAAGAAGGGCATACCATTGGAATTCACTGCTACCGACATGATTATGAAGAGCTTTATGCCAGCGCAGATAGTTACATAGAAGATTTTGAGAAAGCCTACAACATTGTTTATGAAGTAACCGGTGTAGAAGTAAAGCTGTTTCGTTTTCCCGGCGGCAGCATCAATTCCTACAATAAAAAGGTAAACGAGGAAATCATCCGGCAGATGACTGAAAAAGGTTATATTTATTTTGACTGGAATGCCAGTCTGGAGGATGCTGTGACCCATGCAGAACCGCAGGTCCTGATTGAAAATGCCACATCATCTACTCTGGGACGAAAAAAAGTGGTGATGCTGGCACATGATATCGTATACCCTACTACACAATGTCTGGATGAACTCATTGATGCTTTTCCTGAATACCGTATGGACCCCCTTTCAGAAGATGTATCACCCATACAGTTTTAAATATGAAAATCTGAGTTTGGATGTTAAAAAATGCAGATATTGAGTTGTCATATCAATATCTGCATTTCGTAATTCATACCGGTACGTTCCTTTTCATCTTTTAACAAGTCAGTCTCTATAATGGTACAATTTTTTAATATCCCTTTATCCAGTTGAAAAATATCCGGTGCATTTTCAATCGCATGAGCAGTATGCTGGCTGCAGATATAGGAGCCGGAAGGAAGGGTGCGCAGCCCCCCGATATGCTTACCCCAGTTACCGGGAATCTGTCCATCACCTTCAACGCCGGCCAATGGCGCTACATGAATGAATACATATTTTTCGGCTTTTCCCTTATGATAATCATAAATCAGACCTGAAGGATAAGAGGCGGCAAGCCCCTGCTTTTGTGCTGTGACAAAAAGGGAGAGCAGTTTAGGATTGTAATGGGAGGCATCAGTGTATTCATCAAAAGGGATAGTCAAAACTGTCCGTGATAAAAGCGTTTTTAAATGACATCCTCCCGGAACGGAAATGTTTGGATGGTGATCCAAAGTATTCATGGTATTTTGCAGGGTCTCGAGAGAACGGTACATAGAGCGGATTTTTTGTTCTGCAAGAGACTTGGCATCTCCCAGGAGTTTCTGAAGATCCGGTTTTCCGTTGCGGTCACAATAGCCTGCCATGTTTTTTAAGGGAATTCCAAGTTCAATGCAAAGAGAAATGGCATCCAGTATATATAACTGGTCTTCCTTATAATAACGGTATCCGGTTGTGTGGTCGGTCAGTGCAGGCTTGAAAATGCCGATCTCATCATAGTATCGCAAAGATTTGATACTAACATTTTTCAGTTTTGCAACTTTGCCGATAGAAAGATATCCCTTCATGAATACTTGCTCCTTTTAAATGCCCATTCGCCAGATAGTATTGAATATCGCCGGTTCACCGGGACTATACTGATAATGATATTATGACATAAAAATTGCGGCTTTTCCATAAGGGATGAAGGGATTTGTTTATAAATTTATAATTTTATCTTTCTATTGTTTTGTGCTAGAATGTAATATAATTTCAATATATGGAATAATTGTTAAGATATTCAGCCAGACATAGATTTAGTACAGAATGAGGAAACAGCATGAAGAAAGAACAGATTAAAAACAAGGCAGTAAAAGTCAAAAAGACCGGCTTGAATGCTTTGGTCAACTTAATATTCAGCAGAATTATGATGACAGTCATCATTTTGCTTTTGCAGATCGGATTTTTAATCTGGGTATTTACTCTGATGGGTTCTTATGCCAAATGGGTTTTGTATTCTCTGAATATCTTATCTGCCATCATTGTGGTCATAGTGATCAACAGCGACGAAAATCCCGCTTTTAAATTAACGTGGATGCTGCCTTTGTGTCTGATCCCTGTGTTTGGTGCAGTTTTGTATTTGTTTGTAAGGATAAACCCTGCCAGGGCGGGAATGAAAAAGGGGCTTCACAGACGGATAGCTGAGACCTTTGGATATTTAATGCCCAACGAAGATGTGGTACAGAGGATGTGGGAGGAGAATATTCCTGTTACTGATCTGGCATACTATATTCAGAATATTAACGGATTTCCTGCATATGACAAAACAAAGGTTGAGTATTTCTCCAATGGAGAAGAAAAACTTGCAGATCTGATACCGTCACTGGAAAAGGCTGAAAAATTTATTTTTTTGGAATATTTCATTATCAATCCGGGGAGGGTATGGGATGAAGTATTGGCGGTTTTGGAGAAAAAGGCAGCTGAAGGTGTGGAAGTCCGCCTGATGTATGATGGCTTTAATTCTATTCTCAAGCTTCCCAGAAAATATCCGGCAACTTTAAAAGAAAAAGGAATAAATGTAAAGGTATTTGCACCTGTTATGCCTTTTCTTTCTACCCATCAAAATTACAGGGACCACAGAAAAATCTTGATTATTGACGGAAAAACTGCATATAACGGCGGAATCAATCTGGCTGATGAATATATGAATTATATTGAGCGTTTTGGCTATTGGAAGGATACGGCAGTAAAAATTTCCGGTGACGCTGTAAAGAGCTTCACCGCTATGTTTTTGCAAATGTGGAACATGACAAGTATGGAAGAGGAGGATTATAATAAATACCTTCTTGCGGACTGTGAGCCGGATATGTCGGGGCAGAACGGAATTGTCATTCCCTATAATGATGATCCCTGCAATGGACAGGATGTGGCGGAAGAGGTTTATCTGGATATTTTAAATAAGGCAAAAGATTATGTGTACATTATGACGCCCTACCTGGTGCCGGAAAATGAAATTATAACTGCACTGCGTTTTGCGGCACAGAGAGGTGTGGATGTCCGGATCATTATGCCGCATATTCCTGATAAGAAGCTGACCTTTGCAATTGGTCATACCTATTATCCACAGCTTTTGGAAGCAGGAGTCAAGATCTATGAATTTACTCCGGGATTTGTTCATGCAAAAATGTTTTTGTCAGATGATGTGAAAGCAGTAGTGGGAACCATCAATCTGGATTTCAGAAGTCTTTATGAGCATTATGAGTGTGCTACGTTTATTTATGGAAATCCTGTTATTGGAGATATTAAGGAAGATTTCAGAAGGACTTTTGAACAGTGCCAGAGGTTTACGGAGGAGGATTATAAGAAACTTCCGTTGCTGCACAGGATGGGAGGGAAGATCTTCCGGTTGTTTGCGCCGCTGATGTAGTGGGGAGAGGGACGGGCAGAGTCCATAATAGTAGTTTGTAAGATAGGAGCCGCGAAAGGCTGTTTTTCTAATAGAATGTTGCGAAGATTTTGGATGGGGACGGGTCGGTCTCTACGGGCATCCGTGCCCGGAGAGACCTAATTCTGCCATCCATGGCAGAATTCCCCTGGGTGTTGAAACATTCTATAAGAAAAACATGCCCTTCGCGGCTATTATCTTACAAACTACTATTATGGACTCTGCCCTGTTGTTCTTTCTATTTACATGACGGATCGGCGGGGAGTGAGTTAATAAAAGAGGCAGCGTCCTTTGGACGACTGCCTCTGCATAGTTATTCGTGGTGATAAGTATGACTTTAATGCCTTGATAACTATTATATTTTTTATGATTAGCCCATGGTTACTACTACATCGTAGGTTTCTTTGCCTTTTACGTAAGGGATTACGCAGCCTTCAACGGGGGTGCCGTCTACGGTCATGCTTGCAATGCCTTTTTCTACGTTGTTAGGGTTTACTACTTTGATGTTGTAGGTGCCTTCACGGAACTTACGGGTGATCTCGAAGTCACCGAATCCGGTAGGAACACAAGGGTTAATGGAAAGTCCTTTGTGTGTAGGATATACACCCAGAATGTACTGGGAGATATTTACGAAGGTCCATGCTGCTGTACCTGTCAGCCAGGAGTTCTTTGCTTCGCCGTGGAATTTAGCGTCGCGTCCGGCAACCATCTGAGCGTATACATAAGGCTCGGTTCTGTGGATTTCGCTGAATTCTTCTACGTAAGCAGGGCAGGTCTTCTGGTAGATCTCGAAAGCTCTGTCGCCGCGTCCGATCACGGTCTCAGCGATGGAAACCCAAGGGTTGTTGTGGCAGAAGATACCGGCATTCTCTTTGTATCCCGGGGGATAAGAAGTAACTTCGCCAAGCTCTAAGTGATATTTGGTATAAGCAGGCTGTAAGATCATGATACCGTACTGGGTATCCAGTTTTTCTTTTACGGAATCAAGGGCCTTCTTAGCTTCGCCTGTTTCAACACCAACGCCTGCAAGTACGCAGAAGCCCTGAGGCTCGATGTAGATCTGACCTTCTTCACATTCCTTGGAACCGACTTTGTTGCTGTATGCGTCATAAGCACGAACGAACCATTCGCCGTCCCAGCCGTCTGATAAAAGAGCGGCTCTCATTTTTTCAACTTCGGCACGAGCATAATCAGCTTCCGCCTGGTCGCCTTTTAATTCACAGATCTCTGCATATTCAAGACCGTATTTTACAAACATACCGCCGATGAATACGGATTCTGCAACAGGTCCTTCGGAAGGTCCGAAAGTCTGGAAGGATTCGCCGGGATGCTCAGAGAAGCAGTTTAAGTTCAGACAGTCATTCCAGTCTGCACGTCCGATCAAAGGTAAGTTGTGAGGTCCTTTATGGTTTACTATGTAATCAAAGGAACGTTTTAAGTGATTTAATAAAGGAGTAGCTTTGCTTTCATCGTTATCAAAAGGAACCATTTCGTCTAAGATGGACATATCGCCGCTTTCACGGATGTATGCGCTTGTTCCTGCGATCAGCCACAACGGGTCATCATTGAAGCCGGAACCGATGTCTGCATTTCCTTTTTTGGTAAGAGGCTGGTACTGATGGTAAGCGCTTCCGTCTTCAAACTGGGTGGAAGCGATATCAATGATACGACCTCTTGCACGCTCAGGGATCAGATGTACGAAACCGAGCAGATCCTGACAGGAGTCACGGAAGCCCATGCCGCGTCCGATACCGGATTCATAATAAGAAGCGGAACGGGACATATTGAAGGTTACCATACACTGATACTGGTTCCAGATATTGACCATACGGTCAACCTTATCATTGGAAGATTTTACAGTATATTTGGAAAGTAAACCGTTCCAGTAAGCCTGAAGCTCTGCAAATGCTTTGTCTACATCTGCGTCCGTCTGATATTTAGCAAGTAATGCGTTTGCGGGATCTTTTTTGATGATGCCGGGTGCTTCCCATTTGTCATCATCAGGATTCTCACAGTAACCCAGAACGAATACGAAAGATTTGCTCTCTCCGGGTGCTAAAGTAATATTGATCTGATGAGAAGCGATGGGAGACCAGCCGCTTGCTACGGAATTTGTAGCCTGTCCGTTCTCAACAACTTCCGGATTGTCTGCGCCGCGGTATGCACCGAGGAATGCGTCACGGCTTGTATCAAATCCGTCTACCTTTGTATTTACGGAATAAACAGCATAGTGATTACGACGCTCTCTGTATTCTGTTTTGTGATAAATGGTAGAACCGATTACTTCAACTTCACCTGTGCTCAAGTTTCTCTGGAAGTTACGGGAATCGTCATCTGCGTTCCACAGACACCATTCTACATAAGAGAATAATTTTAATTCTTTTGCAGCGCTGCCGTTGTTGGTAACTGTCAAACGGCTTACTTCACAGCTGTCGTTCATGGGAACGAAGGTAAGAACGCTTGCTTCAACATCATTTTTGATGCCGGTAAATTTGGAATAACCGATACCGTGACGGCATTCATATTTGTCAAGCTCTGTCTGGGTAGGCTTCCAGCCCGGATTCCAAACAGTATCTCCATCTTTAATGTAGAAATATTTGCCGTTGATATCTCCCGGTACATCATTGTAACGATAACGGGTAATTCTTAATAACTTTGCATCCTTATAAAAGGTGTAGCCACCGCATGTGTTGGAGATCAAAGTAAAGAAGTCGTTGCATCCTAAATAATTGATCCAGGGAAGCGGTGTTTTGGGTGTGGTGATGACATACTCTTTGTTGGCGTCATCGAAGTAACCAAATTTCATAATCCAATTTCCTTTCAATATAGTATTGTTAGGACTACCCCCCAAGGCAATCCATATAAAAATTATACAGAAACGGGTATATAAAATCAAGAGAAAACAGCAAGGCAGCAGGGGTTTTTTTGCCTGCAATTTCCGAGTAAAGCCATATAGGACATATAATAAATAAATTGGACATAGGATATAGAAAGAGAAAATGTAAATGTGAATAAATTATGAATAAAATGTGTACAAAACCACAAAAAAGAAAATGTCAAAACTGTGAAATACTACCAAAAAGGGGTAAAATGTACAAAAAATACAACAAAACTCTTGCAATTTTGGATAAAATGTAATAAAGTAATTCTCGTCAGAGGGATTTTTATGAGGTTTACTATATATATAATCCCGTGGACATTGACAAATGTGGCATTTAGTTATCTCATGGATAACATCATATAAATGCAAACTATTAACACTTATTTTCAAACAATCTTTAGAGGAGGAACAAAAAGAATGAAAAAGAAATTATTAAGTGTTTTACTTTCTACTGCAATGGTAGCATCTTTGTTAGTAGGCTGTGGTGACACAGAAGAACCTGCAGAAGAACCCGCTGCAGAAGAAACAGAAGAGCCTGCAGAAGAACCCGCTGCAGAAGAAGAAACAGAAGAACCTGCAGAAGAAGCATCTGCAGAATGGAAAGCTGATCTTTCTGCTGACACAGGTGCAGTATTAAACATCTACTGCTGGAATGAAGAGTTCAAAACTCGTGTAACAGATCACTATCCTGGATACACAGATAACGGAGACGGAACCGGTGCAATCGGTGATGTTAAAGTTAACTGGGTTATCGTACCTTCTGATGACATGGCTTATCAGAACAACTTAGACGAAACATTATTAAAACAGGCTGACGCTGCAGATGATGACAAGATCGATATGTTCTTGATCGAAGCTGACTACGCATTAAAATATGTTAATGCTGAAGGCGTTTGTGTTTCCATGGATGAATTAGGATTAACAGATTACATGGCTGACCAGTATCAGTATACAAAAGACGTTGTAACTGATGGAAACGGCAATGTAAACGGTACTTCCTGGCAGGCATGTCCTGGTCTTTACATCTACAGACGTTCCGTAGCTAAAGAAGTATTCGGAACAGATGATCCTGCAGAAGTTCAGACACACTTCTCCGATTGGGACAAATTTGCTGAATCCGCTCAGACTTTAGCAGATGCAGGCTGGAAAGTAGTTTCCGGTTATGATGATGCATATCGTGTATTCTCCCAGAACGTATCC
>JAGBEV010000064.1 GCA_017936785.1 Lachnospiraceae bacterium | reverse complement strand
TGCTTCCGGATGAACCAGGAATGTGTATTTCTTTTCTCCCATACCGGACATACTCTTTTCTGTTACAACCGGTTTCAGGATAACGTCATAATACTGGATTGCTGCCATTATGCATACACCTCCTCAAGTTTTGCAACAGAGTCCTTTGTCAGAACTACCTTCTTTGCTTTCATAACATCATATACGTTAATGGTGTTTGTAAGAGTTGTATCGATCTTGTCTAAGTTTCTTGCGGATAATACGGTATTTGCATCATTATCAGCTAAAACTACCAAGCCCTTCTCAACTTTTAAATTGTCCATAACTGTTTTGAAAGCTTTTGTTTTGATCTCGTCAAATTTTAATTCATCAACTACGATCAGGCTTCCTTCCTGCACTTTGCTTGTTAAAGCAGATTTTAATGCAGCCTGTTTTTCTTTCTTGTTTAATTTGATTGTGTAATCTCTGGGAGTAGGAGCAAATACAACGCCGCCTCCTGTCCACTGGGGAGATCTTGTTGAACCCTGTCTTGCATGACCGGTTCCTTTCTGTCTCCAAGGTTTTCTTCCGCCACCGGAAACTTCAGAACGAGTTTTTGCTTTCTGTGTTCCCTGACGTTTGTTGGCAAGCTGTGCAACAACTGCTAAGTGTACTAAGTGTTCATTTACTTCAACACCGAATACCGCATCGTTTAAGTCCATTGTGCCGACTTCCTTGCCTTCCATATTATAAACAGATACGTTTGCCATCTGAATGGTCCTCCTTTCGTCCTAATTAAGCTTCAGCCTTAACTGTTTCTTTGATTGTTACTAATGCTTTTTTAGGTCCCGGTACTGCACCTTTGATTAAAAGTAAGTTCTTCTCAGCATCAACTCTTACAACCTGAAGATTCTGGATCGTTACTTTCTTGCATCCCATATGACCAGGCATTCCTTTTCCTTTGAATACCTTGGAAGGGGAAGAACAAGCACCATTGGAACCCTGATGACGGTGGAATTTGGAACCGTGAGCCATAGGTCCTCTGTGCTGACCGAATCTCTTGATCGCACCCTGGAAGCCTTTACCTTTGGAAATTGCGCTTGCGTCTACTTTGTCGCCAGCTTCAAAGATGTCAGCTTTGATCTCTGCACCGAGTGCATACTCATCTGTGTTTTCAAACTTGAACTCTCTCACATATCTCTTTGCGGAAACGCCTGCTTTGTCAAAATGACCTTTTAAAGGTTTGTTTACGCCATGTCTGTGAACGATTTCTTTCTTTCCTGCTTTGTCTTTGTTGACGATTTTTTCTTTCTTATCAACAAATCCGACCTGTACTGCACTGTAACCGTCATTTTCTACTGTTTTGATCTGGGTTACAACACAAGGTCCTGCCTGAAGAACGGTTACAGGAATTAAAGTGCCGTCTTCATCGAAGATTTGAGTCATTCCGACTTTTGATGCTAAAATAGCTTTCTTCATTTTGTTACCTCCTTGTTTCTACAGCGGAACGGGTCATTGGTTTCCCTCGCCGTTCATACTAGATCCAGGTACATATAAGTGGAACTTTTCGTTGCTTCTATATAAACCTAATTTAAGGATCTAATCTGTTACTTTGAAATTATTTCATTTTGATGCCGATGAAAACACCAGCGGGCATCTCAAGTCTCTGTAATGCATCTACAGTTTTCTGTGTAGGTGCCATTACGTCGATCAGTCTCTTGTGAGTTCTCTGTTCGAACTGTTCACGGGAATCTTTGTACTTGTGAGTAGCTCTTAAGATGGTAACAACTTCCTTTTTAGTAGGAAGGGGTACAGGGCCACTTACCTGAGATCCGTTCTTTTTGACTGTTTCGATGATTTTTTTGGCAGATGCATCAACTAACTGATGATCGTAAGCTTTTAATGTAATTCTCATTACCTGCTGATTTGCCATAAAAAAAGTCGCCTCCTTTTCGCACTTTTGTTTCTTAAGTACGACAAGCGGTGACTGTACACTCTCCCGTGTGTGTCCTAAGGACTTTCACACGTCGTTTCTATCTCTCTGATAGACATTTATGTTTGTACAGTGACTTGTCGTCAGTTTCCTAACTTGACATTCGCTCCACGGAAAACCTGCAACCATGTGCAGCAACCTCACGCTTCATTGCTATCATGCCACAGCAATTGCTAGTATATATGAAAAAAAGGAGCTTTGCAAGCCCCTTTTTTCCAAACCTTTTAAAAAAATTGTTCTTTTTTTAGTACATTTTTATTTTGCCTTACACTCTTTGACCACTCCATCAAACTCATCTACCATATCTTGTGTAGGCGCCTTTGTCAACATACTAACCACAACATTTACTGCAATTGCCGCAATAAATGCAGGCAGCAACTCATAAATATTCCATGCGCCGCCCAGTGGCTTTACCAGAAACTTCCATACAAATACCATAACGCCGCCTGTAAACATTCCTGTAAGAGCTCCCCATTTATTGGAACGTTTCCAGAACAGGGCAAGCAGCATGACCGGTCCGAATGCAGCACCGAATCCCGCCCATGCAAAGGATACAATTTCAAATACAGAGCTGTTAGGGTCCTTGGCAATAAAGATTGCAACAACCGAAATAACCACAACCGTAATTCTGGCAATAATCATAGCCGCTCTTTCAGACAGATTTTTAAAGAAGACTTCCTTAATAATATTCTGTGATGCGCTGGAGGATGCTGCCAATAGCTGGGAATCCGCTGTTGACATGGTTGCGGCAAGAATACCGGCAAGTATCAATCCTGCAATCAGCGCTGCAGCAATACCATGTTTGCTGATAACAGTTGCAATAGAAACGATAATAGTCTCCGGATCATCCAATGTGGGAATAACGCCCTTTTTGCTCATGGCATTTCCCACAACACCAATAAAGATTGCAACTCCTAAGGAAATGAAAACCCAGACAGTAGCGATTCTTCTGGACAGTTTCAGCTTGCCAGGGTCTTCAATAGCCATAAACCGAAGAAGCACATGAGGCATACCAAAGTACCCAAGTCCCCATGCCAGCATGGAAAAAATGGTAATAATGCCATAGTCCGCCGATGTGCCTGTAGCGGCATCATAAACAGAAGTCAGGCTAAAGTAACCTGCCATGCTTTCAGCGTTGGCCATTACACTGTCAATACCGCCTGCTGTAACCACACCATAGCCCAATACTACAAAAATGGCAATGGTCATGATAATACTCTGCAAAAAGTCAGAGGTACTTGCTGCAAGAAATCCGCCTAATGTTGTATATCCTACGATTACTACAGCGCTGATGATCATAGCCGCAAAATAATCCCATCCAAAAAGGGATGCAAACAACTTTCCGCATGCTGCAAAACCGGAAGCGGTATAAGGTACAAAGAAAATAATGATTACAACTGCTGCAATTACGGACAGGATTTTCTTGTCATCCCTGTATCGGTTGGAAAAGAAAATCGGTATAGTGGTGGAATTGTTACACGCCACTGTATATTTACGCAGTCTTTTTGCCACTACCAGCCAGTTAATATAAGTTCCTATTGCCAGTCCGATGGCAGTCCAAAAGGCATCTGCAATACCTGTAGCATATGCCACTCCCGGAAGTCCCATCAAAAGCCAGCTGCTCATATCAGATGCCTCGGCGCTCATTGCCGTAACAAAAGGCCCCAGCTTTCTTCCTCCCAGATAAAAATCATCCGTTGTTTTGTTCTTTCTTGAAAATGCAACTCCAATCCAGACTACCAGCAGCAGATATGCCACAATGGAAATCAGGATGCAAATGTCTGATGTTGTCATATGTAACTACTCCTCTCCTCTTAACGCTGTTACTCATTCTAATAATTCACTTTTCCCATAATAGCATACTTATCCGCATCAACACAAGAAAAAAGAACAGACCTGTCAAATCGTCTGTTCTTTTTTGAACTCTTACATTATTATTATGGAACATTTTATTGCCCTGCATTGATCATCTCAGGTTGCATACATACCTTCTTCTGCTACTGCCAAGATAAGTATCAGTATGTAAATAACACCCATAACAATTCCTATAATTCCCAAAACCAAACCGGCAACCGCCATTCCCGGCATCTGTCCCATATTGTCTTTCTTAGAAAGCACCGCCAGAACAATGGCTATGATACCTAAAATAATTGCCGGAACACCATAACAGCAGCAAAGCAGAAGAGAAAATATTCCACAGACCAATGAAGCAACGGCTTTCCCATTTGCTGAGTTAGATTCACCGGGCTGCGCATAAATATTTCCCTGATAGGGCTGATAGGATTGATATGGCTGATTGTAATCGGGCATACCATATTGAGCATTGGGATCATATGAACCATTCATGGTAAACGGGTCATTTGGATTGTACTGACCATTCCCATAATACTGAGGAGCAGGATTTCCCTGCAGCGCCCCATTATATTGGTTATTAGAATTAAATTGTCCGTCCGGACCGTTATTCATCATATTGTTGTTATCCATTACTACTCCCTGTCATAAATCCCATATAAAATCCATTAAATTAATACTGCATGGAATTTAAATATTCTGTAAATCCGTTAGAAACTGTACCAGTTAATACCAAAATAATAGAAACTACTGAGATTACAATACCAAGAATAGAACAGATCAATCCTGCAATAGCCATTCCTGAAAACTTTCCGTCATTATCATTTTTGGAAAGTACAGCCATAACAATACCTACTATACCAAGAATGATTCCAAGATATGTACAGCAACAGGAAATCAAGAGTGCAAGAATACCAAATACCAATGCCAGAATAGACTTTGTATTTGATTTATTCTCTACCGGCTGTGGCTGCTGGTAAACCGGCTGCTGGTCAAAATCATTGTTCATCATATTGTTGTTATCCATTTTTATTCCCTCCTAGAATTCTTTTATCATATTTCAGCCAATTTTGGCTGATAAAAAACATTATACACAATATTATTGAATTATTCAACTTACTTTTTGACTATTAGGCAAAAATATTGTACATTGTATATGTGATAAAAATATCCCCTGCACAAGGAAGCGACAAAGGAGAATTTTCATGTATTATCATGCTCATATCAAAAAAGTTCAATTTATCGTTTTGAGTATCTTTATATTTTTCATTCCCTTTTTCGCTTTCGGTTATCTGGCAGCAGCGGACAGCTATCCTGCCTTCTTTCCTCCTTGTGGCTTAAAGACTTACCTGCATCTTTACTGTCCCGGCTGCGGAGGCACCCGTGCAGTAGCTCATCTGCTTCATTTTCATATTATTGAATCCCTTTTGTGCAATCCTCTGGTCGTCTACATGGCAGCCAGCTTGATCTATTACTATTTCAAGACCCTGTTTTTCCTGATCAAACAGCATGGAGATGCAAGGTTTGACATTTATCTTGGTTTTTTATGGGCATTCCTGATCATTCTCATTGTTTTCTGCCTTGTCCGAAATGTTCTTTTGGTCAGCTTTGGCATTGATTATCTTGGAGAAGTGGGGAAATATTGGTAACGTATAGGAGGAACTATTATGTGGATTGCAGATCAATGGAAAGATTATGAAGTCATAGATACCTGTTCCGGTGAAAAATGTGAAAGATGGGGTGATTATATTCTGGTCCGCCCCGATCCCCAGGTTATATGGGACACCGGTCATGACCACCCGGCATGGAAACAGAAAAACGGTCACTACCACCGCAGCAGTAAGGGCGGCGGTGAATGGGAATTCCGCAACCTTCCAAAGGAATGGACAATCAAATACAGAGACCTGACTTTTCATTTAAAGCCATTTAGTTTTAAACATACGGGACTTTTTCCGGAACAGGCCGTGAATTGGGACTGGTGTGCAGAAAAGATAAAAAATGCCGGCAGACCGGTGAAAGTACTAAATCTCTTCGCCTATACCGGCGGCGCAACTATTTCCGCCGCAAAAGCAGGCGCTGCCGTTACCCATGTGGACGCTTCCAAGGGGATGGTCACCTGGGCAAAAGAGAATGCAGTTTCCAGCGGTCTTGCAGATGCTCCTATCCGCTGGCTTGTGGATGACTGTGTAAAATTTGTAGAACGTGAAATCCGCCGCGGCAATACCTATGATGGTATTATTATGGACCCACCTTCTTATGGAAGAGGACCCAAAGGGGAAATATGGAAGATTGAAGAATCCGTTTATCCTTTTATTCAATTAACAGCAAAGCTTTTGAATAAAGATTCCATTTTCTTCCTGATCAATTCCTATACTACAGGACTGCAGCCCGCAGTGCTTTCCTACATGATCAATACTGTCATCGTTGACCAATTTGGCGGTCATGTGGAAGCTGAAGAAATCGGTTTGCCCGTGACCTCCAACGGTCTGGTTCTTCCCTGCGGTGCCAGCGGACGATGGTGTAAAGATTAAAAACAGATAAAAGGCGCATGGGATTGGAAAATACCAATCCATGCGCCATTTTTTATTTGTTCTTAATAAACTTCCTCTTCTTCTACTTCCACTTCTTCAAAGGCTTTTTCCAATTCTTTGGGGAATTTGGATACATCCAGAAGACACGAATAACGGTAATTATAATCATCACTTTCTACACCGCCATATGTGATCGCCTCTGCCCAGTAATTTATTTTGGTAAATGCTCCCGAATCTACATAGTTGACGGCATCGGACACAATCAGATCATCAACTGCTGCTGTAAACAATGGATCTCCCGGCTGGATTTCCAACACTTTATTCTGTTCCTCGTTTACCGCCTGATATATGATGATCTTAGCCACTTCATCTTCTTTGAATCCCGGCTCCTGATACCAGCCCAGCTCTTCTAACAATGCCATAGTTGCTTCATCATCTTCATAAACCGGTATCTCAAAGCCTATCAGTTCCCTGCCAAACATGTCAATCTGAGCCGGGGAATAATCCTGACTAAAATATAAAATTCCCACCGGCGGTCCACTGACCACAGTCTGTGCACTCCTGTGCGCCACATCTTCTTTCAAAGCATCAAATAAATCTTTTACCACTTCATAGGCTTTGCTGTTGCAGTCACTGGCTCCTACATTGTAGGTATGATAAGAAACCCGAGGGATACATTCAGAATTCAGGTACTTTTCTTCCATGCCATCTTTCAAAATCATATACTGTGCAGTTTTATAATCTGCCAATTCATACAGCCCCATCCAGCAATCCCTGACAGCATCTTTTTTCAGGTAATAACGGCGTACAACCTCCCTGCCGCCGGCGAGACGGAATTTCACACGAATTTCCTCTTTATATTCTCCGTCCTCATAAGAATGTCCGTCATAGGAATACCTGGTCACAGATCTGGCTGATCCTATTGTTTCATAAAAGGTTGTCTCCTGGTCATCTTTATAATAATACTCATCTGACTTTATTGCCGCCTCCAGCATTGCCAGCACCTGTTCTTTGGCATTTTCATCGGAAATTTTCATGTTTTCCATCAAATAATCCTGGGAAGATACATAATTGCCGTCTTCATCCATAAAACTATAATAGTACTCTGCAGGTCGCACAAAGGCAAAATCTTTGACCTGATCTGCTTTTGGGAGATAAGTATCAAAACCGGTCAAATCCAATGCAAAGATAAAGAATACTGCCAATGTCAGGACTGCGGAAACTCCAAAAGAAATTTTTCCGTGAACTGCCTCTTTAAAGTCGCCTTCCATGATCGACTGCAGGATCACTTGAAGGATCAGCAATCCGCAGATCACACCGAAAAGACCATACCAAAGAGTGGCAGAAGAATCAAATCTTGCCATAAACGTACCCAGATACAAGCTGCCCACGATCATGATCATACACTTAATAACGGGTTTTGTTTTAGAAAAGATCATATTTTTTCCGCCTGTCTGCGCCGGTCTTTTCCGATACAGCTTATATGCTATCATTCCATAAATCAGGATCTGTACCAGCAGTATGACCACAAATCCCCAGACTGCATGAAAATTTTCACTATCTGCAAATCCCAGATTCTTCATGGACACGGATTTATACATTCCCACATAAGCGGAGATCGGCGAAAAAATCCCTTTTCCAAAATATTTGTATCCCATTTCATTTATATAAGTATCATAATAAGTCCCCATCAATGCATCTCTTAATACATAGCACATAGGTTCGATCAGCAGCAATATGGAACCGCCGCAGAAGCCCAGCACAAGATTCCCTGTCAGGCTCTGTGCAATGAGCACCAGCAGATACGAAGATATAAACAAAAGCAAATGCATAAAAAAGCTTAATATGGACGCTTCTAAAAATGCCCGGTTCCAAATCCCCCTGATACCTGCTGCCCCATTGGCAAGTATCATATTCACGCCAAAACTGATCAGGAATATCCAAAAACTATTTAAATTGATGTACCAAAACCTGACAGAAGCCTTTACCGGAACAGACTTATACATATCTACCTTATTTTGGTGGTTGATCCACGCAAATCCCTGTAAAGCCAGAAGCATTCCCATACCTATCGCCACAATGCTATAAAACCCGCCGCCGGAAATATTGCTGTTGGCAATCACATATCTGATCCAGTTAAGGTTCTCTTTTAAACTCTCTGCATCATAGCCCTGAATCAACGCTCCTGCCCTCATAAAAACAGATACCGGCAGAATGAAAAACCAGATGACTGTACAAAGAGCAAAGGTCCACAGTCTTTTCTTAAAATTCCAGCCGCTAAGCTTCCAGAATGAGCTTTTTGATGTCATATCCGACTACCTCCGTTTCACTGATAAAGATTTCTTCCAGGGTCAATGGAAGCACTTCACAAAATACTGTTTCCAGGGAATCAAATTTGTGCATGGTTTCAGCCTTTTCCCCACGGATCGTTATAGTATATAAGGAGCCTCTCCGTTCTGTTTTGATAACCTGACAGATCGATAATGCCTTCTCATACTCCGTTTCATCCTTGAATACACATTGCACCTTCTGAATGCCGCACTTCATCTCATCCAGATCTTTGGAAAGAAGTACTCCGCCCTTATGGAGCAGACCTACCGTATCACATATATCCTCTAATTCCCTTAAATTATGAGATGCAATAATGGGTGTCAGACCTCTTTCTCCCATTTCCTTTGCCAGAAGGCTTTTAATAGCCTGACGCATAACCGGGTCCAGCCCGTCAAATGTCTCATCACACAGCAGATAACCGGTCTTTGATGCCAATCCCAAAATAAAAGCCAGCTGCTTTTTCATTCCCTTTGAATAAGTACCGATCTTACGTTTTGCCTCCAGTCCGAACTGGCTCATGAGCTTATAAAATTCATCCTTATCAAAGGTCTTGTATACCATGGAATAGTATTTTTCCATATCGACTGCATTGGCATGGGCAAAAAAATATGGTTCATCCGCAATGAAGAATACTTTTTCCTTTGCTGCCGGATTATCATATATACTCAGATCATCTATGAGAATCTCTCCTGTATCGGCACGGCTCACGCCGCTGATCATGCGCAGCAGGGTGGATTTGCCGGCACCATTGGTTCCGATCAGACCAAATACCATGCCTTCTCTCATCTCAAGATCAATTTGATTGACCGCAACAAAATCATCAAACTTCTTTGTAACACCTTTTACGGTAATCATGCCTGCTTACCCCCTTTATCCTTTCTTTCATTTAAGTATCCCATAAGTACAGAAAGCTCTACACCGGATTCCTCCGCCTCATTTACCACGCTTTCCAGTTTTTGTAAAATTTCTTTTTCTTTCATCTCTTTCAATCCCGCATTGTTCGCAACAAAATTTCCTCTGCCTTTCACTGTATAGACAAATCCCTGTCTCTCCAATTCGGCATAGGCCTTCTGAATCGTATTTGGATTAATGGAAAGCTCCATCGCCAGCGTTCTGACTGACGGCATCTTTTCATTTGGTGCAAGCGCCCCTCTTACTATGAGATTTTTGTACTTGGTAACGATCTGCTCATAGATGGGTGTTGCATCGGTGTAATCGATCCAAATCATCATGATCTCTCCTTCAACATAATGTGTCACTTTAAACCCACAGCTTTTGCTATTGGTTCTAAAACCATCGTGTACTATCTGTGTTAGTACACTTAAAATAACATATAACTTTTTCTCCTGTCAACAATTTTTTGAATTTTATAAAAATAAAAGACCGGGCACTCAGAAATGCCACAGCCTTCTTTTCCGTTATTTTATTGATTTCTTTTAATCTTTATATTATAGGGCTATTGGGCAAAATATGCATCGATCCCGTCAGCCATTCCTTTTACCATTTTATCCTGATATTCCGCTGTCTGCATCAATACATCCTCAGCAGGATTGCTCATAAATCCCATTTCCACGATGGTAACAGGAATGGTGCACCAGTTGATTCCGCTCATAGTATCCGTTTCCCAGACTCCCTTGCTTGCCGCTCCTGTTTCTGTCAGCATATGATCCAGAATCTCATCTGAAAGCCTTCTGCTATCGGAATAGATACTGCTGCAATAGGGATTAGCCGCTGTAGGGCAGATGGTCATAATACCGCTTGCGGAAGAATTTTCCGAACCGTTTGCATGAATCCTCACCAGCAGATCCGCCCCGGCGTCTGCGGACATGACCGCTCTTTCCGAATTGCTGATATTGACATCATTGGTCTCCCGCACCATATAGACCTCATAGCCCCGCGCCTGCAGCTCATCCCGCAGTTTCAGGGATACATCCAGTGTCAACTGATATTCATAAACCCCGGTAGATACTCCTCTTGTTCCTCCTGCAACTTTTGCCTTGGTTTCCGACGCTCCCGGACCCACAGGTTCTTTTTCACTGTTTCCCCTGGACTGATGTCCCGGATCGATCGCCACAAGGATTCCTTCTTTCTGAGGGGAGGATTCTTTCTCCTCTTTTCTTGCATCCTCAGAATAAGGCAGGACAGTCACAGTATCTTCTATAAAAGGTCCTTCTATTTCATTTTGGGAAATCTCCGGAATCCTCTGAAAATTTTCAAAGGGCTTCTCCTTATTTACGACTTCCGGAATATAGGCTCCCACGGCAAGATAAGTTCCGTTTTCATCCACAACTGCATTTTCTGTACTCAACTCATTTGGGGAGTTGTCGTTTCCGCATCCGGTCATACACAGCACAAGCGCAATAAGCCCCGGCAATAAACAGCATTTATTTTTCATATTCTATCTCTTCTCTTTGATCATAACGAAAGGTCTGATATACCATATAAAGCATTACCCCCAGCATGGCAAGTGCCAGCACATAAAAGGGTATGTTTTTAGGCTTATCATAATTGTAATAATAGCTATAGGTAATAAAAGTGATCAATATATGTGTTACCGGCACCCAGAACATTTTTAAACACAACACGCCCAGGATAATGGCTATGATCTCAATAAAATATCCATACCTCTCGTGCATCTGGGGCAGAAAATACAGTGCCAGCGCCCCCTGGGAATAACAGATGAGCAGCAACAGCTCCGGTGTCAGCTTCGTGTGCATCAGCTTATAGATCAGGGCTACCATAAATAGCAGAATAATCCCCACGGCAAAGAGTTTTCCTGCGTCGCCATACCATTCAGGCAGATTCAGTTCTCCGATAATATAATATATATTGGGATATTTCATGGAAAGCCTGTTGGTGTCAATGCCTACCTGGGCAAAATAAATTCCCAGAAGCTCTGTCAAGGGTCGTCCCGCAATCCATGCCGGGATTATACTTGCAAAGTACATGACCGGCAGCCAGATAAAATCAATGGTTTTGATCTTTTTGTATAGCCAAAGCAGCAAAATGACCGGAAACCAAAACAATGCCTGCATTTTAAAGGCAAAAGCAATTCCGTAAAAGATCATGGCAGTCCTGCTTTTATCCTTGATCAAAAACAAAACCGTCAACAACAGAAAGGAACAATAGACAGCGTCACACTGTCCCCACATACTGCTGTTGGAAATAACAGTAGGTGCAAGCCATACAATGCCGAAAACCAGCATGGCAAGAGATTCTTTTTTGCGTATTTCGTATATGATCAAGCCTGCGGCTGCAGCAAGGACCAGATCGAAAAAAACCGAGATCAGCTTCATGGCGATCATGCTTTTTGCTCCAAACTGCGCTGCGATCAAAAGCAGATACATATACGCCGGAGCATAATCATAAAAATCCCCTTTCAATGCCCAAAAGCCTTTTTGCCCCAGTTCACTGAGCCATATTTCAAAATAACCTGTCCAATCCCTGGATACATACCAGATCAATTCTTTTCTGATCAGCAGGCCCAGACCTATTGCAATTGCCAGAGTCAGAATATTTAATATGCGTTTATTGCGCCCGATCACACGGATTTCCCCATTGGGCATAAATTTCCCCTCTTTTCTATTTTCCTTTCCTATTTCGGGTTTCCTCAAGACCACTTTATTCCCCATATAATGTTGACTTCAAAAAACGTTTATTAGCTTCAAAATCTACTTCCAGCACTGCCATTTCCCGAATGGTGGCATTGGAATAGGTTCCTTCCACGGGAACGCACTGCTGCACCATATCATATCCCAGAAACTTCCATGCATTGAGGGACAGGCTGAAGCATTCTCCCTGTTTCAGATTGGTGGTCAGATTGGGAAACAGACCGTCCGTCAGCTCCCCGCTGTTAGTAAGCACAGCTCCCGGTAGCTTTTCAATAACAGCAGATAAGACCTTTCGCTGTCTTTCTGTCCTGCCGAAATCCGTGCCGATATAACGGTTTCTGGTAAAGGCAAGAGCCTGAGGTCCATTCAAATGGATCATTCCGCTTAAAGAAGGATCAAGGAAATCTGTAGCAAGATCCCGCCCTTCTAACTGATTGTACTCCATGAGATATCCGTTGACATACTGTACTTCATCATTAGTCAGTTCCAGATCCACTCCGCCAACCGCATCTACCAGATTGGCAAATGCCTGGAAATTGACCAGCGCATATCTGTGTACAGGAATATCCAGATTTTGTTCAATAGTCTTCATCAGAAGATCCGGTCCACCATAGGAATAAGCCGCATTTAACCTGTTTCCCCCATAGCCGGGAATTTCCACATACATATCTCTCAGTAAGGATGTCATGGTAATCGTCTTTGTCTTATCGCTGATAGAAACCAGTATCATGGCATCAGATCTACCGTCATCACCTGCCAGGCGGGAATCATTGCCGATCAACAGCACATTGATCACGCCGTCCTCTTTCATTGCTTCATAGGTGAAATCTTCTGCCTCTTTATAATTCATTTTCTTATAAACACTGCCCACAAACATATAAAGACCTACAAAGCCGATGACAAATAAAGCCGCAATAACAGCCAGAATTTTAATGATTCTTTTCTTTTTCTTCTTTGCCTTTTCCTGTTTTGCCTTTTTCCCTTTAACAGGCTCCTGCCGTCTGCTTTTTGGTGGTTCCTGCCGTTTATTTCTGATTGTTTCCTGTTTTTTTGATCTTACAGACTCCTGTTTTTTTCTCTGGGGCATCTCTCTCTGACCGCTTTCTCTCTGATTGCTGCTGGATTGTCGTGCTGCTTTATTACTTTCTGTCTTTGTCCGTTCCCTTTGTCCTGATGTGCTGTTTTGGGCAGATCTTCCCGAAGCCGGTCTTGCCAGGGACGTATCCAGTTCATCTGTTCCATAAGACAGTATTACATCCGGTCCTTTTGCAGACTGAGACTGCGCTAAAGACAAATCCAGTTCCCCTGTTTTTTTAGACGTGGAAACTGTTCCTGCGGTTCCATACAATTCCTGTTCTAAAAATTGCTCTAACCCCTTTTGGATTTCTTCCCCCTCAAGTTTGTCTTTTCTATCCATAATTGCATATCCTCTTTTCTGTTTCCAATTCCGTTTACAGTAACTTTCTAACACTCACACAAATAGTACATGGAAAACAAATCTTGTCATACACAATTTTATCGCATGATATAAAAGGAATTTTACCATTTTTAATCTTATTATGCAAACCTGTTCATTCTCTTTTCCTTTAGTCAGAATATTTCATCTTTTTTTGAAATATTTTTTACCGGATCTCACAGCCTTTGCATACATCCACCCATCCCGAAGAGGCTGCATATTTTTCCAGTTCTTCCAAATTCAGTTCAATGGCACTGTTGCTGCTGCCTGCTGCCGGATATACGGTTTCAAACTTTTTTAAGGATTCATCCAGATAAACTGTCACATCCGGCTTTATGGCAAAGGGGCACACACCTCCCGGGGCATGTCCTATGTACTGTTCCACTTCATCAAAAGGGATCATTTTGGCTTTTGCATGAAAATGCTCCTTATACTTTTTATTATCTATTTTGGATTCTCCGCTGACCACGATGATGATAGGCTTTCCGTCCAAAAGCAGGGAAATGCTTTTGGCGATCCGGTCCGGCTCACATCCCACCGCTATTGCTGCCAGCTCAACTGTGGCGCTGGACTGCTCAAATTCCAACACTCTGTCCCCGATTTCCAATTCCGAAAAATATTTTTTTACTGCTTCTACTGACATTTTCTGTTCCTCCTACTGGTTTTATCCCTTCCATGGTACTCTTACCATATCAGGTGTGATCTCATCTATTGCAGCAGCTCCGCACATTGCCATTGTATCCTCCAGTTCTCCGGCAATCTGCTCTATATAAGCCTTTACTCCTTCCTTTGCCCCGCCATAAACTGCTGTCACAAAGGGTCTTGCGATCAACACTCCGTCCGCTCCCATTGCCAGGGCTTTAAAGACTGTCACACCGCTCCTGATTCCTCCGTCTACAAGAATTTTGACACCGCTGCCTTCTAATGCTTTTACAATTTCCGGAAGCACTTCAGCTGTAGAAGGGCACTGGTCCAGCACACGTCCCCCATGATTGGAAACCACAATTGCAGAGGCGCCGGCTTCTTTTGCTTTTAACGCTCCTTTTACCGTAATGATTCCTTTTACGATAAACGGCACTTTATGTTCCCCTATGATTTCCTTTAATTCTTCCACGCTTTTACTTCCTGCAGGTGGCTCGCAATTTTTCAAAAAAGGCAATCCTGCAGCATCAATATCCATGGCTACTGCAAAGGCATCCGATTCCTTTACCATCATCATTTTTTCATGGACAATCTCTTTGCTCCATGGCTTTACCGTAGGTACTCCCATGCCATTTACAGCCTTAATGGCTTCTGTTGCACTGATCATAACCTGTCCATTTACACCATCCCCTGTAAATGCTGCAATACCGCTTTCTGCACATGCCTCCAGCAAAATGCTGTTGTAGCTTAGATCATCATATTTATCTCCGTAATGAAGATTGACTGCACCTACAGGTCCTGCAAACACAGGCATACGAAACTGCTTGCCAAACAGTTGTACCGATGTGTCAATCTTACAGTTTTCACATAAAGTATCCATATTGATGCGGACTTTCTGCCAGTCATCAAAATTGCGGACTGCCGTATCACCGATTCCCTTGGCTCCGGGTCCCGGCATCTGATTGCCGCATGCTCTTCCATTACAAACTTTACATACCCTGCAATAACTTCCGATTGTCTTTTTGGCTTCTTCCATCACTTCTTGATAATTCATATTTCTTCCTCGCTCTCATCTATCCAATGTCAGTTACCGATTACCGGATTTTCTGTTACAAACCAGTATAACACAAGGAATCTTATATTGCCATTTCCAATACAAAAGCCGTAGAAACCAGTACGGATCTCTACGGCTTTTTCTATATATAAGTAGTACAACTAGCCCTTATGATCAAATTTGTTTAACAAGGCAGCTGTATAGGTATTACCTGCTGATGTATACTGATTGGAAATACTCTCCAGATTTGCAGCGGCATTATCCTCTATCCTGCCTGCCACAAAAGCGGTCTTTGAGGAAAAGGTACCTGACTTACCAAATGCTTTTTCCAGATCATCCAGATCGGCATTTTTAAATTTTTCTTCATCAATTACCAGTTTCCCATCTTTGGAAGCGGTGATTCCTACATTTTTTAACAAAGAAGAATTTTCTGTTGCAGCACTCTTTAAAGATTCCAGATAAAGCCGGTTGATGGCACCGGTTTCTTTGCTCAAAGCACCCACTGTATCATTATAAGCCTCAACCATATCCCTGATGTTATCAAGAACTTCTTTATGATCGCCAGTTTCCCTTGCTTTATCAAAAACAGTATTTTCCTTTGCAAGAAACAATGATGCTTTTTGATATAATCCTCCTGCAAGCTTTTCCATTTTTTCAAAGCTGTTCTTCTGGATTTTGCTGGTGCCGCTGTTTTGACTGTTATTTCCCGAAACCGCCTCCATCAGGCTGTTCCCGCTGTTTCCCTGATTGATATAGTTGAGCAGGGATTTGTCATGGATCGGCAAGCCTGCCTTTCTGGCAGATTCATTTAACATTTGAGTAGTAACCCGCATAATAAAGCCTCCCTAAAGTTTGTAAAATATTTGTTTGATAAGTTCCTTTTGGTAAATTGCCATTGATCCTGTCCAGCCGCCGCTGGTGCAGGCTGAGCATTTCCTGTTCTTTAAGATATGTCTGTATGGAATCCGAACGCCGCTCCCAGAAGCTTTTCTCTGCCCTGGATTCAAACATGCTCTTACCCGATCCTCCCTGGCATTCAGGATACCAGCTCTCTCCCCGGTATTCCTCTCTGGATGCCCCAAAATGATGCACCACATAATGTCCTCCGCACAGGCTGCTCCATGGATCATAGGATGCAAAATCCGCCCTAAGTCCGCTCATCACCCACTCTTCATATTCAGGATCATTTTTCATTGCCTCAAAGCCTTCCTCCGTTATATCGACCGCTACGGAATTGAGAGCTTGGGAAGGATTTATGGGTATTCTGTAAATCTTTTCCCGGATATAGGCTTTGTATTCATCCATGGTCATATTCTCTCTGGAAACCTGAGTCAGATCCGGTATGGTATTCATTCCGTCAGTTTTTCCGGATTTTCCTGTACCTTGAACCTTTGATGTACTGCCTGACCCCTGACTGCCTGAAGCTGTATGGAGTTTGGTCCTGAAATCTCCGAAACGAAATCTGTTTTCGTCAAACCCTTCCTTCAGCCCCCGTGCCTTAGGTGTTTTTGATACATTTTTTGTGTGTCCCGGCTGGAGGGTCTGTAAATACTTTTCATAAGCTCTCGTAGTGGCATTTAAATACACTGGGTCCATATTTTTTCCTCCCTTTCTGCTGTCTTCTATCTGAATTCATAAATCTTCTTCCACCATATATTTCATATATGCCTGGACAAAGTCGGAATATTTTTGTCTGGATAACAGGATCTTATCTCCGTTTACCAGTTCTATTTCCCTTCTGTCATACTGCTTGATCTTGTCCAGAGACACCAGATATCCACGATGGCATCTGAAAAATCCGTTTCCCAGCTGCTGCTCTAAATGATCCATCTTTTCATAATAGGCAATATCTCCCTGTCCGGTATGAAGTACAATTTTTCTGGCAATATTTTCTGCATAATAAATATCCTTGATTTTGACTGTGCGAAATCCTTCTAAGGTTTTAACGGTGAATCCGGCACTTTTTTTGCCGTTTCTGGTTTGGATCTCTGTCAGTGCCCGCTCCAGAACTTCAAAGAATTTATTTTCATCAACGGGCTTCAGAAGGTAATGAAAGGCACCTACATCAAATGCGTCAAAAACATAATCCTTCCATGCCGTAACAAAAATCAATATGGTATCCGATACTTTCCGAAGCCTGGCAGCAGTCTCCATGCCATTCATACCATTCATTCCGATATCCATGATCACAATGTCCAACTGCCCCTGATATTCCAAAAGCTCTTTTCCCCCGGAAAACTCAAGTATCTGAACTGATTCTATATCCTTATCTATAAATGAACGAATCAGACCTGCAAGATGCTTTCTGGTCTTCTCATCATCATCACAAACCGCTATGGTCATTTTATCACTCCCTGTTGCTATTATTTCGTCATTTACCACAAAAAAATCAAGCCGGATGTAACCAACCGACTTGATTTTGTAATGAATTTTTTCTACTCTGCCATACGCAGAAATTCCAGATAGTCTCCCCTATATTCATGTCTGATATCAAACTGGCTTAAAAAGCCTGCTGCTTTCTCATATGAGCCTTCCCTGCGGATATTTCTATCCTGATCCATTTTTTCCAAATCTGCCCTAATCTTTGAGGCTTTGCCTTCCAGCGTTCCATATCCGGATATGCTGCAATACAGGAAACCTCTGGGCGGCACTGCATTTACATCTTTTATCTTTCCGGCACTTCCATATCCCTTATGATCTGATGCCCAGACACGGTAATTCCATACCCCGTTAAATGTGATGCCTCCGTCCAGAGTAAATTTGGTATTTTCTTCCACATACTTAAAATCCACATGTTCTCCGCCATATGTATCCGCCAGTTCATCAGCAATTGTCCTGAACATCTCCTGCATCTCTTCACACCGGTAATAATAGTCTGAATTATAATATATGGACCTGGAAAATCCCAGACCGTTTCCTTCCAGCAGCTTTTTTGCTTCCTGTGTGTTCAGATCATTGGCACATCTTGTATTGGCTCTGCTGAAAAACTCATATAGCTCCGATAGTGCCTGTGTGGCACGCTGTTGCTTATACACCCCGTCCGATTCAGAAGGCTCTCCTATAGCATGGTAACAGTATTCCTTAAAGATATTTTCCACTTCTTCTTTGGAAATTTTACCATCATAGAAGTCCTTCATAACATCATAGGTTTCATAAAACATTTTATTGTGAGGAAGGCAGGGCATCTTGTTCATCTGGTATTTCAGCTTTTCATAAGTTTCACATCCCATGGGTATGGTATAGGACTCCATAGATATTTCTACCATGTCCTTTGTATGATATGTGGTTTCCTGACCTTTTCCGTCTTTATAAGAATAGGTTTTCAATACAATGTCCTTTTGCACACCTGCATTGTTTTGTACCTCTGTACCTGTTACATTTGTGTTGGTCACTCCGGCAACTACCATGTGAAAATCACTCCTTTTCCTGAGAATACCCGTAAACTTATTCCATAATTTATATCGGCAGAAAAAAGACAGACTTCTCCAAAATGTAACGACTGGGAATTTTTTTGTAATGAATACATAGTCAGGGAACTGATAAGTAAGCCTCTCTAACTATTTTAGCACTTTTTTATATGCACATCCGAATAGTACAGCTGCAATGAGAAGATTAGCTGCTAAAACTCCCAAACTTTCTGCGCTTATCAGTTGGCTTGCTTCCTTTGCGCCACCGAGAGCTCCAATGAGATTTTGTACTTGCCAGGAATAGATGAACTTCGATACTTCCTGCACCTTTTGGTTAAACATGCTTATCATGGGCAGGAAAGAAAAGATCATCATGACCGGTACGGTAACTGATGTGGCACTCATCTGATTTTTGCAGATCAATCCGATCACTGCACCCACCAGCATGGAGATCATAATGCCTGATGCCAGAACTAAGAGAAATGCTCCAAACTGCCATCCTTCATATTCTCCCGTAAATGCAAAGCATAACGCTCCAGCCATACATGCCAAAAAGATATAGGTCCCGATCCCTATGAGATATTCCCATGCTTTTACATTGGAGATGAGAAGCATTCCCAAAGTTCCTGTTTCCTTTTCCTCAGAGATGATGGCTGCTGCACAGGTCAATGGCGCCATTCCCACATACATAGACCCGAACATCATAACAAAAAAATGTTCCTGCATTCCCTCCATATGAACAGAATGTTCCATAATGACTACCAGCACGGGGAACATTACAAACTGGAGCAGGACTGTCTTATTCTTTAAAGTATCCTTGATCTGTTTTGTAAAAACTGCTTTTATTTCTTTCATTCTGCTTATTCCTTTACCTTTCACGCCTTTAAACATTCAGATTGGCCCCTGTCAGCTCCATAAATACCGTTTCCAGATCAGGCTCCGTCGTATGAATGCTGATGACTTTTCCCGAAGATATGATTTCTGCCATTTCTTCTGCCGCCTCCGGGGAATTCGGTATGGTCACCTCTCTTTCATTTTGCAAAAGAATTTCAATGCGCCGCTGATGGTCATACCGCATACACATCTCCCTGGGATTTCCATATTCTACTATTCTGCCTTCATATAAAAGGGCTACGTGGTCACAAAGCCTTTCTGCTTCTTCCATATTATGGGTAGTTAAAAAAACCGTTGTACCCTTTTCTTTCTGTTCCAGGATCATTTTGTGGATCTCCTTCATAACGGCAGGGTCCAATCCAACCGTAGGCTCATCCAAAAAAAGTATCCGGGGGTCATGCATGATCGCTCTGGCAAATAAAAGCCTCTGGCGCATTCCCTTGGAAAGTTTCATAACTGCTTTTTTCCTGGCATCATAAAGCCCTACCCGTTCCAACACCTCTTCTATACCATTTTTGTCCACTCCATGTATATCTCCAAATAATTTCAGGTTATCATAACAGCTCAGCCTTTCATAAAGCCCCAGTTGATCCAGCAGCATACCCATTTTCCCATAAGCTTCGCCCCTGAGCTTTCTTGTGTCCTCTCCCAGCAGAAAAGCCCTTCCTTCTGTCTGTGCCAGCTGGCCTGTCAGAATCCGGATCAAAGTTGTCTTCCCTGTCCCTGAAGGACCAAGCAGACCTATGATCTCCCCTTTGCCTACACTCAGGTCAATTTCCCGCAAAACCTGATGTTGTCCATATTGGTGAGATAGTTTTTCAATTCGGATAGGGTTATTTTCATTCTTTAACATTACATTGTCACCTTTCTGTTTTTCATGATATAATAAAAGTTAATGAGTGGGAGCAGGCTTTGCCTGTTCATCACATATTTATTGCCAGTTCATTCAAATGAGGAGGAAACCAAATGTACAAAAAAGTAAAACAATATGGCATAGCCAATGGGTTGACTGTTGAAGAAAAAGCCGGATTAGTTTATGGTCTTATTAATGGCTACTTTGTCCTGATCCAGCAGTATCCCACAACAGATGCAAAACATACTGTTTATCTCTGGGCAAAGCCCGGTACTACCCAGCCCGTACCTGCAACTGCAGACTACTTGAATCAGAGCCGGTCCAGATTCCAATATCTTCAGTCCGCATCCTATAACGGTTCAAAGATCACAGCAGAATTTCAGGGATTGGGATTTCAATGGGGTCAAAAATATGTTCCCTGTCTGGATGCTTTTCTTAAAGAAGTAACAGGTTATTGTCAAAGTAACGGGCTTCTGCCATGCTGTGAAGGCTGCGGCACAGAATCCGGACTAAACCTGTATCAGGTAGATGGTTATGGTCATATGCTTTGTTCTTCCTGCTATTCCAATGTGGCAGGGCAGATTCAGCAGAATGCTCTTAAGAAAAAACAACAGGGCAGCGGAAATGTTATAGGCGGTATTGTAGGTGCCTTATTAGGTTCTCTGATCGGTGTTGCTGCCTGGGTTTTAATTTATCAGCTGGGCTATATCTCCGCTTTAGGCGGACTGGTTATGGTCATCTGTTCCATGAAAGGCTATGAGCTTTTGGGCGGCAGGCTGAACAAATTAGGTATTGCCATTACCTGTATCGTTTCCATACTGATGCTTCTATTTGCAGAATACATCTGCTTAAGCATTGAAATCTATAAGGTATATAATGACTGGTCATCGTCCATTACCTTTACTGACGCATTTTACAGTGTGCCTTACTTCCTGAATGAGCCGGAAGTCATGGGTGCAGTTGTCAAGGATCTTCTGATCGGTTTTGTCTTAATGGCTGTAGGTGCATTTGGAACGATCAAACAAACCTACAAGGAAAACACCGGAACCGTCAGCACCCGCATGGTCGCTCCGGTTACAATGAGCAGCCAAAACGGTATGAATCCTTAATGGCGGCATTCTTACATAAAATCTAATCTTTTGGAGGATACTTGTCCTTAATATCAGGCACAGGTGTCCTCCAATTTATCTTTCAGCTTTTTCAATCCTTCTTCCATTTTGCGGTTTTCCAGTTTTTCCTTCCATGACATAACCAGAAGGCTTACCGCAAAACTGATTCCAAAGCATACAAGGAACATAAGCCATGCCTGCCACATATCTACAGGAAACCATCCGAAGCAATAAACAAACACGCCTATGACAGCCACCACACTTATTAACATCAATAACGTTCTCATGAAAATCGACATGGTTTTGATCAGCACATCAGTAAAAAACAAAAAACGCAATCCCACAATGAAAGCGGTCACCCCTAAGAACTGCCCCATAGTCTCAACAGACAGACCTTTGTTACCCAAGGCAAACATGGTGGAAATTTCTTTGGATTCCTCTCCAAACAACAGACAGAACACTGCCATGATGGTCATTGCGATTCCGAATACACAAAAAACCTGACCCAAATAATCGAATATGGTTTTCTTCTCTTCCATTTATTTAACCCCCAATCTTTCTTTCAAAGCTTCTGCGTACTGCCTGGATACTATCAGCTGTTCTCCATTGTCCAGGGTTACCCGTATTCTCCGGTCCAGATCTGCCTTAAGAGACCGGATATGTCTTAAATTGATAATGCAGGACTTTCCTCCGCGAAAGAATCCCACATCGGAAAACTGTTCTTCCAGCTCATACAATTTCAAATTGGTTTCATAAACCTTTGCTTTTGTGTAAATAAATGTCTTTTTATCTGTCGTATCAATATAAAAAACCTGTGCAGGGTCCAAAAAGC
This sequence comes from Lachnospiraceae bacterium, assembly GCA_017936785.1. Classification (GTDB taxonomy): domain Bacteria; phylum Bacillota; class Clostridia; order Lachnospirales; family Lachnospiraceae; genus UBA2882. Next base: position 23,273 of record JAGBEV010000064.1, on the reverse strand, counting down.
AGATTTCTCCTTCAGAAATACCGGTCAGCTTCATCTCCAGCATTCTTATCATAGAGATGATCCTTTCGATTTCCGGAGTAAGCTTCCCGCAATGGATATTTATTTCTGTTTCCTGCAGGTTTTCATCGGAATGAATGGTAATTTTCAAGTTTCCACTTCCTTTCTGTTTCAATATAGCAAAAGGCGCTTTTATTCACAATACCACTCCTCTTAAGTTGCCGCTATGATTTTCCAAGCTGCCCATATTGACTTTTCCATAATACCATGGTAAAATTTAGAAACTTTGAGGGAGTAGTTAGCGCAACAGGTCGTGACAAGTCAACACACTGATTCCAAGGAATCTGGCTTGCCTTAAATAACGAGACTCATGGTATGGCATATGCTGTATCTGAGCCTTTTTTATTGTCAGATACAGTTTTGTATCTGATTTTTTATACGAAAGGATGATATTCATGGATTTATGGGAACTGTTTCTGATTGCAGTGGGACTTTCCATGGATGCTTTTGCGGTATCCATTTGTAAAGGACTTGCAACAAAAGAAGTGAGGGCAAAACACTTTTTGACCGTAGGATTGTGGTTTGGGGGATTTCAGGCGCTTATGCCGGCGCTGGGCTTTTTGCTGGGATCTGCCTTTGAACAATATATTACCGCACTGGACCATTGGATCGCTTTTATTCTTCTTGGTCTGATCGGCGGAAACATGATCCGTGAGTCTCTCTCCAGGGATGAGGAGCATACCAATGACTCCTTTGCCGTTAAGATCATGTTCTTAATGGCAGTTGCTACCAGCATTGATGCTCTTGCAGTAGGAATCACTTTTGCATTACTGCCGGATGTGAATATTTTTGCGGCTGTATCCTTTATTGGAATCATCACTTTTATCTTATCAGGAGTGGGATTAAAGATCGGAAATACCTTTGGCGCAAAATATAAATCCAAAGCGGAATTTGCCGGAGGACTCATACTTATCCTTATGGGCATTAAGATTTTATTGGAACATTTGAATATTATCCATTTCTAAATCTTATTTCCGGCAAATTGCCGGAATCAAAAAAGCAGCTTCGGGAGCATCCCTGAAACTGCTTTTTATATTTCTGCCATTTACCCGACACATTTATTATTTTCTCTTACCGAATAATCTTAACAGCTTTAAGAATAAGTTAATGAAATCCAGATACAATTCAAATGCTCCCAGCAGAGCCAGTGACAATACATTGCCATCATTGGATATTGCCGCCATTCTCTTGATCTTCTGCGCATCATATGCAGTCAGACCTACAAAGATCAGCACACCTGCCGCACAGAGCACTGTATCGAACATACCGTTTCTCAATACCAAAAGATTTACAAAGCTTGCAATAATAATACCCAGAAGTCCCATCAACAACAGACTTCCAACACTTGTCAGATCCTTTTTGGTAACCAGTCCAAAAACTGCCATAATACCAAAAAGCCCTGCAGTGATCAAAAAGATTACTGCCATGGAGCTTCCTGTATACACTAAAAACAGTACTGAGCAGGTTATACCCGTTAAATAGGAATATACTGCAAATAAAATACCTGCCAGGATCGCATTATTTCTGGAAACCGCCCAGTTGGAAACGGCAACAATGGCAAGCTCTGCACAAAGCAAGATCCAGAAGTTATATCCGGTTAGCATTCTGATGGCAACCACAGGTGATGTGGTTAACGCAGCTCCTGCGGTGATCAGCAGAGCAACTACCATAAACAGAAAGGATTTTGCAACAACCTCTTCCCCGGCAATGCTTTTCAGATTTTGTATTCCGGATACCATGGGAGCTCCTGCTTCAAATCCGGAATTCATATCCATGAAATCCTGCCCGTTGTATTGACCTCCATAATTATAATTGGCATCATAATTATAATTGCCGGCATTCTGATAATTACCTGTGCCATAATTATATTGGTCCGCATTATAATTATAATTGTCAGCATTCTGGTAATTACCGGTTTGGTTACCCTGATTATTATTCGGATTGTATGTCTGCATAATTTTCCCCTTTTCTTCATATTGTCATTTTCCTAAAGAATAGCATATTGATTTTTGCTTTTCAAGTATATATAAACGGGAACCGGATAAAATTTATTTAACTTCCGTTTCATTTCGATTATTCCGCAGCTGCAGGTCCTCTTGCCAGAATCTTTTTGATATTGCATAAGAAAACAATTCCGCAGGTAACAGCCGCGATCACATCCGCACTGCACTCAGCAAAATAAATGCTCATAACATCCTTTGTGACCATAGGGAAAATAATGGCAAAGGGCACCAGCAGAAAGACTTTTCTGAGAAGTGCCATAAACAGAGAAATCTTTGCCTGCCCCAGTCCCATAAAGGTTGTCTGACATCCCATCTGCACTCCGAATATGAGCATTCCGGCCACGAAAACCGGCATAACCCGCTGTACCACGGCTATCAGTTCCCCATCATTGGTAAAAATCCTTGCATACATGCCCGGCAGAACCATGGCAGATAATGTAATGGCAAAGGAAGCTGTAACTGTAATGGCTATGATCTTTTTGTAAGTCTCCTTTACACGTTCTGTATTGCCCGCTCCGAAATTATAACTTAATATAGGCTGCACTCCCTGGGTGAAGCCGGAAATAGGTGTATTGATCATCTGCATAATGCTCTGCAGAATGGTTAGGGAACCCACATAAATATCTCCGCCATATTTTTGCAGACCGCTGCTGAGTACAACGGAAATCAGGCTTTCCGTACTCTGCATGATAAACGGAGAAATGCCCAATGCCGCCACATTGCCCATGATCCTCCACTGGGGTTTCAGATATTTGGCATGAATCCGCAGGGAGGTTTTCCCGGAAGTCAGAAAGCGGATCGCCCACAAGGCGCTGGCAAATTGGGAAATGATCGTGGCAAGGGCAGCTCCTTTTACACCCATCTTAAACACAAAAATAAACACCGGGTCCAGTACGATATTCAAAACCGCACCGATCAGAACGGATAGCATGGCAATTTTAGACTGTCCCTGTGCCGTTATAAACGGATTAAGTCCGATAACGATCTGTACAAACAGGGTTCCCAATAAATAAATCCGCAGATAGTCCCCTGCATAAGGATATGTTACGTCGCTTGCCCCGATAAAATATAAAAAGGGCTTTTCAATCAGAAAAAACACCGCCATCAGCACAACCGTAAAAAAGCAGAGCATGGTAACTGCATTGGAAAGGATAGTTTCCGCCCGCTTTTTATCTCCCTGTCCCATAGCTATTGCGGCAAGAGGCGCACCTCCTGCTCCTACAAAAGCGCTAAAGGCAGAAATCAGCATAATAATGGGCAAAGTGAGCCCCACACCCGTCAATGCCTCCGGTCCTACCATATGTCCGATATACATTCTGTCCACAATATTATAAAGGAGATTGATAACCTGTGCGATCAGCGTGGGAATTCCCATAGATAAAATAAGCCTGCCGATCTTTTCCGTTCCCAGTCTTTCTTCTGAATGCGCCATAATATTACCTTCCTAAACCCAAAATAGTATTCTTTATCATCCGAATAATACTATATCACAAGATAAATATTTTGACATTAAAAAGAACCGTTTCCTTTCATAAGCTCTTTGAGCACCTCATTTTCTCCGGGCGCTGCCTGTGCCCTGCACTTGATGCTGTTCACCGTTTTTCCTTGGGAATCCCGGTAATAAACTGTAAATTCCAGATAAGGATTCTTCTGATTCAGCAGGGTATCCACACAAAAGCCTTCATAATGCAAATCCTCTGCCAGCTCATAGACATATTCCTCCCCGGTGATCTCCTTCTCCCATTCAAGAGAACGCACATGATAAAGCAAGCCTTCCGTTTCCATATATTTATCTGCCAGGATTTTGGTAATCCTGTAATCCTTTATGGTTTTCTCCCCGTTTAAACCATATTCCCCAAGAAGCTTTTGCGTCTGTGTAAAACCGGGATAAATATAGCCTGTGCTGTCTCCCTGATTTTTCGTGGAACAGAGGGTAAAGCATCCAACAGGAACCTGCTGCCTCATATCTGAAAATGTCAGGGCTGCAAAATCCCCGGTATATGCCTCCCAGAGCCTTTCACGTTCTTCCTCATTTAAATCCAGCTGATAAGTCTCCACACCATTAGACCATTGAATCTCATAATATTTGAGACTATCCCCGGTAAGGCATGAAAACATGCCTTCCTTAAATTCCTCTCCCCCGAAAACATCTCCAAATCCGTCTAAGGCATACCATGGAACATAATATCTGCAATACATTTCCTTACCCTTTTTGAACCGGTAATTTACCAGAACCTCATAGTTTTCTTCCTCAGTCCCATTTACATCCTGCTGCTTTATACAATTTTTTGCAACCCACTCATATGCCGCAGAAAGCTCATCACCGGTCAGATACATTTGGGAAAGCGCCGTGTCACACCGGTCTCCGCTGTCTATTGCCGTCAGAACAACTGCCATGGAGTCCAGATCTTTTTTCTCGGGAATATTCCCGCCTGCTTTTCCAGCCAGAAAAAATATGCCTAACAGCACTGCCGCACAGATATATTCACCCAGCAGATGCCATTTTCCTGAAATAAATTTTCTTACATCAAAAGAAACAACAACATTTATCAGTCCATGCACAATGGGAATGCCAAAGATCACGCCTCCCAGGGCAAGCCCTTTAGAAACTCCTCCAAAAGCAAAAATCTGCAGGGCATCTGCCAGCCATAATACTGCCAGAATCACACATCCATACCTTACAAAACATTCCACAAAGGAAAAGGTAAAAACTCCCCTTTTTGTCTCCACCGGACGCCTGGTAAAGACCACACAATTGATACACGATAACAAAAGGACAAGAACCGCCAAAACACATATGTAAGAAAAATGTTCTCTCCAAATCCACTGCCCACCATCCACATAACCTTCTATTCCGGCAGCATTTTTTAAAAGAGAAAAAGGCGATACATAGTCTTTGAGTAACTCCAGAGTTTCAGAACGGTAGAAGGAAGGAATAAAAATTCCCATCATTTTTTCTGCCAGATGCAGTCCCAGATCCGGTCCCAAGAGAAACAAAAGCAATAGTCCCAGAGTATAACCGATATTCCGGGTCAGAAAATGTGCCAGCATGGACAGATTCTGAAGAAACAGAAAGCCCAGTATCAGCACCATGATACCTATCCACACAGCGGCTGCGCTGTCCTCATACCGGCTGTAGCCCATGGAAAGGGAAATGCGGAAAAACAACAGCTTACAAATCAGGACAGGAACTAAAAAGAGCAGAAGATCATTGAGAACTCCTGCAAGATACAACTGCTGCCGTGAAAAAGGCAGACTGAAAAACAGATCAGCCTTCTCATCGGAATTCAGATAAGAAAAGCCTGTAATCCCCATAACAATCCCAAATATGACCATTGCAGCAAAAAAAGAAGTATTTCCCGGTCCTACATACAGACTTCTGACCTCACCTGCCGGAATGACAGTTTTTGTGGCAAATAAAAAGCAGATCATTCCCAAAATATACCAGGATAACAGAACCAGCCATAGCTTCCTTTTTATATCTTCCTTTTGCAATCCCAAAAACATTTTTATCGATTTCATGTGAAACTGCTGTACTCCTTCTCTTCCACTATCCTTCCCTGATGCAGAAATCCCTTTCCGGTGCAGATCCGGCTCAGTTCCTCCAGATAATGGGATACAATGACAATGGTCATTTTCCTCCCCTCTGCAGCGCTTTTCAAAAGCTCATTTACCCTGTTCCTAATCTGAGGGTCCAGACCGTCAAAAACCTCATCACATAACAGATATCTGGTATTGGCACAGATTGCCGCTGCAATAAACATCTGTTTTTTCATCCCTTTGGAAAAGGCATCTGCCAGCGCATTTTCATCCAGTCCGAACTGCTCCAGCAGATAACGGTATTCCTCCATTTCAAACCCGGGATAAAAGGTTTGATAAAAGTCACCTATCGTCAAAGGTGTGGCATTTCTTTCATGATACTGCCGGTCAGGCATATAAAAGACTTCTTTTTTTGCCGCCACCCCGGGGACTTTGATCCCATCTATTCTGATTTCTCCTTCATCTGCCGCATATACCCCGGATATCAGCCGCAGCAGAGTACTCTTTCCGGCTCCGTTCTCCCCCACCAGCCCATAGATCGTGCCGTCTGGAATGGTCAATGATACATGGTCCAGGCAGGTAAAGGCTCCGAACTTTTTTGTAATATTACAAATCTCAATCATAGTCTGCAATGTTTCCTTTTTTCATATTTCCATACAATTTTCCTCTGTTTTGGTCAGATACATCTCCGGTCTTTTCAGGCTGCAGCTTTTGTACATGCTTTTATGACAGAACCCGGCTATTCTTTTACGATATCTGCAACATAGCCTCTATAGGTAACCGTTGCAATATACCATTCATCCTCTTTTGTATGGAGTTTTACTGTTAAATCTTCCTCCCCCAGTTCACCGATGGCCATTCCATCCATTACAGCGCCTGTCTGTGCCTCTGCCTGCTCTTTCACGGCTCCGGCAAATACCAACATACCAGAGGACAGTTCTTTTCTTTTCCATTGATCAGATTCCTGAAGATCTTTAAATCCGTCAATTTCAAAGGAATCCTCCATATCTCCAGGATATTCCATTTCAGCAGCGTCTTTTACTTCTATTCCTATTCCTTCAAAATCTATTTTCCCTACCTTATAACTAACACCATCAACCATCAGAATTCCATAGCTTCTGCTTCCGCCATCCGGCATTTCTTCGTCCGATTTTTCCTCAGCAGAAAAAGCCTCAGCCGGGGAAACAGAATTTACTTCCTCTACAACTCTCTCCACCTGTTCCTCTGTCAAAGGATACGTTTCTAAAAGCCCCTCTCCGCAATCAAAATAATCTGCCGCAAAAATAAATTGATCATCATATTGATAAATCATAAATTTTTCGCATACGGATGATGAACCGCTTGAGTAATAGTAATACTCCAGATTTTCTCTTTCTATGGTCCCTGCATAGGTCTCTTCTGCTTTCGTACGGTTTTCTTTGCATCCGGTCATAAAAATACTAAACAGCATCCCCACCAGCAAAAGACTCCAAAATCTTTTTTTCATATCATTGAACCTCCCAAAATAATAAATTTACTTTTATATAACACGATTTATTGATTTCAAAGGTTGCAGATATCTCCGGTCTGCACTTTGCCGTCTTTCATACATATAATAATGTAAAATGTTTCAGATAACTACAAAGGGTGTACTATGAATGACAACTGCCAATTAAGTATTGTTACAAAGGAATATTTAAAAACCTTCCGCTGTATTTTGGATAAAATGATCCACGGCATGACAGAAGCCCGGCTTACAGACAGTATTTCTTATAACTTTATGGTCCAGATGATCCCTCATCACAGGGCTGCCATTGAAATGTCCCGCAATCTCCTGCAATATACCACTGACATTCCATTACAGAATATTGCTCTGGGCATCATTGAGGAACAGACAAAAAGTATCGCTGATATGGAAAAGATCCTGTGTTCCTGCAAAAAAACGCAAAACTGTGAAAGAAACGTATGGCAGTATCAGCAGAAAATGGACTGCATTATGCAGACAATGTTCTCAGAAATGAAAAATGCCGACAGTAACAACAATATCAACCAAAACTTTATGCGTGAAATGATCCCTCATCACGAAGGCGCCATCAAAATGAGTGAAACGACGCTGCAATATGATATCTGCCCGGAATTAATCCCCATACTAAATGCCATCATTTCCTCTCAGAAAAAGGGAGTTATGGAAATGCAGACGCTTTTACGAGGCGGCTGTACCTGCTGATTTTCCACCTCTGAACATACCGGACCGTTATCGGATTTCACTTGCTGCCATATAATAGCGGTAGTAGATTCCTTTTGCTTCCATCAGTTCCTGATGACTGCCCTCCTCTACAATGCCCTCCTGGGTTAAGACCAGGATTCTGTCAGCATTCTGGATACTGGATAACCGATGGGCAATGGTCAGAGTAGTTCTTCCCTCTGCAAGGGCATTTAAGGATTTTGCTACCGCAAATTCACTTTCATTGTCAAGAGCGCTGGTAGCCTCATCCAGAATAATAATGGACGGGTTCTTTAAGAACACCCTGGCAATGCTGATCCTCTGCTTCTGTCCGCCGGAAAGCTTTACGCCTCTTTCGCCCACATAGGTATCATAACCATCCTTTAATTCCTCGATGAACTCATGTGCCCCGGCTCTCTTTGCCGCCTCTATTACCTCTTCCTTAGATGCTCCAGGTCTGCCGTAGGCAATATTTTCATAAACCGTCCCGGAAAACAGATAAACCTCCTGCTGGACCATTCCGATATTACCTCTCAGGCTCTTTAGGGCAATTTTGCGGATATCCATGCCATCTATGGTTATAGTTCCGCAGGTAGTATCATAAAACCTGGGAATCAGATTACAAAGAGTGGTTTTCCCTCCTCCTGATGGTCCTACAATCGCAACCTTTTCTCCCGGATGGATAGACAGATTTAAATGCTCAAAAACCTGATTATGGTCATCAGGATATTCAAATGTCACATCTTCAAAGCGGATATCTCCCTTTAAGCCATCTACCTTTACGGCATCAGGCTCATCAAATATTTCAATGTCCGCATCCATGATCTGTAAAAACCGTTCAATGCCGGTCATCCCACGCTGAAACTGCTCCGCAAACTCAATGATCCTGCGGATGGTTGCGATCAGGGTAGTTACATATAATAGATATGCCACCAGATCGCCCGGCTGTATCAGACCCTTTACCAGAAAAATTCCTCCTGCCAGAATGACTGCCAGATACATAATGCCGTCAAAGAAGCGGGTTGTAGTCTGAAAGCCTGCCATATACACATAGGTTTCTTTCTTAATATTCAAAAAGAAAAGATTATCCTTTTCAAACTTCTCCTTTTCCATTTCCTCATTGGTAAATGCCTTTACTACCTTTTGTCCCAACAGACTGTCCTCAATGCGGGCATTCAGTTCACCGATCTGGTTTCTCTGCTTTGCAAAGGCTTTTTTCATCCTCTTATTCAAGCCCATACAGGTAAACAGCATAACCGGTACAATAATGAAAATGATCACCGTCAGCAGAAGATTGATATTTCCCAAAATCATAAAACCGCCCAATGCTTTGACAAAAGCGATAAAAAACTCCTCGGGACAATGATGGGCAAACTCCGTTACATCAAACAGATCATTGGTGATCCTTCCCATGATCTGTCCAACCTTGGTATTGTTATAATAGGTATTGGACAACTGCTGCAGATGATCATAGGCATCCCGGCGCATATCCGTTTCGATTTTTGCTCCCATTACATGACCCATATCCGCCATATAAAAATTTGCCAGGCAGTCAAGGACCCTTAATCCCAAATAGATCAGTCCCAGGATTCCCACTGTTCTCACGGTCAGCGTCATAACCTCCGCCAATGCCTGATTGGTAATGTAACGCATAATAAGAGGTAAAACCAATTCACATATGGTAGTGAGCGATGCGCAAAACAGATCAAAGACCATGGTTTTCCAATAGGGTTTATAATAAGGTACAAAACGTCTTAACAGTTCTTTTGTTGTATATTCTTTATTTTCCGTCATAACCTGTGCTGTTCCTTTTCTTTTTATCTTTTACAAATATACTTTAATATACACTATTTTTATGGAGATTGCACTTCAAATTTCCAAATCTCTCTCATAACACCTTTTTCGACATAAATACATAAGATAGAACAAAACAATTTATCAGGAAACTGCTAATGTATTTATTTTTCGGTATCTTTTTTCTGGTACTTCTTTTCTTTGTATGCGTCAATCACTGGCGCAGAAAGAGGATCATCAGGAAAGTCTGCTCCATGTGTATGGATGAAAAATGCCGCATTTTAAATGAGATCATTGAACCCTTCGGTTATTCTTATATACTCTCCCAGGATATCTTTACTTCCCGTATTGATGCCTGGCAGAGGGAATTCGGTTATTGTACCCTTTATGATAAAGCCGCTTCCCACTTCAATATGATCTTTGACTGCCTGCCTGTTTATTTCAACTATCAGGGCAGAACCTGGATGATCGAATTTTGGAAGGGACAATACGGCATCAATACAGGCTGTGAGATCGGCGTATATTATGCTGACCGCATACTGGACGAAGATGAGCTTTCACGCACACTTTTTCAATGCGCAGAAAACAAGGATATGCTAAAGCTCTCTTTTAACCTTTTCCGAAATCAAAAAATGCTCGCCCATCTGTGTGAAAAACATTGGTGGCTTACGGCATTTTCCATGGGATGCTTTTCCCAGCCCTCCGATCTGTCCATGGGTGCTTCCGTCACTTTAGAGACTCCTGATATGGCAGAGGCATTTATTCAGGGATTGATCAAAGCCGGCTGCCATGAAAGAGAAATCCGTCTCTGCTGCAATACAGTTACTTTTACCTTTACAGGCCGTAACTGCAAACGGGGCATTTTCAAAAGACTGGGAATCCACATTGCCCAGTGTATGAACCGTTTCTGGTGTAAAGTGTATTTATTTGTTACAAGGGCTTTCTGTCTTTCCATTGACAGACTTCTCTATTTGTACTTCTATCTGCCTTTTGCCTTCCGCAAAATGCTCCGTATCAGAAAATATAAAAAACAAAAACCAAAGAGAGGGTAAATTTATGGGCTATTATTCCCGTCTTTCCAAATCCTTTGAGGGAGCCTTAAGGCTCCCTCTCGATAACTGCTCCAAATATATCCTGATCAGTGACTGCCACCGGGGCACAGGCACTACCAACGACAACTTTCTGAAAAACCAGAATCTGTATTTTGCCGCCCTGCAGCACTATTACAAAATGGGATATACCTATATTGAATTAGGCGATGGAGATGAATTGTGGGAAAACCGCAGTATGGGACAGATCATAGAAGCACACGGCAATGTGTTCTGGCTGCTCTCCCTTTTTCAAAAACAGAACCGCCTTTATATGCTTTACGGTAATCATGATATGATCAAAAAAAATAAACACTACACATCAAAAAGCTGCAGTACCTATCCCTGCTGCTGCGGTACCAATCCCCATTGGGAAAACAAACCTCTTCTGCCCGATATGGTTTTTCATTCCGGCATAATTTTGGAAAACAACACTCCTGACTCCAGAGATGTATATCTGACTCATGGGCACCAGGTCGATCTGTTCAATTCCACCCTTTGGCGCCTGAACTGTTTTCTGGTAAGGTACCTCTGGAAACCCTTGGAACATTATGGCGTTTTAGATCCCACAAGTGCGGCAAAAAACTATACCAGAAAACGCAAAACAGAAGAACGCCTTCACCACTGGGCAAAACAGGAGGACCATATTCTGATCACAGGGCACACTCACCGCCCTGCCCTGTCAGAAGAAGATACTTATTATTACAACAGCGGAAGCTGTGTACACCCCCGCTGCATTACCTGCCTGGAAATCGAGCACAAACAGATTAGATTGATAAAATGGACTCTTGCCACAAGACCTGACATGAGCCTGTATGTAACAAGGGAATTACTGGCAGGGCCGGTACCTTTGGAATAATGCTGATATCTATTCTTATGCAACTGACAGTGTCGCTTCTGCCGACCCAAAGTGGTAGATTCTCCTTTCTGATCGAAATATAATTTTCTATATAGGTCCTTACATTCCGTGTGGGCTTATGATCACAAAAGTACATCGAAAGATATCAAGAAAAAATCAAATCTCTTAGAAAGGGGAAAATGAACATGATGAAAAGAAAGACAAAACTCGGCGCTGTAATGGCTCTGGCTGTTGCTGCCGGAATCGCTGTAACATCCGTTCCTGTAAACGCAGGAGTACAGGAAGAAATCGCACAGCTCCAATCTGCACAAAATGCACATAACAGTGCTATTGCTGCCCAGAACAAGGCCGCAGTAGAAACTGCCAATGCACAAAGAGTTGCTGCCCAGCAGGCTGCTGCAGCCGCTGCACAGGCTCTTGCAGACAAAGTAAAAGCAAACAATGAGGCAATTGCCGCACAAAACAAAGCTGCCGTAGAAGCTGCAAATGCTGAGAAGGTTGCTGCTCAGAAAACTGCTGTAGCTGCTACTGAGACTGCTGCCGAAAAGACAAAAGCAAACAATGAAGCAATTGCCGCTCAGAATAAAGCTGCTGTAGAAGCTGCAAATGCTGAGAAGGTTGCTGCCCAGCAGGCTGCCGTAGCTGCCACTTTGGCTGCTGCCGAAAAAGCCAAGGCAGACAATCAGGCTATCGCTGACGCAAATGTTGCTGCAGTGATCGCCAGATTAAGGGCTGCTGCCCCTGCAAAATAGCTTGCTCCCAAACTCACATATTTCTAAAGGTGCCCGCCCTGCCACCACTGGCAGGACGGGCACCTCCCTGAGATCCGTATATATCTTCTCACTTTCACATTCTAATATTATACTCTATAGTTTTATTTTCCATTAACTTTTATCTTCCGGTATTGGGATGGTGTACAATTCATATACTGCTTAAATATCTTAGTAAAATAACTGTTGGACTGAAAACCACATTCCAATCCGATCTCCGTTATGCTGCTATTGCTGCGGATTAAACGGTCTGCCGCTTCTAAAACGCGGTACTGCATCAGATAATGGAATGGCGTCATAGACAAATTCCGTTCAAAACACCGAAAACACTCTCTGGCACTGACATCAGCAGCTTTGGCAATTTGCTCTACATGTATGGACTGATCATAATTTTCCTGAATAAAGCCCATCATTTTCTTGATCCGCTGATCTTCCTCATCATTCTCTTTCCAACCGGAGGCATTTATAATATCGTATTTATGACACAATTCAATCCATACTCCGGACAAAATGTTTCGAAGTTCAAATTCATATCCCCATGGCTTTTTCAATCCCAGCTCTGAAGAGCTTCTGATTCCTGCTAATATTTTCTCATCCTCCCGGCATCCGTTACGGAAAATGCAATATTCCACCTCCCTGTTTTCCAGAAGCGGAAGCAGATACCGCCTTTCCCAGATACTGCCCGGTCTTCCTCCGAGAAATGACTTTTGTATGATCTGGGTATAAAAAACTACATTATTCCCCTTTTTCCCGCCATTACACATGGTATGCAGGGTATTGGAATTGGTAAACACCCCATCTCCATGCTCTAAAATAATAATCCGGTTTTTATAACCGACCTTTAGCGTTCCTTCCAGAACATATGTAAATTCCACCTCTTCATGCCAATGCCATGGAACATATTCCCTAATAAAATTTTTAGTTTCATCTTTATGGATGACATAAGGAAAATCAGGTAAAATATCATCCAGAATCTCCCGCATCTTATCATCAATCTGAAAGTTTTTCATTGGATTCTCCCGCCTTTTCCTCTGACAGTCAGAAACTCCATTATATATGGCAGTATAGTTACATTTCTTGTCTCTATAGTAATTTTACGAAAGTTTTTGATGCACTATAATTACATTATAACAAGTGAACTTAAAAAGTACACCACCAAAAAGGAGGAAACATTATGGAATATATCGGATTAGCATTTGCAGTGATCGGCTTCTTAGGTATTTCTACATTAGCAATGGTTTTCAGTGTGTAACTTTTCCAAATAAAAGCAGTACCTTATACATTCCCCCAAATGTAAGGTACTGCTTTTATTTTTGCTGTTATCTGATATAAACAGTCTATTTGCTGTTTCCTTTGGAGAACCAGTGCTTCATACATTTCATAAGCTGTTCAATATTCAGTGGTTTTGCTATATGTTCGTTCATTCCCGCCTTCCTGCTGGCGATCACATCCTCCGCAAAGGCATTGGCTGTCATGGCAATAATGGGAATCTTCCTGGCATCCGCCCGGTCCGTCTTCCGGATCGCCTTAGCTGCCTCGTAGCCGTTCATGACCGGCATCTGAATATCCATAAAGATCAGATCATAATATCCCGGCTCCGTTTCCTGAAACCTCTCCACTGCCTGCTTCCCATCCACAACACTTTCAACAATAACACCTGTGCTTCCGATGATCTCTTGGGCAATCTCCCGGTTTAATTCATTATCCTCTGCCAGTAATACCCTTTTTCCGTGAAAATCCTGTTCCGTAAAAGCTTCTTCCGAAAGCCCCTCTTCTGTATTTTCATTCCCTGCCAGCTGCTTAAATAAATATGCGACCTTAGATCTGAACAAAGGCTTGGAAATAAAGCCATTCACTCCTGCCTGACGCGCTTCTGCCTCCACGCTGCTCCAATCATAGGCAGATAATATAATAATGGGAATATCCGGCCCTACTTCCCGGCGGATTTCTCTTGCAGTCTGAATACCGTCCATATCCGGCATCTTCCAGTCTAAAATAACTGCAAAAAAGTCCTCTTCCGTCCGGTGCGCCTCCTGTACACGCTTTAATGCCTCTCTTCCGCTCAATACCCATTGGCTCTTCATTCCTATCTCATCCAGTACCATACATGCTGCTTCACAGGCATACATATCATCATCCGCAACCAGCACAGGCAGATCGACAAATTGCTCCATATCCGGAGCTGTGACATTTTGCTGCTTCAAAAATACCGTAACCGTAAATTGAGAGCCCTCTCCCAGCTTGCTTTCCACACTGATATTCCCATTCATCATATGAATGATATTCATTGCTATAGTCATACCCAGACCGGTTCCTTCAATCTTGCTGACACGGGAATCCTCTGCTCGGCTGAAGGGTTCAAATATCTGTTTCTGATATTCCTCCGACATACCTATCCCGTTATCCCGAAATACAAACACATAGCATCCATATCCATAGAGTTTTGATGGCTTCTCGGATATTTCCACCTCCAGCCTGCCTCCGGGCGGTGTATATTTTACTGCATTTCCCAGAATATTTACAAAGACCTGCTGAAGCCTCATGCTGTCTCCGATCACATCTTCATGCTCCACCTTGGCAATATGCAGCTCCAATTCGTGCTGTTTTGCCTGTACGGATGGTCTGATGATCATAAGAAGGTTCTGGATCAGGTCGGACAAATTAAATTCCTCTTCCTCCAGATCGATCTTACCTGACTCAATCTTGCTCATATCCAGCACTTCATTGATCAATGACAACAAATGTTTGCTGGAAACCGTAATTTTGTTCAGGCAGTCGGATACCCTTTCCCTGTCATCCAGATGCGTTCCTGCTATGGCAGTCATTCCGATGATTGCATTCATGGGAGTACGGATATCATGACTCATTCTGGACAAAAATTCACTTTTAGACGCATTTGCCTGATTTGCCGCATCACAGGCATCCTTTAAAATCCTGTGTTCCCTTTCTTCCTTTTGCTTGATCTCCGTTACATCCTGGGCAACATATAAAGCCTTTCTGATTTTTCCGTTCTTTGTCTCAGCAAGCACCGCCGTTGCGCGAATCCAGCCGTTTTCTTCAAAACCATCCCCCTCTTCTCTTATCCTGCGGTATTCCACCGCAATGACAGGATGCTCTTCACTAAGATTGTCCAGCAGATTTTGGAAATCCATCTTTTCCAGATACTCTTCACGGTCATCAGGATGTACAAAATGGCGGGCATAGGTACGGATTCCTTCCCTGCAGTTTGCCTCTGTTCCCAATATTTCACCGACCTCGTCTACCTGGGTGACCATACGGAAAGTATTGGATTCCATGTCCATATAATAAGCTGCAAAGAACAGACTGCTCAGGCTATGGATAATATTGGTCCTTTCAGCCTTTGCCTTCATAGCTGCCGCTTCTTTTAACTTTTCCTTTGTGATGTCCCTGCCCAGTATATTAACCAGCACTGCTTTATCCTGACGGAGAAAGATCACATGCTCCTCTACCCAGATAACTGACGGTCCTTTTATCCGGTACTGGCAGATCAATTCTAAAAAGTTTTCTACTCCTTCTGCTTTCTTTCGCAGACTTTCCAGGGAAAGATCACTTTTAAATATATCAATATCCTCTTCGTAAACGATTTCATCAACAGCCTTTTGTATAAAGTGTTCATAATCTCCCCTATGAACTCTTCCCGAATCATCGGCATCATTAAGATATACCCTTTCACAAACACCTGTATCCAAATTTACTGTATTCATAACACTATATCTGGACTTCATGACCGCCGCCATTCTCTTGTCATTCTGAGTACGCCTGATTTCCTGCCGGGTACGTTCATCAACATCCTGCATGGCTACGATCACATAATGACTGTTGGTACTATTCTCATGAAAATAAGCTGTCGTCAACACATAATGATAACTTCCATTCATCATTCTGCGGCAAAGTAATTCTTTCTTCTCTCCCTTTTTCCAGGACTCCCTTAAAGCCCCCAATGAATAATTCTGCAATGCCTTCTCCCTGCATTCCGGATGATAAAATTCATTGACCATTTTTAATAACAAACTATCCCATTCCTGTATTCCTGCATCTGCTTCTTCCCCATTTTCCGTTACACGTACAGGATTTGCCACGCCTGTATTCAGTTCAATTACATAAACAGCAAAATTCTGCTCTCCCAGAGATCTGATGATCTCCTGGTTTTGAATATTGATTTCCTCCAGCTCCAGACCTTTTCTATATACATCATGTACATCCTTTACATACACCATGACAGTCTGATTATCCTCACTATAACTGAAATCAGGAACAATCTCCATGGTATTCCACCGGTATCCCTGCGGGGACTTGCGTCTATAAGTACAGACCAGCATTTTTTTCCCCTGCTTCAATTCCTCCTGCAGATATTCCAGTCTGGTAAACTTTTGAAAACGCTCAACGTCATTGCAATATACATATCCCTCTTCTATAAACTGCGTAAAACATTGAGACAGACTGGTATTTCCCAAATCCGAACCTGTCCATTCCTCCCTGCCCATCTTTATGATCTGAAAGCTGTCCGCAGCCAGATCTGCTTTTATGATCTTATGGTAAGTATAGCTTGCTGTCTCTGCATGAGGTGTAACAGTGATTATAAAAGCAGGAATCGATTCTTCCCACAAAATCCTGGTAGCAACAATATCCACTGCCTTTCCAAAGGGATCGTCATAATTGATAGCACGGCTCTCTTTTTTATCCCCTATGGTAAGAAGGGGACAATTGGAGCAGGAACCCGCCCACAATTCATGACATATCATTCCCGGCTGAATGTTTGGCGCCACCTCTTTTACCCGTTTATTATAATATAAAAACTGATGATTATCTTCCCGGATAACGTAGACTCCTGTGGTCTGCATCGAGTCCAGGATAACCGCATAATCCTTTGCTTCCATATTTATAGTCCTTTCCTCTTCTAATACATTACTCCACTTTTTTGCTTATTTTATTATTGATATAAAAATATATTTTGTCAACAGCAGGTCATATAGTTGACAAAGTCCAATAAATATTGTATTCTAAGTATTGGACAGTGTCCAATACTTAGAGAGGTGAAAAAATGGAAAAAAATACAGATATCATTACAGACATCAGAGGATTTAACCGCTTTTATACCAACATTCTGGGACTGCTGGACAGACACATTCTGGAATCCGGTTATTCTCTGACAGAAGCAAGAGTATTATTTGAAATATTTAAAACAGAAGATTGCACTGCAAATACTTTGTGCCATCAACTAAACATAGATGCAAGCTACATGAGCCGGATTATCAAAAAATTTGAGAAAAACGGTCTTATTCAAAAAATAGCCTCCCGGTCCGATAACCGCTCTAACATAATTAATCTGACAGATTACGGCATGGATGAATTTCATAAGCTGAATGACAGATCGGAACAACAGATCCGGGAAATGATCGCTCCCCTTGATGAAAATGCCCGTAATGAAATTCATAAAGCAATGAATACCATCAAAAAGTATTTAACTACTTCGGGAAACGAACTCATGATCCGCAATTATAAAAGCGAAGATGTGGATTATATTATTACAAGACAGTTGACCTTATATGCGGTTGAACGTAATTTCACTTCAGATATCTGGACAAAATATCTGAAAGATGGTGTAAATCAACTGATTGAACATTTTGATCCCACCAGGGATTGCATCTACATTTTGGAATATCAGGGTACCCGCTCCGGGTGTGCTGCAATCACACATATAGATGATGATACTGCACAATTCAGATATTTCTTTTTAGAGCCTGAAATGCGTGGTCTGGGTGCCGGCAGAAAACTCCTGGATATGGCTCTTAAATTCTGCCGCGAACATCATTATAAAAAAGTCTTTCTATGGACTGTAAGCGCACAAACAGCTGCAAGGCGATTATATCAAAGCAGAGGTTTTGAGATTACAGACACCCATGAAACAGATGATTGGGGAGCCCCTGTCCTTGAAGAACGCTGGGATCTGGAATTGTAGAACAATACCATGGTATTGTTCTACAACTCTTCCATAACCGCCTGAAGCATCATGATGTGATATTCCTCATCTTTAATGATCCTTGCCAAAACAGCATTTACATACTCATCATTGATTGCTTTCATATGAATCTTATACTGATTAATGGCTGCCCGCTCGGATTCAATATCCGCCCATATCATCTTTTCCACATTTTGGGAAATGGTCAGATATGCAGGCGTCCACATTTTCTGCCTTCCATTGGATTGTCTTGCCACAAAATCAATATTTCCGCCCAGTAAGTGGATCAACTCTCCTAATTTTTGTAAATGTATCATTTCCGCCATTGCAATTCCAAGAATCGTTTTGGCTAAAGGACACTTTTCACAGGACATCCTGTTTTCATTGTTAATGTATTGGGTGATTGCAGACATCTCCGATACGGAACCGCAATAATCCATACTCAGCAGATCCGCATACTTCTGATTTCGCTCTTTTACCTGAATGGGCGGATAGGGCAGATCCACCATCGCCGGCTTTACATTGACAAAACTGCAGTCATTGACCAGAGGTTGCACATTTTCTTTCATATATAAGACCTTCTAAAATTTTTTATATAATAATATATTGAAGGTTTTATAAGCATGTGAATCCTCTGGTAATATTTCAATAAATTACTATTTTCTTTTACTCTGCATCGTCCTCTAACAATGCTATCCAAAAATCTCTTGAAGAAACAATTCCCAAACCTGCATCCGAATAGTATTCCTTTACCAGATCACGATCCGGTTTATAATTGCTGAAAAATTTCTGAACTTTATCTCTCTGCTGCTGATTTTCCAGTCCCATTTCCCATACTTTGGAACCATCTGCATTTTGACAAAAGATTTTCCGGTCAGTAAAAAATGTCACATAAATTTTCTCATCTTCCGGATTCTTAGCCGTTACAACAGCATTCACTACCGGAATCCGGTTCTTTGCCCCTTCACTGCTGATCAATTCCCAGAAAGACATGCCTGCATATTTCTCCGGGATCTTGTCTGTATTTTCATTCTGCACCTGATCAGCACTTTCATAACCTTCCAACACGAATCCCTTATCTGACTCTGCCTTATCTTTTCTGTTGGAATTTCCGGCATAACTGCCTATGTAACTGTAATTTCCAATACCTTCTATACTCATAATCAATTTCCCCTTTCTGAATCCTCTTTCTGAACAACTGTTCCCATTGATCAATTTCAACACATCAGGAATGTCATATTTACACATGACTACATATAATTAAATAAATTTAATAAAAAGGACAGAATACCTTCTTTTAAAAAGTATGCTGTCCTTAGCTTTTTTCCATCCTTGTACTGATCAAAAAGTATAAATGCTTAAACCCTATTCATTATATCGGTCCGATTTCCGAATTGAATAATACCTGATTTCTATTCTGCCATAAATTTTATTCTTCCGCTCTTCTTGCCAGGAAAAATACGCCTTCATAGTAGATCCATATAACATCATCATTTACATCAAAAAACTGCTGACCGAAAAACGGCTCTTCTGACGTAATAGAGACACAGGAAACTTCTGATACTCCATTCCACCATTCTCCAAGATTTACACGGTAATCCTGTACTAATGTTTCCTCTGTATACCCTTCAGCGTTATACTCCAAATTGGCAATATTCATATTATGGTCATTTTGAAATACTCCATCAGGTCCATAGGTAAGGATATAACCCCTAAATGCATCCATTTCCTCCTGTGAAAGAGCTGAAACCTCTGCTGGCTGATAATCCAACACCTTCCATGTCCCATAATAAGAAACTTCTTCACCTTGTTCCGCTGTTTCCGTATCAGCTTCAAGATAATCCTGACACCACTGCTCCAGTCCCGGATGAAATACTTCATCAGGTCCTTCACCCTGATAACAGATCTGGGAGCCATCTTCTTTAACAATGGACAATCTCCAGCTATATGTTCTGCTTTCTGTTGTATGATGGGAATTCCACTCATCGGAAATCATGCTGCGAAGCTTCTGCAGGCACTCTGTGATCTCCTCCTCAGAAATATCCCGCACATTTTCTTCTGTAGTATAGTCTTCTGTCACGTTTTTTTCTGTCACATAAACCTTCTGATTATCAACCTCCAGAACAACATTTTGTGGTGTGCATATGTCCGTTCCATCCTCATATATGCCCTTTTGCATTACAATGTAAGCAACATCTGAGAAATCATCCTCCTCAGAAAGCTGTACTGCTTCTCCCGCTATCAGATCCGTAATCTTAGGTCCAAAGGTAAGCCCTCTTCCATACATTTCCTTAACCATAGCATCATAATTCTGCTCTCCCAATGAATCTTTGGTCAATTGTCTGTGCTGAATAAATGCCTCAATATAATCCTCCGGCACATCATCACCCATTTGATAATATTCCTTAAATTCTTCTACACTCACCAGATCTTCAGAAACAGCCGGTTCTATGGAGACTTCCCCTGAAGCCCCTTCCTCTGTTACAACTGCATCTCCGCTCTCCTGATTCCTTTCCCCTGTTTCGCATCCAATAAGCATGACACATAAAAGCGTCGTCATTGCTAATACTATCTTCCTCATATTTTCCCTCCTCATTGTTCTGCCTGCCTCATGTTACATTTCTATTTATTCACTATATCATGAAATCAAATGGGTATACAATAATCTCTTTAGATCACTGATTTTTCTCTTTAAATCCATTTATTTCTTTTTTTGCGTTCACTTATTTTTCTTTATTCTTTCGATTTTTGAAAATCAGATATATATTTTCATTTCCTATTTTGTATTCCCTGACATCCTTCATTTTGGGCAAAGAATCATTGGTTTTTAGATTTACAAGCCGTACCTTTTCCTTCGGTATATCAAACATCCAGGCATAACCGCAGGAGTCACATAAAATTTGGAGCCTTTTGTATACCGGCATGTGGTTGGGAATATTCTTCGACCACTTCCCGGGCAGTATCATATGCCATATGGTAGGTGCCTTTTCACTGCCTTCTCCAAGAGATACTTCTTTCCCACCACACATTGGACATACCAGTTCTATAGGTTTTATATCATCGCTCATGTAAGTTTCTATTCCTTCCAGTCAACTCAATTGCCTTTAACGAAAATATGATCAAGATAAACAATAATGCTTTTTTATAACTCTGTGATCATCCTCTCCACTGCCGGAAAAGCGCACATTTTCCTTGCCTCATCATAGTACCGTTCTGCCTGTTGGCCACCATTTAATCTCTCATCTAATTTTCCTTCCAATATACGGATCAGCGCCAGGCTTAAAGAATCATGTTTCTTTTTTAAACATTTCATACTACTAGCTGCCTGTTCATAATCGCCCGTTTTATAAAATAAATATGCTTCTGCAAAAACTGCTTCCCGATGCCCAATGTCAGAATGCTTTCTAAAATACTGAAAATGTCTCGGCGTATCCCCATAGATCTGAGATGCTGCCTCAACATCTCCTTTCCACAGATATAACATCATTCCATATGCAATATGCCACATATGGTTCATATTGTTTGTTGACATTCCCGGGCGATTCAGATTTTGAAGGAAATCATCCCAAGATACCCGTTCAAAAGTATTTAATGCATCTTCAAATCTTCCTGCCTCGATATATTTAATCATTTTTTTGGTTACAGCAGCATAATAGAACTGATAATCTGATATTGACCCACTATTTCCCGCATTTAATACCCGACTTCTCTTTATAATATCCTGTTCCAATCTTTCAAATAACTGTTCTGAATATCCGTTTTCCTTTTGTTCTCTTTTGCTTTTCTTTAAATCTGATACTCCCTTGAAAATCTCGCTTAGTACTTTAAAATCCATTTCGTCCCCCAATTTCAAACTTTCATTTCCTTAAATATACATGTCTTTGCGCCACCATAATACATCAATTTATAATTTGTTTTTCACTTTTCATAATAAACAAACTATATATCCCTAATATTATATAAGTTGGTAAAATGATATATAAACTAATATCAGAATACCCTTGCATTGTTGTAAAACAATATGGCAGAGCACATATATCAATAAAAAAATGAAGTATAATTGGCAGCCATAAATTATTTGTTTTCTTATATATTGCTCCAAAATACAGTCCCATGGCAATAGTCCATATTATTTTTGTTATTATGATAAGAATTGGTTGCCCTAAAACACCAAAGATATGACCTAAACCAAATATAACAGAAGAAGTGATTATTGCTATTATTGTTTTATTACAATTTTTATTAAACATCTTCTCAATAAGATTTAATAATAATCCTCTGACATATAATTCTTCAACAATAGAAACACCTAAATAATATATAATCCCTTCAATTAAAACTTTTAATATTGTTGGTCTGTAATTAAATGGTCGTAATCCAATATAAAAAGCCATACCTGATATTATTCCAACTATAATACCAGGAAGCCCATAATTTTTTAAACCTGTTTTCAGTCCATTCGTATTCAGCCCTAATTTCCAATTTGGACAAAGATATTTTAAAGTTAAAAATGCAATTATAGCAATAATAATAAAATTAAACATTAAAGTCCAATAAAATGGAGTAATATCTAAAACTTCAATGTTTATAAATAATGAACTGGGCAATCCGGTTATATCCATAAATGCTAATAAAATTGTTAGTATACCAATTATAACTGGCTCTTTCTTTCTCATACCATATCCTGCTTTCAGATTACTATTTGCAAATCTGATTATACCATTTCCATTCCCTATTATCTACCATGATTTAAAGGACATAGCCTATCACCATGCCTCATGATTTTTTAGAGTGAATGTTTTATTGATTTCCTGTTGCAGCTTTTCCTGCTGCTTCCTTATAGGGTAAGCGCTTAATAAGATAGTGCCTACTAAATAAATAAGGGATAGCATATAATACCATCCCAACAATCGTTACTTACATTGTTCTTGTACATCAGGTGCCCAAGGCATCAGATCATCCAGTTCCTTCGGATGATT